>JBKQWE010000122.1:0-56305 GCA_052139675.1 Candidatus Brocadiia bacterium
TCCAAAAAGACCCGGTTTTACAGCTCTTTTCACAAGGCCCGATCTCAAATCCGGAGATCAACGTTACAAAACAGTTGTCATTCCTAGAGATTTAACCGGACAGTAGTGATTAGGATTACGATTACGATGATGTAGAATGCAGCGGTGACATGACCGGCGCGCCTTTGAGGATGGAGCTACGATGACACGCCATGCGACGAGCGAGGAGCTTTTCGGGAGGACGTTCGCCTGCGAGTGCGGCAAGACGCACCGCATCGAGCCGCGCGAGGTGTTGTTCGAGCGCGGCGCCGCGGAGCAAGTGCCGGCGCTCTGCGCCCGCTGCGTGAAGGGACGGCGCGTGGCGGTGGTGATGGATGTCCGCACGCGCGAGATCGCGGGGGCGGAGGTGTCGCGCAGGATGGCTTCGGACGGCTGGACGGTTTCCGAATTGCTCGTGCCGGACCGGAGCAACGGGCACGTCCCGGAATGCGATGACGTGACGAAGGAGAAACTCGCCGCGCTTCTCGGGCCGGTGGACTTCCTGCTGCCGGTCGGGAGCGGCGTGGTGACGGACCTCAGCCGGTGGCTGGCGGAGGACCGCAAGCTGCCGTTCGTGAGCTTCGCCACGGCGGCCAGCATGAACGGCTACGCCAGCTCGAACGCGGCGCCGACGATCGCGGGGGTGAAGCGCGTGAAGTGGGCGCATCCGCCGGTGGCGCTCGCGGCCGATCCGGCGGTCATCGCCGCCGCGCCGTGGAAGATGACCGCTTCCGGCCTGGGCGACGTGCTGGCCAAGTCGGTCAGCACGACGGACTGGCGGCTCAACCACCTGCTCTTCGGCGATTACTACTGCGCGCGGTCGGTGAACCTGATCGCCGACATCGAGCCGCTCTACCTGGAGCACCCGGACGAGTTGAAGGCCAGGTCGCCGCGGGCGATTGACGCGCTGTTCCGCGCCCTGCTGCTGACCGGCGCGGCGATGACGATGGCGGAGACTTCTTCGCCGGCTTCCGGCGGCGAGCACATGATGAGCCACACGCTCGACATGCTGTCGCTGCGCGACGAGACGGAGCACGACATGCACGGGCGGCAGGTGGGCGTCGGCACGGTGCTGGCGTCGGAGCTTTACCGGCGCGTGCTGGCGGCGGAGTCTCCGTCGGCCGCGGAGCCGCAGCTTTCGCCGGACGAGCGGTTCTGGGGGAAGCTCGCGGGCGAGATGCGGCAGGAGTATTCGGCCAAGGCGGAGCGCATGCGGCTGGCGGCGCGGAAGCTGGCGCAGCCGGGCGAGTGGGACCGCATCCGCGCGGACCTGGCGCCGTTGACGCGGACGCCGGAGGCCATCCAGCGCTGCCTCTCGCGCGCCGGCGCGGCCTCGCGGGCGGCGGACATCGGCATCGGCAAGGAGCAACTGCTCGGCGTGCTGCTGCACTCGCACGAGATCCGCTCGCGGTTCACTATCCTCGACCTGGCCCGGCTGGTCGGAGTCATGCCGAAGGCGGCGGAGGAAATCGTCGAGCAGTGGGCGTAGGTTGGGAGATTGGGTGATTAGGAGATTGGGAAATTGGGTGATTGGGAGATTGCGGGAAAGGCTGCCTTAAGGCTTATTTCCTAATCTCCCAATTTCCTAATCTCCGAATCTCCTAATATGTTACGCCGCAGGCCCGTGCGGCTGGAACGGCTTCGGCGGGAGCGGCTTCTGCTGCGGCGGGCGCGCGTGGACTTCG
Source organism: Candidatus Brocadiia bacterium (assembly GCA_052139675.1). Taxonomy (GTDB): domain Bacteria; phylum Planctomycetota; class Brocadiia; order CAIUPP01; family CAIUPP01; genus JBEKCB01. The sequence goes on from JBKQWE010000122.1 coordinate 1,704, forward strand.
AAGCTCTCCAGGATCCGCTGCAGCAGGTCCTGGAATGCGTCCGCGTCGCGGGCTTCGCATTTGAAAAGCAGGTCATAGCTGCCGCCGGACTGCACCACGCGGAAGCGGAACAGGGCGATGCGCGTATTGTCCTCGCTCGTGATGAACTCCGGTGCACGGCGGCGAATTCTCTTCCCGGCAGTCGCAAGCCTGTCGCCGCTCGGGAGAGCCACCTTCGCCGGCTCGATGAGCAGGACCTCGCCCAGCGGACCTTCGTACTGCACCCGCTCCGGTTGGACGAGCGAAATCCAGAAACTCGGCACTTCGACGCTCCAGCCGCGGTCCGGGTCCTCGCGGCTCACCAGCACCAGCGGCGGGGTCTTGGCCGGATAGCCGCCGCCCTGGACGTTGCGGACGACGTTGAACAGGCTGACGGCGGCGACGAGCGCCATGGCCAGCCCCGCGACGTGGAAGGCCGTTCCCCGCCGGCCCGCGATGCCCGCCGGACGCAGCAGCAGGCCGATCAGCGCGCCGCCGACCAATCCGCCGAGGTGCGCGAAGTTGTCAATGTTCGGCTCGAAGAATCCAAAGAGCATCTGGAGCACGGCGATGAAGATGAAGTTGAAGATATAGACCCTGCGCACGTGCGCCGGAATGGACTTGAAGGTGATCGCGATCACCGCCGCCGCGCCGAGCAGCCCCATGATCGCGCCGGAGGCGCCCGCCGACAATGCCGGGTTTCCCAGCCACGTGCTCGCCGCCGAACCGCAAATCCCGGCGACCATGAAGACCACGAACATCTCCCAGCGGCCCGCCAACCGCTCGACGAAGGCGCCGAAGAGATAGAGCGCGTACATGTTGAAGAGCAGGTGCACCGGCCCGATGTGAAGGAAGACGCTGGCGACGAGCCGCCACCACTCGCCGGCTTTGACCAGGCCCGGAACGTTCGCGCCGAACTGCGCGAGCGTGTAGGAGGACTCGCTCGAACCGGAGAGCTCGGTGACGAGCCATACGGCCATGCAGGCGGCGATGAGGCCCCAGGTGAGCGCCGGTTTCCACGCGACGGCGGGGACGAGCGGCCGGGCGGCGGCGATCGGCGCGCGCTCCTCGAGCAGCTCGACCGCGTCGAGGTCGGCGTCCGTCTCGGCGGTGTGCGCCGCGGGAGCGCCGCCGCCGGCCGCGAGGTACGGCTCGCCGATCCGGCGCAGCCACGCCTCGCCTGCGTGCTGGCGGGCCAGCGCGGAAGCGATCACGGCTCGGCCGGCTTCCGGCTCGCCGTGCCGCAGCAGCGCCACGCCGCGCCAGAGGCGCACGTAGGCCGTCGGCAGGGTCGAGGCGACGGCGCCGTTCCGGTCGAGCAGGCGTTCGAGCGCATAGACCCGGCCGGCCTGCGCGTAAGCGTGGATGAAGGCGACGAACCGGCGCAGATCCTGCGAGTTCGGCCGGGCGACCATCTCTTCCGCGCGGCGGAGGCACTGGGCGGCTCTGGGCAGGTCGCCCGCCTCGCCGTAGGGAATGACCATCGTGTAGAGCAGGTCGGCGTCGGGGCGCAATCCGCCCGGCGCGAAGTGTTTCTCGAACAGCTCGATCGCGGTGCGGTATTCGCCCAGCGCGGTCCAGGAGTTGATCTGGCTCTCGATGAATCCCTTGCGGGAGGTGGCGATGGTCAGGCGCCCGAGCCAATGGCCGCGGGGGACGCTCTCCAGGAAGCCGGCGCTGCCGCGCGCGGCCGCGGCGAAGATCTGCTCGATCGCGGGAAACGTGGCCGACCTCGGCCGCCAGAGGAGGCACGACAGCGCCAGTCCCCAGCGCCGGGCCGCGCGCGCGTTGCCGCGGGTGAAGAGCGCGTGGATGCGCCGCTGGAATAAGATCGGCAGGAACAGCGTCGCCGCCAGGAGGTTCACGACCACCGGGATGTAAGCGGTGTGCAGTTCGGTCCGATGGGTCAGGAGGAGCCACGCCGCGAACGAGCCGCAGAGCGCGTACTGAATGACGCGGCCGAGGTTCCAGCGCCAGTCGCTGAGCAGGAGCAGCACGGCGCCGTAGAGCCACGTGCCGCCGCAGAGAAAGACGATCAGCAGGCCATAGTCCATCGAGGGTCCCTGACGGAGTGCGGAGTGTAGAGTGCGGAGTGCGGAGCGTGGAATGCCGCCCGCGATCCGGCCTCACCTACGCATTGAGGTTCATGGAGCGGAGGAATTCCTCGTTGCTCTTGCTGCGCGAGATGCGGTCGCGCAGGAGCTCCATCGCCTCGACCATCTGCATCTCGCTCAGGACCCGCCGCAGAATCCAGATGCGCTTCTGCTCGTCGTCGGAGAAGAGCAGTTCCTCCTTGCGCGTGCCGGAGCGCTCGATGTCAATCGCGGGGAACACGCGCCGGTCCACCAGGCGCCGGTCGAGGTGCAGGTCCATGTTGCCGGTGGCCTTGAACTCCTCGAAGATCACTTCGTCCATGCGGCTGCCGGTGTCAATCAGGCAGGTGCCGAGGATCGTGAGCGAGCCGCCCTCCTCGATGTTTCGCGCCGAGCCGAAGAAGCGCTTCGGCTTCTGGAGGGCGTTGGAGTCCACGCCGCCGGAGAGGATCTTGCCGCTGTGCGGCACCTCGGCGTTGTAGGCGCGGCCGAGGCGCGTGATCGAGTCCATCAGGATCACGACGTCGTGCCCGTACTCGACGAGCCGGCGCGCCTTCTCGATGACCATCTCGCTGACCTGGCAGTGGCGGCTGGTGGGCTCGTCGAAGGTGGAGCTGATGACCTCGCCCTTGATGGAGCGCTCCATGTCGGTGACTTCCTCGGGCCGCTCGGCGACGAGCAGGACGATGAGCTTGACCTCGGGGTGGTTCTCCCCGATGGACTGGGCGATCTTCTGGATGATGACGGTCTTGCCGGTGCGCGGCGGGGCGACGATGAGGCCGCGCTGCCCCTTGCCGATCGGCGTGATGAGGTCCACGATGCGCATGTCCACGTTCTTCGGGTCGGTCTCCAGGCGCAGGCGCTCCTGCGGATAGAGCGGGGTGAGCTCGTCGAACGGGATCTTCTCGTTGATGACGTCGGGCGCCTCGTAGTTGATCGCCTCGACGCGCAGCAGCGCGAAGTACCGTTCGCCGTCCTTCGGCGGCCGGATCTGCCCCTGCACGATCGAGCCGGTCTTGATCCCGAACCGCCGGATCTGCGAGGGCGAGATGTAGATGTCGTCCGGGCACGGCAGGTAGTTGTAATCGGGCGAGCGGAGGAAGCCGAAGCCGTCGGGCAGGACTTCGAGCACGCCTTCGCCGTACATCAGGCCGTTCTTGCTGCAGCGCTCTTTCAGAATTTTGAAGAGCAGGTCCTGCTTGTTGAGCGAGGAATACTCGGAGATATTCTCGCGCTTGGCGGTATCGCGCAGTTCCTTGATCGTCATGTGCTGCAGGTCGGCGATGAACAGCCGGTCGCTGGCCTTGACTTCGGCCGCCGGCCGCGCGGGTTGCTCGGGCGTCTCGCTCTCGGCGGCGTCGTGATTCGCGTCTTCGTTCGGTGTCGGCGGCATCGGTTTCTGCCTAGCCATTCCTCTCTCCTCCTGATGGACAGCCCGAGCGCGCAGGGTCCTGCGCGCGACATGAAGCTGCGGTTGAACTCGGATCGGAAACCCACTGGCGGAAGAGCCGCGCCACCGCGGCGCGGGCCTCTTCCACGGAACCATTATTGTCCAGGACGACGGAGGCGCGCGCGCGCTTTTCCGCCAGGGACGCCTGGGCGGCTTCGCGGCGGAGGACCTCGTCGTCGGACCAGCCCCGGTCGGCGCGCGCGCGCGCGAGGCGGAGCGGGTCGGCTGCGTCCACGAAGACCAGCGCATCGCACCACGGCGCCAGGTCGGCCTCGATGAGGAGCGGCGCGTCAATGACGATGAGCGGCACGCCGCGGTCGGCCAGGGCGCGGTCGAGCTGGGCGCGCATCTCGCGCAACGTCGGCGGGTGGACCCAGCCGGTGAGCTCCTTCAATTTCGCGGGATCGTTGAAGGCGATCTCGGCGATGCGCGCGCGGTCGGGGCGGCCGTCGCGGAACGTCTCGTGGCCCCAGTTCTTGCGCAGTTTCTCGGCGATTTCCGGCAGCCGCAGAACCTCGCGCGCGATGGCGTCAGCGTCAATCACCGCCGCGCCGAGTTGCGCGAACATCGCCGCGACGGCGCTTTTGCCCGAGGCGATGCCGCCGGTGAGGCCGAGGACTTTCGGCGTTTTCGGCGTGGGCGTTACGGGAATTATGGGATTGACGGGCACGCTATTTCGCTTCGCTCCACGTTCGGCCCAGGGCCACGTTCACTTTGACCGGCACGTCCATCTTCAGCGCGGTGCTCATCTCCGTGGAGACCAGGTCGGTCGCGCTGATCTCCTCGGCGGGCGGCACCTCGAAAAGGAGTTCGTCGTGAATCTGGAGCAGCATCCGGGTGCGCATCTTCTCCTGGCGCAGGCGGCGGGCGATGCGGATCATGGCCACCTTGATCATGTCGGCGGCGGTGCCCTGGATGACGGTGTTGACCGCGGCGCGCTCGGCGAAGGCGCGGGTGGCGTGGTCGGGGTCGTTCAGGCCCGGCAGCGGCCGGCGGCGGCCGAGGAGCGTGGTCACGGCGCCGTTCTTCCGCGCTTCGGCGATGGTTCGGTCTATGAACGCCTTCACGCCCGGATAGCGCTGGAAGTAGGCCGCGATGAACTCGGCGGCTTCCTCGTTCGGGATTTTCAACTGGCGCGCCAGGCCGTACGGGCCCTGGCCGTAGATGATGCCGAAATTGGTCGTCTTGGCCACGCGCCGCATCGCGGGGGTGACCTCTTCGGGCTTGACGCCGTGAATCTGCGCGGCGACGAAGCGATGGATGTCCACATCCTGCGCGAACGCCTCGCGCAGCGCCGCATCGCCGCTGAGGTGCGCGAGGATGCGCAGCTCAATCTGCGAGTAATCGGCGGTCAGCAGCCGGTTGCGCGGGTCGCTCGCGACGAAGGCCTTGCGGATGCGCTCGCCGATTTCGCTGCGGATCGGGATGTTCTGGAGGTTCGGGTCGCTGCTGCTGAGCCGCCCGGTGGCCGTCGCCGCCTGGTTGAACGAGGTGTGCAGCCGGTGGGTCCCGGGCGCGACCATCTCCGGCAGCGCGTCCGCGTAAGTGGACTTGAGCTTGCTCAACTGCCGGTATTCAAGCACCAGCGCGGGCAGGCGGTGCCCGGCGGAGAGCTGGTCGAGCACGTCGCTGTCGGTGGAGCTTCCGGTGCGGGTCTTGCGGCCGCGCGGCAGGCGCAGTTTCTCGAAGAGGATCTTCGCCAGTTGCTGCGTGGAGCCGATGTTGAACTCCTCGCCGGCCTCCTGGTAAATCTGTTTTTCGAGCTTCGCCATTTCCTGCTCGAGCCATTGCGACATGGTGCGCAGCGCGGCCACGTCGAGCCCGATGCCCTGGAATTCCATCTCCGCGAGCACCGAGACGAGCGGCATTTCGACCTGCGCGAAGAGGTCGTGCATCTTCTGCTCGCGCAGCAGCTTGTCGAGGATCTCGGAGAGCCGCAGCGCGATGTCGGAGTCCGCGCAGCAGTAGTCGCAGACCTTCCGCGCCGGGACTCGGTCCATGGTGATCTGCTTCTTGCCCTTGCCGATGAGGTCGGTGATCGGGATCATCCGGTAGTTCAGGTAATCGGCCGCGAGCTCGTCGAGCCCGTATCGGCGGCGCTCGGCGTCGAGGACATAGGCGGCGATCATCGTGTCGAAAACGATCCCGCGCAGTTCCACGCCGTGGCGGCGCAGCACGACGGCATCGTACTTGATGTTCTGGCCGATCTTGCCGACCGACTCGTCCGTGAGGATCGGCCGCAGCGCGTCGAGCACCTTCTCGGTGTCGAGCGTCGGGTCGGGCGCGAGCGCGCGCGTCGGGATGTACCAGGCCTCTTTCGGCTTCCAGGAGACGGAGAGGCCGACGATCTCCGCGAGCATCGGCGAGGTGCTCGTCGTCTCCAGGTCAATCGAGAACCGCTTCTGCGCGCGCAGGGCGGCGAGAAGCGGCTCGAGCGTTTCCTCGGTGTCCACCAGGTGATAGGCGGCCGCCTCTTCGCGCGTCGGCGCCACCGGGAACTCGGCGATGAACTGCCGGAAGCCCAGTTTCTGGAAGACGGGGATCAGCCGCTCCGGCTCGGGCGGTTTCACCCGGCAGGCGTCGAGCGAAAGCTCGACCGGCGCCTTCGTGTCAATCGTCACCAGGCGGCGGCTCAGGCGCGCCGTGTCGGCGTGCTGGGTCAGGCTCTCTTTCAGCCGTTGGCCGCGGATTTCGCCGACGTGCGCCAGGACATTCTCCAGCGTGCCGTATTCCCGGATCAACTCCAGCGCCGTCTTCGGGCCGACGTGCGCGACGCCGGGGACGTTGTCGCTCGCATCGCCGGAAAGCGCCATGACCTCGATGACCTGTTCGGGCGCGATGCCGTCGCGCTCGCGGAGCTTCTCCGCCGTCAGCGTCTGGTCCTTGCCGGTATCGAGGACCGAGACATTCGGCCCCAGCAGTTGCGCCGCGTCCTTGTCGCCCGTCACGATAACCACGTCGACGCCCAGGCCGGCCGCCTGGACGGCCAGTGTGCCGAGCACGTCATCCGCCTCGTAGCCTTCCAGGGCGTAAACCGGCACCTGCAGCGCGTCGAGCACTTCGCGCGTCAGGGGAATCTGGGCGATGAATTCATCCGGCGGCTTCACGCGGGTGGCCTTGTAGTCCTCGAAAAGGTCGTGCCGGAAGGTCTTGCCGGGCATGTCGAGCGCCACGGCCAGGTAGTCCGGCTTCTGCTCGCGCAGCAGCTTCCGAAGCATGGCGGTGAACCCGAAGACGGCATTGGTGGGCCTGCCCTCCGGCGAGGTGAGCCCTTTCACCGCGAAGAACGCGCGGTACAGGTGCGAGTGCCCGTCTATGAGGAAGAGTTTCTTTCGAGCCATCTTCACTTGCTAATCTGCGAGGCAGCGAACTTTCGCTGCGCGGCGCGAGCGGATGCGACGCCCGCCCACGGCGGGCGAGCGCGCGGATAACGTGCTGGTCGAACATGGGGCTGCGGCCGACCCTGTCGTTGGAAATGCGTGGTTATAGCGAGCAGGATAATATTTGTCTCAGCAGGGGTGATCAGCGATCTCGAATCAGGAAGGATGCCCGGCCCGTCTCCCGGGCCAATCCGTCTATTATCTTATCCGCGCGGGAAACGTTTGTCAAGCGAAAATGCGGCATTTTACGCCGGAGGCCGCAAGAGGGCCGCTTCGGGGTTGAGCCGGGCAAGGATTTGTGGCATAATCCGGCCTTGGGATGGGCGCGCCCGTAGTCCATGGAGCGTTGTGAATGGCTGATCAGATCCCCGCGCAACCCGGCCCGCCGGGACAGGTTCCGCCGGAGAAGGCGGCGCAGAGCGTCCCGCCTTCCGAATCGGAGCGAGGCGCATTGCCGGAAAAAATCGCCCCGGTCCCGTCCGTCGAAGACTCAGATGAGCCGTTGCAGGGTCCATCCGCCGGACCGCCGGCCGAGCCGCCCGCGCCTTCCCCTTCCGCTGAGGCCGAATCCCAGGCGCCGGAAGGTGCGCCGGTATCGCAGGAGAACTTCCCCTGCCCGTTCGACGAGGACATCGGGTACGAGATCGTCGAGCCGCCGGAGGGCGAGGAATCGGACGACGGTTTCGCCAGCATTCCGGCGGGCCCGACCGAAGAGGTGAACTACGAGCCGCCGCGCGTCCGCGGGCCGAGACGCCGCGGAGACCGCGGCCGCCGTCCACCGGTGCGCGCCGAAGCGCCGGCCCAGGAAAAGGACAGGGCGCCGGCGGTCAAGCGCTTCCCGATCTGGCTGGCCGTCGCGGGGGTCGTTCTGGCGGCGGCGATCATTATTGTGGTGGTTTTGCTCGCGCGGGGTGGACGATAGACGAGGGACGAGAGACGAGGGACGATGGACGAGAGACGATAGACCATGGACGATCGTCTATCGTCCGTCGTCCATCGTCTTGCGTCAATCAGCCGCTCTCGCTTCGCCCCCGGCGGACCAGGCGGGCCGACGTGCCGGCGGCGATGGCGCCGGACGGGACGTCCTGCGTGACGACTGAGCCGGAGACGACGATGGCGCCCGCGCCGATCCGGCGGCCGGGCAGCACGACTACGCCGTCGCCGATGAAGGCGCCTTCCTCCAGGTGAGTTCCAGCCCCGAGCGTCGTCCCGGCCCCGATGGTTCCGTGGCAGGTGACCACGCAGTCGTGGTCGAGCAGGCTGCCCATGCCGACGAGGCAGTTCTCCTCGAGGACCGTTCCCACGCCCAGCAGCGCGCGCGCCCCGATGACACAGCCGGCGCCGATCTTCACTTCCTGCAAGACCATCGCCGTCGGATGCGTGAGCACCGCGGGGGTCAGCCCCGCCTCGATGCACGCGCGGTAGAGCCGCCGCCGCGAGACCGCCGCGCCCGAGACGACGACGAACTGCCGGATGCCCATGCGTTTCAGCCGGGGCAACTGAGCCTGGCCTTCGAGCTTGACGACGGGCAGCCCGGCCCAGGAGTCGCCGCGGAACTTCCCCTGCGGGTCCACGAAGCAATCCACCTCGCGGCCGTTCGCGCGGAAGTTCTCCAGGATCATCCGGCCGGAAGGCGTGGGCCCCAGGATGCAGATGCCGCCGTTGCCGCGCCGGCCCGGGAATAGTTTTTTCAGCCTCACGATGGGAACTCCAACGTCAAGGGGCGATGGACGGCAGACCACGCTCCGCCGTCTCGCCCAATGTTACCACGCGCCCGGCGGGGATTCAAGTTGACGGTTTCCGCCGATGCCCTTATAATCCCGTGTCCGTGATCCGACCCGGCAATTCATGGATGGCCGTCAATGACCGACGGGCGAAACCCGATGGAAGAGGCGATCCGCAAAGCGCAGACGCTGATCGAGGCGCTGCCGTACATCCGCGCGTTCCGCGGCAAGGTGTTCGTCGTCAAGTTCGGCGGCGCGGCGATGGAAGTCCCGGCCACGCTCGAGAGCGTCCTCGGCGACGTGCTTTTCCTCGGCGCGGTGGGAATCCGGCCGGTGCTGGTGCACGGCGGCGGGCCGGAGATCACGCGCGAGATGAAGGCGCGGAAGATCGAGCCGCGTTTCGTGCGCGGCCATCGGCTGACCGACGAGGCGACGCTGCGGATCGTGGAGGACGTGCTGGCGAACCGCATCAACGCGGGCATCTGCAAGCGGCTGGCGGAACTCGGCGGGCGGCCGGTGGCGTTCGCGAGCCCGGCGCAGGGCGCGCTCAAGGCGCGGCGCCGGCTGACGAAAATCCAGACGGCCGACGGCCGCACCGAGGAGATTGACCTGGGCCTGGTCGGCGACATGGTCGGCATCGCCGAGTCGCAGTTCCGGACCGCGCTGGAGGCGGACCTGGTGCCGATCGTTGCGCCGCTGGCGCTCGGCCAGAACGGCGAGACGCTCAACGTCAACGCGGACATGGTCGCCGCCTGCGTCGCCGCAGGCCTGCGCGCCGAGAAGGCGGTCTTCCTGACCGACACGCGCGGGATCATGACCGACCCGAAAGACGCCGGCTCGTTCGCGGACACGCTGACGGAGGCGCAGATTGACGACCTCGTCCGCCGCGGGGTGATTGACGGCGGCATGCTGCCGAAAGTGGAGGCCGGCCTGACGGCGCTGAAGGCCGGCGTGCGGAAGACGCACATCATTGACGGCCGAGTCCAGCACGCGCTGTTGCTGGAGATATTCACGGACAAAGGTGTTGGGACCCAGATCACCCATTAGGCGTGCGGCCACGGAGCCGCGAAGCGCAGTCGCAGCCGCCGCGTTGGCGCTCGGGCTCATTCTTTTCGCCGCCGGGCCGGCGCTGGCCGATGAGCCGAGCGTCAATCTCTCGCCGCTCTGCCGCGCCGAATCCACGCCCGCGGAATCCGAGCGCAGCTTCGAGGCGCTCTGGCCGCTCTTCGAGTGGCGCGACTCGGCCGCATTCGAGGAACTCTATATCCGCCCGATCTACAACCGCCGAACCGACAAAGCCCAGAAGATCACCGAGTCGGACTGGCTCTGGCCGTTCGGATTCGGCACCGGCCGCACCGATGTGAACCGCCAGGTGGTTTATCCGCTCTTCCTGCACGAGAATGAAACCGCCAGCGACGGCACCCCGGAGAGCCGCACGATCCTGCTTCCGCTGCTCTATCAGCATTCCGGGCACGGCGTGTCCGACCTGCTGATCTTCCCGTTCGGCGGCGTGATCCATAATTTCCTGGACCGCCAGAAGATCGTGATCGTGCTCTGGCCGATTTACACGTACCAGCGCAGCCGCGAGGCGCAGGACTACAGCATCCTGTTTCCGATCTTCTCGTACATCTGCTGGGACGACGGCTCGCGCGGGTTCAAGTTCTGGCCGCTGATCGGCATCAACCGGCGGCCGAACAAGCTCTACAGGCTTTTCGTGCTCTGGCCGTTCATCCACTACGAGGACGTGATCCTGCCGCAAGGCACGATCCACGCCTGGGCGTTCTGGCCGTTTTACAGCACCGAGACGGGCCCGGGCGGCTGGGACTGGTCGGTCGCGTGGCCGTTCATCAGCGGGCATTTCGAGCGCAACGAAACGCAGCACTGGTTCCCGTGGCCGTTCCTGGGGCGGCTCTCGGGCGAGAAGGTGAGCGGCTGGACGTTCTGGCCGGCTTTGTCCTACGCGAAACGCCCGGAGAAGACCGACGGGTATTATCTCTGGCCGCTCGGCTGGTTCAGCCGGAAGAAGGGAACGGACACCGCGTTCTCGTTCCGGCTGATTCCGCTGATGTTCTACGAGAGCGAAACGCGGCTGCGGAAATCTCCGGCCGTGCCGCCCGCCTCGCCGGCGGCGCCGGAGGCATGGGCCGGCGCGACGGGCGCCCTGCCGCCGGGCCCTGAGCCGCAGACGGAATCCTCCGGCGCATGGCAGGCCTGGCCGCTGGTGAAGTACCGGTACGACGGGGACGGCGCGCGCCACCTGGAGGTGCTCTCGCTCTTCCCGCTGCGCTGGTACGCGCCGTGGGAGCGCAATTTCGCGCCGTTCTTCCGCGTCTTCGAATACGAACATGCCGCCGACGGCGAAACCTCGTGGCGGGCGCTCTGGCGCCTCTGGCGCGTGGACAGCGGGCCGGCGGTCAACGCAGTTGAATTCGCACCGATATTCAGGGTATATGATAGGCCGCCGGCGGCGGAGAGCGGCTGGAGCGCGCTGCTGGGACTCATCGCCTGCGACCGGAGCCATGAGACGCGCACCTGGCGGCTGTTGTACTTTATCAAGTTCTGACCTCGGCCAAGGACGATTGACGAATGCCGCAATCCCTGATCGAGAGCCTCGGCGCGCGGCTTTTCGGCGCGTGCGAAGAGGCCGGCAACATGGTCGTGCTGTTCGTGGAGAGCCTCCGCGAATGCAGCCGGGTGGCGGAGCATCCGCACCGCATCTTCGTCCAGATGAAGAACATCGGCAACGACACCCTCTTCATCGCGTCGGCGATCTCGCTCTTCATCGGCATGACGCTCGCGCTCTACAGCGGCCACGCGCTGCGGCAGTTCAGTTACACGGAGGCGCTGCCGAGCCTGGTGGCGAACTCGATCGTCAAGGAGATGGCGCCGGTGATCACGGCGCTGCTGCTGGCCGGGCGCATCGGCGCGGCGATCGCCGCGGAGCTCGGCACGATGCGCGTGAACGAGGAGATTGACGCGCTCTACACGCTCGGCATCAGCCCCATCCGCTACCTGGCGATGCCGCGTTTCGTCGGCTGCATCACCATGCTCCCGATCCTGGTCATTTACGCGAGCCTGGTCGGGATGTTCGGCGGCGCGCTCATCGCCTCGGCCTACTTCAATATGACCTGGGGAGCGTATTTCAAGGCCGCCTTCAAGTCCCTGGACATGTCGGACGTCGGCGAAGGCCTGGTGAAGGCGCTCCTCTTCGGCGCGATCGTGGCGACCGTTTCCATCCATCGCGGCCTGAGCACGCGCGGCGGCGCCGAGGGCGTCGGCCGAGCCATCACTCGCTGCGTGGTGACCAGTTTCATCTGGATCATCATCTGCGATTATTTTGTGACCCGGTTCATGATGTGACCCAGCAGACCCCACAACAGCCGACGTACGATATCGAGGCGCGCGAACTCCGCAAGAGCTTCGGCGATCACGAGGTGCTGCGCGGCGTGGACCTCCAGGTGGCGAAGGGCACGACGTGCGTCCTGGTGGGGCCTTCCGGCTGCGGCAAGAGCGTGTTCCTCAAGCACATCGTGGCGCTGCTGACGCCCGATTCGGGCGAGATGACGGTGCTCGGCAAGAACATCGCCGAGCTGCCGCCGCTGGAGTTGCTGGCGCTGCGCCGCAACGTGGGGATGGTGTTCCAGTCCTCGGCGCTGCTCAACAGCCTGACCGTCGAGGAGAACGTGGCGCTCGGCCTGGCGGAGTTCAAGGAGAAACCGCCCGAGGAAATCCGCCAGATCGTGAACGAAAAGCTGGCGCTGGTCGAGATGGCGGACACGAACCGGCTGCTGCCCGAGGAGCTCAGCGGCGGCATGCGCAAGCGCGTGGCCGTCGCGCGCACGCTGGCGCTCGGGCCGAAGATCATCCTCTTCGACGAGCCCACCGTCGGCCTCGATCCGCTCCTCTCGACCAACGTGGACAACCTGATCCTCGATCTCAAGGAGAAAGTCGGCTGCACGAACGTCGTCGTCACCCACGACCTGATCACGGCCTTCCGCGTGGCCGACCGGATCGGCATGTTCCACGACGGCATCATCACCGCGCTGGGCACGCCGGAGGAATTCGGCCATTCCAAGGAGCCGGTCGTGCAGGAGTTCATTGCGCGCAATCGCGATTGGAAAATTTAACGGCGTCCGCCTGGACCGCCCCACTTTCATAGGGAGCGACGGAAATGGCTCTGAGCGTTGAAACGAAAGTCGGCCTCTTCTTCCTCGTCGGCCTGGCGATCCTGGGCGTGATCACCTTCCGCGTGGCCAACGTGAGCGAGTACTTCCAGCCGAAGGCCTATTACACGGCCTTCTTCCCGTCCGCCTCCGAGCTGAACCCCGACGATCCCGTCACCGTCGCCGGGCTGAAGGTCGGCAAGATCAAATCCCTGGAGCTCAAGGAAACCGGCGTCCTGATGACGCTGGCGATTGACCCGAAGGTCCGCATCCGCAAGGACGCCATCGCCACCGTCGCCTGGGGCGGCCTGCTCGGGAACCGGTACATTGACATCTCGCTCGGCAAGCCCGACCAGCCGTGGCTGGAGCCCGGCTCGGAAATCCCCGTTGGGCCCACCATCGAGCTGACCGACGTGCTCTTCAAGATCAATGCCGCCGCGACGGACCTGCAGGACATGCTCAAGTCCGCCGGCGGCGGCTCCAAGATCCAGGCGTTGCTGGACAACCTGAGCAAGGCCTCCGAGAACATCGCCAAGGTGACCGAGGACATCCGCGAGCAGCGCGGCACCGTCGGGAAACTCATCGGGTCCGACGAGCTCTACAACAAGGCCATGGGCATCGCCGACGACCTGAAGAGCTCCGTCTCCGACGTGCGCAAGCTGCTGGCCGACAACGACCAGCGCCTGCGCAACATCCTCGCGCAGCTTGACGCCGCCATCCCCCAGGCGAAAGACGCCTTCGGCTCCATCAAGAAACTCGGCGACGAGGCCAACAGCGGCAAGGGCGTCGTCTCCGCGCTGCTCAACGATGAGAAGATGGCGCAGGACCTGCGCAGTTCCGTGGCGCGCCTGGGCAGCACGCTCGACCGGCTCGAGGCGCTCACCAAGAATATCCAGGAAGGCCACGGCCTTGCGGCGCGGATCATCAACGATCCCCAGATGGCCGACGACGTCGGCGACGCCATCAAGAGCCTGCGCGTCGTCGCCCAGCGGCTCGAGACCGGCGACAACACCATCGCGCGGCTCACCCGCGACAAGGACCTCTACGAGGACGTGAAGAAACTGCTCGACGACGCGCGCGAGACGCTGCGCAGCGTCAAGGAACAGATTCCCGTCAGCACCTTCGCCAGCCTGCTGCTGACGTCGTTCTAGCGGGGTTCAGAGATAAATTCCGTAGCGCGCGGTCATTCCGAGCGAAGCGAGGAATCTCATGCTCAGCGTGCAAGCAACGGTTTCTGGCATGAGACCCTTCGCTGCGCTCAGGGTGACGCGGTCTGGGCTTATGGGTGTTACTTCCGGAACGCGCTAATTGGCGGCGCGTTCCCGGGCGCCGGTCGTCATTCCGCCCTTCCGAATTCCGCCTCGCCGCTCTCTTGCAGAGCGCGTACCCGCCGTGTAATATAGGAACCCGTCGCGGCAAATCTCCCGAAAGGAAAAGGATGACCAGTTCCGAAACGATCGAGCTCTACCGGCAGTATGTCATCGGCAACTACACGCGCCTGCCCATCGTCTTCGTCCGGGGCGAAGGCAGCCATCTCTGGGACGCCGACGGCCGGCGCTACATAGACCTCTTTCCCGGCTGGGGCGTGGACGGTCTGGGCCACTGCCACCCGCGCGTCGTCGCGGCGATCCGCGAGCAGGCCGGCAAGCTCCTCCACGTCGCGAACAATTATTACATGGAACCGCAGGCGCGGTTCGCGCAGATGATTTCGGAGCGTTCGTTCGGCGGGAAGTGCTTCTTCTGCAACTCCGGCGCCGAGTCGAACGAGGGCGCGATGAAACTCGCCCGCCTGGCGACGCACGCCGCCGCCGGCAAGTCGCGCTGGAAGTTCATCACCTTCGAGAACAGCTTCCACGGCCGCACGCTCGCGGCGATCTCCGCGACGGCGCAACCCAAATACCACAAGGGGTTTGAGCCGATCGTCCCGGGGTTCCTCTACGCCCCTTTCAATGACCTGAAAGCCGTCGAGGCGCTCGTGGACAAAGAGACCTGCGCCATCCTCGTCGAGCCGATCCAGGGCGAGGGCGGCGTCAACGTCGCCACGCCCGAATTCCTCCAGGGCCTCCGCAAGATTTGCGACCGCGAGGGGATGATCCTCATCTTCGACGAGGTGCAGACCGGCTGCGGACGCACCGGGAAATGGTTCGGGTACCAGCACTACGGCGTGACGCCGGACATCATGACGCTGTCGAAGATGCTCGGCGGCGGCGCGGTGATCGGCGCGCTGGTCGCCCAGCCCAAGGTGGCCGACAAACTCGCGCCCGGCACGCACGCCTCGACCTTCGGCGGCAACCCGCTCGCCTGCGCGGCGGGCATCGCCACGTTCGAGGCGATCGAGGAGGAGAACCTGCTCCAGAATACCGTGGCCGTCGGCCGGCATACAACCACCCGGCTCCTGGCCATGAAGTCGAAGTTCCCCTTCATCCGCGAAGTCCGCGGCAAAGGGCTGATGATCGGCATGGACCTCGACCGCCCCGGCAAGGACGTCGTCGCGCGCTGCCTGGCCGAGGGCCTGCTCATCAACTGCACGCACGATACGGTGATCCGCATGCTGCCCGCGATGACGATCTCGCGCGAGATCATGGACGAGGGACTCGATATCCTCGAAAACTCGCTCGCGGCGGAAAAGTAAAGACGACGAAAAAACAAGTTTTTTGACCGCGAAAGCGGGAAAACGCGAAAGAAGACTTTAAACCACAGATGAACACAGATAAGCACAGATACGAAAATTCTCAACTGTGTTCATCTGTGTTCATCTGTGGTTCCAAAGCCGTTTTCCGTTGCCGTTTTCGCGCTTTCGCGGTCAATGATTACGTTTTTTCCCCGTGGTAAAAGGAGCTCGTATGAAGAGCCGGCATTTCGTGAACATTGCCAGCACGCCGCTGGAGGACCTCCTGGAAATCTTCGACGTCACGGCGCGTCAGAAGGAGACTCTGGCGCGGGAAGGCCGCCTCGGCCCCCTGCTCGAGGGCAAGACGCTCGGCATGCTGTTCGAGAAGCCGTCGCTGCGGACGCGCGTCTCGTTCGAGGTGGCGATGGCGCAGCTCGGCGGCCACACAACCACCCTCGGCCAGGGCGAAGTGCAGCTCGGCCAGCGCGAGGCGGTCTGCGACTTCGCGCGCGTCCTCTGCCGCTACGTGGACGTGATCGCCGCGCGCGTCTTCCAGCATCGGCACGTCGAGGAAATGGCGCGCAACAGCCGCGTCGCCGTGATCAACGCGCTGAGCGACTACTCGCACCCGTGCCAGGCGCTCGCCGACCTCTGGACTTTCAAGGAACACGTCGGCCGCTGGGAAGGCGCCAAGCTCGCGTTCGTCGGCGACGGGAACAACGTCGCGCGCTCGCTCGGGTTCCTCTGCGCCAAGCTGGGCGTGCGGTTCGCCCTCGCTTCGCCGCCCGGCTACGGCTTCGACGACGCCTACCTCGAAAAGCTGGAACGCACGGTGGAGAACAAGAAGTTCAGCCTCGAGATGGGCGCCGATCCGAGAAAACTCCTGCGCGGCGCCGACGCCGTCTATACCGACGTCTGGGCCAGCATGGGCCAGGAGGCGGAGCGCGAGAAGCGCAAGAAGGAATTCGCGCCCTACCAGCTCAACGAGAAATTGCTCCGCAGCGCGAAGCCGGGCGCCATCGTGCTCCATTGCCTGCCGGCGCATCGCGGCGAGGAGATCACCGACGGCGTGATGGACGGACCGCAGGCCGCCGTCTACGACCAGGCGGAGAACCGGATGCACACCGAGCGCGCGCTGCTCACGCTCCTCACGAAGAAGTAGTGTGGCGTCCTTGAAATAACTTGCATAATGCGCGGTCATTCCGAGCGCAGCGAGGAATCTCATACGCTGCGCCCCGTTAGCCGTTTATGGTGTGAGATGCTTCGCTGCGCTCAGCCAGAGCGCGCAGCGTACTGCGCGCGACATGACGTCGATTGAACTAAAGTAGGTTATCTACGCTAAACGATGTCAGGAGGTCCGCTTGGCTTCGAGAGGCCGGAGCGACGGCCGGCGCGCCGACGAGTTGCGGCGCGTCACCGTCGAGATGGACTGCATGAAGTTCGCGCGCGGCTCCGCGCTCATCCGTGCCGGCCACACCGCCGTGATCTGCACCGCGAGCGTCGAGGAGAACGTGCCGCCGTTCCTGGCCGGCAAAGGCGTCGGCTGGCTCACCGCCGAGTATGCGATGCTCCCGGCCAGCACGCCGACGCGCAAGCCGCGCGAATCGTCCTCCGGCCGCGCCGACGGCCGCACGCACGAAATCCGCCGCATCATCGGCCGCGCGCTCCGCGCCGCCGTGGACCTCAACGGTATCGGCGAACGCACCCTCCTGCTCGACTGCGACGTCCTCCAGGCCGATGGCGGCACGCGGACGCTGGCCGTCACCGGCGCGTGGCTGGCGCTCGTCATGGCCGTCCGCCGGCTCCAGCGCGATGGCCTCCTCAGCGGCAATCCCGTCCGCCGGCAGATCGCCGCGACGAGCGTCGGCGTCGTCGCCGGGCGGTGCCTGCTCGACCTCGCGTACGACGAGGACTCGCGCGCCGAGGTGGACATGAACGTCGTGATGACCGACGACGAACGGTTCATCGAGATCCAGGGCACCGCCGAGAACGAGCCGTTCGACGAGCGCCGCCTCGGCCAACTCCTCGCCCTCGCGAGGACCGGTTGCCGCCGGCTGATGAAAATCCAGAATGCCGCGCTCCGCGCCTGGGAAAAGGGAAAGCGGTGACCGCGCGCGGGCCGTTCGACCATGCGCGGAGCCGAGCGCTGGTGGTCGGCTCCTTCAACCAGGCGAAGGCCGCGGAGATGGCGGAACTCCTTCGCGGGCTGGAAGTTCCGATCCGCTCGCTACGGGACTTCCCGGCGGTTCGGCCGGTTCCGGAGACCGGGGAGACTTTCGCCGAGAACGCGCGCGAGAAGGCGCTGGGCCTTGCGCGGCAGATCGGCGGCGCGGAGATTCTCGGCGTGGTCGCGGACGATTCGGGGCTGGAGGTGGATGCGCTCGGCGGCCGGCCGGGCGTGCGCTCGGCGCGCTACGTGAGCGAGTCCGCCACCGACCCTGAGCGCGTGCTGCGGCTGCTCGAAGAGCTGGACGGGTTGCCGGCGGAGCAGCGCACCGCGCGCTTCCGCTGCCACGTGGCGCTCGCGAACGCGGAGCGCGTGCTGATCGAGACCGCGGGCGCAGTGGAAGGACGGATCGCCTTCGCGCCGGCGGGAGCGTTCGGGTTCGGCTACGACCCGATCTTCATCCCGCGCGGTTTCGACCGGACGTTCGGCGAGATCGGCGCCGAGTTGAAGCCGCGGATCAGCCACCGCGCAGTCGCGCTGCGGGAGTTCAGGGAACGCTTGAAGCGGATGCTCGATCGCTCATAGTTTTGGAGGGACTGAAACCATGGCCCGCAAAATGATCGGCATTGACCTGGGCGGGACGTTCATCAAGGCCGGCGTCGTGGACGATAAAGGGCGCGTCCTGAGCCGCGTGAAAAAGCCGACGGATACGGCGGAAGGCCGGGAGACGATCATCCGGAACATCGCCGCGGCGGTGGTCGAGGCGCGCGAGCAGTCCGGCGTGAACTGGCGGAGCATCTCCGCGGTCGGCCTCGGCGCGCCCGGCCTCTTCGAGCAGCCGAGCGGCGTCGTCAGCCAGTCGCCCAACCTGCCGGTGCTCGCCGGCAAAGTGCTCGCGCCGCCGGTCATGAAGGCCGCCGGCCACCCGGAAATCCCCGTCGTGCTGGAGAACGACGCGAACGTCGCCGCCTTCGCCGAGGCGTGGATCGGCTGCGCGCGCGGCGTCGGCACGATGGCGCTGATGACCCTCGGCACCGGGATCGGCGGCGGCATCGTGCTGAACGGCGAGATCTGGCGCGGCTTTCGCGGGGTGGCGGGCGAAGTCGGCCACCAGAACCTGTTCCCGAACGGCGTGCGGTGCGGCTGCGGAAACCGCGGCTGCCTGGAGGCCTACGCCTCCGCGACCGCGCTGGTCCGCCGGCTCAAGAAGGCCGTCCGGGACGGGAAGCGAACGCGGCTGACGGCGGAGTTGCAGCGCGGAGCGCCGGTGAGCGCGCGCGACATCTGCGAGGCGGCCGTCGCCGGCGATCCGCTCTGCCTGGCGCTCATGGAGGAGACCGGCAGCTTCCTCGGCATCGCGGTGATGAACATGCTCCATATCCTCAATATCGAACTGGTGGCCTTCACCGGCGGAATGACCGCCGCGGGCGACTTGCTGCTGGACGCCATCCGCAACGAGGCGCGCGCGAGGACCCTGCTGCTGGCGATGAAGGGCGTGAAGATCGTGTTCTCGAACATGGGCGACGACGCGGGGCTGATCGGCGCGGCCGGCTGGGCGCTGCGGCGGACGCACGGGCTGAATCTCGGAGGGCGTGCGTGACGAAGGCCGGCGAAAAGCAGCCGCACCGCCCGCCGGTCCGGCCGCGGCATCCCTGGCGCGACACCATCGAAGGGCTGCTCGGGGCGGCCGTGCTGTTCCTGCTCATCACTCACTTTGCCTTCGAGGTGTTCCGGATTCCCACCGGCTCCATGGCGCCCACGCTCCTCGGCGAGTTCCGCAACCTCAGGTGCCCGAACTGCGGACTGGAGTTCCCGGTGGATGCGAGCCTCGGCACCGGGAGCACGGCCGCCGTTTGTCCCAACTGCAAGTACGAATTCCCGCCGGCGAAACCCCGGAAACCGCTGTCCGCGTACCTCCCGGCGCGGCTGGCCGTACTGTTCGGCGGCGGCAATCGCGTGATCGTGAACAAGTTCGCGTGGGACTATTCCGAGGACGGACTTGCAAGGCCCTTTTACCGCAGCGGCCTTCCGCGCACGTTCTCGCCGCCGAAACGGTGGGACGTAATCGTTTTCCACTGTCCGATAGTGGACTTGCGCTGCCGGACCTGCGGCGCCTATTCAGCCGGCGTGCGAATAGATGGGGACGCAAAGTGCCCCGTGTGCGGCTCGACGGACGTGCAGATCGTCAAGGAGAGCGAGAAGGACTACATCAAGCGGCTCATCGGCCTGCCCGGCGAAACGATCCGAATCCGGCATGGCGATATTTTAGTGAACGGCAGCCTGGCGGTCCGGCCGCCCGACGTGCAGGATGCGCAGTGGCAGTTCGTGTACGACAGCGCTTACGTGGCGAAGAGGCCGGTTCCGGGCGTGCCGGCGGCATGGGTTGCCGAGGAAGGCGCCGCGAAGCTGGAGGGCGCCACGTTGCGGCTGACGCCCGGCGCCGGTGGAAAAGCCGAGGCGCGATACGGACGCCCGATCAGCGACGCTTCCACGTACAGCGGCTACGACAACACGGTTCCGTATTCGTCGGCCGGCGCGCGCGATGCGGGTTATTACGCGGTGGGCGAGATCAAATGCGACGTGGCGGTGACGCTCGGACGCGCCGGAATGCTCCACCTGGCGATTGACGAGGACGAGTCGCACTACGTCGGCACGATCCGGTTCGGAGCCGCCGCCGCGAAGACCAGTCTGCGCGCTTCCAGTGACGGCGCTGCGCAGGTCGAGAGCGACTTCACCGCCGAACCCGGCAGACAGTATCGGGTGACCTTCGCCAATGCCTCGGGCCGGCTCGAACTGGCCGTGGATGGCGCAACCGTGCTCTCCTGCGAGCATCCGATGCCCAGGAACGCCCAGGCGACCGGCAGCGGCGTTGTGCTCAGCGTGGAATCGGCGGAGGCTGAGTTCGGCCGCGTTCGGCTGTATCGGGGCATTTACTATCGGCCGCCCGACGGAGGCCTGTACCCGCTCGACACTTCGGGCAGGAACGTCATGACGCCGGAGTCCTTGATCCGGGCTAACGGCTACTATCTTTCTGAAGATCATTACCTGGCGTTCGGCGATAACCAGCCCAATAGCTGGGACAGCCGCTTCTGGGGAACGGTGCCGCAGCGCAATCTCATCGGCCGCGGCGTGGTTCTCTGGTGGCCGGTTGAGATGCTGCGGCCAATCTACTGAGAACCGGCCTGAGTTTTCGCTCTGGTGTTTAGTTGCGTAAATTGGCGTACCAATTTACGCAACTAAACACGGCCCAACGGAACGCATAACTCGGTACAACGACGCACCTTATTGCGGTCATGCTTCATGACAGGTGATTCGATATTTTGGTCGCCGTCATTCCCGCGAAAGCGGGAATCCAGCGATGCGCGCTGAACGTGGATTCCCGCCTTCGCGGGAATGACAAATGGACGGTGATGGCAAGGTCGAAGCCTATGCTTATCATTTCTGATGTAACAGAGCACGAGCGGTGTTCGATATCGGGCGCAATACGGCCCTTGCTGCACCTGGGAGGACGCGCGTGACGAAGCCTGACGAAAAGGAGCCGCATAGGCCTTCGGTCCGGCCGCGGCATCCCTGGCGCGACACCATCGAGGGCGTGCTCGGCGCGCTCGTGCTGGTGCTGATCATCCGGCATTTCGTCTTCGAGGTCTTCCGGATTCCCACCGGCTCGATGGCGCCGACGCTGCTCGGCCAGCACCGCGACCTCAAGTGCCCGAACTGCGGGCTGGAGTTCCCGGTGGATTCCAACCTGGGCAACAACCGGCTCGCGGCGATCTGCCCGAACTGCAAGTATGAATTCCCGTCGTCGGAAGTCCGAAATACGTTCTGCACGTGCTTCCCCTCGTGGCCGCCGGTCCTGTTCGGCGGCGGCGACAACCGCGTGATCGTGAACAAGTTCATGTGGGACTATCCGGATGACGGGCTCGCCAGGCTCTTTTACCGCAGCGGCGGCCTGCGCGCGTTCTCGCCGCCGAAACGCTGGGACGTGATCGTCTTCCATTGTCCGGTGGTGAACCTGCACTGCCGGACCTGCGGCGCGGATATATCGAACGTGCGGGTGGATCAGGACTTGAAATGCCCGGTCTGCGGCTCGACCGACGTGGAGATCGTCAAGGACAGCGAGAAGAACTACATCAAGCGGCTCATCGGCCTGCCCGGCGAAACGATCCGGATCCGGCATGGCGACATTTTCGTGAACGGCAGCCTCGCGGTCCGGCCGCCCGACGTGCAGGATGCGCAGTGGCAGTTCGTGTACGACAGCGCTTACGTGCCGAAGAGCCCGGTCGCGGGCGTTCAGGCGGCATGGGTCGCCGAGGACGGCGCGGCGAAGCTGGACGGCGCCACGTTGCGGCTGACGCCCGGCGCCGGCGGAAAGGCCGAGGCGCGATACGCACGCCGGATCAACGACGTCTCCACTTACATGGGCTACAATAGCAAGTACCAGTATTACCCGACCGTCGAACGCGGCGCGGGCAATTACTACCCGGTGGGCGAGATCAAGTGGGACGTGGAGGTGACCCTCGACCGGGCCGGAATGCTTCGCCTGGCCATTGACGAGGATGAACTGCACTACGTCGCCACGGTCCGCTTCGGGGCGGCCGCTGCGAAGACGAACCTGCAATTCTCCGCTGATGGCCTCTCCGAAAACCATCCTCCGGTTGAGAGCGAATTCGCCGCGGAGCCGGGCAAGCCGCATCGGGTGATTTTCAGCAATGCCTCGGGCCGACTCGAACTGACGGTGGATGGCTCGATGGTGCTCTCCTGCGAGCATCCGGCGCCGGAGAACGATCTGACCGTCAGCAGCGGCGCGGCGGCTCGCGTGGAATCTGCGGAGGCCAGGCTCAGCCGAGTTCGGCTCTATCGGAACATCTACTACCGGCCGCCCGAGCCGCCCGAGGCGGAAGGCGTATATGCGATTGACACTTCGGGCAGGCATGTCATGACGCCGGATTCCCTGACCGGGCCCGGCGGCTACCGCATTCCCGAAGGCCAGTATCTGGCGCTCGGCGACAACCAGCCGAATAGCTGGGACGGCCGCTTTTGGGGAACGGTGCCGCAGCGCAATCTCATCGGCCAGGGCGTGGTTCTCTGGTGGCCGGTGAACATGCTACGGCCAATCTACTGAGAGCCGGGCTGAAATAGGTTTCTTCTTCTGTATAACATCAACCTCCGCAGAGAGTTACATCAATCCTGCCACTGTAGCTCGTTTTCCTGGCTATATTCGATAGTAATAGTCGTAACACGTTATAAACACATCTTTTACCTGTACTTGACAAATATGGTATTATATTGTCGGTATACAAAGAGAGGCCGGGCACAGGACAAGGAGTCAGCCATGCGTACTGAACATTCGACCATTCATAATCCGCTGATGCGGCAGAGGCGTATGGCGTATATACGGGGCAAACTTCTGGAGACGCGGAGGCGGCTGCTCGAGCGCATGGAGGCCGAGCTGACGGAACCGGCGGAGCCGGCGGGCGTTCCGGGCGATCCGGCCGACATGGCCCATTCGGTCTCGGCGCGGGAGACCTCGTACGAGATCGGATCGGTCGAGTCGCGGACGGTGGCGCAGATTGATTACATGCTGCAGCGGATAGACAGCGGAAAGTACGGCATCTGCGAAGACTGCGGCAAGCGGATTCCGGCGGCGCGGCTGCGGGCAATGCCGTTCGCGTACTTGTGCGTCGAGTGCAAGCAGCGCGATGAGCAGGCCGACGAGATGGGCGAGGCGGAAACGGCGGTCGAGTCGCTGGGTCTCGGCGAACTCGGCGACGGCGATACGGGCGAAGTCGAAAGCAGACAAGAGACCATCCGCGGCAGCCGCCCGGGCTGAAAGAAGTGCAGATTGCGGAGTGCGGATTGCAGATTGAAACGCGATCACTATGAAGGTTCATTCCGCGCACTCCAGTCTGCAATCTGCATTCTGTATTCTTCAATCTCCTTTCCTGCGTCTTGACATGGCGCGACCGCTTGCGGATAATCCGGCCGTTGGCTTGCGGATTCTTTTTTCGAGGCGAGACGCGCTGTGCCACAGCCGGAAGCACCTCCGACCCGCCTGAAGGCGTTGGTCGTTGACGACGAACCGGGGATTCGCGAAGTCTGCTCGATGGCGATTTCCGCGGAGGGCGCTGAGGCCTTCACGGCGGCGACCGGCGTCGAAGGCCTGGCGCTGGCCCGCAAGCTCCTGCCCGATTTCCTCTTCCTGGACGTCGGCCTTACGGACGCGAACGGGATGGAGCTCCTTCGCGAAATCCGCGGCCGGCTGCCTTCCATCCGCGTCGTGGTCATCACCGGGCTGGCGACGGTGGAAATGGCCGTCGAGGCCATGAAGCTCGGCGCGTACGACTACCTGGCCAAGCCGCACATCATCCCGCAAATCCGCGAGATGATCGCGCAGTCCATGCGGCCCGGGCCGGTGGTGGAAATCGCGGCGCCGGCGGATAGTTTCTGCGGGCTCGTCGGCAGGTCGCGCGTCATGCAGCAGGTTTACGTCCTCATTGACAAAGCCGCGCGCTCCGACGGCACTGTGCTGATCCAGGGCGAGAGCGGCACCGGCAAGGAACTCGTGGCGCGGGCGATTCACATCCGGTCGCCGCGGGCCTCGCAGCCATTCGTGCCGGTGGACTGCGGCGCGATCGCGCCTTCAGTCATCGAGAGCGAGCTCTTCGGCCACGCGGCCGGGGCGTACACGGACGCGCGGACGGCCGGAGTCGGCCTGCTCCGCAGCGCCGGCGGCGGGACGGCCTTCCTGGACGAGATCGGCGAACTTCCCACGGCGGTCCAGGTCAAACTGCTGCGCGCGCTGCAGGAGATGGAAGTGCGGCCCGTCGGCAGCACGCATACCGAGCCGCTCGGATCGCGGATCATCGCCGCCACCAACCTCGACCTCGGCCAGGCCGTGACGCTGGGCCGGTTCCGGCGCGACCTCTTCTATCGCCTGCACGTGATTCCCATTTTCGTCCCGCCGCTGCGCGAGCGGCGCGAGGACGTCGTCCTGCTCATCGAACACTTCATGCGCGACTGCGCCGGACGGTCGGGCCGCATATTCTCCATCACGCCGGAGGCCGTCGAGCACCTGACCCGCTGCGACTGGCCGGGAAACGTTCGCGAGCTGGAGAACCTCGTCCGCCGCGCCTTCGCCCTGCTCGATGGCGACACGATCCGGCTGTCCGACATGCCGATGCTTTTCGATGCGAAGGCCGCAGGCAGCGCCGCGCCGCCGGTCGAGCCCGCAGGCCAGGCCGCGCGGACGAAGGGACACCTGCTCGAGGACCGAGCGGTGGAAACGATCCGCGACGCGATCCGCCAGGCGAACGGCAACAAGCGCGAGGCGGCACGCATCCTCGGCATCGGAATCGCCACACTCTATCGCAAGATGAAAAAGCACGGCATCAGCGATTGAGAAATCATTCGGTCCCGCATGCCGCTAATCTTCCGACCCGCCTCGGGATTCCGGTCCGCTGGAATGAGTTCCATAGTGATAGCGACCGTTCGGGTTGAGCGTATCAGTCGTATCTCACGATCTGCCAGCAGGTTGCGCTGCAACTACAGGCGATTTTCACCTCTGTCGGCTTCCAAGTTGATAATGCAGGCGCAAGGGCCCGCTTGCCGGCATTCAACGTCCGCGGGCGTTCGCACGATATAAGTATCCGAACCTCATAGTGTTACGCCTCGCGCCCAACCTCACAATCCCGCGAGCCCGTTTCCCATTTAAATTTCCGTTCGCGGCACCTCCTTTGCTCTTCCGTCTACCGCTCGCGAACCGGCGTTGGCAGATTCCTGTAATGAAAGAAGAATTCATATGGCAGCGAAAGCGGTCGTGATGGTCGTGGACGATGACGAGAAATTGCGGGCTCTGGTCAGCACGGTCCTCTCTCGCGCGGGGCACGACGTCATTACCGCCGCCGACGGCGAAGAGGCGCTCGGTCTGCTCGGCGAGAAGTCGCCGGACCTGGTGGTGACGGACCTGAGCATGCCGCGGATGGACGGCGTGCGGCTCGTCGAGGAAGTGCACAAGCGCGACCCCCTGCTGCCGCTGATCGTCCTCACGGGGCTCGGGACGGTGGACAAGGCCGTCGAGCTGATGCAGAAGGGCGCGTGCGATTTCCTTACGAAGCCGTTCAGCACCGAGCAGCTCAGCCGGTCGGTGAAGAGCGCGCTGCAGAGCCAACTTTTCCGGCGCGAAGTGCTGCGCCTGCGATCCGAGCAGCGCTCGCGGCTGGGCGACATCGGCGCGGAACTCATCAGCGCCAGCCCGAAGATGACCGCCATCTATCGAATGGTCAAGCAGGTCGCGCACAGCCCGACGACGACGGTGCTGATCCAGGGCGAGAGCGGCACGGGCAAAGAGCTGATCGCGCGCGCGATCCACCTCTCCTCGGCGCGGCGCGGCCAGTGCTTCATGGAGATCAACTGCGCGGCGCTGAACGAGTCGCTGCTCGAAGCGGAGCTCTTCGGCTACGAGAAGAATTCGTTCACGGGCGCGGCGACGGCCGGCAAGCCGGGGCTCTTCGAGGTCGCCGACGGCGGAACGGTTTTCCTCGACGAGATCGGCGAGATGACGCTGCCGCTTCAGGCGAAGCTGCTGCGCGTGCTCCAGGAGCGGCGCTTCAAGCGCGTCGGCGGTATCGAGGACGTGGAGGTGGACGTGCGCATCGTCGCCTCGACGAACCGCGACCTGCAGACGCTCATCGGGCAGGGCAAATTCCGGCTGGACCTGTTCTACCGCCTGCGCGTTATGCCGATGCTGCTGCCGCCGCTGCGCGAGCGGAAAGAGGACATCGCGCCGATCGCGCAGCATTACGTCGAGCTCTTCAGCTCGCGGCTCTGCAGGAAGATCACAGGCCTCACGGCGCAGGCGCTCGAAGCGCTGGAGACGTATCGCTGGCCGGGCAACGTGCGCGAACTGCGCAACGTGATCGAGCGCGCCGTCATCCTCTCGCGGGGCGGCCAGATCGGCCCCGAATCGCTCCTCTTCCGCGGCGCGCCGGGCGGCTCGGAGACCGACGCGGAATGCGTTTCGGAGAACCTGTCCATGGCCGAGACGGAAAAGCGGCTGATCGGCCGCGTGCTGGCGAACACCGCATGGCGCAAGGGTCGCGCGGCGGAAATCCTCGGCATCAACCGCACGACGCTTTACAACAAAATCCGCGAGTACTCACTGGCGCCGGGCGTCGGATAAAGGAGAGGAAGATGAATCGGAAACAGCCGGACGCGGCTCACGATCTCCGACTGACTTCGGCGGACACGCGTGAACCCCGCGCCAACGCCGCTTCCGTCATGAACGCTCTGCTGAACGGTTACCGGGAAGAGGCGGAGATCTACCTTCACGTGCTGCAACTGACTTGGCGGCAGCGGGACGTGCTCAGGAACGGCTTCGATCTGAGCCTGTTCCGCGATCTGCTGGAGGAGAAAGAGAACCTTCTGCGGATGGTCGCGCAGATCAACTCGGAGATGAAGAACGCCAAGGCCCTCGCGCTGTCTTGCCCGCTTGCGCAGTCGCCGGTTCGCCGCGAGCTGGAGAAGCTGCTCGACCGGCTGGCCGACACGGTCGAGGAACTCCGCATCGCCGAGAACGACAACGCCAGCCTGCTCGAAGCCGCCCCCGCGGCACATTGACCGGCATGTCGTCGCTTGGTTTGCAGCGGCGCCGTCCGGCGCTGATTCCGCCGATCACTTCCCGGAAGTCGCCGCAGAAGACACGGTGGCCGGAGCGCCCGCCTCCGGCGTCGGAGCGCCGCGGGCTATGAGCTCGCGGACTCTTTTTCGCAGCGGTCCTACGTCCTCTTGATTGAACTGCCTGGCATGCGCGACCAGCTTCACATTCGCCGAATTGACTCCGTCGCGCGCCTTCTGGATCGCATCCGCGTTGCCGCCGCGCTCTGCCTGCACCAGTTGCTGGAAAGCGATCAGGCGCGCCGCCTCGTCTGTCTGCACCACCTGCAAGTCGGCGATCGCCTTATCCAGGAGCGCCTGAACTTCCGGATCGTTCTTGGCGCGAAGATTGACCGCCGCAACGATGAGAATCTGCGGCAATTCGCCCGTCTCAGGCCGCTGTAAGTCGGCGGGGGCCGACCGTTTCGGCGCCGCCCCTTGGCCGGGCACAGGCTGCGCGGCGCTCGGGTCGGCCGCGGAAGCCGTGACCGCCAGCGTTGCCACGGCCGCCATGACCGCGACGATGCTCCCCATCGAACGTTTTCTCATCGTTGTGCCTCTTTGCCTGAATCAACCGCCGCCTTTCGCCATACGCCGTCATGGAGCTACAGCAATGCTCGTGCCAAGCCATCCGCGCTGTAGCCGGCAAAGCGCATCACACACGTGCGTAACGCTTTGTGCCGTATTTGCGACGAGGGGCAGGCTGCCGG
The DNA here is from genome assembly GCA_052139675.1 of Candidatus Brocadiia bacterium. Lineage (GTDB taxonomy): Bacteria > Planctomycetota > Brocadiia > CAIUPP01 > CAIUPP01 > JBEKCB01. Next base: position 29,671 of record JBKQWE010000122.1, read on the forward strand.
TTCAACATTGCAGTTGCCCACACATTTGTCGCGATAGCCTACACAGGTTCTAGAAGAGAATGCGGGACGACGGGCCGTCGGCGGCTCTCTGCGCGCGGCGGACCGCCCATTGGATCGGCAGCAGCAGGATTCGGATCACGACCGCTGCGACGACGAGGAGCGGGATGCCGATCGCGCCGGCGAGCAGCGCTACCAGGAGGATGGCGATGCCCAGGCCGATGGCGAACCCGAGGGCCGGCAGCGCCACGAACACGACGAGCGCGACGACGAGCGCCGCCGTCGCCAGCGCCAGCGCCACGCCGGCGATCTTGAGAGCCGGCGGGTGAACCTCGCGCCCGCCGAACCGCATGCGCCAGCGCGAGAGCGATTCCGGCCGCTCGCTTCCGGATCCGGCCTCCGGCTTCACCGGGCTGTGGTCCACCGGCGCGACCGAGGCCGTCCGCCCGCTGGAGAGGTAATGGGCAACGTCGGCCTGCGGGTCTATGTGCAGCGACTCCGAGTATTCCACCACCTCGATCCGGCAGCCCGGCCCGATCGTCACCTGCCGGCCGCGCACCGTGCCCGCGCGCGTGGCTTCGAGGTGAACGCTCTCTCCCTCGATCGTCTCGGCCGCCAGCAGCGCGGAGGAATGCGGCCAGGCGAAGTCGAGGATTCGCCATCGCCATGACGCGCCCCGCACGGCGATCTCCGGCGCGACGATCTCCGAGGCGCGCGAACGCCCCGCGAGGGCGATCTGGATTCGCTGCCCGCTGACCGCCCCGCCGACGTCGAACGCGCCGCTCAACTGGAGCTGGTCCGCCTCGAGGTTCCCGCCGCACTCCGCGAAGCCGGAGATCGCCGCCTCGCGCGCCTTCAGCGTTCCGCCGGCGATCAGCCGGCCGGAGAACTTGAGCGTCTCGGCGCGGAGGTCCCCGCCGATCTCGCCCGTGCCGGAGCCGCGCAGCGTCTGCGCCGTCAGGTCGCGCCCGACCTCGAACGCGCCGGAGGCGGCGAACGTGCCGGCCTTGACGCCGCCCTCCATCATGCACGAGCCGGCGATGCTGACCGCGGCGGCTTCCAGGTCGCCGCCGGTCCTGCTCGATCCGGAAATCGCGACCTCCTCATAAACGCCGCCGGCGAACTCGCTCTTGCCGGAGAGCTTGAGGGTTTTCATATCGAGCCAGCTTCCCGAAACTACGTCACCTTCAGCGATGCCTCACTCGACCCAGAAGATTACCTTCGCGCGGGCGCCGCCGCAAGCCTAATTCATGGCGTCTAGCGGCCCGGGCCATAGGTCAGCGACTCCAGGCGGCTCACGCAGGTCGAAAGCCGCCAGCCGCCGAGCCATTTTTCGCACTCCTCCAGAAGACGGATCGCCAGGCATCCGCTCATCAGCAGGAGCAGGAAATAGGCCGGCCATACGATCCGCTCCTGGCCGTACAGTATCAGGGTGATCAGGAGGAAATTCACCAGGACAAACGCGCAGCCCATGCGGCCGGGATCGCGCCAGAGCCCGGCCAGTTCCCGGCGGAACGGCGCGCTGGTCAGCCCCGCGCCCAGGAACGCCAGCCACAGGAGAAAACTCACCACGAACGCCAGATGAAGCGCGAGCAGAGCCGCCAGGAGCACGGCCAACGTTCCAAAGCGCATCCAGGGCCGCGCGGTCAAACCCGCTATGAATGTGCACGCCGTGACGAGCAACAGCAGCGCCATGAAGCATCGCGGCGGCCGCTCCCAGGCCGCGTTCTCGAGCTTCCGGATCAGCGCAGCGGGCAAGTACGCCGGGTGTTCGGCATAGAATCCCACGACGAGCGAAAACGCGGAACGCCCCGGCTGCTCCTTCAGCGCCCGCGAGTAAAAACTGTTCGGGTCATCCTGCCACTGCGGGTTCCAATGGCCGTGCGACAGAGTGTATTCGTTGTTCCCGGCCAACATGATGTCCGCTCCTTGCGTGCTGACGAACACCGGCCGGCCGCAACGGGCCGTCGCGTATCCCGACCACAAAACGACCGGCACGACCATGACCGCGATCGCCGTCAGGATGTCGGACATGCGGTACGCCCTCGATCCGAAGGCGCGCAACAGCGCGTACCCCAGGAAGAACGCGGGAAGGAAAATCAGCGAGCCCTTCACCAGCAGCGCCAGGGCGAGGCTCGCGCCCAGCGCAATCCCTGCGACCCAGTCGCCCCGCCGCTGGAACAGGACCCACGCCGCCAGGACCAGGAAAACGCAGAGGCATATCAGGACCTCGGACAGGATGGCCAGGGCGGCGTCCGCGTGGAAGTGGACGAGAGCGATTCCGCCGAGGATGCCCCCGACAAAACCGCGCGCGCCCAGCAGGCCGTGTCCGAGGAGCGGCAGAAGCGCGGCCATCGCCACGAGCCCGAGCAACTGGAGGAGCATGACGATGTCCGGACGCACGCCGAAGATCCGGTAGATGATCGCCAGCGCGACCGGATAGCCGGGCGACCGATAAAAAGTTTCCGCCGCGGGCGCGGCAGGCCTGTTCCGGTCGTCGCGCGCGGCCGCCGGTGCGAAGGCGTATTGCTCGGACGGCAGGACCTGCGCCACCTCGTACCGGTGTGCCCTCACGAGGTTGACGGCCAACAACTGGTAGTCGCGCGCGTCGGCGATGAACGAGGCGTTCGATGGGACCGGATATTTGTGGAGCGCATGCGCCGCCAACGCGACGAAGAGGGCGATAGTGATGCCCCACCGCAATGCGCAAGGGGATAGTCTGGGACCGGCGAGGACAGCCACCTGTTTTAGCTCCTCTTCCGGCTTGTAGCGGCGCCAGCAGGCGCTAATTCGCATGCCCCTGCGCGTGGTCAGCGCGAGGTCCGCGCCAGTCGGGCGTTCGTCGCGGCGGCGCGTTTGCGTTTGCACGAATCGCAGAGGAGCGCGGCCGCGGCGAGCGGCTCGCCGATCTTCTTGCGGACCCGATCCGCCATCGGCGCGCTGCCGATCACCGCGCCGCACTCGGCGCACTTGAGGAGCTTGATGCGGCTCTTGAACGGCGAGATTTCGACCTCGTCCGCGTGCCAGCGCAGCTTGATGGTGCCGACGGGGCAGACGGCGGCGCAGGCGCCGCAGCCGACGCACGCCTCGGAAGGCTGCAGGAACGGCGCCGCGACGATGCGGTTCACGCCGCGATTGACGAAGGAGATCGCGGAGGCGCCGATGACCTCGCGGCAGACGTTCACGCAGAGCCCGCAGAGGATGCAGTCGCGCTGCGATTGCGTCACCGTCGGCAGCCGCCCGGCCTTCACGCCGAGCAGCTTCGCCATTTCCTTCAGCGGCTCCGATTCCGGCGCGCGCGCCAGGAGGAGTTCCATCACGCCGCGCCGGGCCTTGACCGCCTTGTCGCTCGTGGTCGAGACGACCAGCCCGTCGCGGACGTTGTAGCAGCACGAGGTGACGATGCGCGTCCGATTCCCCTGCTTGACCTCGACCAGGCAGAGCCGGCACGCGCCGTAGGAGGTCACCGCCGGATGGTAGCAGAGCGCGGGGACGAAAATCCCCGCCGCGCGCGCCGCGTCGAGCACCGTCGCGCCGTCGTGAATCTCAACCGGCTTGCCGTCAATCGTCAGTTTCGCCACAGCCTCACCTTCACCACCAAGGCACCAAAACACCAAGAACGGCGACTTTGGTGATAAAAATTCAGACTTTCGCCACCGCCGAGAATGGGCAGACCTCGTAACATTTCCCGCATCGGGTGCATTTTGCGGCTTCGATGACGTGCGCCTGCTTGCGCTCGCCGGTGATGATCTTCTCGGGGCATTCCTTCTTGCAGAGGCCGCAGCCTTTGCATTTCTCGGCGACGATCTGGAACTTGAACAGCCCGCGGCACTCGTGCGCCGGGCAGTGGCGCTCGTTGATGTGCTCGTCGTATTCCTTGCGGAAATAATGGATGGTGCTGCGGATCGGGTTGCAGGCGGTGTTGCCGAGCCCGCAGAGCGCGGCGACTTCGAGGATATCGCAGAGTTCCAGCAGCAGCTCCACGTCGCCCGGCTGCCCTTTGCCCGCGCAGATGCGCTCGAGGACGTGCAGCGCCTGCGCGACGCCTTCGCGGCAGGCGGTGCATTTTCCGCAGGATTCCTTGACGAGGAAGTCCAGGAAGTACCGCGCCACGCCGACCATGCAGGTGTCCTCGTCCATCACGATGAGGCCGCCGGAGCCCATCATCGAGCCAAGCTTCGTCAGCGCGTCGAAGTCCACCGGCGTATCGAGCAGGCTCTCCGGGATGCAGCCGCCGGACGGGCCGCCGGTCTGCACGGCCTTCAGCTTCCGCCCGCCGGGCACGCCGCCGCCGATATCGCAGACGATCTCGCGCAGGCTCATGCCCATCGGCACCTCGACGAGGCCGGTGTTCGTGATCTTGCCGACGAGCGAGAAGACCTTGGTGCCCTTGCTGCCCTCGGTGCCGACGGAGGCGAACGCCTTCGCGCCGTTCGCGATGATGTACGGCACGTTCGCCCAGGTCTCGACGTTGTTGAGCGTGGTCGGCTTGCCGTGGAGGCCGACCTCGACGGTGTGGACGTACTTCGCGCGCGGCTCGCCGACCCTGCCTTCGAGCGAGGCCATCAGCGCGGTGGATTCGCCGCAGACGAACGCCCCGCCGCCGCGGTTGATGCGGATGTCGAAGGAGAATCCCGAGCCGAGGATGTCCTCGCCGAGCAGCCCGTACCGGCGCGCGTCCTCGATCGCCTGGCGCAGCCGCACGACCGCCAGCGGGTATTCGTTGCGCACGTAGATGAAGCCCTGGTGCGAGCCGATGGCGAACGCGCCGATGATCATCCCCTCGATCACCGAGTGCGGCACGTCCTCCATGACCGAGCGGTCCATGAACGCGCCGGGGTCGCCTTCGTCGCCGTTGCAGATCACGTAGCGGACGTCGCCGTGCGCGTCGCGGCAGGTGCGCCACTTGCGGCCGGTCGGGAACCCGCCGCCGCCGCGGCCGCGCAGGCCGGAAAGCTCGACTTCCTTGATGATCTCCTCGGGCGTCATCTCGGTCAGCGCCTTGGCGAGCGCCGCGTAGCCGCCCATGGCGATGTAATCGTCAATGCTCGTCGGGTCAATGAACCCGTTGTAGCGCAGGACGAAGCGCGTCTGCCTGCGGTAGAAGGGAATCTCCTGGCTGGTGGCGAGGTTCTTTCCGGTATCCGGGTCCGCGTAGAGCAGCCGGGTCACGGCGCGCCCGCCGAGGATCGTCTCGCGCACGATCTCCGGCACGTCGGCCTCCTGCACGTTGCAGTAGAGGATGTTGCCGGGATGGACGATGAGGATCGGCCCGATCTCGCAGAAACCGTGGCAGCCGATGCGCTTGAGCTGCACGTCTTTGCCGCCGGCCCGGACCTCCTCGACCGCGCCCTGCAGCGCCGCGAAGAGCCTGCCGGAGCCTTTGACCTCGCATCCGCCGCCGCGGCAGAGCGAAATCACCGTCCCGGTCGGCTTGCGGCGCGCGGCAGCCTCCTCGCGAAGGCGCGCCAGGTCGGCGGGCGAATTCAGCAGCCGTTCCGTCGCGACGATCATGGCTTCTCCTTTGCGCCGTACTCGGCCAGGATCTCCGGCACCTGCGCGGGCGTCACCTTGCCGTAGTACTTCTCGTCAATCATCAGCACCGGCGCCAGCGCGCACGCGCCGAGGCAGTTCACCGGCTGGTACGTGAACAGCCGGTCCTCGGTCGTGCCGCCCGGCTCGATCTTGAGCCGGCCCTGGATCGCCTCGGCCACGGCCTTCGCGCCCTTGAGATAGCAGACGGTGCCGACGCAGAGCGTGATGAGGTGCTTGCCGCGCGGCGTCAGCGAGAAGGTGGTATAGAACGTGGCGACGGAGTAGATGCGGCTGAGCGGCACGTCGAGGACTTCCGCCAGCCGCTTCATGGCCTCCGGCGGCACGTGCTCGTTCTCGGACTGGAGGTCCTGGAGCATCGGGATGAGGAAATCCGGGTCGCGGCCGTAGCGCGCGACCACGGCGTCCGCCGCGGCGCGGTAATCGGGCTTTGCAGTCTTCGTCGGCATGGTTGGTTACTCAAGCGGCGGCCATGAGAACGGCCGAAGGGCCGGATTATTTGCCGCGCAGAGCCGCGGCGGCTCGGCGTCGGGCATCGAGGACCACGTCGTCCAGTTCCTTGAACTCGATCGCGCGGGTCGGGCACGCGGCGACGCAGACCGGTTCCAGGCCGCGCGCGAGCCGGTCGGCGCAGTTGTCACACTTGATCACCGTCTTCCCGTCGGCGGTCTGGCGGACCATCCCGAACGGGCAGGCAACGACGCACGCCTTGCAGCCGATGCAGCGCTCGCGCGCCAGGAGGATCGGGCCTTCCTCGGTCTCGCGGTAGATCGCGCCGCTGGGGCAAACCGCCAGGCAGGGCGCGTCCTCGCACTGATGGCAGACCAGCGGCACCGGCTCCGACTCCACCGCCAGCACGCCGCAGCCGGCCTGGGAGAAATTCACGGCGTTCAGGGGCGCATTCGCCGCCGCGCCCGCGCGCCGGTAAGAGCACTCGACCACGCACGAAAGGCACGCGTAGCACTTCTTCGAATCCACGACAATCGCCTTGCGCATCCGCCGCAACCTCCGCCAGGAAACGTAACTTCCTCGCAATTCGCCGCTCTATCCAGCTTACACCCGAGCGGAAAAACTGTCAAGCCACGGCCGGCGCCGCAGATCGTTCAGCCTTCGCAAGAACGCTTGCGCGATGAGTGTCGGCGGGCTAATATGACCGCAGAGGATTCGATGAGGCTTTCGCTTGCCGCGTCGCGGTTGCAGGCGGCTCGCGGTTGAGAGGTGATGCCCTGATGAAAGACGGCCACCCGGAAGGCAATTCTGCGCGCGACGCGCAGGCTACGCCGCACGTGTTCGGGCCGGTGCCCTCGCGCCGGCTGGGGCGGTCGCTCGGCGTGGACCTGACGCCGCGCAAGGTGTGCTCCTTCGATTGCATCTACTGCCAGGTCGGCCGCACGACGCGCAAGACCACCGACCGCGAGCAGTTCACGGCCGCAGACGATATCGTCGCCGAGGTCCGCCAGAAATTGAAGACCGTTCCCCGGCCGGATTTCATCACCCTCTCCGGCTCCGGCGAGCCGACGCTGCATGCCGGCATCGGCCAGATCATTGACGGCGTCAAGCAGATCACCGACGTGCCGGTGGCCGTGATGACGAACGGCTCGCTCTTCTACGACCCGGACGTGCGCCGGGCCTGCCTGCACGCGGACCTCATTCTGCCGACGCTCGACGCCGGCGATGAGGAGACGTTCCAGGTGATCAACCGCCCGGCGGCGGGGCTGACGCTGGCGCGCGTCGCGGAGGGACTCGAGGCGCTCCGGCGGGAGTACCGCGGCCAGATCTGGCTCGAGGTGTTCCTGGTCGAGGGCGTCAACTCGAGCCCGGAGCAGGTGAGGAAGATCGGGGCGATCGCGGAGCGGATCAGGCCGGACCGTATCCAGCTCAACACCGCCGTCCGGCCCACCGCCGAGCCGGACGTGAAGGCGCTCTCGGAGCCGGCCTTGGCGGAACTGGCGAAACTGCTCGGCCCGCAGGCGGAGGTGATCGCGGATTTCCGCCGGCCGCAGGAAGCGGCCGCGTTCGAGTCGCGCGGCGCGGAGGTGCTCGACATGATCCGTCGCAGGCCGGTGACGGTGGCGGACATCGCCGCCGGGCTCGGGATTCCGCCGGAGGCCGCCGCGGCGCGCGTCCGCGAACTGCTCGACGGGAAACTCATCACGCGCGAGCGCAGGGGCGAGAAAGAGTTCTATCGCGCGGCAGTCGGCTCGTAGTGGCGCCGTCAGGCGCTACCCCTTATTTCCTGATGGGCACACTACGAGCGGCTTCGTCGGCTTCCAAGCGCCAAGTTTGACTCCGCGCTGCGAGCGCCCTATAATCCGAATCTTTCCAATGTTGCCCTTGCCAACTATGCCGACACGACGAAAAGGAGCCATAAATGAACAACGCGATCGCGCGCGAATTCGCCTTTCCCGGCTCGGCCTGGCGCGGCAAGCCGTTCTGGGGCTGGAACGGGAAGCTTGAGCCTGAGGAGCTGCGCCGGCAGATCCGCGTGATGCGCCGGATGGGCATGGGCGGCTTCTTCATGCACGCGCGCGTCGGGCTGGCTACGCCGTACCTGTCGCAGCGCTGGTTCGAATGCGTCAACGCCTGCGTGGACGAGGCGAAAAAGCTGAAGATGGAGGCCTGGCTCTACGATGAGGACCGCTGGCCCTCCGGCGCGGCGGGCGGACTGGTGACGAAGAACCCCGCCTGGCGCCAGAGGATGCTGCGCGTCGTCGAGTGCGACGATCCGGCAAAGTTCCGGTGGACGACCGGCACGCTCGCGGCCTTCACCGCTCTGGTGAAGGAGAACGCCGCGTACTCGGTGCGGCCGATCCCGAAGGGCGGCCGGCCGCCGCGGCTGGCGAAGGGAGAGAAGATCATCGCCTTCCAGGCGGAGATCGCCGAGCCGAACAGTTGGTACAACGGCTACACCTACATTGACGTGCTCAACCCCGAGGCGGTCCGAGAGTTCATCCGCGTGACGCATGAGGCCTATCGCCGCAAGTGTGGCCGCGCGTTCGGAAAGCTCATCCCCGGCATCTTCAGCGACGAGCCCAACGGCGGAGACTGCTTTGTCGAATCCATTCTGACCGAAACCGGCGCGGGCGGCACGCTTCCCTGGACCGGCGCGCTGCCGAAAGTCTTCCGAGAGCGCTACGGCTACGATCTGCTGCCCCACCTGCCGGAACTCGCCTACGACCTCGAAGGCCAGGGCGTCCGGCCCGCGCGTTACCACTTCCACGACTGCCTCAACCATCTCTTCGTGACCGCCTATTCGAAGCAGATCGGCGAATGGTGCGACCGCAACGGGCTGCTTTACACCGGCCACGTCCTCGAAGAGGACAGCCTCTCGAAGCAGGTCGCGACCACCTCGGCGTGCATGCGGTTCTACGAGTACATGCAGGCGCCGGGGCTGGACATGCTGACCGAGCGCCGGCGCATCTACGACACGGCCAAGCAGGTCAGTTCCGCCGCGCGGCAGTTCGGCCGCAAGTGGCGGCTGACCGAGACCTACGGCTGCAGCGGATGGGATTTCGCCTTCGCCGGGCACAAGGCGCTCGGCGACTGGCAGGTGGCTCTCGGGATCAACCTGCGCTGCCCGCATCTCTATTGGTACACGATGCAGGGCGAGGCCAAGCGCGACTTCCCCGGCCCCATCGGCGAGCAATCGCCCTGGTGGATGCATTACGGAAAGGTGGAAGACTACTTCGCGCGCCTGCACGCGGCGCTCACGCCGGGCGAGGAGGTGCGCGACATCCTCGTGGTCCACCCGGTCGAGAGCATGTGGCTCCAGGTGCGCAAGGGCTGGCGGCAGGCGCCGGTGCCCCGTCGCATGGACAGCGAGTTCGGCAAGCTGCGAGATGCGCTCCTCTCCGCGCATCTCGATTTCGATTACGGCGACGAGGAACTCCTCTCGCGCCATGCCCGCATCCTTCGCGCAACCGGCACGCGCCAGGTTGCTCTCCGCGTCGGCCGGGCGACCTACAAGGCCGTGGTCGTACCGCCGATGACCACGATGCGCCGGACGACGCTCAGCCTGCTGGAGCGTTTCCGGGAAGCCGGCGGAACGGTGGTCTTTGCCGGCCGGCCGGCGGCATACGTGGAGGCCGTGCGCGATCCGGGCCCGGCCGCGCTGGCGCGGCGATGCGCGCGGACGCCCGCCCGCGGGCCGAAACTCGCCGCCGCGCTCGACCCGCTCTGCCGCCGCGTGTCCATCGCCGACGCCGCCGGGAAAGAAATCGCCGGCGTCCTCTACCTCCTGCGGGAAGACCGCGACGCATTGCGCCTTTTCATCTGCAACACCGGCTACACCGCCGCGCAGTTCCGCAGCCTGGGTTTCAACGAGGACAAAATGGTCCGCGAACGCCGCGCGGTCTGGCCGGCGGTCAAGGTCGCCGGCTTCGCCGAATGCGCCGGCGCGCCGCAGGAATGGGTCGCGGCCACGGGCCGCCGCTTCGCCGCGAACGCGACACGGGCGAAAGGCGGCGCATGGGAAATCTCCACCGATCTGCCCGCCCTCGGCAGCCGGCTGTTCGTCTTCCCCAAGGGAAAAACGCGCGAATCGCTCCCGACGCGGCCGGTTTCAACCACCGTGCGCAGCGTCCCGGTCGCGGCGCGGCCGTGGGAGATCGCGCTCTCCGAGAGAAACGTCCTCCTGCTCGACCGGGCGCAGTACCGCATCAACGGCAAAGACGGCAAGGGCGAAGAGGAAATTCTTCTCCTCGACCGGCGCGCCCGCCAGGCGCTGGGCGTTCCACCGCGCGGCGGCATGATGGTCCAGCCCTGGGCGCGCAAGCAGCAGAAAAGGAAAAAGTCCGTCCCCGTCGGCCTGGAGTACCGCTTCCACGTGGACGTACTGCCGCAGGAAGAACTGCTCCTGGCGATCGAAACGCCGGAACGCTTCACCATCGAGATCAACGGGCGCCCGATCTCCGCGGACGCGACGCGCGGCTGGTGGGTGGATCCCTCGTTGAAACTGCTCGCGCTCGACCCCGCGTGGCTGCGCCTCGGCGAGAACCGGCTCCGGCTGGACATCGCCTACACGGAGGACGACGGGCTGGAGATCGTCTACCTCCTGGGCGACTTCGGCGTCACGCTGGCCGGCGGCCGGGCGCGGATCGTTGCCGCCCCGGTGCAGTTGAAGATGGGCGACTGGACCGTGCAGGGACTGCCTTTTTACGCCGGCTCGGTCTGCTACCGGCGCGACGTGGTCACGCCGCGGCTGGCGAAGGGCGAGCGGCTTTTTGTGCGCGTGCCGGGCTATCGCGGCGTTGCAGTGCGCGTGCTCGTCAACGGGAGGCAAGCCGGGCTCATCGCATGGGAACCGTCCGAGGCGGACATCACCGACCTCATCGAGGGCGACGCCTTCGAACTGGGCATCGAACTCCTCGGCCACCGCCGCAACTCCCACGGGCCGCTCCACTTCGCCGAAAAGTGGCCGGTGATGGGCGCCCGGCCGTGGCAGTTCGTCACGCAGGGCAAGGCCTGGTGCGACGATTGGAACCTGGTCCCTTGCGGCCTGATGGAAAGCCCCCGGCTCGAAATCCGGCGGCTCTCGAACCCGCCTCGACGCAGCGGCTAGTCTCTGAAGTACCTCTGGCACACCGGCTTCGTGCGTTCCCAGACCTCGTCGAAGGCGCGGACGAACGGCGGCGGCAGCGGGCCTTTGCGGCAGGCCGCGAGGTTCTCGCGCAGATGCTCGACCTTGCTCGCGCCGAGGATGAGGCCGTCGGACCGGGAATGGTGAAGCAGCCACCGCAGCGACGCGGCGGCCAGCGGGATGCGGCTCTTGCGCGCCGTCTCCTGCAGCGCGCCGACCGCCGCAAAATACTCGCGCTTCCAGTACCGGTCGCGGTAGTACTCGCCGGAGAATCGGCCGGCGGACGGGATCGCGTTGAGGTCGGCGTGCTTGCCGGTCAGCAGGCCGCCGGCGAGCGGATTATACGCGATGAACCGCAGCCCGAAATGCCGGCACGACGGGATGCACTCGCGCTCGACGTCGCGCGTGACGGCGTTGTACATGCCCTGGTAAATGACCGGCGGCCGCCAGCCGTTCCGCGCGCAGATGAGCGCGGCCTCCGCGACCTGCCACGACGCGTAGTTGCTCAGGCCGAGCGCGCGCATTTTCCCCTCGCGCTCCAGGTCGTGGCACGCCGCCAGCGTCATCTCCAGCGGCGTGCGGTTGTCGGGCGCGTGAAGATAGAAGAGGTCCACGTAGTCCATCCTCAGCCGGCGCAGGCTCGTCTCGAGTTGCCCGCGCACCGAGCCGGGCGTCAGGCCGCGCGGCTTGCCCTTGCCGAGTTTGTCCGGATACGCCTTCGTCGCCAGGAAGGCCTTCTCGCGCGTGCGCCCCTTGAGCAGCCGCCCGAGGATCATCTCGCTCCGGCCCTCGGTGTACATGAACGCAGTGTCCACCCAGGCGTGACCTTCGTCCAGGAACATCCGGAGCATCCGGTCGGCCTCCGCAGCCGAGGTCTGCGCGCCGAACGTCATCGTGCCGAGCGCGATGATCGGCGTGCGCGCGAATGGCTTCTCCGATTTCTGCATCGTTCGCCCTCCACAGGCATGAGGTCACATTGTCATTCCCGCGAAAGCGGGAATCCAGAATCACGCGCCGAACACGTGGATTCCCGCTTTCGCGGGAATGACAAACTTACGCTACGCGCGCGAACAAGGACGCCCCGCATTGCTCTCTACCGCAGCAGGTCCAGCGTCTCCGCCAGCGTCCCGACCGGATGGAGCTTCAGGTCGGCCGGCAGGTCCGGCGCCGGGCCGGAATGCAGCGGGACGTACGCGTGGCGGAAGCCGAGCTTGGCGCACTCGCGAAGGCGCTGCTCCAACTGGCTGACGCCGCGGACCTCGCCGCCGAGTCCGACCTCGCCGATCACGACCGCGTCGCGCGCGACGGGGAAATTTTGGAAGGAGGACGCGATCGCCACGGCGATCGGCAGGTCCGCCGCCGGCTCATCCACGCGCACGCCGCCGACCACGTTCACGAACACGTCCTGCCCGGTCAACTGGATCCCGGCGCGCCGTTCGAGCACCGCCAGCAGCATGCAGACCCGAGCGTAGTCCACGCCGCTGACCTTGCGCTCCGGCGAGCCGTAACGCGCCGTCGCCAGCAGCGCCTGCACCTCCACGAGCAGCGCGCGCGTGCCTTCCATGCACGGCACCACCGCCGCGCCGGTCACCACGCGGCGGCGGTCCGAGAGGAAAAGCTCCGACGGGTTCGCGACCTCCGCGAGTCCCTCGCGCGTCATCTGGAACACGCCGACTTCGTTCGTCGGCCCAAACCGGTTCTTCACCGCGCGCAGCAGCCGGAAGGCGTGATGCCGGTCGCCCTCGAAATAGAGCACCGTGTCCACCATGTGCTCGAGCGTGCGCGGGCCGGCCAGCGCGCCGCCCTTGGTCACGTGCCCGACCAGGTACAGCACGTGCCCGTGCCGCTTGGCGTGATAGACCAGCCGGGTGGCCGACTCGCGCACCTGGCCGACGCTGCCCGGCGCCGACGGCAGCTCCGGCATGAAGACCATCTGGATGGAATCCACCACGACCATCTGCGGCCGCACGCGCTCGATCTGCTGAAGGATCGCCTCGACGCTGGTCTCCGAGAGCAGGAACAACTGCGGCGTAGCGATCCCCAGCCGCTCGGCGCGGATCTTCGTCTGCAGGAGCGACTCCTCCGCCGCCACGTAGAGCACCTTCAGCCCGGCCGCCGCGACGCGGTCCGCCGCCTGGAGCAGCAGCGTGGACTTCCCGATCCCCGGATCGCCGCCGATCAGCACCGCCGATCCGAGCACCGCCCCGCCCCCGAGGATGCGGTCGAACTCCTGGATCCCCGTCAGCACGCGCGGCGCGTCCACCGACTCGACTTCCGTGATCGGCATCGCCTCGCCCGCCGCGAGCGCCGGCTGCTCGCGCACCGGCTCCGGGACGACGCGCTCCTCCGCCAGGGAATTCCACTCCTGGCAATCCGGGCACCGCCCCGCCCACCGCGCCTGCTGCGACCCGCACTGCTGGCAGACGTAAATCGTCTTCGCCTTCGCCATCGAATCTCCTCTCGCGCACAGGGTAGTTGGGCCGGCCGGACATGTCAAGGCGAAACGGCTGAGAGGTCCGCTTGACAGGAAGGCGCAATCTGTATTTACTCTCGGCCGGAGGTGTGAGCGATGAAGACGGCCGTCCTCTTTCTGCTCGCCGCGACGCTGGCGCTTTTCCTCTATGGCGCAGGGATGCAGTTCCAGCGGAACCGCGACATGAACCGGACGGACCAGTCGGCCTACATGGATTATGCGAAGAGGACCTTGACGGCGCCCTTCGGCTTCGTGCCGTCGCGAAATTACATGCCGCTCTACCCTGCCGTCATGTCGTGGTTCCACCGGGACGGCGACTCGGACGCCGAGTTCTTCGAGCGGGGCAAGCTCGTCAACGTCGGCATCGCCCTTTTGACCCTGGCGCTCTTCTACGGCGTTCTTCTCAGAAATAATAACCGCTGGGACGCTACGGTGGCCGTGTCGGCGGCGGCTCTTTCGATGGCCGTGTTCAAGGCGCCGTGCTTCCAGCCGGAAATGTTCTTCTTTGCAATCAGCTTTCTGATGTTCGTCGCGCAGCTTCACCTGATTCTGCGGCCGTCCTGGCAGGCAGCGGCGATCGCGGGGATCCTCTCGGGCTTCGCTTATCTCACGAAGGGATCCGTGCCGCCGATGATCGCGCTGACGATTCTGTGTCTGCTCGGCCGGTCGGTCGAAAACCTTTTTGGAAGGCGTGTGAGCGGGACCGCTCTCAACCCGGCGCCAGTCCGGCCCGGATTGGGGAAATCGCCGTGGGCTGCGGCGATTGTTTTCTCAGCCGCGCTGCTCGTCACGGTCAGTCCGTTCCTCAGGGCCAGCAAGCAGATGTACGGGCGATGGATCTGCGAGAACAACGCGTACTTCTTCTGGTGCGATTCATGGACGGAGTGCCAGGCGCTGATGGCGTCCGTCGGCCAGGAACAGGGCCTGTACCGGACGCCCTCGTCCGAGTTGCCCGGCCCGATCACTTACTGGCGAACCCACAGCCTGCGCGACGCCGGCGCGCGCATTGCCGAAGGATGCCGGCGGCTCTACCAGCAGCACATCCAGTGGGGCTACGGTTACGCGAAGTTCATCATGGTCTACGCGGTCTGCCTGGCCTTCATCGGGTATCAGCGCCGCAAAGAGGTGCGGGTATGGCTCGCCGCGGACGGACACAAATGGGCCGTCTTGTATTCCTGCGGGCTCTTCGCAGGCTTTCTGTTGCTCTGTACCTGGTATACGGCCATAGACAACTCCAGGCGATTCACCCTGGTCCTGTTCTTCCCGGCGATGTACCTCTCCGTAAAAGGCCTGACCGCCGTGCGCAACGCCGACGTGGAATGGAACCTGTTCGGCTCAAAGCTGAAGGCGTCCGCAGTCAGTTCCATCGTCCTCCTTCTGCTGCTGCAATACGTCATCTTCGAATTCTTCTATCGGGTTCAGTTCATGGATGGGACGTATTGAGCGGGGATGGATTCCCGGAATACCGCCAGATTGCGGCCATTATCTTGCCGTCCAGGCGGCCTTGTGGTAGGCTTTATTCGAACGGTGGCCGTGTTGGTCCCGCAAAGGAGGCGGCTGGGATGACAACCCTTGCACTGATTCACGAAAAGCGTACAGAGATACAGCGCATCGCCGCCAAGCACGGAGTATCCGGAATACGCGTCTTTGGCTCCGTAGCGCGTGGCGAGGCGGGCGCCGAGAGCGACGTGGATTTTTTAGTCGAGGCCGGGCCTGTAACCAGTCCCTGGTTTCCCGCGGGTCTGATCGTGGACCTCGAAGACCTTCTCGGCCGGCGCGTCGAAGTGGTTACGAGCAAGGGATTGAACCCCGACCTGCGCGAACACGTCCTTGCCGAGGCTGTGCTCTTATGAAGGACGACGCCGTCTATCCATGCTACGGAGACCGGGAAGAGTTAAGTATGGTTTCCCAGGAACTCGGACGAATAAAGGCTCCTAAATGCTGTCCTCATCAGGAACTCGAGCGAAATATTTGGAGAGTTTGTCCCGCAGAGAGGAGCGCGACACGATTGACAGTTGCAGGACTTTCGCCTTCAGAACATCTTTTAATGCGCTGTTGATCTTGTCACAGTCAACGCGGACGATCTGCTTGAAGTCAATCATATAATAGCCAGTTTCGATACCACCAGATTTGTGTGGCAATATGTATCTCGGCAGAAGCGGATGCTGCGCGTAGATAAAATAATCTGTGAAAGCGTAGCTCTTCTCGTGTCTCAGATCGAATTTCCGTGCCCGGTCTTCCGGCGAGAGTGAGTCCCAGAGGTGGCTGGATACACTTTCCTCGGGGCGCAACGGTGAGTTGAGTAGGGTTAGGTCGTCCCGGATGTGCTCATTTTCGAAAAAGCCGGCCTGAACTCTAATGAGTGGCGCCAGGCTGATGCTATTGTTCCTATGCCGACCAATTGTGCAGCATGGCGTCAAACTGGCGCAGAAGCTCGGCTGGGAGACTGCAATCTGGCATTCCGTATTTGCCTGAGCTGCGAGGTTCGGGGAAGGCACGGAGCTAAAGGCGAGAACGAATCCGCTCAGAATATCGCCAAATCTTATTGCGTCAGCAGGCTTTGCCTCGTAGAACATGATGCTCATTTATCGTACAGATCATCTACGTCGTGGGAACCATACGCCTTCAGCTTTTGCTGCGAGGACAGAAAAGTCCTGGCGATGGCGATGCCAACAATACCCAAAAACTCGTTAGCCTGCCCGAGTTGTACTTGCACTTCGTAATCCCCGAAGCGGACAACAACCGTGCGACTATTATCAGGCACTGAACCGGTGCCAGTGTCCAATCCGATCTTTCCCTCGCTCATGTCTTATCCTTCCGAAGCTGGTGCATGTAATCGATTAACGGTCTCCTGACGGACGCCTCATATTCCGCGACTACAAGATCGTGAAGCTTATCAGTGACGTCCAGATACTTATCTGAGCCCACGTTCTCAGCGTATGCGTCGAAATCAAACATCAGTTGGGGCAGCGTTGATTGGTTCCGATACGACTCTCGGAATGTGATGAAGAAGCCTTTCCGCCGCACTTGAGCCAGACATTCAAGTATGAGTGCGTCCGATACGGCAAACCGCGATAGAGGCAGAGCGGTGTTGTAGTATTCCGAGTATGCTTCGTTGGTGGCGGCAGATAATGGGCAGTTGTCTACATACCGAAGCCCAATGCGCGTTATTAGTGGAAACGGCATAATGGCAAGGAAATTATTCACAGCAAATTCAATGGCGTCGCGGAATCGCTCATCTGAATCTGCGGAGTTCTTATAGGTCTTATGCTTTTCGGAGGATAGCGAGAGCGAGTCACTAGTGACGTTAAGCTGCACGCCGGTCTTTGAGAGAAACTGCCATAGCTTGATGACTTCGCCCGGCTTGACTTCCTCCGGCAGATTCTCCACCTTTCCATCCGCAGATAGCCTCGCCACGACCACATTGCGTTGCTGTAAAAGCTTAGACTCAGGAAATCGTTCCATAATTCGAAGTTGATAGTCCCCGATCCTGTTTTCAAGGTAGAATAGGTTCGGAAATCGAATTTGAAAAATGACGTTGACAACGGTTGGGTTAGGAAAGACCTCGTTTATCATCTAATGACCCCCTGACAAAGAGCCCGTCCTCGGAAACCTTGAGTGCGGCGCCATAACTCGGATGAATCTTCCAGGATGGGTCAGATAATTGTACAATAATTCTGCCTGCATCGCAAGTTGGGGACTTCAATGGGACATCCGCACTTCCGGGACATACGACTTATCCCTTTTCCTCTGCGTACTCCTCGAACGCGGCGGTGATCTGTTGCTTACGCAAATATCAACAATTTATCATCGTATCCGCCCTACTCCCACTCGATCGTACTGGGCGGCTTGGAGCTGATGTCGTAGACGACTCGGTTGACGCCTTTGACTTCGTTGATGATCCGGTTGCTGATGTGGGCGAGGAGGTCATAGGGCAGGCGCGACCAGTCGGCGGTCATGAAGTCCTTCGTCTCGACGGCGCGGACGGCGATGGCGTTCTCGGCGCTGCGCTCGTCGCCCATGACGCCGACGGATTTGACCGGGAGCAGGACGGCGAAGCTCTGCGCCACGGTGCGGTAGAGGCCGGCCCGCCTGATCTCCTCGACGACGATGGAGTCCGCCTTGCGCAAGATGGCCAGGCGCTCGGGAGTGACTTCGCCGGCGATGCGCACCGCCAGGCCCGGTCCCGGGAACGGCTGCCGCCAGACCATCTCCTCCGGCAGGCCAAGGTCGAGGCCGATCCGCCTGACCTCGTCCTTGAACAGTTCGCGCAGCGGCTCGATCAGCTCGAAGCCGAGTTCCGCCGGCAGGCCGCCGACGTTGTGGTGCGTCTTGATCGTCGCCGAAGGTCCGCCGATCGGCGAGCGGCTCTCGATCACGTCGGGGTAAAGCGTTCCCTGCGCCAGGAACCGAGCGCCGGGGATCGCCTTCGCCTTCTCGCGGAAGACCTCGATGAACGTGTGGCCGATGATGCGCCGCTTCTGCTCCGGGTCGGCCACGCCGCGCAGCTTGTCGAGGAAGAGCGCCACCGCGTCCGCGACGACCAGGTCCACGCCGAAGTGGTCGCGGAACGTGCTGCGCACGCTCTCGACCTCGTTTTCGCGCATCAGGCCGTTGTCCACGAGGATGCAGTGCAGCCGGTCGCCGATCGCTTTGTGGACGAGCATGGCGACGACGGAGGAATCCACGCCGCCCGAGAGTCCGCAGACGACGTGCCCGTCGCCGACTTTCTCGCGGCAGGCGGCGACGGCGCTCTCGATGAACGCGGCCATCTGCCAGTCGCCGCTGCACCCGCAGACGGCGCGGAGGAAGTTGCGGAGGATGTCGTTGCCGAGCGGCGTGTGCGAGACTTCGGGATGGAACTGCACTCCGTAGAACTCGGAGCCGCGGTGCCGCACGGCGGCGTAGGGACACGTGGCGGTCCGGCCGAGCGGGATGAACTCCTCCGAGATCGCGTTGACCTGGTCGCCGTGGCTGTTCCAGACGACCAGCTCGCTCGGAAGGCCGGCGAAGAGCTTGTCGCTGTCGAGGACGCGCAGCGTCGTCCGGCCATACTCGCGCGCGGGCGTGGGCTTCACGTCGCCGCCGAGCAGCAGCGAGCCGAGCTGCATGCCGTAGCAGATGCCGAGGATGGGGATTCCCAGCCGCAGGATTTCCGGCTCGCACCGCGGCGCCTTCTCCGCGTAAACGCTCGCCGGCCCGCCGGAGAAGATCAGCCCTTTCGGCGCGCGGCGGCGGATTTCGGCCGCGGAGATGGTGAACGGGACGATCTCCGAGTACACCTGCAGCTCGCGCACGCGCCGCGCGATGAGCTGCACGTATTGCGAGCCGAAATCCAGGATCAGGACGGTCTCATGCGCTGCAACTGCTTTCACGGCGTCCTCGTCGAAGCCGGAATGATGGGCCTAAGAGACACGCGCGCCGATTATAGGGCCGGCCGGCGCACGGCGTCAACAGGGGTCGGCGCGCAAACGCTCGATCCGGCCGGTTCCTGCGCGCCGGGAGTGCTCATTCGGGCCGTCGGGACAGGCTAAATTTGCATTTTTGAGGCGAAAAGCGTTTAATTCCGTGGAAATGTGCGGGGGCGGAAAACCCGCTGACGGGTGTAAGCGGGCGCGGACTGCTTCCGAGGTTCTTATCCGGAGGTTCGGGATGCGTTACTTGCGGGCGCTGGCCTTTGCGATCGTGGTCGTGCCGTTGGTGGCGGGAACCGGGTGCGTCAGCAAGCAGACGTACGACACGGATGTCCAAGTCGAGCGCAACAGGACGATCGCGGCCATGAAGGAGCGCGACCAGGCCAAGATTGACCTGAGGAAGGCCAAGGATACCATCGCCGATCTGACCCAGAAGGAGGCCGAACTCTCCAAGGTCCAGGACCAACTGGCCGACGCGCAGAAACGCGCGGAGACCGCCGAGGCGGCGACCAAGACCGAGGTGGAGAAGGCGAAGAAGGATCAGCAGCGCGCCGACCAGGAGAAGAGCCGCACGGCCACCCGCACCACGGCCACGGAGTTGACCAAGGCGCGCGAGGAGATCGCGCTGTTGAAGAAGGAAGTCGAGAAGCTGAAGAAAGAGGTGAGGGAGACCAAAGAGACGAAGCCGATGACTCCGGCGCCGGCAGCGCCGCGTGCTCCGGCGCCTGCGCCGCCGGTCGCTCCGCCGCCCGCGCCGCCGGTCACCCCTGCTGGTCCGCCGAGATAAATTCCGTCTGTCGTCCGGGATAGTTGACCGGCCGCGCAAGCCGCGCGCTTGCGTGGCCGGTTTCTTATTGGGAGGCGCTGAGATGCGGTATTCGAAGGCATGGGCCGTGGCGGCCGTCGCGGCGGCGCTGGTGGCGGGCGCCGGCTGCGTGAGCCGAAGCACGTACAATCACGACCTGGCGATCGAGCGGTCCAGGACCGAGGCCGAGCGGCTGAAGACCGCCGCCGTCCAGGAGAAGCTCGACCAGGCCAACCAGGACGTCAAGAAGGCGTGGGACACGCTCGCGCAGAAGGCGGCCGACTACACGACCAATCAGAAGGCGGCCGACGACGCGCGCCGGCAGCTTGCCGGCTTGAGACAGCAGATTGATCAACTCAAGAATGCGGAAAGGACCACCAAGGCGACGACGGACAAGGCGAACACCGATGCGGCGGAGAAGTTGAAGAAGCTGCAGGACCAGTTCGACGCGGCGCAGAAGGAAAACGCGGATCTCCGCGAACTCGCCGGGAAGCAGAAGGCGGAGATTGCGGAACTCAGGGCGCGGCTCGAAGAGAGCGGTTCCGCGCCGCGGCCGCCGATCCATACGGCGCCGACGATGCCGGCGACCGGCGCTCCGGCGCCGGCGGGGACGTGAGGACCGGGACGGCGGCAAGCGGTCTTGGTGCAGCGGCCTCGAAATAAGTTGGATGATGGGGGTCATTCCGAGCGGAGCGAGGAATCTCATAAGCAGCGCGCCGGCAGCGGTTTAGGGCGTGAGATGCTTCGCTGCGCTCAGCCAGAGCGCGCAGCGTACTGCGCGCGACATGACACGGGCTGGAGTTATGGATTACCAGTAGATGTACCGCTGGAATTCCGTCCGCTCGCTGGGGGTGAGCTTGTCGAGGTCCGGGATCAGGTAGCGGTTGTTCTCGAGGCTGATCAGGACCTTGCCGCGCTGGCCGTAATCCACGGCGCGGTCCTGCGACCAGCGCATGTAGAAGCTCGACGGCCCCTTGTCGGTCTCCACCTCGAACGCGACCAGGCCGTACTTCCAGCCGACCTCGCGGATGGCGGTGATGGTGTGGATGAAGTAGCGCCGCGCCAGCGCCTGCCGGACGAGTTCCTGCGCCGGGGGCGGGAACGCGTCGAGGTCGCGGATGATGCCGACCTCCACCTCCTGCTCGCCCACGCTCTGCAGCAGCGAAATGTAGCCGCCCGGATACGCCACCGGAAAGGCGTACGCGGCGTACACGCCGCCGTAGATGTCCTCGTTCAGCACCGTCACGTGCAGCGCGCCCAGGTTGCCCAGGTGGATGCGGCACATGTCGGGCGTGAGGAACCGCGTGCGGGTCGGGTCCAGCCCCGTCGGCGCGCATTCCGCGTCCATGTTCTTAATTTCGGGCGGCGTTGCCACTCCGGCTGCTCCTTCTTGCACAACCCTGCCGACGGCGAAGCTCACTTCTTGGCGCTGGCCGCGACCTGGTCCACGTTCGGCTCGCGCGAAAGCTCGGTCTGGATCTTCACCAGCCGATAGTACATCCCGCCGATCGCCAGCAGTTCCTCGTGCGTCCCCTGCTCGATGATGCGGCCCTCGTCCACGACGATGATGCGGTCGGAGTTCTTCAGCGTGCTGAGCCGGTGGGCGATGGCGATCGTCGTGCGGCCCTGCGTCACGCGCGCGAGCGCCTCCTGGATGAGCTGCTCGCTCTCCGTGTCCACGTTGCTGGTGGCCTCGTCGAGGACGAGGATTTTCGGGTCGTAGAGGAGCGCGCGCGCGATGGAGATGCGCTGCCGCTCGCCGCCGGAGAGACCGGCGCCGCGCTCGCCGATGTAGGTGTCGTAGCCGAGCGCGTGGCGGATGATGAAATTGTGCGCGTTGGCCGCTTTGGAGGCGGTCAGCACCTGCTCGGGCGTCGCGTCGTGCCGGCCGTAAGTGATGTTCTCGTAAATGGTTCCGCGGAACAGGAAAGGCTCCTGCAGCACGATGCCGACGGCGCGGTTGAGGTCGCGCGCTTCAATGTCGCGCACGTCGGCGCCGTCCACGAGCACCACTCCCTCATCCACGTCGTAGAAGCGGGCGAGCAGGTTGATCAGCGTCGTCTTGCCCGACCCGCTCTTGCCGACGATGCCGATGCGCTCGGCCGGCTTGATCTCGAGCGAGACGTTCTTGATGACCGGCTCGTGTCGGCTGTAGCCGAACGTCACGTTCTTGAACGCCACCGCGCCCTGCGGCTCGGTCAGCCGCTTGGGCTTCTCGGCCAGCATGACCTGCGGCGACGTGTCGAGGATCTCGAACGTCCGCTGGGCGGCGGTCAGGAAACGCGTGGACCAGTCGCTCAATTGCGTCATTTGCGTCAGCGGCGAATAGAACATCCCCAGGTAGCCGAAGAATTCCATCAGGTCGCCCAGCGTCAGTCCCATGTTCCCGATCACGTCGCGGCCGCCGACATACCAGACGATGAGGCTGCCCAGCGAGAAGATGAAGCCCATCGCCGGGTTGAAGAGGCTCGTCGCGTATTCCACCCGGCGCTGGGAGTCCCGCACGTATGCGCTGGAACGGCCGAAGCGCGCCTCCTCGTGCGGCTCCTGGCCGAACGCCTTGACGACGCGGATGCCCGAGAGCACCGAGCCGAACGCGCCCATCATCCGGCTGCCGCTGTCCCAGACGCGGAAGTACCGCGGGTAAACGCGTTTCCAGTAGAAGATGCTGGCGATGACCACCAGCGGCGCGGGCAGCAGCGTCCACAGCGCCAGTTTCCACGAGACGCTGAAGAGCATCAGGCCGGTGACGATGACCATCAGGATCTGCGCCAGGAAGCCCTGCGTGGCCTGCCGCACGAAGTCGCGCATCGCGTCCGTGTCGTTGCCCATGCGGCTGATGAGGTGCCCGACGCTGTGCCGGTCGTAGTAGTCCACGCTCAACTGCGTCAGCTTCTTGAAGAGCGCGTTGCGCAGACCATTGGTGACCTCGGTGCCGACGAAGCTGCTCAACCGGCCGTTGATGGCGTTGCCGATGGCCATCAGGACCAGGACGCCGCCCAGGCAGGCGACCAGGCGGAGGAGCGAGGCGATGCGCGCCGCCTTGTCCATCGTGGTGTTATTGATCACGTCGTCCACGAGGATTTTCGTCAGCCGCGGCGGTATCATCTGGAGGCCGATGACCCCGATCAGCACGATCAGCATCAGCACGGCCCAGCCGCGATACGGCTTCATGAGCGTCAGCACGCGCGAGAGCACTTTGCCCCGGTCCACGCAGCGCCGGCAGAGCTCGCCCTTGTGCTCGAGGGTCAGCCCGCACTTCGGGCACTTGCGCGGATCGTAATCGTCCTCCGGCCCGACCTCCACCGGCTCGCCGGCGAGCCATTTCTTCAGCTTGCTGGCGACTTTGTGGAAGGTGTCCGCGCTGGCGTTCGAATACGCGAGGATCTCGACGTAGACGCCCTCGACGCGCGCGTCCATGAACCCGCCGCCGATGCCCTGCCGCGTGCGGATTTCGGTGATGTCCTGGCGCGCCAGGGCGATCCGCACCGCCTTCGGGTATTGCGCCGTGGGCCGGCCGACCGTGAGCAGCCGGTTCGGTTCCACCAGCAGGAACACCTGCTCGTAGTTGCCGGAGAGGTTCAGGTCCGTCTCCGCGCACAGCCACGTCCCGCCCGGATTCACGCCCTCGCTGCGGAGCAGATCGGCCAGGTCTTTCGGGAGGTCCCGATTCAGCAGAATCGAACGGCCTTCAGACATCATCGTCAACTTCCTTGTCGGCGGTCAGAATGCACTGCGCGTCCCCGGGCGCCGGGCCCCATAGATGGGGTATTTTACCGCGTTCGACGAATCCGCGCAAGATTGCCTCAGTTCGGCTGGGGAAAAGCGCCGCAGATAGCGGATGGATCTGGTCACCGGAGGCGCGAAGGCGGTCTGAGAAAGATGGAGCCAGAGGTGGGAATCGAACCCACAACATCCGCTTTACGAAAGCGGCGCTCTACCATTGAGCCACTCTGGCTCTGAGCCCTATCCGGTTCAAGAGTATAGCAAGCGCTATTCTATCACGCAACGGTACTGAGACGATGGGCTATAGACGATGGACGATAGGCCAAGATGGCGCGCCCATCGTCCACCGTCTATCGTCCATCGTCCATCGTCTCGCGTTGCATCGCCTCCGCCAGCAGCTTGCCGAGTTGCGCCGTGATCGGGCCGATGCGGCCGGCGGCGATGGGCTTGCCATCCACGCGGACGACGGGGCAAACGTCCGCCGTAGTGCCGGTAAGGAACGCTTCTTCCGCCGCGAGGAGTTCAGTTTTGCTGAAGGCGCGTTCCGCGGCGGGAATTCCGTGCTTCCGCGCCAGGTCGAGCACCAGATTCCGCGTCACGCCGGGCAGGACGTGGCCGCTCACCGGGTGAGTCCGCAGGCTGCCGCCGATGACCGCGAAGATGTTCGACACTGCGCCTTCATGCACCGTCCCGTCATGACCGACCAGGATCGCCTCGAACGCGCCCGCGTCGGCCGCCTGCCGCTTGGCCAGCGTGTTCGCCAGCAGCATCGAGGTCTTGATGTTGCACCGCTGCCAGCGCACGTCCTCCACGGTCGCCACCGCGACGCCGTCCGGATATTTGCGCGGCCACGCTGGCACCTCGCTGGTCTGGATGAACGCGAAGACGTTCGGCGCGATGTCCTTCGGCGGCACGTGCCCGCGCATCGCCGCGCCGTGCGTGACCTGGATGTATACCAGCCCCGACTTCACGCCGTTGCGCCGCGCCAGCTCGGCCAGGATCGCCTCGTACTGGCTCGCCGAGAACGGGACCGGGATGCCGAGCGCCTTCAGGCCCTCCGACATCCGCGCGTAATGGTCGCCGACGCGGAAGAGGCGCCCGTTGTGGACGCGCAGCGCCTCGTACACCGCATCGCCGAAGAGCAGGCCGCGGTCGAGGATCGAAATCTTCGCATCCGCCAGGTCGCAGAATTCGCCGTTCACGTAGCCGGTCGCGTTCATTTTCATCGGGAGATCTTTCTATTGTGAATCGGATTTCGACGGAGTCTATTGCATGCCCGCGAATTTATCAAGCACGGCGCGACGATGGACGATGGACGTTGGGCAATCAGCCCGCGTGCTAATCCATCGTTTATCGTCCATCGTCCGTCGTCTCTTCCCGAAAAACCGCCGCCAGAATCAGCCCGGCCAGCCCGGCCACGCAGGCCCACGCGAAGAGGTCGCCGTGCGCGGTGTAGAAACTCTTCAGTTTCGTCATGGACAGGTTCCCGATCAGCGTGCCGGCCACTCCGCGGTATCGGCCATCGGGCAGGACGATGCGCTGCGCGATCCGGCCATCCGGCGCGATCAGCGCGGAGACGCCCGTGTTTGCGCAGCGCGCGATCGGCACGCGGTTCTCCACCGCGCGGAACGTGCAGACCGCCAGGTGCTCGTCCAGCTCCGTGCTGTTCCGGAACCAGCCGTCGTTGCTGATGTTCACCATGAACTCGGCGCCGTCGGAGACGAACTTGCTGAAGAGATCGGCCACGGAATCCTCGTAGCAGATGGTCACGCCGAATCTCTCTTCACCGCCGGGCGCCGGCAGGTCGAAGAGCTGCCGCAGTTTTCCCGGAGTCAGGTCCGGTCCCATCACCTCGGGCCGGAAGAACCGGAGGAACGGCAGCACGTCGGTCAGCGGCGTGTACTCGCCGAAGATGACGAGGTGGATTTTGTCGTAGCGCCCAACGATGCGCCCCTGCGGCGTGATGAAGTACGCGCTGTTGCAGCGGCAGACCGGCTCATGGTACGTCATCGCCGTCGAGCCGACCAGCATGTACGTATCCACCGCGCGGGCCGCGCCGATCAGCTCCTTCCGGCACTGCGTCAGGAAGCCGGCGTACTCGCGCGCATCTTCCTCCGGCCGGGCGGCGAGCCGCTCGATGAACTCCTCGTCGTAGGCCACGTTCATCGGCGGCGGAAAGATCGTCTCCGACCAGATCACCAGCGCCGCGTGCTGGCCGACGGCCGCCTTGGAGAGCTCGACGTGGCGCTGCAGGATTTTGAGCTGATCCGCGAGCGACGGCGTGTCTTTGAGGTCCTGCGGCACGTTCCCCTGGACGAGCGCCACTTTCGGCCCCGGCTCCAGTCGGAGCGCGCGCATCCGGCTCCAGCCGTACCCGAGCGCAGCGGCCACCAGCGCCGCCGCGACCGCGCAGGAAATCAGGACTCGACGCCGGGCAAATCCCGGCCCGCCGCCCGCCGTCCGCGCTCCGTATTCGATAATGACATCCGCCAGGCAGCCGTTCACGAGCGCGATCAGGAACGTGATGCCGTAAACTCCCGTGAGGTCCGCGATCTGGACAATCGGCAGGCAGCGGTACTGCGTGTGCGCGAGGAAGAAGAACGGGAAGCCGGTGAGGAAGTTGCCGCGGATGAACTCGAACGCCGCGAACGTCACCGGCGCGGTCAGCGCGAAGGGCAGCCCGCGGCGCTTCAGCCGGCGCAGCAGCCACGTCGCCGCCGGCCAGTACAGCGCGCAATAGAGCGCCAGCGCCACCCAGCCTTCAGGCCCCACGTAGCGGAGCCAGTGCAGCAGAGCAATGAACAGCGCGTACCCCGCCAGGAGCGACCAGAGCCAGGCGCGGCGCGACGCGCTCCGCCCCGCCATCACCAGCCACGGCGTCAGCGACACCCACGCCAGGAACCCGCAGTCCAGCGGCGGAAACGCCGCCCAGATCAGCGCGGCCGACCCGAAGGCCAGAAGCGCGGTCGCCAGATGCCTCTTGAGAAATCCCAAATCACGATCTCCACTGACCATCGGAGCTGGCACTGCCGAGACGCTGAAAAAGGCGCGGGGCAGGCGATTGTCTCCAACCTCCTGCCCCGCTCCGA
>JBKQWE010000123.1:0-54143 GCA_052139675.1 Candidatus Brocadiia bacterium
ATTACGCGCATGGGCCTGCCTGAACGGCCGCTCCTTGCAGGCGACCTGATTTTGCAGGGTCAGCAGACCACGCTGAACCCTCAGCCACCCCAACCTCCGCCGCAGACGCCTTACTACGTTTACCAGCCATCCGCGCCATACACCTACGGCTCGTACGGCCTGAACCGCGATCTCGCGGTCCGGCAGATTGCGGGCGGCAACGGCTTCTACGCCGGCATCGCAAATCCGTTCGACGTTGTCAACGGCGTCGTTCAAATTGACCCGTTTCTGGCGTACTGCGGCAAAGCGCAGTTGCTTCCGCCCGGATTGCCGCAGTTCCCGGCCTGGCAGCCTTCTCCCAAGGCCTACAATGTGGGCGACATGGTCTTGAATAATACCATCTACTATGTCTGCATCGCCCCCAACAGCGGCTCCCCACCGCCTAACTCGAACTGGCAGAACGCGAGTTATTATACTCTTTACGACAGCGCCGCGACTTGGCCGGTAGCCCCGCTACTTTCGAGCAATTACCAGGTCCGCATCGTCTCCGGCACGGGCGCCGGCCAGGTCCGCACGATCACAATCCCGGGCAACTCGGCAAATCTGCTGACGGTTACTCCGAGTTGGGCGGTTCCTCCTGACGACGGCACCTCGGTATATGAAATCGGTTGGGCCAACACGTGGAGCCCGCCAAGCGCGCCGCCGGCGCCGCTGAACGCGGCATGGTGTGCGCAGTTGTATCCGGTCCCTGCGCCATCGCCGCCGGCGCCGCCGTTGCCGCCGCTGCCGCAGCCGAAAACAGGCATAGTCACCGGCAACACACTTCTGGACTCCACCGCAAACTGGATTCCTAACAACCTGTTCCAGGGCAAATACGTTTATGCTTATACTCCCGGAGCAGGCCCCGGCCAGGCGCGCGCCATTGTCTCCAATTACTCGAACACCCTTACCGTAACGCCCGCTTTCACAGTATCAGGGTCTCTGAGCTACATCATCACCGAAAGCTACGGCTACGTCCTGATCACCAGCGGCCGCGCGACGAACCGGCTGTTCCCGATCGCATGGGACGCAGTTGACCCGGCAGGCCAGGCCAACGGCCACTTGATCGTCTGCGCGGGGACGGACTTCGAGGCGCTCAACGGCGTTACGGCCGCTCAGAAAGTCAATACGAATACCGGCATATATCCCACAGGATTCAGCTATAACCTGCAGGACGGCACGACCTTCACCGTCATCGGCAATTACAGCCAGGCCCAGCTCACGTGGCCGCTCCCGCCGCCGCCTCCTCCTCCGACTCCTTATCCTTCCATGCCGCTGATCCTGAACGCCGTGTCGGACGGCAGCCCCATTAATCCCACATTATGGACGCCGCCTCCTGCGAACGTTCTTCCTTGGGGCTCGCCCAATCCGCCCCCCTGGTTCAACACGCTGAACATGGTGAATTTTGTCGACCCCAATACCCAACACCAGTCGAATCCGAATCGGATTGCCCTGGATCAGTACAATGCGCTTCGTCTGGCCCCGGATCAGTACTATCCGCCCAATACCCCGGGCGGAAACTACACCTCCGAGTACAGCTACGGCGTGATCTTCAGCGACAGCGGGACGGACCCGTCTCTGCCGGTGCGGGTGGACGTCCTCGTCTGGCGCAATTTCGACACCACCAAGGATTTCGTCGAGAACCAGAAACCGGTCGGGCACATGGCCGGGTACATCAAGAGGCCGTGAACAGTGCAAAGTGAAAAATGCAAAGTGAAAAGTGGAACGCGCAGAGGCGCCCGGCTGCAGAGGCGTCCATTTTGCAGTTTGCACTTTGCACTTTACACTCGCCTTTCGTTTACGCTGATCGAGCTAATGGTCGCCGTCGGCCTGATGGCGATTTTGCTCACCATGATCGCGTTTATTTTCTACGGGGCCACGCAGGCCTTCCGCGCGGCGCGGGCGTCCATCGAGATCCACGAGAGCGCGCGCTCGGCGCTGAACTCGCTGGTGAGCGACCTCGCGGCCGCCGAATTCACCGCGTACGACAACGGCGTGCAGGGTTACTTCGCCCTGAGTCAGGGTCCGACCGATCCGGCGACCGGCGGCGCGCCGCCCTTCTGGAACGGCTCGGCCACCTACGCCGTGAATAACCGGGTGATCGCGACCAGCGTGGTGGGCGGCCAGACCGTCGGAAACGAGTACATCTGCATTGCCGTGCCCGCGGGGCCGCCGCCGAGTGCAAACTGGCAGTTGCTCGGCCCCTGGCCGATCAGCCCCAACAGCTCTCCCGCCAACATTATTCCCGCCGCCATTGACACGCTGACTTTCACGACTCTCGCCGCGCAGCCGGGCGCGCGCGACGCCGCGCCGGAGTCCGTCGAGCAGCTTGCCCTGGTGCGATACGCCCTGGAGTGGGACGGCGGCTACGCCACACTTCCCGGCGGCGGCGCGCCGCAGCCGACGTACAACCTGGTCAAGCGCGTCCGCTTCCCGTGCACCAGCGACCCGAACCTGAATATGGACCAGTTCGGCTGGGCCATCATGGGCCCGACCGGACAACCGGCAGGCCCGGGCGGACAACCGGTCACGCCGCCGAACTATCAATACCTGCTGCCGCTGGAATACACGTTCCACACCTCGCCGCCGCTGGCTTCCACCGATCCCGACGTCGTCCTCGACGCGGCGGGCCTTCGGTACGCGCAGTCCGAGGTGATCGCCTTCCACGTGCTCTCCATGAACATACGGCTCTTCTGCCTGCCGATGAAGAATTCTTCATCGGAGAATTCCGAGGTCTTCGTCGAGGCGGGCACGCCCACGGCGGCGCCGCCCAATCCGAGCGCCACCGACGGCCCCGGCTCGCCGCCTGGGCCGGCGATTCCTTCTCTGACCGATACGACAAAAATTTGGCCCGTAAGTCCCTTCCTCGGCATCGGCCCGGGGCCGATGGGCCCGCTGACGCCCACCTTGCGGATCCTCTCCGGAACGGCGGCCGGAGAATCACTCTATGTTACAAGCGCGAACGGGATTAGCACCCTGAACCTCGCGCCAGTTCCTCCGCCACCAGCTCCCAACTCGCCGACCGGCTGGAGTCCTGCCGTCCCGGACGACACTTCGCAATACCGCGTTGACGGCTACCTGTCGCTCCTGTGCCCGCCGCCGCCAAACCCGCCGCTGGCGAACACGCCGCCTCCGCCGCCGCCGGGCTGGTATCAGCGGGTATCGCCGGGAAATTACAGTTACAACTTTCTGGGCACGACGTGCCGTCCGCCGGCCGCCGTCGAGATCACGCTGCAAATGACCGACGTCCGCGCGACGCGCGCGTTCACGTTCACGCAGAGATTCTATATAACGGCGTCGGAACGCTGACAGTGCAAAATGCAAAGTGCAAAGTGAAAAGTGCAAAATGGAGATAGGCAGGAAGTGTCATGATGCATGAGAAAATGCGCAGGGGCGATCGCGGCGTGGTGCTGATCGTCATCGTCGGCGTGCTGGCGGTGCTCAGCCTGCTGGCGGCGACGTTCGGGATGATCACGCGGCTGGAACTGGCGACCAGCCGCAACCAGACGGAACACGAAATGGCGCGCCAGGCCGCCCACGCCGGCGCCGAATACCTCCTCAACGCGCTGCAGGCCTGTTTCAACGGCACCTCCATGACCTCGGGACCGATGCCGACGTTTCTCCCCAACGTCGGGGACATTGACGGCCAGTTGCAGTACAAACGCGACGGCGTGAAGGTCTATTTCTCCATCAACAGCACCCCCCCGGCCGGCTCGGTGACGCCGGATTGGATGCAGGGCCTTGGGGTGCAGGATGCCGGCATGTTCAACCTCAACGCCATGGGCTTCGCCGGCGACCTGGGCAGCGACGTCAACCCGGACATCCGCTACACGTCGTTCGATTGCAGCCTGGTCCGGCTGCTGAAGTCGCGCTTTGCCGCCGTGAGCGCAAACGACATCAACAACGTCAATGGCACGGGGATTGACAATTACCGCGGCGGCGCGTATCCATCCTTCGGGGTGGCCACCGAGCAGCAGCGCGTGGCCATCTTCCTCGCGCAGGCGCTGATCACCTGGCGGTACGGCCCGGACGGCTTGCCCGGCGCCGGCGGCACGGAGGAGCGGCGATTGGGCCACGTGCCGCGCTGGAACAGCAAGCTCGGCGCCACGAACATCAACCTGGGCATCCACGATGCCGCCGGCGCCCCCTATCCGAATGTCGCACCGACCCTGGCCTGGGGCTCCAACGCCAGCCCGAACTACGACCTGGCCTCGCTCTTGATCACCTGGGCAGGTCCGGGTTTCTTTCCCCAGTCGTATTTCGAGCCGGGCGGCCCGACGACCAGTCCCCTCACAGGGGAATGGCGTTCGTACAGCGCCGCCGACGTGACCTGGGGCAACGACAAAGGCCTTCCCGTGCCGGGGCTGTTCCGGGGCAAGGTGGCCCCCAGCCCGCCGGGACTTCCGTCCAACGCGACGACCATTTACGCCGATACCGCCCAGCCCGGCTGGCGCGACTGGCCCCTTGCGCTCTGGAACGGCGGCTCTGTCTACTTCGCCACCGGCACCGACAAGTGGCAGACGGCTCAGATACAGGCCACAGCGGCTCCGAATGTCTTGACGCTGGCCGTCCCGCTGCTGAACGCCCCGAGGGCCGGAGACTCGTTCTGCATCTACATGCCGCAGACGTACAACGTCGGCCAGTTGAACCAGCGCTGGAATGCCACCGGCCTCCCGGATGTCGAGGGCGACCTGGTCCCGAACGCGATGTTCTGGCCGGACTCGGCGACCGGCAACCCCGCGACGGAGACGACCGGCACGCTCGCGACGGAGGGGAACGTCTGGGACCTGATGGTGGATAACGACACCCTGCTGTTCCCCGGCCCTTTCGGCGTGGTGGCCAACATGGGCACCAGCACGCAGGTCGTGACTTCCACCGACAACTCGTTCTATGACTCGACCAAGAGCGGGATCTGGACCTCGGCGGCTTTCAAGAACAAGAACTACGTCGTTCACATCTGCGGGGGCGCCGGAAGAGGCCAGGTGCGGACGATCTACGATTGCGATGCCACCACCAATCCCGCGAATCCGCGGCTCATCCTGTACAATCCCGTGACGATCCCCCCGCCCGTCGTCCCGGCTTACTGGACCGCCGGGAATACCCCGGACACGACCAGCCAGTATCGAATCGAATGGGCCGACAGCAACCTCACGTCGAAATTCCAGCCCAACAATCTCCAGGGCGACGACCGGCTCTATCTCTCGCTCGGCAGCCTGCGCGATTCCGTGATCGTCCCGGCGTTCGTCACCGACGGCCTCAGCACCTCCAGCGCGCAGGCCGTGGCGGACATACTCCTGCCCTACTTCCTGCCTTACCTCAGCGTCTCCACCCAGGCCATCCAGGCGAGCCAGTCGCTCTGCGGCATCAACGACTGGGCGGTGGACGGTGTGGACAACGACGCGAACGGCATCGTGGATGATCCGGGCGAGGCGCAGTACGAGCTGAGTTCTCCGCAGGGCGGCAGCCCCCGCGAGCTGCAGCTTGCCCCGCGGCTTTACAACAAGCTGGGCCTTTCCGCCTGGGCCCACGCCGGCACAGCCGCGACCCTCGCCACGCGGATCCAGCAGGCTGCGCAACTCGTCGCCAACATCATTGACTTCCGCGACCCGCCGACTAACCCGATACCCGACGTGCCGACCAAGCTCACCATCGGCAATCTGGACCCGGCGGCAATCTCGCTTGGAGTCCCCGCCAACGCCGTCGTGTACGGCGCCAAGGGGCTGCACGTGACGCAGGTCATGCCCTCGCCGGACCCGATCTATAGCGCCCTCAGTGGCGCAGAAATGACCAACAACGGCAGCCTGACTGGAAACCCTCTTAACGACTGGGCCTGGAGTGCGAATGGGTACTGGTATGTCCAGAACACCTTCGACCCCGGCAATCCCAATCCCCCCGGAACGCCGACGGCGACATTCAGTTTCAAGAACCTGATGCCCGGCTATTACGCGATGCGCCTGATCGGCTCGCCCAACACCACCTTCACGCTGACTTACCAGGGCGCCTCCTATAACGTAACCCCGTCAATCCCCGAGCCTGACAACGCCGCCAACACCGCTTTTGCTTTTGTCCGCAAGCCCCCCGACCACGGCTTCAACCGCCTCGTATGCTTCCAGGTTCCATCCAGCGGGCTAACCGCCGGCACCCTCTCATTTCAATTGCAGCCCCCGGCTCTCAACTGGAACCTGGCCCAATTCTGGGGCTTCGCGCTCTGTGCGCAGTACATTCA
Organism: Candidatus Brocadiia bacterium; assembly: GCA_052139675.1. Classification (GTDB taxonomy): domain Bacteria; phylum Planctomycetota; class Brocadiia; order CAIUPP01; family CAIUPP01; genus JBEKCB01. The sequence continues at coordinate 6,245 of JBKQWE010000123.1, forward strand.
ATTCACGAATATATCCACGCACGATATCCTGCTGAACAACCTGACCGTGACGACCGACCAGGGTCTTCTCCTGGGTCCCAACACCACCCAGCCATGGGCGCTCAACTATACGCGAGCCGACGGCGGATACGTTGACCTTCGCCGGATCCCCGGCGCGGCCGTCGGCGCGCTTGGCTTCCCCACTCTTGGTACACCACCGCCTTATTTGACCGCGACATTCCCGATCAACTACGGCACCTACGTGATTTGCATGTCTGAAGAGTCGTACGAGAAACAATGGACCGCGCAGAGCGGCGACCCCGACTACAGCACCACGCCCAGCCTCTATAACCCCGGCGGCCTGGTCCCGACGCCTATGACGAACGGCGACGGCATATGGGGCGACGCGCCGAACGAGGCATACCCGATCTATCCGCTCGGAGACCTCAGCGCCAGCGACCAGGCGATCATGGCCCTGCTGATGGGCGTCAAGGGCTCGCCGAAGGCGTATCAACCCTCCGTTGCCGTCACTTGCGCCGACGGCGCTCAGAACGACCTGATCGCGGGCGGGCCGGCGACGGACGGCAGTTACGTGGACGGCGCGATTCCGCAGATGAACATCCCCGCTCATCTCGACTCGACGTATCACACCGAACTCAGTTGCTACTCCAGCATCGAGAAGACAGTCATCCTGCAGCCCACCTGGGATACGACACCCCTATACGGGCCGTATTGGGCGCCCTATGTGACTGCGGTGACTGGCGTAATGTCAACAACCGCGTCGCCCCTGGCGCTCGCCGCCTCTCAGAATACGCTGACGATCGGCCAGACTGATACGCCCCGAGTCCCGTCGGCCTCCACATTTCGATCCTGCTTGAACAAGAGCTACGCGGCAATTTGGGATCCCGCCGCGATACCCGCGTGGCCTGCCACGCCCATGGCGTGGCCGCCGGCCAACATGGTGTTATGGAACACCGCCCAACGGTGGGCCACGCTGGCGAAGCCGTCCTACCTCGCTTCGCAGTATCGCGTCTTCCCCTTCATCCTGAATCGTCCGTACCCGACCACCGGCTGGCTGGGCCTGGTGCCGACGAGCAACACGGACCTCGCCAATGCAAATAATCCGCCGCCCGCCACTCCGCCCCTTCCGGCAGGATACGTGCTTCCTGTAAACGGCTCGTGGCGCACGATTGATCCGAACCTGTTCCCTTCTACCGTCATCGGCGGCGCCGTCGTGCAGCCTTATCCGCCGCTTTATCCCGAGCAGCTCCTCGGCACGCTGATGTCCAACGCCACCGTCGGCGGGGTTTACGCGCGCTTCAACATCAACACCGCGCCGGTGGATACGCTCAAGGCCGTTTTCTCCGATGGCGACGCGCAGGCGATCATCAACGCGCGCAACCTGCGCTCGAACGTGCTTCCGACGCTTCCCACCGTCGCTCGCGGGCTGGCCAACAATGCCTGGGCTAACTGGGACGAGCTGCTCGCCGACCCGACTTTCCAGTACAGCCGCAGCGCCATGCCGCTGCCGGCGCCGTACACCACCGTCCCCGGCATCGGATTCTACGATTGCCAGGATCCTGCCAATCCGCTGAACACCGTCTCCAACGCCGACGCCGGCGCGGGCACCTATGCGGACGGATTCCCGGACAGCTCGAACGAGAAAAAAGAATGGTTCATGCGTTACGCGAACCTCTTCTGCCTGCAATCCACCTCCTTCGAGTTCACCGTCGCCGGGCTGGTCTACGCGGACCGGCCCTGGGACAAGGTCAACATGCAGAACAACGAGCCGGTCGCCATGGTGCGCATCGAGGTGGACGTGGACCTGAGCAGCGGCACGCCGAGCATCGTCCACTTCCGGTACCTGACACAACAGTAGGGGCAGACGAATGCAAAGTGCAAAGTGCAAAGTGCAAAATCAAAAGCCTGGAAACGGCGCTCGCGCGCGCCGCCGTTCATTTTCCACTTTCCACTTTCCACTTTGCAATTTGCACTCTCGATCAGCTTTTACGCTGATCGAGATGCTGGTCGTTATTGCCATCATTGCGGTCCTGGCCGGCATCCTCCTGCCGGTGCTGACGAAAGCCAGGGAGGAAGCGCGCAGGAAAATCTGTCTGAGTAATCTGCGGCAAATCGGCGCGGCGTGCAGCGCATACCAGGAACCCAACGGCGATTACTTTCCTGCGTTCCTGCAACAGGCGACCCCGCAGCCGCCATCTCCGCCACCTACGCTGAACGGAGTTGTATGGCCTTGGCTGGGCCAGGTGGTTATGCCTCCACAGTCTCAGCCGCCGCCCTGGAACTCTTCTACTCCCTACAGCGCAGGCAATCCCGTCTCGGATTATGACGCGGACTACGTTTGCCTCGTACCAAACACGGGCGGCGAACCGTACTTCGACTGCGCGCAGTGGCAACTGATGCAGGGCTTCGATGGGACTTTTCAGCCGATGCCTTCGCTGGCCTGTCTGTATCCTGCGTATATTGACAATGTGAAGGTTTTCGCGTGCCCATCCACTTCGGATAAGCCGCTGATCGCCTTTGCCTACTACAACGGCGCCAGGCATACTTGTTTCGGGTTCGACTCATATAACTCCGGCATACTTGTCAATACCGTGGACCCGGCGGCGTATACCGGCAATGAATTGAGCGGCACGAACAAGTGCAGTTATTTTTACGACGAACTGACGAGCCTTCGCAATGCCGACCCCGATATGGCCGTTGCCTGCGATGCGGACGGTCAGACGTGGACAAACGCAAAGGGTAAGTATCCGCCCTACGCAAGCACATGGTTTCGTACGCCTGTAACGAACCACAGAGATGGCCAGAATGTGATGTATTTTGACGGCCACGCAAAGTGGGCGGATACTGCATACGCCAGTTCCGACCCGACCGACAACATCTTCTGCCCGAACGGCGGCTTGTACTACGGCCCCGGCGGCGGCCAGTGGAATCCGGACACCGACTCATATCTGTGGGATGGCGTGGACAGCCGAACCCCACAACCACAATGATCGCGACAGGGATTAGCGCGGCCATGCTTCCTTGCGGAAATAGGACGCCTATTTCCGCAAGGAAGCACCAGTCATAACAAAGCGGGATGCGTGATGAGAAACAGAAAAGCGTTTACGCTCGTCGAGATGCTCGTCGTCATCGCCATCATCTCCATACTGGCGGGCATGCTGACCGGGGTCATCATCTACGCGCGCAACCTGGCCATCCGCGCGGAATGCCAGCAGAACCTCAATCACATCGGGCAGACGGTCAGCCTGCTCGTCCTGAGCAACAACGGCCTCTATCCGAAGCTCACTGACGCATATCCGACGCAGCAAGCCTCCGATGGGACTTACCAGCCCATCAACGCCGCGTTCCCGTGGAACAATGAGGGTTTCCCGTGGTGGGCGCGGGTCTTTGAGCAGTGGAAAGACCTGGGAACTCTGTACGCCAAGAACCCAATCAACGCACCCACGAACCCCGGAGCCTACGCAACTTACACCCCCGCGCTCAACACCCTCGACGCCGCCCTGAATCCGGACGGCCACCAGTTGATTCCCAATCTCCAAATGCCCAGGGAGATGAGCGCCTTCCATTGCCGAATGGCCGGCGAGCTGGATGGGTCGAGCGCCGCAAATCTCTTCAACTCGATCTCCTACGGCATCAACTTCGACGTGAAAGACTACAACGGTCTGCCCTACTGCGCAAGTTCCAATACCAGCCCTTACTCCCCGGATTTTCCAAATATTCTGACCGCCAACGACAGGCTGCCCGACCAATACCGCAGCACCGAAATCCAGAATCCGAGCCAGTTCATCCTGATTTCCGAAGCGAGTGCGCAGGGCTTCGACGCGATCGCTCCGCCGTTCCCCCAGCCGCTCGCGTGGAATTCGGCCACGCCATACATCGCGGGCAATATCGTATCGTACAATGACATCGGCTACACATGCATCCTTGCCCCTGTCGCCGGCCCACACCCCCTCTACCCGCCCACATCCCCGACCTACTGGAAGCCCGGCTACTGGACGGGCGGACGGATCAACCTGTCGTATTATCCGTCGGGGACCGGTTACCAGCGATTGTCTGGCGATGTGCCGCCGAATAACGCTCCGATCGTCGGACGCCACAGCGGCTACGCCAACGTCCTTTTCGCGGATTACCACGTCGAGGCGGTCCAGATCACTTCCGTACCGGGACAAATCCCGAGCGCCAGCCTGAATATCAACTACGACTATTCCAAGTGGCTGCTGCCGGGCAAATAAGAGGAGTGTCACCCTTGGCCGGACGCATCGTGGAGATCGGCGGCCTGCGCGTCGGCGAAGGACAGGAGATGCTCCTCGTCGCCGGGCCTTGCGTGATCGAATCGCCCGAGCTTTGCTTCCGCATCGCCGAGGCGCTCAAGAAAATCTGCGCGCGGCTCGGCGTCCCCTGCGTCTTCAAGGCCTCCTTCGACAAGGCCAACCGCACCGCCGCCGCCTCCTTTCGCGGGCCGGGCCTGGACGCGGGCCTGCGGACGCTCGAGGAGGTCCGCCGCCGCTTCGAGATGCCGGTGCTGAGCGACGTCCACCAGGCCGAGCAGTGCGCGCCCGCCGCGCAGGCACTCGACGCGCTGCAGATCCCCGCGTTCCTCTGCCGCCAGACCGATTTGGTCGCCGCCGCCGCCCGCGCCGGAAAGCCGCTCAACATCAAGAAGGCGCAGTTCCTCGCGCCGGAGGACATGGGCCAGGTCTGCGCCAAGGCCCGCGCCGCCGGCAACGACCGGCTGCTGCTGACCGAGCGGGGGACGGCGTTCGGCTACCATCGGCTGATCAACGACATGACGGCGATCCCGCGCATGCAGGCGCTCGGCTGCCCCGTGCTCTTCGACGGCACCCACAGCGTTCAGCAGCCCGGCGGCCAGGGCGACCGCAGCGGCGGCGAGCGCGCGATGGCCGTCCCGCTCAGCCTGGCCGCCATGGCCGCCGGTGCGGACGGCCTGTTCCTCGAAGTGCACCCCGAGCCGGAAAAAGCCCTCAGCGACGCCGCCTGCATGCTCCCGCTCTCAGCGGTCGAGCCGCTGCTCGAAAAAGCGGTCCGCATACGGGAAATCGTCAGAGATCAGAAGCATGAGTGATGAGTGAAGAAGTACTTCATCAATCATCACTCATCGCTCATACTTCTTGGTTCGCCTTCCATCCTTCTTTGCCGATCAGCCGGACGAACACGCAGCCGCAGATGCTCCTCGTCTTGATCGCGCGGCCCTTGCGCTCCGCGAGCACCAGGTCCTGCCCGCGCAGGTCGCCGACCGGGATCACCATGCGCCCGCCGTCGGCGAGTTGGTCGAGCAGCGGCTGCGGGATGCGCGGCGCCGCGGCGCTGACCACAATCGCGTCATAGGGCGCCTTCTCCGGCCAGCCCAGCGTCCCGTCCGCCAGGCGCACTTCGACGTTCGCGTACCCCATCTCGAGCAGCCGCGCGCGCGCCGCCTCGGCAAGCTCGGCGATTCGCTCGACCGAGTCCACCTCGCGGCACAGTTCCGCCAGGAGCGCCGTCTGGTAGCCCGACCCGGTGCCGATCTCCAGCGCCCGGTCCTTCGGCTTGAGCGCCAGGCACTCGAGCGTCCTCGCGACGATGTACGGCTGCGAGATCGTCTGCGAGCACCCGATCGCGATGGGATGGTCCTCGTACGCCAGGTCCGGCGCCACGTCCGGGATGAACATCTCGCGCCGGACTTTGCGGAAGGCCGCCAGCACGCGCTCGTCGCGGATGCCCCGCGCGACCAGTTGATCGCGCACCATCGCCGCGCGTAACGCCGCAGCCCTGCCGTCGTCGGCTCCCGCCGCGCCCATGATTTGTCCCTTGCCAGAAGCGGTACGCAGCCGCAAAGCCGTGAGAAGTCTACAGCGCAAATGATGAATGAAGGATTACTTCATCACTCATCACTCTTACTTCACCCTTATCTCCCGGACCTCCAGTTCGATCTTCGCCTCTCCGCGCCAGCGGTTCAACCTGGGCACGAACACCAGCGAGCAGGCGCGGCTGGCCGTCAGCGCGGCGCCCATGTGGCCCCGGTTGAAGGCCACAGCGCGGAACGTGGCGCCGTTCTGCCGCACCCAGAATGCCAGGTGGCGTCCGTCGCCGATGTAGGTCGCGCCCGCCGGCACTTCCAGGTCGAACGCCGCCAGCAGCGGCTCGCGGTTGCCCTCGCCGAACGGCGCCAGCCGTTCCAGTTCGTCCAGCAGCGGGCGCGTGATGTCCGGCAGCCGCACCTCGGCATCCACGTCCACGAACGCCTCCAGGTCGCCGGAGGAGAGCCGGCGCGCGGCGGCCTCTTCGAACTCCTCGCGGAAATGTTCGATCTCGCTCTTCCGCAGCCGGAGCCCGGCGGCGCGCGCGTGCCCGCCGAAGCCGATCAGCCGGCCGGAGCATTCGCGCAGGCACTCGAAGAGGTTCATCGCCGCGATCGAGCGGGCGGAGCCTTGGCCCAGGTCGTCCTCGACCGCCAGCAGCACCACCGGCCGCCAGTAAGCCTCCACCAGGCGCGAGGCGACCACGCCGATCACGCCCGCGTGCCACCCCTCGCGCGCGAGGACGATGGAGCAGCGGCCCTCAACGCCGCCGTCGCGTGCGATCATCTCGTGGCTCTCGGCGAGGATCTTCTCCTGCATCTTCTGGCGCCGGGCGTTATCGCGGTTCAGACGCGCGGCGATCTCCGCCGCGCGTTCGTCGGAAGTCGTGGTCAGAAGCTCCACCGCCTCGCGCGCCGATCCCAGCCGCCCGGCCGCGTTCAGGCGCGGCGCCAGCTTGAACGCCACGTCCCACGCGCTCAGCCCCTTGTCCTCGACGCCGGCCGCGCTGCGCAGCGCCCGGATGCCGGCCGATGCCGACGCGCTCAACCCCCGGACGCCGAAGCAGGCGATGGTGCGGTTCTCGTCCCGCAGCGGCACGACGTCCGCAATCGTCCCGAGCGCCGCGAGCGAGAGCGAGTCCACCAGGAACTCGCGGAACGCGACCGAGACCTTGCGGCCCGAGGAGAAGTCCTTCCCGATGGCCCAGGCCAGCTTCAACGCCAGCCCCGCGCCGGAGAGTTCCCGGAACGGGTAAACGCAGCCGGGCAGTTTCGGGTCAATCAGCGTCGCGCCCGAAGGCACCTCGGCGCCCGCCTCGTGGTGGTCGGTGACGATGACCTCCATGCCGAGCTTCCGCGCCAGCGCGATCTCTTCCACCGCGGTGATCCCGCAGTCCACGGTGATGAGCAGTTGCGTCCCGGCCTCAGCCAGCTTGCGGACGGCGGCGGCGTTGAGGCCGTAGCCTTCCTCGAGCCGGTCGGGGACGTAGAACTCCGCGTTCGAGCCGATGAGCGCCAGGCAGCGCAGCAGGATCGCCGTGGCCGAGATGCCGTCCACGTCGTAGTCGCCGTACACGGCGATCTTCTGCCGCCGTTCGACCGCCTCGCGCATGCGCCGCGCGGCGACCTGCATCTCCGGCATGCAGAAAGGATCGTAGAGTTGATTGAGATCGGGATAGAGAAAGGCCCGCACGGCCGGCTCGCCGATCACGCCGCGGTTGAGCAGCACCTGCGCGGCGACGGCGCTCATGCCGAACTGCCGCCCCACCGCTTCCGCCGCGGTGCGATCCGCAGGCACGATGCGCCATTGTTTCTCGACGTGCATGATCGCCTTAGCACAGAATACAGCGTGGAGCGCCGGCGGCGGCTTCGGTTCAGCTTCGGTAAACGTCCTTCCTGTGCGCGACCTTTACCACTAAGACCACCCGTCGCGGATCGTCAATCAGATACAGGATTCGATAGACACCGCACCGCAATCGGTACTTCTCGTCCCCGGAAAGCTTCCGAGATTGAGGCAAGCGCGGGTTGTCGGCAAGCGAGCGGACGGCGTTGAGGATTCGCCGGACGTCGCTGCCGGGAATCGGGCGAAGGTCCTTCTTCACCGACTTGCGGAAGAGAATCTCATATTTTCCCATGCCGCTTCAGGTCCTTGAGCAGGGCCTCGAAAGAGATCAAGGGCTCGTGGGCGCGTTGCCGAAACGCGGCAAGGTCATCCGCGTCTTCGGCAAAAGCATGGCGCACGGCGTCGTTGACCACGTCCGAGACTGACCGCGAAGTCTCCGCCGACTTCAGCCGCAGCGCCTTGTGCAGCGCCGGGTCCAGATAAATCGTCGCTCGCCTGCTCAGAGTTCCCATCGTCATCCTCCTTTCGCGACCTGATTATAGCGCTACAACGTCATAACGTCAAGACGTTACCGCATTGCAGCAGCCCCCGGCAATAAGGTGACTGTCCCCCGAATAACCCCACATCGGTTTCCGGCGAGAAAAGGTCAACATAATAAGCTATGTTTTGTCCTCATTAAATGCGGACGTTCTGACCCTGAATCTTTCGGATGGTTGATAGGGGCAAGTCCTTTTCAAACAAGATTGCGGCGCGCGAAGTCCACGGCGTTCCGGAAAACTCGCACGCCATCGCCCTCGGGTTTCGCTCCTTCGCGCGTCCAGCGCGGGTGCTGGGTGGGCTCGACGTGGCGCTCCGGGTGCGGCATAAGGCCGAAAATCCGGCCCGTCGGATCGCAGATCCCGGCAATGTCCGCGACGGAGCCGTTCGGGTTCCAGGGGTAGCCGGGGTTCGATTCGCCGTCCGGGCCGACGTACCGCGCGACGACCAGTTTCTTCCGCTCGATCTCGTCCAGGACGTCTTTTTCCGCGATGAACTTCCCTTCGCCGTGCGCGACCGGCAGGTAGAGTGAATCGCCCGGACGCACGAACACGCACGGGCTTTCGCCGACGCGCAGGTGCACCCAGCGGGCCTCGAAAAGCGCGCGGTCGTTGATGGTCAGCGTCGCCTCGACTCGGTCGCCGTGCAGCCTCGGCAGCAGCCCGGCCTTGGCGAGCACCTGGAACCCGTTGCAGATTCCGATGATCAGTTTCCCGTCCGCCACGAACCGGCGGACTTCGTCCTCCATCCGGTAGCGGATCTCGTTCGCGAGCACTTTGCCGGACGCGATGTCGTCGCCGTAGCTGAAGCCGCCGGGAATCGCGAGGATGTGGAACCGGTCGAGCCCGCGCCGATTTTCGGCGAGCCGGTTCACATGCACCCGCTCCGCCTCGGCGCCGACCTTCTCAAACGCGTACGCGGTCTCCACGTCGCAGTTCGTGCCCGCCGTCCGCAGGACCACCACCCGCACCGGCTTCTCGCGGCTCATCGAGCTTCATCTCCGCACAGAGTCACGCAAGTCGTTTATGCACAGTAAGTTACTACACGCTGGGTTCGTTTTTTCAAAGTGCCTTCTACGCCGTATCTTCTTCCCCGCAATAGTGTTGCGACTCGTCCCCATGTCCAGCGCATTATACCATAATTTTTCTGATGTGTCAAGCCGATTCCGCTTTTCTTCCGCTACAGTTTCTTCAGCTCCGCCAGGCTCGTGTAACCTTCCTCGCCGATGATCACGTGATCGAGCAACTTGATGCCGGTCAGTTCGCAGACTTCGCGGATGCGCTTCGTCACGCGGATGTCGTCCGCGCTGGGCTCGGGGTCGCCGCTGGGATGGTTATGCACGACGATGATCGCGGAGGCGGCTTCGGCGACGGCGGCCTGGAGCACGTCGCGCGGGTTGACCAGGGCCACGCTGAGGCCGCCCTTGGAAATCTGCACTTCCCGCAGAACGCGGTTCTTCACGTCCAGCAGCACGCAGTAGAAGCACTCCTGTTTCTCCGACCGAAGCCGCTGGTAGAAATGCGCGAAGACTTCCTCGCTGCTCGTGAACTTCTGTCCGCGCCCCAGCGTCGGGCCGGCCAGCCGCCTGCCGAGTTCCAGGGCAGCCTTGACCTGCGCCGCCCGCGCCGGGCCGATGCCGTGGGTCCTGCAGAGTTCCGCGATGCTCTTCCTGGACAGGCCGCCCAGGCTGCTGCCGGATTCCGCGAGCAGGCGCCGCGCCAGGTCCAGCGCGCTTTCCCTGCGCGTGCCGTCGCGGATGATGATCGCCAGCAACTCGGCTTCCGTCAGGGCTTCCGCGCCCTTCGCCAGGAGCCGCTCGCGCGGCCGCTCATCCGGCGGAAGCTCTTTGATCGTCAGCCGCCGCGGCTCCGGCGACTGCTCGTATTTCTCCACGAGTTCCCTCCGTCCTGTCCGCCATCCTACATGCGCATCCGCCGGGTCTTGCGGACGGGCCCCTGCGTCAAAAGCGACTGCGACTGGGTCAGCGCCGTGCCCACGATCTCGTCCGGATCGTCGGAAATGACCATCAGCGAGCGGTCCGCCGGCAGGATGTAGCCCTCGCGCATCGTCTTTCGATCAATCCAGTCCAGGAGCCCCTGCCAGTAATCCTTGCCGACGAGGACCACCGGGAAATGCGGGTGCCGGCTGGTCTGGATCAGCATCAGCGACTCGAACAATTCGTCCAGCGTGCCGTAGCCTCCCGGGAAGATCACGTAGGCGAGCGAGTGATAGAGGAACATGTACTTGCGCGTGAAGAAATACCGGAAATGCAGCACTTTGGTCAGGTAGGGATTCGGCTTCTGCTCGGTGGGCAGATCAATGTTGAGGCCGATGGAGATGCCGCCGGCCTCGAACGCGCCGCGGTTGGCTGCCTCCATGATGCCCGGTCCGGCGCCGGTGATGACCGCGACGCCGCGCTGGGCGATCATGCCTCCGACGCGGCGGGCCATCCGGTACTCGGGGCTGTTCCGCTTCGAGCGCGTGGCGCCGAAGACGCAGACGCCGGGCGCCAGGCCGCCGAGGTCCTCGAATCCCTGCACGAACTCGCTCATGACCCGCAGCACGCGCCAGGGTTGCTGCGCAAACGTGCCATCGGGGTTGGTCGGTCGTATCGCCATCGTTCTATGCTCTCCAGGTTCCGCCTAGCCCAAGGCGGCCACAACGAGGTCCCCGACTTCGCGGGTGCCGTAGCCCATCCGGCCGGCGGCCATGGATTTGAGCTTGGTGCCGGTGACGCTCTTGACTGCTTCTTCGATGTTCTGCGCCGCGCGCTTCTTGCCCAAGTGGTTGAGCAGCATCCCCGCCGCGCAGATTGCAGCCAGCGGGTTGATCACGTTCTTGCCGGTGTACTTCGGCGCGGAGCCGCCGATCGGCTCGAACATGCTGACGCCCTTGGGATTGATGTTGCCGCCGGCGGCGATGCCCATGCCGCCCTGGATCATCGCGCCCAGGTCGGTGATGATGTCGCCGAACATGTTGTCCGTCACGATCACGTCGAACCGGTCCGGGTTCTTAATCATCCACATGCAGGTGGCGTCCACGTGCGCATACTCGCGCTTGATGTCGGCGAAATCGCGGTCGCCGATTTCGTGGAACGCGCGCTCCCACAGGTCCCAGGCGTACGTCAGCACGTTGGTCTTGCCGCAGAGCATGAGCGTGTTCTTTTTCTTGCGCTCGCGGCAGTACTCGAAGGCGTACCGCAGGCAGCGCTCCGCACCCAGGCGCGTGTTGATCGAAGTCTGGATCGCCACTTCCTGCGGCGTGCCCTTGCGGAGGAACCCGCCGGTTCCCGCGTAAAGCCCTTCGGTGTTCTCGCGGACGACGATGAAGTCAATGTCCTCGGGCTTCCGGTCCTTCAGCGGGCAATCCACGCCCGGATAAAGCTGGACGGGCCGGAGATTGATGTATTGGTCCAACTCAAAGCGCAGCCGCAGCAGCAGGCCTTTTTCGAGGATTCCGGGCTTGACGTCCGGATGACCGACCGCGCCGAGGAAGATAACGTCGAGCTTGCGGATTTCCTCCAGGGCCGAATCGGGCAGAATCTCGCCCGTCCGCAGGTAGCGTTCTCCGCCGAAATCGTACGTCACCGTCTCGTACTTGATATTGTGCTTCTTGCAGGCCGCGGCCATGACCTTCAGCGCTTCGCGGGTCACTTCCGGCCCGGTGCCGTCTCCCGGGATAACTCCGATCTTGTACACAGCGCATCCTTCCTCTGGTTAAAACTCCGCGCGATTCTTCCACGAAGCCTGGCCTGCGGAGCCGTCACGACTTCCGCGGCTGCGGGCGCGGCGGGATCTCTTCCACGACAAACAGCGACTTATGGACGCGAAGCGTGTCGCCCGGCCGAATCGAGGCGGAGGCGACGCGCGCGCCGTTGACGAAAACTCCGTTGCGACTGCCCAGGTCCTTCACTTCCGCCTTCTCCGGCCCGAGCACGATCTCGGCATGACGCCGCGAGACGGATCCGTCCGGAATGGTCAGATCGAGGCCGTCGTCGCGCCCGATCACCATCGGACTCCGCGCGATGACGAACCGCTTTCCCTCCAGCGGGCCTTTGATACACAGCAGCCGAAGGTCTCCCGGCTTGAAGGCTTTGAACGGCACGCGCGCCATGGCGTCGCCGCGCAGCGGCTTAGTTCCCCTGCGCATGAATGGATCGGAGGCCGGCTCGACTTCGATCTCCGAGGGGAGTTTCCAATCCCCGCCGCCTTTCGCCTTCGCCGCCGGCGCCGCATCGGGCTTCTCCACGACGGCCGGCCCCGTCGGCCGATCGGCTTTTCCGCCGAGCGGTGGGGCCACGAGGTCGAAAGCAAGCGTGGCCGGCCCGATGGAGATATTGTCTCCATCGTTCAGCACCTTCCAATCCGCGTGGACGCCGTTGACCTTCGTTCTCGCCGCGCTCAGCAGGTCCGCCAGCCGGATGCCCTGCGGCGTTTGAGCGATCTGCGCGTGGAATGCGCCCACGGACGCTTCCCTCAGATGCACGTTGGCCAGCGTGTGCCGCCCGATGACCAGCGGCGACGAACCCAGGTAGAACTCCGCGCCCTCGCGCGAGCCTTCCGCGACCCGCACCCGCGCGCAAGGCGCGCCGCCGGCCGCAACCGGATCCGCCGGCTCGGCCGCGGGCTCATCGCCGTAGTCGGGCAGGAAGAGCAGCAGCGCGCTGCCCAGCTTGACCAGGTCGTACGGAATCAGCTTGTGGCTTCGGACGCGCTCGTCGTTGACGAAGATGCCGGCGCCGCGCATGGCTTCTTCGATCTCGTGCGTCTCTTCGCGAAAGCTCAGCCGCGCGTGCAGTTCCAGGACGCCGGCGTCCGAGAGGGAGATATCGCAGCTCGCGCCTTTGCCGAGCGTCACCAGGCGCGGCGGCAGCGGGTAGACCTTCGTCTGCCCGCCCTTGTGGACGTGCGCCAGCACAAAGCCGCGCGCATGGCGCGCCGGCAGGTGAAGGTCGTCCGCCGTTTCCTCCTCCACGGCCGGCTTCGGGGCAACCGGGACCTGCGGAGCGGCCGGGACAGCCGCCGACGCGCTTTCCAGTCTCGCCCGGATTTCGGCGATGGCGGCTTCGGCCATGTAGGCCTTGCGCTGGACGGTCTGCCAGAGCCGCTGTTTCGAGCCGGCGCGCTCGAGGGCCACGAGGATCTCGACGCATTCCTCGAGCTGGTCCTGCGTCAGATAGCCGGCGCTGACGGCGCGCTTTCCGAATTCGTAATCCATTTCCGACGGCATGCGCGAAATCTCCGAGTCCGCAGGCGTCCCGCGACAGAGCCGGATTATAGCCCACGTCTTTCGTGGCTTTCAAGTGACCGGGCGCGGCGCAAACGGCTGAGGACCTTTTCCAGTTCCTCCGGCAGCGCGAGGGAAAACTCCAGCAGGCGGCCCGTTACCGGATGCCGGAACTTCAGGGCGCCGGCGTGGAGGAACATTCGGCCCAGGCCCGCCGCGCGCGCGAGCTCCGCATTGGCGGCGGCATCGCCCTCGTCCGGGTCGCCCGCGACCGGGTGCCCCAGCGCCCTGAAATGAAGTCGAATTTGCCGCCAGCGGCCGGTCTGAGGCAGGGCTTCCACGAGCGTGGCGCCATCGAAGCGTTCCAGGACTCGATATCGCGTGAGCGCCCGCAGCGGCTCGCCCGCGCCCGCGACGCCCACGGCGCGCCCGCCGCGCCGAACCCGCCCCAGCGGCAAGTTCACTTGGCCGGACTCCTGCGGAAGCCGGCCCACCAGCAGCGCCGTGTACCGCTTCTGGGCCTCGTGCTGCCGGAACTGGCCCGAGAGCCGCTCGTGCGCCTCGACCGTTTTCGCGATGACCATCAGGCCGGAGGTGTCGCGGTCGAGCCGGTGGACCATGCCGTAGTCGTGCTCCGGCCCGATGCGGTCCTGCGCCTCGCCGTAGCGCGCGATGAGGCCGTTGAGCAACGTGTCGAGTTTGTGACCGATGCCCGGCTCAGAGACAAGCCCCGCCGGCTTCTCGAGCACCGCGATGGAGTCGTCCTCATAGACCACGCGGAACCGCACTTCCGGATTCGGCGCGACGAGGAACGCGCCGGCGGGCAAGTGAATCGCGACCTGCTGTCCCGCCCGCAGCCGCGTCCTCTCACCGCCCGGCTCGCCATCCACCAGCACGAAACCCTTGCGCAGGAGCTTGTTCAGAAAACCGGCGGGCGCCTCCGGACAATGTCGCGCGATGAAGTCCTTCAACGGGCGCGCCTCGTCCTCGCGCGAGGTCCACAGCGAACGCCGCAAGGTCCGGTCTTCAGCCATTTCTCGGCGACTCCTCATCGCGCGCGGGACGGCTTCCGAGGAAAACCTCAAATAACCCTTGATAAATCTAAAGAAATGTGGTTATTTGGTATTGCAAGCGCGGAAACCGTGTGATATGCTACCGCGCATTCAGGGGTAAGCGCAAGGGACTGATGCAGGCAAGAGGAGCGCGCGCGGCAATGGGCCGCGCCGGTTAGACTGGGTCCTTGGAGAAAGGTGAGTTCGATGGCAATGACGAAGACGCAGATCGTCAAAGAATTGGCGGAGTCGGTCGAGATCAGCAAGAAGCAGGCCGTGAGCGCGCTGGAAGCCATCACCAAGATGGCTTACCGCGAAGCCAAGAACGGCTTCACGCTGCCGGGCATCGGCAAGCTCGTGCTCGTCAACCGCAGCGCGCGCGTCGGCCGCAATCCGAAGACCGGCGAGCCGATCCAGATCCCGGCCAAGAAAGTGGTCAAGTTCCGCGTTGCCAAAGCCGCCAAGGAAGCCGTTCTGTAAACCGGCGACATTCGGCCTGAGATTCAAAACGACAGGAGCGGCACGCCCCGACAGAGGCGTGCCGCTCCTTTTTTGTCACGCCTCTTTCGGCCGGTCCGCCGCTGCGGGCGACGCCGCCACGGCCAGCAGCAGCGTGAAACTGATGAAATAATAATAATTGATGAACGCCTGTTTGCCCAGCAGGAAGAAAACCAGCCATGAGGTCGCCATCGAGAACAGCCACCCGGCCAGAGTGCGCGGCATCTTCCATGTGAGCCATGCCATTGCCAGCAGCCAGATTCCCACACTCAACTTGGCCGGCAGTTCCACGCCCTGGCGGGCGAGCGCGCCGTAGATAGAAAGCGAGTCCGCCCGTCCCGGCGATTCGACGAAGAAGCGCACCGTCTTGCCCACCAGCGCGCCGAAATCCCAGAGGATGAACGGCAGCGTCAGGACGATCCCGACGAGGGCGGCCCAGAGCCACGTGTTGGCCGACGCGCGCCGCAGCCGGATCAGCAGCGGAACCGCAAGCACGACGTACTGCTTGCTCGTCAGCCATACGCCCATCAGGCACCCGGTCAGGAACGGCCCGCGCGCCGCCGCCAGCGCCAGCGCCAGCCCGCCGAGCGCCGCGGCCATCAGCGGCTCCGTCCAGCCGTTCTCCAGCACAAAAAGCGACCGGGGCATGAACAGGAACGCCGCGGCCGCCAGCTCGTGGAACCGGCTTCGCCCCGGGCTCATCCGCCGCGCCACCAGGTAGATCATCAGCGCCGCCGCCAGGTCGCACGCGATCCACGCCGTGCGCACGTCTCTGAACACGTACCAGAACGCCATCGGCGGGTAAACCGCCGTGGGCGGATACGGAAGCCCGTAATCCTTCGCCGCGCCGCCGAGATCGAGTACGCGTTCCTTGAACTTGAGCGTGTAGCCGTTCTTCCCTTCCTCGAAAAAGGCGCGGGCGACATCGGTCTGTATCCTGAAGACGTCCGTGGCCTCATAGATGACCGGCGCGGGCGAGGAGAAGAGCATCAGGATGCGCATGGCGACCGCCGCCGCGACGATGAGGCAGAACCGCACGCGCGCCGCGCGCCTGGAGTCCACCCGCTCGAACAGGTAGGTGAACACCGCCATCAGCGCGCCCGCCGCCACGATCTTGATCGCCTGGCCGAACGGGTTGAGCAGGAGCATCTCGGACGGGAAACCGGGCACGCGGTAACGGAATTTCACTTCGCTCTCGCCGTTCGACAGGCAGCAGATCACCGCGAGGAAGGCGATGACCATGCCGAGGAGTACCGGCTCCGCCTGCACGCGCACCGCCTGCGGGCGCACGTGCAGGAACAGGGCCAGCGCCGCAGCCCCGATCAGCAGCACGAGCCCTTCCCAGGTGAAGCCGCCCCAATGCGTCAGCGGCGCCGCGACGGCCAGGATGCAGACGAGCAGCATCCCCGACGCGGCCGGGGTCCGGGCTTGTTCATCCAGCGGGGCTGGGTTCATCGGGTTTCACCGGCGTCGAATTTTCCGCCGCTCCGGGCGTGGCCGCCACGGCCAGCAGCAGCGTGAAGGCAACCGAATAGAAGTAGTTCGTGAAGGCCTGCTTCCCGAGCAGGAAGAAGAAAATCCACATCCCCGCCGCGGCGAAAAGCATGCCCGCCAGCGTCCGCGGCATCTTCCACGTGAACCAGGCCAGCGCGCCGATCCAGAGACAGGCCACGACCGCGCCGATCCAGCCGGCCGAGGGCGGAACTCCCAGCGCGACCGCGAAACCGTACAGCGAAAGCGCGTCGCCTCTCGCGTCGGACTTCAGGAAGAAGTACAGGACGTTCTCCATCATCGCGCGAAAATCCCAGATCGCGAACGGCAGCACGAGCGCCAGCCCGACCGCGATGGCGCAGATCCACGTCGCCGCGCGCCATCGGCGCAGCTTCAGGAGCATCGGAATCGCCAGCACGACGTATTGCTTGCTGCCGAGCCACAGCCCGAGCAGCGCGCCGGTCAGCGCGGGCCACCGGCCCGATTCGGCCGCCAGCGCGAACGCCGCCATCGAGACGACCACCAGCGGCTCCGTCCACGACTGCTCGATGACCAGGAGCGACCGCGGCAGGAAGAGGAACGTCAGCGGCAGAAGCTGGCACAGCCGCTCGCCCTTCTCGCCGGGGTTGCATCGCCGCGCAAGGGCATACATCAGCAGCGCCGCCAGCACGTCGAAAATCACCCAGACCGTCCGCACGTCCCTGAACAGCAGCCACGAGATGCAGTTGCAATAGACGACCGAAGGCGGATAGCCGAAGTGCGTGAACTCGGCCGGCTTGTAGATGACCTTCTCGATGAGGTCGCCGGTCTTCAGACCCGCTGCCTCGGCGCGGCTGCCGGGGATGACCGCCGTTACGTGGCGGTCCTGGCTCAATCCGTAACCCAGCCGGGCGGCCGATTCGGGAGAGATTTCCGCTCTCTCGAAGTCCGGGCGGTTCGCGCCCTCCGGCCGAACCTCCACGGTCACCTCGGCCGAGCTTTCCTTGCCGCCGCGCACGATCTCGAAGACGAACTGCGTCTTGTACGGCGAAGGAAACTTCATCTGGTAGACGTTCTTTCCCTCGAGCAGCCCCTTGCCGCCCGCCGTCTGACTGACGAAGACGTCAACGTTCGGCGACGGCGACGAGATCATCATGAGGAACCGCACCGCGATGGCGATGACGATCAGCGCCACGAAGCGCCGGCGCGCGATCCATCCGCCGGAGCGCGAGAGATAGCTCGCCGCCAGCACCAGCGCCGCGGCGCAGAGCACTTTGATGGCGATTCCCGGCAGGGTCAGCATCTCGGAGGCCAGCGCCTGCGCCCAAGTCCAGCCTTCCTCCGCCGTCGCCTGGAGTTGGTCATACCCGGTCTGGAGCCAGCAGTTCGACGCCGCGAAGGCGATGAGCATGCCGGTGAGCAGCGCTTCCGGCGACGGCCCGTTCCACCGCGGCCGCGCGTGAAACCAGAACGCCAGCGCCGCCGCACAAAGCACGAGCGGCAGACCCCACCAGCTCAGGAAACCCCGATTGCACGTCGTGCCGCCGACGTAGAGCAGCAGCACGAGCAGAATCGCCGAGGACGAAGGCGCCGCGTCAACCTTCGCGCTCGAGTCTGGGGGTGTCATGGCCTGGCCTTTACTTTCTCGTCCTCGTCCTCGTCCTCGTCCTCGTCGTCGTCCTCGTCCTCGAACTCGTCCTCGAACAATGTCCGCTAGTGCTTACTTGCGGAAATAGGACGCCTATTTCCGCAAGTAAGCATGACCGTGATAAGCCGCGTCGTTTATCGGGTTATGCGTTCCTTTGGCCGTGTTTAGTTGCGTAAATTGGTACGCCAATTTACGCAACTAAACACTAGATTATCAGCATTGCATCCCCATAGCTATAGAACCGATAACCCAGCCGCCGCGCCTCCGCGTACGCGCCGAGGACTCGCTCGCGGCCGGCAACGGCCGCGATGAGCAGGAGGAGCGTCGAGCGCGGCAGGTGAAAATTCGTCAGCAGCGCGTCGGTCATCTTGAACGTGTACGGCGGATAAACGTACAGCCGCGATTCGCCCTGGAACGGCCCGAAGCCCTGCGGCGACGCGGCGGCCGTCTCCAGCGCCCGGCAAGAGGTCGTGCCGACGGCGATGACGCGTCCGCCGGCGCGCTTCGCCTCGGCGATCCGTGCCGCTGCTGCGGCGTCAATCGAGAAGAACTCCGCGTGCATCCTGTGCCGGCGCACGTCGTCCACTTTGATCGGCTGAAACGTTCCGAGGCCCACGTGCAGCGTGATCTCCGCCGTCCCGACGCCGCGCTCGCGCAGCGCCCGCAGAAGCGCCTCCGTGAAGTGCAGCCCGGCCGTCGGCGCGGCCACCGCGCCGGTCTGCCGCGCATACACCGTCTGGTAGCGCTCATGGTCGAACGTCTCCAGCGACCGATCCTCTCCGCGCCGCACGTAGGGCGGAAGCGGCGTCCGCCCGACCTCCTGGAGCGTCTTCAGCAGGTCCGCCGTGCGCGGCACGAGCACCGTCCACTGGCCGGTCGCCGTCTTCTCCGCAAGCTTCACGACCAGCCGCCCGGCCTCCAGTTGCAGGTACTCGCCGGATTTCGGCTTGCCGTGCGCGCGGATCATCGCTTCCCACAATCCCTGGCCGAGGTCGCGCAGAAAAAAGACCTCGACCTTTCCGCCCGTCGAGCGCGTCCCGATGGTCCGCGCCGGGAAGACGCGCGTGTTGTTCAGCACGAGCAGGTCGCCCGCGCGCAGGAACCGGCCCAGGTCGCGGAACACCGCGTGCTCGGTCTTCCCGTCGGCGCGATGAAGCACCATCAGCCGCGACGCGTCGCGCGGCTCGGCCGGGCGCTGAGCGATGCTCTCCGGCGGCAGCTCATAATCGTAACGCGAGATGTCGTACTGGGAATCCACCTCCGCCATTGAACGCTAGATCTCCTCGTATAATTTCTCGTACGCGCGCACCGAATCGTCGAGAGTCAGTCCCAGCGCGCGAATCCGTTCGTGCGCCGCGCGGCCGATCCGCAGCCGGTAATCCTCATCGCCGGCGAATCGGCCGACCGCATCGGCCAGCGCGCCGGGATCATTCGGCGGCACGAGCGCGCCGCACGTCTCGTCCAGTATTTCCGGGATATCTCCCACGGCAGCCGCGACCACGGCCCGCGTCAGCCACATCGCTTCGAGCAGGATCTTCGGCACGCTTTCCCAGCGCGAAGGAATGGCCAGGACATCCAATGCCGCAATCACGTCGGCAAGGTCCGTCCGCCGGCCCGCCATCACCGGCCGCGCGCCGGCGGGCAGCGATTGCAGCAGCGCCTCGATCCGCGCGCGGTCGGGCCCATCGCCGACAAGGACGAACTGCGTCCCCGGCGCTTTCGCGCGGATCGCCGGGATGGCGCGCAGGAAAACGTCCTGCCCTTTCTTGGCCAGGTCGAGCCGAGCGATCATCCCCACCGTCACGCCGTCCGGCGCCAGCCCGAGGTCGCGCCGCGTCTCGGCGGGATCACGGCTCGCTTTCAGCTCCTCCGCGTCCACGCCGTCGTAGATCGTCACCAGCCGATCCGGCGCCATCCCCTGCCGGCGCGCCGCCAGCCGCCGCGCGCCCTGTCCGTCCGCGACGACGCGTTTCGCCAGCCTGGAGGAAATCCGGTCGAGCATCGCGTAAACGCCGGAGCGCTTCCAGACGTCCCAGTCCTGCACCGAAAAGACGATCCGGCGGCAACCGGCGAGCCGGCCGATCAGCACCGCGTAATACGCCATCGGAAAGCCGAAGGCGTGCACCACCGACTCGCGGTTCGCCCGCAGCAGCCGGAAAAGTCGCCACTGGTACGGCAGGTTGTGTCTGAGCAGCCGCGTCAGAAGCGGCCTGCCGAGCGAAGAGCCGGACTTGAGCGCGCGGCACGGGATCCCGCGCGCGCGCAGTTGAGCCTGCACCGGCTCACCCTCGTAATCGCTCCAGACCTCGACGCGGAACCTCTCCGGACTCAGCCGCGTGGCCAGGTGCAGGATATTCCGCTCCGTCCCTCCAAGGTTCAGCGAGCCGGTCAGGAACAGCACACGGATCGGATTCATGGTTTATGCATCACCCGCCGAACCAGGCTTCGGAAGCGGCGTCCCAGCGCGGAGACCAGATCGCGGGCGAGGTTCCACAGGTGCGCCGGCAGGCGCTCCGGGATGTACCGCGCGACGGTGAAGATCGAGAGGACGTACTTCTCCAGCTTGTACCTCTGCTGCACGAGCGGGTTGCACACTTTGCCGTAGAAGGCGCGCTCCGGGAACGAATAGTGCGCGAAGGCCTCGTAGAACGCGCGGTAGCGTTTGCGCTTGGGGAACTCCGGCGTGTCGAACACCACGCGGCGGAACGTCAGCGCGCGCAGGCTGAGCGGGTCCTCCAGCAGCCGGCCGTGCTTCATGACGTAATCGTAAAATTCGGTGCCGGGGAACGGCGTGGCCAGGTACCATTCGGCGTGGATGCCCAGCTTGGCCATGTTCTTCATCGCCTTGCGCGTGGATTCGTAGGTGGTGTGCGGCAGGCCGATGACCATCGAGGCGCGGACCGGCACGCCGGCGGCCTTGAGAGTCTCGATCGCGCTCAGGATCGTCTCGTACCGCTCGCCCTTCTTGATGTGGACGAACGTCTCCGGGTTCGCATCCTCGAAGCCGACGCTGACGCCGGCGCAGCCGCTGGCCTTCAGCAGCCGCGCGAACTCCGGCGTCACCGAATCCGCGCGGATGCCGTCGGGCAGGTAATAGCGCAGGCCGGGGTTGCGCTCGATCATCAGCCGGCAGATTTTCTCCGCGCGCTCGCGGATGAGGCTGAAATGGTCGTCCCAGATGTACAGCGCGTCGAACTTGAACCGCTCCTTAGCCCAGGCGATTTCATCCACCACATTTTCCGCCGAGCGCGGCCGGAACGTGCGCCGCGTGAGCGTCTTGTTCAGGCAGAAAATGCAGTTGAACGGACAGCCGCGGCTGGTCATCATCGGGTATTCCGCAAGCGTCCCGCCGACGCTGTCGAAAAGCTCGTAGGCGGGCAGCGGCAGCGTGTCGAGGTCCGCGATGAACTCCCGCGCGGGTTCCGGAATCGGCTCGGCGCCCTCGAACCGGACAGTCCCTGCGATGCCGGTCAGCGGCCCGCCGGCGAGGCGCTTCTCGACGACCTCCGCGAACGTCACCTCGCCCTCGCCGGAGACGCAGATGTCCGCGAGGCCGGCCACGGCGCGCGCCCCTTCAGCCGGCGCGACGCTGATTCCCACGCCGCCGACGACCAGGAGCGTCCGGTCGCCCCGCGCGGCGCGGACGGCGCGCAGCAAATCCCGCGCGCCGTCGTAGGTGACCTGGCACGCCGGGAACAGGCTGACGCCCAGCGCGTCCGGCGCCCACTCCAGCGCCTGCTGCAGCCGCCGCGCGCGGCCGCCGGGCACGTTCAGGTTGTTCAGGTCCAGCACGCGCACCTCGTGCCCGCGCGCGCGCATGACGGCGGCAATGCTCGCCAGCCCCAGGTTCAACTCGTTCGGCGAGACGCTCGGCAGGTCCACGAGCAGGATTTTCGCGCGGCTTTCAGCCATGGTCGCTCTCGCTCGCCCGGGCCATGCGCAGCCGGCGCAATTTCCGCACGACCGCTTTCGGCAGGTGAGAGCGGACGAGGTAGTTGAACGCCTTCCAGTTCCAGCGATAGCGGAGCGAGCGGCGGAACTCCCCGCGCGCGTCAGCCATCCTGAAGTCCGCGTAATACGCCATCCCGAACCGGAAGTGCGCCCGGCTCAGCGAATCCGCCGCCAGGCCGGAATAAAGGTCCGGCCGCCGCGCGAGCGCCTTCTGGATCACGAGCAGGTTGTACTTCGCGTACAGGTCCTGGTGAGTGACCGAGAGGCTTCCGCCGTGCAGCCGGCGCTCGGTCAGGATTTCCGGGACGTGCACGTAGTCATAATGTTCGGCCAGCCGCACCATCAGGTCCCAGTCCTGCGCGCGGAAGAACTCCTCGTCGAAAAACCCGACCTTGTCCAGCGCGACACGCCACACGACCAGCGTCGAGGTGTTCACCCCTTTGCACTCGAGGAACAACGCGCGCGCGAGGTTGCCGCTCATCGTGTACTGCGGCAGCGGGTACTTGCGCCCCGTATCGAGTTCGTGGATGCGCACCGCCGTGTACGCGACGCCGGCGTCCCGCGCGCCCTCGAGCGCGGCCACGCACCGCGTGATCTTCTCCGGCATCCACAGGTCGTCCGAATCCAGGAACCCAATCCATTCGCCCCGCGACGCGCGGATGCCGGCGTTGCGGGCCACCGCCGGCCCGCGGTGCTCCTGCCGGATGACCGCAATCCGGCTTCCGAACCGCGCAAGGCGCGCGGGCGTATCGTCCGTGGACCCGTCGTCCACCACGATCACCTCGAGCTTCGGCCAGGACTGCGCGAGGGCGCTCTCCACCGCCTCCGGCACGAGCGCGCCGTGGTTGTAGGTCGGGATCACCACCGAGACGAGGGATTCAGCGGCCACGCGTCGCCTCCGCCGGCCGCCGCGCCGAGAGGAGGCGCGCGACCTTCGCCTTGGAGCCCAGCGACTTCCGCAGCAGCGCCGCGGCCTCGGCGGCGAACGCGCGAGACATCCGCTGCATCGCGCCGCGGCCGGCGCGCGTGATCGCGTAGCGCGCCGTCTCTTTCGCGCGCGTCCCGCCCGACTTGATGAGCCGCTCGCTCTCCAGCCCGCGCAACAGCGCGTTGGCCAGACCGAGCGACACTTCCAGCTTCGACGCCAGCGACCGCTGCGTGATCGTGCCGTCCGAGGCGATCTCCGCCAGCGCGGCCAGCCGCCGCTGCAACTCCGCGAATCTGCT
Source organism: Candidatus Brocadiia bacterium (assembly GCA_052139675.1). Lineage (GTDB taxonomy): Bacteria > Planctomycetota > Brocadiia > CAIUPP01 > CAIUPP01 > JBEKCB01. Next base: position 29,493 of record JBKQWE010000123.1, read on the forward strand.
CACGGCCACCTCCTCGCATGAATGGGGCGTTCAGGGATTGAACTGTACCGCAAGCCGCTCCGCCCGTCAAGGGGCGACTGCGGGCGCGTCCGGGCCAGGGCATTTGCAACGGCTTCCGGGAGTGATATAATCCGGCCGCGTCCGGTTCAGGCGATCATGGGAGTTCCGGTGTCCGAAATCGCGAAAGCGGAAGATCTCGTCCCGCCCGGTTTCCGGCGGATCGAGGAAGGGAACGCGGTCCTCGTCGTGCGCGAGGTCTGGGCCGAGGCGGCGCACCGGGTCTTCGCGCCGCTGTACCAGGCTTGGACGCGGATCGCGCAGCGCCGCTTCAGCGCGCAGGGGCGAGCCGGGATCGTTTCCTTTCCATTGGGGAAAGACCTGCCCGCGATGATGGTGCGGCGGTACGTCCACGGCGGGCTGTTCGCGCCGCTCGGGCGGGACCTTTATTGGGGCATGGACCGCGCGCTGGCGGAGCTGATCGTCGCCGAGTCCGCGAAGCGCGGCGGCGTGCGGACGCCCGACCCGATCGGCGTGCTCGGCCAGCGGATGCACGGCCCACTGTGGCGACTGGCGTTCCTCAGCGCCGAGGTGACGGAGTCGGAGGACCTGATCCACTACGGCTGCCGGCTGAGCGAGTATCCGCCCGAGACGGCCGCGCTGGAAAAGCGCGGCGTGATCCGCGAGGCCGCGTTGCAAGTCCGCAAGATGCACGACTTGGGCATTGACCATGCCGACCTGCACTTGAAAAACCTGCTCCTGCGCCGCCGGGCGGACGACACGCCGGAGGTGTACCTGCTCGATTTCGACCGCGCGTTGTCCGGGCCGCCGCTGGACTCGGAACAGCGGCTGAAAAACCTGAAACGGCTGGCCCGGTCCGTCCGCAAAGTCCGCATCGCGGATACGGTTCTGACCGCGTGGGACCGGCTTCGGTTCGTGCGCGATTACCTGCACGGCCACCCGGACGCGCACGCGCTGATGCGCCGGTGGGCCAAGCGCCTGGCCTCCAGCGGCCGCGCGCACGAGGCCTGGTGGACGGCCACGGGCGCGAAAAGGAACCTCCGCGGCGACGGCCTCGGCACGCTGGCGGGCCCGCGCTCGACGGGCGCCCGCCGATGAAGGCCGCCGTGATCGGTTCGCACCTCGATCCGGCGGTAGGCGGCGCGCAGACTTAGATCCGCAATTTCGAGGTGGTGATGACGGTGTACTTGAAGGTCGTCGAGCGGAGGCGAGAAGGAAAACAAACGTGATCAGCGCAGCCTGGAGGGGTCGAGAAGTCTGGCGCCGTGGTAAATCGTGAGAAGTTCCACGACATTCTTCCTGATTCGAAAGACGATCCGATAGTTCCCGAGAATGATTTCGCGAATGGCGGTTTTCCGCAGTTCGGGGACGACGCGACCTGAACGGGGGAAGTCTGCGAGTCGTTCAACGGCCCGGAGGACGTCGATCACAAACAGTTCGGCGTAGTGCGGAGAGTCGGCCGCAATGAATTTCGCAATAGATTCAAGGTCGTCGGCCGCTTGCTGCGTCCACCTTATTTCAGCCATCTGCGCATCTTTGCCCTGACCCGTCGGTGAGAGAGGGTCTTGCCGGCGTCCGCCTGCCCGATGCCTTTCTCGATTTTCGCCAGGAAGAGAAAACTCTCCATGGCGTCTTCGATCGAAGCATTCTCGGGCAGTTTCTTGACCGTCTGAATCAGCATTTGTTTTGTTGTCATGGCTCTAGTTTATCAAAAGGGACGGCTCCCTTCAATCCACAGGCTTATATCACGAACCCGCCGCATCGTCGAAGCTGTAGCACACCTTCTGGAACTTGCTGCGGAGCTTGCGGACTTCGTCGCCGACTTTCTTCCCCTGCACCAGGCAGTCGGTCATGAGCTGTGCGATCTGCTCCATCTCCGGCTCCTTCATGCCGACGCGCGTCATCTCCTGCGTGCCGATCCGGATGCCGGCGGGGTTGTCGTGATGCGCGAGCGGCTCGAACGGCAGCAGGTTCATGTTCAGGATGATGTAGTTCTCCTTCAGGAGCGAGCTGGCCGCGCCGCCGCCGCCGTAGCGCGAGACGTCGAGCGCGATCTGGTGGCTCTGCGTGAAGCCGAACTCCTTCGCCTGCACTTCGAGCCCCTTGGCCGAGAGGAACCCGCCGAGCGCCTTGGCGTTCGCGATCACCTGCGCCGCGTACGCCTCGCCGAAGGCCAGCATCTCGAACGTGCTGATCAGCAGCGGCGGCAGCGTGTCGAGGTGGTGGTTGCTGCTCGAGCCGGGGAACGCGCCCTTGTCAATCCGCCGCCACTCTTCCCAGTCCATGTTGCTCAGCACCAGCCCGCGCTGCGGCCCGGGAAAAGTCTTGTGCGTGCTCGCGGTGATGAGGTCGGCCCCTTCGCGCAGCGGGTTCTGGAACTGCTTGCCCGCGATCAGGCCCAGGACGTGCGCGCCGTCGTAGACCACCCTGGCGCCGACCTTGCCGCAGACTTCGAAGAGGTCCTGCACCGGCTCGGGGAACAGGAACAGGCTCTTGCCGAAGATCACCAGGCTCGGTTTCACGGCGCGGATGAGGCTGCGCGTCCGGCCGACGTCAATGTGGTAGCCGTCCTTGGTGCGCGGGAACGAAATGACGTTCCGGGTGTATTTGCCCACGGTCCCGGCGCGCTGGTGGCTGATGTGGCCGCCGCCGGGAGTCGAGTTGACCATGACGATGTCGCCGGGTTTGATGTATCGGCTGAAGACGGCCTCGTTGGCGTTCGTGCCGGAGATCGGGCGGACTTCGGTGTGGAGGCAACCGAAGAGCGTCTTGAGGTAGCGCTTCACGTCGCTCTCGATGGTGTCAATTTTGTCGGTGCCCTGGTAATAGCGTTCGCCGGGATGCCCTTCGGCGTAGCGATGGCAGAAGTCGGAGCCCATCACGCTGCGCGCGCGGCGGCTCATGACCTGTTCGCTGGCGATGAGATTGACGCACTGGCTGCGCCAGTCTTCCTGTTCCTTAACGAGCTCCTCGACGCGCGCGATGTGCGATGAGTACATCGTTGACCTCCCGCATTAATTGGCTTGCATCAACAGCCGGACCAGGCTCCGGGCGTCGCCCTGGTTGAGCGTGCCCTTCCGCTGCGCGACGCGGACGGTGTACAGTCCGAGCGAGCAGTAAAGCCGCCGGATTTCGCGCGGCAAGCGGCTCAGCGCAACGAGGTGCCGCGTGACCGTCTCCACGTCGCCGCGCGAGATCGGCCCGGTCAGCGCGGCCGGGACGCCGACTCTTCCGATGTTCTCGACTGTGCCGGCCAGCAGCGGCCGGGCCGCGCGCGCGGCCTCGGCCTTGTCCATTCCCGAGAGGACCAGCATGATCGTTCCCAAGTCCGCGACCGCGACGAGGTAATTCGAGAGCACGCACGAGGCGGCATGGTAAAGCGCCCGGCCTTCGGGGCGGACGCGGACCATTCGGCCGCCGAGCGCCTCGACGATTTTCTCCGCGACCGGCGCGGCTGCCTCGTCGCCGTCGAACGTGAAATAAGTCCCCTTCATCGCCTTCACCGCGCCCTCGGGCGTCGCGAAGCTCTGCAGCGGATGAAGCGCGGCGACCAGGGCTTTCCGTTCGCGCGCCGCCGCAAGGACCGACGCGTCATGCACGCCGGCGCAGTGAATGACCACCGCGCCGCGCTTGAACCCCTTCGCCGCGGCGATCTTCTCGCAGACCGGCCGGATCATCCGATCCGGCACGGTGAGAAAAACCACGTCGCCCGTCCGCGCCGCGACCGCCGGTGAACGCGCGGCATGCCCCGCGCCGATGAAATCCAGCGCGCTGCGCACATGGTTCTGCGACGGCCCCGCGACCGCGGCGATCGGGAACCGCCGCTCGTGCAGCAGACGGCCGATGGACCGGCCGACGACGCCGGGACCGATGATCGCGATTTTCGGCTTGGCCATGTTGCGGCGCTCACTTGCCCCTTCGCTTGCGCAGTTGATCCTCGTAGTCGGATGCCGAGAGCAGGTTCTCGAACGAAGCGGGCGAGTCCGGCTTGAGCCGGATCAGCCAGCTTTCGTAAGGCTCTTTCATCAGCACCTCGGGCCTCAGTACGACGGCGCTGTTGACGGCTTCGACCACGCCGTCGAAGGGCGAGACCAGGTCCTTCACGTTTCGCGTGCCTTCGACCTCGCCGAAGGGCACCTCGTGCAGCACGTCGTCGCCCGCTTCGGGGAGCTCGACGTAAATGACGTTGCCGACCGGCGCCACGCCGTGATCGGTCACGCCGATGACGACGGTCTGACCGTCCATACGGCACCACTCGTGCGTCGGTGTGTAGCGCAACTGCTCCGGGACCATGTCGCTCATCTCCCTGTTCTTTGAGGCGGATTGGGGCGATTGGGCATCCTATCAGCGTCCGGCGCGCCAAGTCAAGGTCATGGGCGTTGACGGGTCGTCCGCAAGCCCGTATACTCACGGGCTGTCGGATATTTTCATCCCCGGAGAAGTTCGGATCGGCCATGCGCCTCACGACACCTTATTACCTGATTGATGAGCGGAAACTTCTCAGGAACCTGAAGACGGTGGAGTACGTCCGCCGGCATTCCGGCGCGAAGTCCGTGCTCGCCCTGAAATGCTTCTCGGCCTGGAGCGTCTTCGGCCTGATGCGGAAATACATGGACGGGACCACGAGCAGTTCGCTGCCCGAGGCGCGGCTGGGACGCGAAAAGTTCGGCAAGGAAGTCCACGCCTACAGCGTCGGCTGGAACCGCGCCGAGGTCCGGCAGGTGCGCAAATTCGCCGACAAGGTCATTTTCAATTCGATCTCGCAGTTCACGCGGTTCGAGAAAGAGGTCCGCGGGTTGAAGGTTGGCCTGCGCGTAAATCCGGGAATCAGCTATTCCCACTTCGACCTGGCCGACCCGGGGCGGAAATATTCGCGCCTCGGCGTAACGGACCGCCGCGCCCTGCTGAAAATCGCGCCGCGGCTCGACGGAGTCATGTTCCATTACAACTGCGAGAACGGCGATTTCGGGCATTTTTCCCGGGCGCTCGACCGGATCGCCCGCGACTATGGGCCGCTGCTCAAAACGCTCGAATGGGTCAGCCTCGGCGGCGGCCTGTATTTCACCATGGAAGGCTACCCGCTCGACGCGTTCTGCCGGAAGCTGAGGGAATTCGCCGAGCGGTTCCACGTCCAGGTTTACCTTGAGCCGGGCGAGGCGGTCGTCACGCGCTCCGCCGCGCTGGTGACCACAGTGCTGGACATCGTGCAGAACGAGATCGCCATTGCGGTCGTGGACGCCTCAACCGAGGCGCACATGCTCGACCTGCTTCTCTACCGCCAGAGCGCGAAGATCGCCGGGACCGGACGCGGACGGCACCGCTACATGATCGCGGGCCGGTCGTGCCTGGCCGGCGACGTCTTCGGGACCTATCGGTTCGATCGCAAGCTCCGAGTCGGCAGCATCGTGCGGATCGCCGATGCGGCCGGCTACACCATGGTGAAGAAGAACTGGTTCAACGGCCTGCCGATGCCGGCGATCGTGGTCCGGCGGCTGAACGGATCGGTCCAGGTCGTCCGCAGATTCGACTACCAGGATTATCTCTCGAGCCTGTCATGAGGAGGTCGCGGCGGTCATGAAGAAGAACGTTCTGATCATCGGCGCCGGCGGGGTTGCCCACGTCGCGGCGCACAAGGCGGCGATGAACAACGACATGCTGGGCGACATCTGCATCGCGGCGCGCACGCTCTCCAAGTGCGACGAGGTCGTCGCCAGCGTCAGGCGCAAGAAGAACATCAAGGACGAGAGCCGCCGAGTCTATACGCGCCAGATCAACGCGCTGGATATTCCCGCCACGGCCAGGCTGATCGAAGAGACGCACTCCGGCATCGTCCTGAACCTCGGCAGCGCGTTCGTCAACATGTCCGTCCTCGAGGCGTGCCTGGCGACCGGCGCGGCTTACGTGGACACGGCGATCCATGAAGAGCCGGAGAAGGTCTGCGAGGACCCGCCGTGGTACGCGAATTACGAATGGAAGCGCAAGGACCGTTGCCGGAAAGCCGGCCTGAGCGCCATCCTCGGCGCCGGGTTCGATCCGGGCGTCGTGAACGCCTACTGCGCGCTGGCGGTCAAGCGCTACTTCGACAAGATTGACACGATTGACATCATGGACGTGAACGCCGGCAGCCACGGCAAATATTTCGCCACGAACTTCGATCCCGAGATCAACTTCCGCGAGTTCATCAAGGTCTGGACGTGGATTGACCGCCGGTGGAAGGAATATCCCACGCACGCGGTCAAGCGCATTTACGATTTCCCCGTCGTCGGCGAGCGGCCGATCTACCTCAACGGGCACGACGAACTGCACTCGCTGTCCCAGAACATTGACGCGAACAGCATCCGCTTCTGGATGGGCTTCGGCGACCACTACATCAACGTCTTCACCACGCTCCGCACGCTGGGCCTGCTCTCTCACCTGCCGGTCCGCCTGGTGACCGGGCAGGAAGTCGTCCCTCTCAAGCTCGTCAAGGCGCTCCTGCCGGACCCGAAGACGCTCGCGCCGGCCTACACCGGCAAGACCTGCATCGGCAATTTCATCAAGGGATCGAAGGACGGCAAGAAACGGGAGGTCTTCATTTACCAGGTGTCGGACCACAAGCGCTGCTACGACGAAGTCGAGGCGCAGGCGATCAGCTACACCGCCGGCGTCCCGCCCGTCGCCGCGGCCATGCTCCTGGCCCAGGGCATCTGGGACCCGAGGACGATGGTCAACGTCGAGGAACTGGACCCCGAACCGTTCATCGCCCTCCTCGACCGCATCGGCCTGCCGACGGAGGTCCTGGAGATCAAGCCCGGCAGCCGCCTGTCGTTCGACGGCACGGTGAAGGACATCAAGAAGGAGATCGCCGAGGCCACCGCCACGGTCACGATCTCCGCGGCCGATCCGATGATCGCCATCAACCCGCCGCGCCCGTCACGCAGACGTAAAGCGCGGCAGAACTGACCGCAGACAAACGAGGCCTCCCGCCGCGACGCCGTTCGTTGTTCATTTTACGAACGAGCGATCGTGTCCGCGCGCCGGGATCGTATGGATATTCGATTCCGCAGTATGGATATTCGATTCCGCAGTGCAGAACCCTGCAGTCTCCTGCAGCCGGATTGCGAGGCGTGGAAAAATTTTCTGAAAAAATCGAAAAAAAGGGCCTTTTGCACTTTACATGAAATAACCATTGGTGGTATAAGTCGCGGTGACGATATCTATTAGGGCCGGATTGCAAGGGGCGGTTCTTTATCGTCGGTGGGGTTTGGACAGCCGACGGACTTTTGGTGGGAGCAACGGAAGAGTTGCGGCGCGCGCTCTCCCTGGGTCACCCTGTGTGGTGGTTGGGTTCTTGTTGGAATGGGAATGCCGGTCATCGCGCACCGGGATGTACGGCTTTCTGAACTGAAAGGCACTGGCGTTGAAGAGGCTTGCTGATCCGCGTCCAGCCTCAGACGTTCCCAAAGCCTGCATGGACCAGACTGTTGCGCCTGCGCAAGCAGGAAGATTTTGCAGTTCGTTCAAGGGTGCAGTTCAGCCGGGGCTCTCCGGGTCTCGAGGAATCGCCCCAAGCGGCGCGTCGGCCAGCGGCGTCTCGCGGCGAAATACTACAACGCGGAGGTCTACCGTGCTTGTTTCGCTCTCCGGAATTTTGCAGAGGAGGCGGTGAAATGAGCGCAGCGCACAGAACGTTCGGGGCGGAACTTATTCTGGATCTCCGCGGCTGCGATCCCAAGGTGATCCGCAGCAAAGCCAAGCTGGCGCTCTTCGCCCGCCAGCTCTGCCGCCGCATCAAGATGAAGCGATACGGAAAGCCGATCCTGGCGCACTTCGGGCATAAGGACCCGATGACGTCCGGTTACAGCCTCGTGCAGCTCATCGAGACGAGCTCGATCGTAGCGCACTTCAGCGAGGGGACGAACAAGGTCTACCTGAACGTCTTCTCCTGCAAGGAGTTCGATCCGGCTGACGCCGCCGCGTTTTGCCGGAAGTTCTTCAAGGCCACGGGCAATCGCCGCCGCTTCCTCATCCGGAAGTAAAGCGGCGACGCCGGGTCTTGATGCCGTTCGGGCGAGGGCGTATAATACCTTCCTGTCGTCTCGTCGAATCCCAGTTTTCCAGCCGGGGCATGCGGAATGTGTCTGCCGGCCATGCCTCGGCGGACTGACCACACGCCCAACATGAGCCAACGGCCAATCGCGGATTCCGACCGCCTCGCATCTTCGCGACAGGCCGCCTGGACCGTGCTGGCCTGCGCAGCGATCCTGGCCGCCGCGATCGCGGCATGGTCGAACAGCTTCAACGGCCCGTTCATTTTCGACGACCTCTCCGCGATCCAGAACAATCCGACCCTCCGCCATTTTCCAGCCTGGGAGAATTTCGTTCCGCCACCGGCGATAGCGATCTCCCGCAGGCCGGTCGTGAACCTCACGCTCGCAATCAACTACGCTCTCGGCGGGCTCGACGTGCGCGGGTTCCACGCCGGGAACCTGCTCATCCACCTGCTGGCCGCGCTGGTGCTCTTCGGCATCGTCCGCCGCACGCTGCTGGCGCCGTCGCTGAGAGAGAAGTTCGGCCGCGCCGCTTCCGGTCTCGCGCTGGCCGTGGCGCTGATCTGGGCGGTCCATCCCCTGCTGACCGAATCGGTGACCTACCTGACTCAGCGCACGGAATGTCTCATGGGGCTCTTTTTTCTGCTCACGCTCTACAGCGCGATCCGTGGCGCGTCCAGCGGGCATCCCTGGCGATGGTACGTGACAGCCATCGTCACCTGCGCCGTGGGCATGGGCTCCAAAGAGGTCATGGCGACCGCGCCGATCGTGGTGCTCCTTTACGACCGATGCTTTCTTTCCGGATCGTTCCGTGAGGCGCTCCGCCGCCGGTGGCTATTGTACGTGGGCCTGGCTGCCACGTGGGCCATCCTCTGCGCGCTGGTGATCGCGTATCCGTGGGGCGCGGCGACCGGCGCCGGGTTCGGCCTGGCCGAGGCCGGGCCGTGGGAATACGCGCGCACGCAGCCGGGCGTCATCCTGAACTACCTGCGGCTGAGCTTCTGGCCGAGTTCGCTGTGTCTGATCTACTTCTGGCCGATAGCGACGAGCGCCGGGCAGATTATCCCCGCGGCGGCCGTCATCGCGGCGCTGCTGGCTGCGACCCTCTGGGCGCTGTGGCGAGCGCCCGCGCTCGGATTTCTCGGCGCGTGGTTTTTCCTCATTCTGGCGCCGACCTCGAGCTTCGTGCCGATCGTCACGGAGGTCGCCGCCGAGCGCCGCATGTACCTGCCTCTGGCGGCCGTCGTGAGCGGGTGCGTCATAGCGGCCTACTGGCTCGGCGGCAAATCGGTCCTCCTGCTGACTGAATCCGCCGCGACGCGGAAACGCCTCGGCGGCGCGCTGGCGGCCGTGGCGCTCCTGTCGGCTGCAGCCGCATTGGGTTATGGGACATTCGAGCGAAACTCGGATTACCGCGACGAGATATCCATCTGGCAGGATACGGCCGCCAAGCGCCCTTGGGAACCACACGTTCAGAATTATCTCGGCGTGGCTTACGTTGAAGCCGGGCGCACCGACGACGCCATCCGGTGCTTCAGCAAGGCCATCGAACTGAAGGCGGACTATTTCGATGCCTGGAACAACCGCGGCGTCGCACACACCGCGGCGGGTCAAATCGCCGAGGCCGTCGGCGACTTCGACAAGGCCATCGCGTTGAAGCCGGATTTCGCCGCGGCGTACAATAACCGCGGCATCGCTTATATGAAGGCCGGCCGGCTCGCCGAGGCCATCCGGGACTACAGCCGCGCCATTGAACTCCAGCCCGGCTACGCCGATGCTTTTGAGAACCGCGCGAGCGCCTTTTCGCAAAACGGCCAGTACGAGCAGGCGCTGGCGGACGTGCAGACGTTCCAGGCGAAGGGCGGCCGGCCGCCGCCCATGTTCGTCGAGGCTTTGCTGCGGGCCACAGGGCGTTCGAAATAGGAAATGGAATGAAGCCAGGAACGGCATCCGGCGACCGCGGCGTGGCGCGCCAGACCTTGTGGACTGTCGCGGCCTGCGCCGCGATTCTGATCGCTGTAATCGCGGCATGGTCGAACAGTTTCAATGGCGCTTTCATCTTTGACGACCAGGTCGCGATCCGAGATAATCCGACTCTCCGGCATTTTCCCGCCTGGGAGAGTTTCGTCCCGCCGCATGCGAACCCGATCTCCCGCAGGCCGGTCGTGAACCTCACGCTTGCAATCAACTACGCTCTCGGCGGGCTCGACGTGCGCGGGTTCCATGCCGGGAACCTGCTCATCCATCTCCTGGCCGCGCTGCTGCTCTTCGGCATCGTCCGCCGCACGCTGCTGGCGCCGTCGCTGAGAGAGAAATTCGGCGGCGCCGCTTCGGGCCTCGCGCTGGCCGTGGTGCTGATCTGGGCGGTCCATCCCCTGCTGACCGAATCGGTGACTTACCTGACTCAGCGCACGGAATGTCTCCTGGGGCTGTTTTTTCTGCTCACGCTCTACGGCGCGATCCGCGGCGCGTCCAGCGGGCATGCCTGGCGATGGTACGCAGCGGCCGTCGTCGCCTGCGCCCTGGGCATGGGCACGAAAGAGGTCATGGCGACCGCGCCGATCGTGGTGCTCCTGTACGACCGGTGCTTCCTCGCCGGATCGTTCCGCGAGGCGTTTCGCCGCCGGTGGCCAATGTATGTGGGCCTGGCTGCGACGTGGGCGATCCTCGGCGCGCTGGTGATCGCGTATCCGTGGGGCGCGGCGACCGGCGCCGGGTTCGGCCTGGCTGAGGCCGGGCCGTGGGAATACGCGCGCACGCAGCCGGGCGTCATCCTGAACTACCTGCGGCTGAGCTTCTGGCCGAGTTCGCTGTGCTTCGACTACTCCTGGCCGATAGCTACGAGCGCTGGGCAGATCATCCCCGCGGCGGCCGTCATCGCGGCGCTGCTGGCCGCGACCCTCTGGGCGCTGCGGCGCGCCCCGGCGCTCGGATTTCTCGGCGCGTGGTTTTTTCTCATCCTGGCGCCGACCTCGAGCTTCGTGCCGATCATTACGGAGGTCGCCGCCGAGCGGCGGATGTACCTGCCTCTGGCGGCCGTCGTGAGCGGGTGCGTCATAGCGGCTTATTGGCTCGGCCGCAAATCGGTCCTCCTGCTGACCGAATCCGCCGGGATGCGGAAACGCCTCGGCGGCGCCTTGGCGGCTGTGGCGCTGCTCTCGGCCGCGGCGGCATTGGGCTATGGGACGTTCAAGCGGAACGCGGATTACCGTGACGCGATCTCCATCTGGCGGGATACAACCGCGAAGCGCCCCTGGGAACCGCACGCGCAGAACTATCTGGGCACATCGTACTTCGAAGCCGGCCGTCCTGACGAGGCCCTGGTATGCTTCAGCAAGGCCATCGCACTGAAGCCGGACTATTTCGATGCCTTGTACAACCGTGGGGTCGTGTACATTGCGACCGATCGGCTCGTCGAGGCCATCGGCGACTTCGACAAGGCCATCGCGTTAAAGCCGGACTTCGCCGCGGCGTACAATAACCGCGGCGCCGCTCACTTGAAGGCCGGCCGCCTCGACGAGGCCATCCGGGACTTCAGCCGGGCCATCGAACGGCAACCTGACTACGCCGATGCCTTTGCGAACCGCGCAGCCGCCTATTCGCAGAACGGGCAGTACGAGCAGGCGCTGGCGGATGTGCAGACGTACCAGGCGAAGGGCGGCCGGCCGCCACCCATGTTCGTCGAGGCCCTGCTGCGGGCCACTGGACGGTCGAAATGAAACCGGATACGGCGTCCGAAAGCCTGGTCGCTCCGCAGCGGCAAGTCCTCCTCGCCGCGGCCATTCTGGCTATCGCGCTCCTGGCGTACATCCCGGCGATGCGGGGCGGCTTTCTGTGGGACGACTACACCTTCCTCAAAGACAACTGGCTGATCCAGGCGCCGGACGGGCTCCAGCGGTTCTGGTTCACCACGCAGGCGGAGGATTATTTTCCGCTCACCTCCAGCATGCTCTGGGTCGAGTGGCGGATCTGGGGCGATCACGCGGCGGGGTATCACGTGATCAACGTGCTGCTCCACGCGCTCGCCGCGGTGCTGGTGTGGCGGGTGCTGCGGCGGCTCGCCGTCCCCGGAGCGTGGCTGGCGGGAGTTCTCTTCGCGGTTCACCCGGTGGCGGTGGCGTCGGCGGCGTGGATCACGGAACGGAAGAACACGTTGCCGATGGTGCTCTGTCTCCTGTCGCTCCTGGCCTATCTCCGCTACGACGAGCGAGGAACGCGGCGCGCGTATTACCTCTCGATCCTGTGGTTCCTGCTCGCGCTGCTGGCGAAGAGCTCGGTCGTCATGCTGCCGGTGGTGCTGCTGATGTGCGCCTGGTGGCGACGGGGAAAGATCGCGCGGAAAGATGTCCTCCGCAGCCTGCCGTTCTTCGTCCTGGCGCTGGCGCTGGGGCTGGCGACGGTCTGGTTTCAGCAGCACAACGTCATCCGGCACCAGATCGTCCGGCCCGAGGGATGGCCCTCGCGCGTGGCCGCGACGGGATGGATCGCCGGGTTCTACCTGTTCAAGGCCCTCGTGCCGGCGGGACTCTGCGCGGCATATCCGCGCTGGGACGTCGCCGCAAGCCCTGTCGCGTACGTGCCGCTGGCGCTGATCGCCGGCGCCTTCGCCCTCCTCTGGACGCGCCGCAGGAGCTGGGGCCGGGCGCCGTTGTTCGCGATGGGATACTTCGTCGTCACGCTGCTGCCGGTTATCGGCCTCGTGAACATGTCGTTCATGAAGTTCTCATTCGTGGCGGACCATCTGCAGTATGCCGCCCTGATCGGCGTCATCGCCTTCGTCGCGGCGGTGCTGGCGCGGGCCGCCGCCGCAGCCGGATGGCCGGGCCGCGCGGGAAGCTTCGCCGTCGCGGGATGCGTTGTCGTCCTTGCGGTCATGACGTGGGATCGAGCTCGGCTTTATGCCGACGGACAATTGCTCTGGCGGGACAACATTGCGAAGCAGAAAGGATCGTGGCTGGCGTGGAATAACCTGGGCGATGTCCTCTTCCGCGCGGGGAAACGGGACGAAGCCTTGAAGTGTTTCGAACAGAGCCTCGCGTTGAACCCCAAATACCCCGTGGCATGGCACAACCTGGGCCGCGCGCACGCGCTGTCCGGAAAGCCCGACGAGGCCATCCTCGACTACAGCAAGGCGATTGACCTGATGCCGGATTTCGCCTCGGCCTACAACGGCCGCGGCTACGTCCTGTTCCACGCCGGGAAGTACGAGCTTGCATTGAAGGACTACGAAAAGGCCATCGAGCTGTCGCCGTATTTTGCCGATGTCTACAACAACCGGGGCAACCTGCGCGTCAGGCAGAGGCAAATCGCCGACGCGATCCGGGACTTCGACGAGGCCATCCGGTTGAAGCCCGATTTTGCCGCCGCGTTCGCCGACCGGGCGGCGGCATACGTCCAGATCGAGCAATTTCAACAGGCGCTGCGTGACAACCAGAGGGCGATCGCCCTGGAGCCGGCCAACGCCGAGTTCTTCAACAACCGGGGCGTCATTTACGAAGACGTGAACGAGCACGAGCTGGCGCTGCGCGACTTCGACCGGGCGATCTCCCTGAGGCCGGACTACGGCAGAGCCTACAGCAGCCGCGCGATCGTCCATTACGAGTTGAAGGAGTTCGACAAAGCGTGGGCGGACGTGGCCATGGCTCGGAAACTCGGCGGGCCGGTGCAGTCGGATTTCCTCAGGCAGCTCATCCGCGATTCCGGCCACGCCGAATAGCCGCGCGGCGACCGGAGGGTCAGCTCTTCCGCGTCTCTTTCCCGCTCCGCAGCCGCTCGATCTCCAGCCGCAGCAGCGCCACTTCCTGCGTCAGGCGGACGATCCGCCCGCCGTGGCGGCTCGCGATCACGGAGTAGTTCATGAGCATCACGGCGGTGAAAACGAACAGGAGGATGATGACGCTGGACTGGTAAGTCATGCCCGTCAGCCGGATCAAAATCGCAATCACGCCCGGGACCAGCGCAACGATGAGCGTCAGCACCGCCAGCGCGGCCCACAGCAGCGCGTACTCCGGCCGCAGGTGCTTGCGGCGGACCAGCTCAAACGTGAGGAGCGCAAAAAATCCCCCGATCGCGCAGATCACGGCGGCGATATGCAGGTTCATCGTCATTCCCTTTCATGGGCGCGCGGATTTCAGCGTCTTCTCGATTTCCCGGCGCGTGAAGACCGGCTTCGCCACGACGTCCACCAGGACGGCCAGGACCACCTTCAGCATGTAGTAAAATCCGCGGACCGCGCCGATGGAGCTCGCACCTTCGGCCCGGGCGACCATGTGGACGGGGACTTCGACGATTTTGAAGCCGGCTCGGTGGAGCGTCACCAGCGATTCGACTTCGGGATAATCGCACGCGTACATCTCCGAAAGATGCGCGATCGCCAGCCGCCCGGCGGCGCGGAACCCGGAGGTGGTGTCGGTCAGGCGCCGGCCGCAGAGGCAGCCGAGCAGCGCTGCGAACAGCCGGATGCCGATGCCCCGCGCGAAGGACGGGCGATAACCGCTTTCCTCGATGAAACGCGATCCCACGACGAGGTCGGCGTTCTCGCTCTCCATCGTCCTGAGCAGTTTGGGAATCTCCTCGGGCAGGTGCTGGCCGTCGCCATCTACCTGGACCGCGACGTCGAAGCCTTCCGCCAGCGCGTAGCGGAGCCCGGTCTGGACGGCGCCGCCGATGCCGAGATTGTAGGGTAGCCGCACCACGAGCGCTCCGGCCGCCTCGCCTTCGGCCGCCGTGCGGTCCGTGGAGCCGTCGTCCACCACGAGCACCGCCGCCTCCGGCAGCACGCGCAGCGCTCCGCGGACGACCTGGCCCACCGACGACGCCTCGTTCATGGCGGGGATAATGACGATCACGCGCGTCGCGGCCGTCGCTTCGCTCACGATGGGCTCCGTTTCCATGGTCGGCTGCGCCCACAGCATACTTCCTCTCGCAGCGCCAGTAAAGCCGGTGATCCGAAAATTGACGTTTGCGCGGCGTTCGGGTATTCTTTCTGCGGAATCACATTTCGTCAGGGAGACCCGGCATGAAATCCGCGCTGATCACCGGCATCACCGGGCAGGACGGCTCATACCTCGCCGAGTTTCTGCTCGGGAAAGGCTACGCCGTCCACGGGATGATCCGCCGGAGCTCTTCCTTCAACACATCGCGCATTGACCATCTCTATTCGGACCCGCACGATCCGGCGGCGCGGCTGCGGCTGCACTTCGGCGACCTGACCGACGGCACCGGGATCCGCTCCATCCTCGAAAAAGTCCGGCCGGACGAGGTGTACAACATCGGCGCGCAATCGCACGTGCGCGTGTCGTTCGACCAGCCGGAGTACACCGCCGACGTGGTGGCGATGGGCACGCTGCGGCTGCTGGACGCGCTGCGCGACTACATGCAGCACTCGGGGCAGAAGGTGCGCTTCTACCAGGCCGGCTCGTCGGAGATGTTCGGCGCCGCGCCGCCGCCGCAATCGGAGCGGACGCCGTTCCACCCGCGCAGCCCGTACGGCGTCAGCAAGGTCGCCGCGCACTGGTTCGGCGTCAATTACCGCGAGTCCTACGGCATGTTCATCGCCAACGGGATCCTGTTCAACCACGAGTCGCCGCGGCGCGGCGAGACGTTCGTGACGCGCAAGATCACCCGTGCGCTCGGGCGCATCAAGGCCGGCCTCCAGGAGAAATTCTTCCTGGGCAACCTCGACGCGCGCCGCGACTGGGGCTTCGCCGGCGATTACGTCCAGGCGATGTGGCTGATGCTCCAGCAGGAAAAACCGGACGACTTCGTCGTCGCGACGGGCGAATCGCATTCGGTGCGTGAGTTCCTGCACGAGACCGCGCGCCTGCTCAACCTGGACTGGGAGCGGCACGTGGAGATTGACCCGCGATATTTCCGCCCCGCCGAGGTGGACGCGCTGGAGGGCGACTCGACGAAGGCGCGGAAGGCGCTCGGCTGGAAGCCGGCCGTGACGTTCCAGGCGCTCGCGAAGATGATGGTGGAGCACGATCTGAAGCTCGCGCAGCGCGAGCGGCTGCTCAAGGAGGCCGGGCACGATGCCGGCGGCAGCGCGCAGAAATGACTAAAGACAGCCGCATCTACGTCGCCGGACATCGCGGCCTGGTCGGCTCGGCCGTGCTGCGACGGCTCCGGGCGGAAGGCTACACGCGACTGCTGACGCGCACGCGCGCGCAGCTCGACCTCACGTCGCAGGCGGCCGTCGAGCGTTTCTTCAAGCGCGAGCAGCCGGAATACGTTTTCCTCTGCGCCGCAAAAGTGGGCGGCATCCAGGCCAACGCGTCGCAGCCGGCCGACTTTATCCGCGACAACCTGCTGATCCAGACGCTGGCGCTGGACGCGGCGCTTCGGCACCGCGTGCGGAAACTGCTCTTCCTCGGCTCCGCCTGCGTTTATCCGAAATTCGCGCCGCAGCCGATCCGGGAAGACAGCCTGCTCACGGCGGCGCTGGAGCCGACGAACGAATGGTACGCGGTGGCGAAGATCGCGGGCATCAAGATGGCGCAGGCCTTCCGGCGGCAGCACGGGTGGGACGCGATTTGCCTGATGCCGACGAACCTGTACGGGCCCGGCGACAACTTCGACCTGGCGAGCTCGCACGTGATCCCGGCGCTGATGCGTAAGTTCCACGAGGCCGCGGCCTCGAGCGCGCCGAGCGTCACCGTCTGGGGGACCGGCGCGCCGCGCCGCGAGTTCCTCCACGTGGACGACCTCGCCGACGCCTGCCTCTTCCTGATGCTCCAGTATGAGGGAGAAGAGATCATCAACGTCGGAGTCGGCGAGGATGTGAGCATCCGCGAACTGGCGGAGTTGTTCCGGGAGATCGTCGCGTATCGAGGCGAGATCGTCTACGACCACTCGAAGCCGGACGGCACGCCGCGGAAATTGCTGGACGTGAGCCGCATTCGCGCGATGGGATGGCGGCCGAAGATTTCTCTTCGCGACGGTCTCGAGCAGACGTATGCCTGGTTCCGCAAACACGCCCCTTCCGCCGAACGCCCCTGAGGACGCAAACTTGTGACTGTGCTGCCGAAAGAAAACGCTCCGTTGTTGCCGAATCGGTTTCGTAGCACCATCCATCTGACGCTGATGACCGCGGCCGTCTACCTGGTTTACCTCCTGCAGGGAATCTGCATCAGCAATTACTTCGGCACCTCGGCGGAACTGGACGGGTTCTGGCTCGCGATGCTGGTGGTGACGACGCTGGTCGCGCTGGCCGAGCCGTTCAAGGAAGCCGCGGTGGTCGGCGTGAAAGTGCTGGAGCTGAGCGACCTGGCGGAATCGCAGCGGACCTTCTCCGCACTTCTGAACCGCCTGATTCTGTGGTCTCTGGCGATCCTCGCGGTGGCGGCGCTGGCCGCGCGGCCGCTGGCAACCTTCCTCGCGCCCGGCGTGGCCGGCCATGCGCCCCGCGCGGAGGTCTTTCAGTTGACGCTCGCCCTGCTGCCGTTGTGCCTCCTTCAGGCGCCGGGAATCCTTATCGAGGGATATCTGTCGGTCCAGCGAAGGTACCTGGTCCCGCGATTCTGCATGCTAATCGGCATTCTGGCGGCGGTCGCGGTAATCGTCCAATTCCACCAGCGGCTGGCGGTGATGGCGATCGTGCTGGCGTTCTACGTTCAATTCGGCGTAAAGCTGGCGGGGATGGTCTGGGCGTTGCGGCGTTCGGGTTTCCGTTACAGCCTCAGTCTCCGAACGAGCGGGGCCGGCGGCCAGTTCGTCCCGCTGCTGCTGGTGCAGCTCTCGGCGATGCTCATGCTTTTCCTGTTGCAGAAATTCATCTCGGCGGCGGCGCCGGGCGGGCTCTCGGCCTACAATTTCGCCTATGCGCTCTGGGTGGTCCCGCTGATGC
Organism: Candidatus Brocadiia bacterium; assembly: GCA_052139675.1. Taxonomy (GTDB): domain Bacteria; phylum Planctomycetota; class Brocadiia; order CAIUPP01; family CAIUPP01; genus JBEKCB01. The sequence continues at coordinate 47,388 of JBKQWE010000123.1, forward strand.
TTCTGGCCAGTTCGGTCGCGACGGTGACCTGGACGGACATGCTCGAGGCGGGCCACCTGGACGTCGCCCGGCTCTGGGGCGAGTTCGACTTCGTCGCGCGGCTGACCGTGGCCGCGATGTTCGCCTTCGGCCTGCTTTTCTTTTTTCTGGCTGAGCCGATCGTGCGCTTCATCTACGAGCGCGGGGCCTTCACCGCCGCGTCCGTCGGCCTGACCGCCGACTGCCTGCGCGTGCTGGCTTTCGGGCTTCCGTTCTGGGGGCTTCTGTCGCTCAGCGTGCGCGGATTGCTCGCCCGCCGGAAGCAGGCGGCGATCCTTGGCATTGGCATCGCACAGAACGCCGTGATCGCACTCGGCATCCTCCTGGCAGGATGCTTTTCCGCGCGCATCGAAATACTGCTCATCCCTTACGTCGGCTTCAACATCATCGGCTCGATCGTGTTCACCCGCGCGCTCTTTGCCGGCGGCGGCCGCGCGCATTTTCAACGCTTGGCTCGGGGCCTCGCCCGCATTACAATGGCCGTGATCGTCGTGGCGGTCTGCTTCAGCTTGTGTCAACGGGCCTTGCCGCGCTCCGCGGAATTGGGAACGCCGGGCAGGCTGGCGTATCTCGGTCTCGCCGGGACCGGCTTGCTGCTGGCGTACGTCGTGGTCCTATGGCTCGTGGGAGAGAAAGACCTTCTGGATTACCTGGTTCGGAAAGCCTGGCCGGCGAAGGCCGATCGCAATTGACGCGTGCAGCGGGATGGCTTGGGGATGATCATTCCCGGCAGAGTGGCGCGATGTTTTCGCTCGGGCCTGGACTTGGCGCGGCATCCGGTCCGCTTTCTCGCGGACCTGCCCTCGGTCCTGGCCGAGCGCCGCTTCCGGCGCGCGACCGCGCCGCGCGTCTACACCGACTGGCTCAACCACCGCTACTGGCAGTATCCGGGCGATCGTATTCGATACGCGCTGCGGCATAGATCGGTCGTGGATTCGGTGCCGGTGGTCAAGTACATCCTGCGGACCGTCCGGCCCGGCTGGTGCTGCGTGGACATCGGGGCGAACATGGGCGGAATCTCCGTCCCGCTGTGGAAGCAGGCATCGCCGGGAGGCAGCGTGCTCTCCGTCGAAGCCGATCCGGGCGTTATCGAGAGGCTCAAGGCGAACCTCGCGCTTAACGATTGCCCGCAGGACCACGTCGTCAATATCGCCGTGACCGACCGCAAAGGGACCGTCCAGTTGCGCTGCTTTCCGGAGTGCAACGGGTGGCAGACGATCGGCGATCCCGCCGTGGCGCGCGGGTATCGCTTCGTGCTGGTGGACGTGCCGAGCCTCAGCTTCGCGGAGCTGGCGGCGGCGCGCGGCCTGGCGCGCGTGGACCTGGTCAAGATAGACGTGGAAGGCGCCGAGCGGCTGGTCTTTCAGGGCATGCGCGCGATGCTGAGCGACAAGCGCATTGACAGGGTGATCTTCGAGGTGAACTGGACGACGCTCGAAGGCACCGGCGCGGGCGTTTCGGATTTGTTCTCTTTCTGGAACGGGCTGGAGTATCGGCTCTGGCGTCTGGACGAGGACGGCGTTCCCGCTCCGTTGCAGGAGGAATGGCCGCGTCGAACGATCGGCGACTGCCTGGCGACGTCATCCGGCGTTGCGCCTTAGTGCTCCCGATAAAGGACAGCGCGTGAGGATGCTGGCGTTCATCTCCAACGTTCCCTGGACCACCGGCGCCTATTACGTCCGTGCGCTGCGGAGCGACGGACATCGAGTGACCGTCGTCTCTCCGTCGGCCGGGCCGGAGGTTGACGCGGCGCGAGCCGGAATCTTCTCCGCCGTGGAGGTGATGAACCGCGCAGCGCCGGACGCGGAGGCGGCGATCTTCTTCGAGTCCGGCGCGCGGGCCTTTCCCGCGGACATCGGCGCATTGCCTTGCCGGACGGCCTGGTACGCGATTGATACGCACGTGCACCTGCCGCAGCACCGGCGCATGGCGCGATTGTTCGACGTCACGTTCGTCGCGCAGAAGGAATACGTGGAGGCTCTTCGCCCGTCCTGCCCGCAATGCCACTGGCTGCCGCTGGCGGCGGACGCGCGGTTGTTCGCCGGCGGCACCCTTCCGGCAGAATACGTCGTGGCGTTCGTGGGATCGCTCGATCCGCGCATCCACCGCGAGCGATGCCGCCTGCTGCGGAAGATCGCGGGGCGGTATCCTCCCACGTTCATCGCCGGCAACTGCTACCTGCAGGAGATGGCCGATGCCTATCGCAAGAGCCGCATCGTGTTCAACCAGGCCGTGCGCAACGATCTGAACATGCGCGTGTTCGAAGGGATGGCGGCGGGCGCGCTGATGGTGACCGACGCCATTCGGCGGAACGGCCTGGAGGACCTCTTCACGCCCGGCGAGCACCTGGTGACCTACGCTTCGGAGGCGGAGCTTTTCGAGAGGCTCGATTATTACCTCGCGCATGAGCCGGAGCGGCGGGCCATCGCGGAGCGCGGGCAAGCGCTGGTGCTGCGGCGCGACACGTACGAGCAGCGCGCGCGGCAGTTGACGCAGACGCTTCAGGCCGCTCAGCCCGGCCGGCGGCTGGAGCGCAAGGCGCGCCTCTCGACGCTCTGGAGCGCATGCCGCCTGGCGGCCGGCGTGCGCGGGATCGCATGGCTGCCCAAGGCGCTGTCGCTGCGGTCCGCGCCGGAGGGCCGGCGGTGACCCGCGACATCGTCCTGGCGACAAGACCCCGGCCCGCCTGCTATCTCTGCGGGCGCGAAGGGCTGGTGCTCCACGATCGGCTTCAGGACCGGCTCTTCAACGTCGCCGGCGAGTGGCGCTTGCGACAGTGTCCGGAGAAGTCCTGCGGGCTGATCTGGCTTGATCCGGTGCCGCTGGAGGAGGAGATCGTCAAAGCGTACGCCGTCTATTACCACAGCATGGAGGAAATCTCGATCGGGCAAGGCCGCTGGTCGGTGCGGCTGTTGCGAGCGGTGTGGAAAGCCTGGGCGCGGCTGACGCGGGTGGATCAATTTCAACGCCATCTGGATCGCCTGCAGCCGCGCGGGCGGCTGCTGGACGTCGGCTGCGGCGTCGGGGAGCGCCTGGCCCGGATGCGCGCGCGCGGATGGACGGTCGAGGGCGTCGAGGTGGACCCGCGCTCCGTTCAGATTGCGCGCGAGAAGCATGGCCTCACGATTCGCGCGGCCGCCATCGAGCGGGCCGGGCTGGCGGACGGGCAATACGACCTGGTGACGCTCTCGCACGTGATCGAGCACGTGCACGATCCCGTGGCGCTCCTGCGCGAGTGCCGCCGGGTGTTGCGGCCCGGCGGACGATTGCTGGCGGTGACTCCGCATGCGAATGGCTATGGACACCGCGTCTTCGGACATGATTGGGTGGATTTGGAACCGCCGCGGCACTTGTACGTTTTTTCGGCGCCGGCGCTGAAAACGGCGTTCGAGCGCGCGGGGTTCGACGCGCCGGAAGTGACGCTCCTGCGCGGCGCCAACACGCTTTTCAGCCCGCTCGGCAGCCTGGAAATCCGCCGCCAGGGACGCTGCGTTCCGGGCACGATTCCGCCGCTGCGGACGATGCTGGCCGTGCCCCTGCACCAGGTATGGCAGGCCTGCCGGTACCGATTCGATCCGACGTACGGTGACGAAATCCAAGTCGAGGCGACGAAGGGCGTCGCGCATGCCTGAGCCGAAAATCAGCATCGCCCTCTGCACCTATAACGGCGAAGCCTGGCTCCAGCCGCAGTTGGAAAGTTTTCTCGCCCAGTCGCGGCAACCGGACGAGCTCGTCGCGTGCGATGACCGCTCCACGGATGGGACCGCGGCATTGCTGCGGCGCTTCGCCGAGCGAGCGCCCTTCCGAGTGCGCGTGGAGGTGAACGAGCGAACACTGGGCGCAACGCAGAACTTTGCCAAGGCCGTCGGCCTTTGCACGGGCGACCTGATTTTCCTGTCCGACCAGGACGACGTCTGGCTGCCGGCGAAGGTGGAGAGCCTGGCGCGAGCGCTAGCCGCGTCGCCGCAGGCGGGAATGGCCTTCTGCGACGGCGAGGTTTGCGGCGAGGCCCTGCAGCCGCTCGGCTATACGCTCTGGCAGGCGGCGCGGTTCGACGCCGCCGAGCGCGGGAAAGTATCCGCCGGCCGCGCGCACGAGGTGTTCCTGCGGCACAGCGTGGCGCACGGCGCGACGCTGGCGTTCCGCGCGGAACTGCGGCGGCTGGCGCTGCCGATTCCGCCGATCCCTTATTGCGGCCACGATTACTGGATAGCGCTTCTCGCCTCGGCCGTGTCTGAGGTAGTCCCGATCCCGGACCTGCTCAACCGCTATCGGCTGCACGGCCGCAACGTGGTGGGCATTCGGCGGCGATCGCTGCGCGAACAGGTTCGCCTGGGCCGGGAACTGATCGAGTCCAACAGGGCCGGTCATGAGGCGGCGACGATCCAGGCGGCGGTGGAGCGGCTGGAGGCGACGCCGGTGCGGCCGGGCGTGATGGATCAGATGCGCCAGAAACTGCAGCACTTGCGCCGGAGGGAGCGGATGTCGCCGCGGCTGATCGGGCGGATTCCAGATGTCGCCGGCGAGGCGTTCTCCGGCCGGTATTCGCGTTTCGCGATGGGCTGGCGCAGCATCGCGCAGGACTTGTTCCTGCGCTGAGGGATGGTTCCCATGAGAATCGGCATCAACGCGCTCTTCCTGCTGCCGGGAGTCGTCGGCGGCAGCGAGACCCTCACGCGCGAACTCCTCTCGGAACTGGCCCGGAGCCATGATGACGAGTTCATCGTCTTCTGCAACCGCGAGAACTTCAGCACCTTCACCGGCCTGCCGGGGAACGTGCGCACGGTCCTTTGTCCGGTCCGCGCTGCGTTCCGCCCGGCCCGTATCCTTTACGAGCAACTTCTTCTGCCCCGCCGGGTCGCGCGCGAACGCGTGGACGTGTTGTTCTCGCCCGGCTGCATCGCACCGCGTCGGGCGCCATGCCCGAGCGTCGTCATGGTCCACGACATGCAGCCCTGGCTCTTTCCGCAGAACCTGCCGCTGCACTACCTCCTGGCGACGCGCCTGCTGGTTCGGATGAGCTGCCGCCGAGCGGCGCACGTGCTGACTCTCTCGCGCGCGGCAGCGGACGACATCCGGCGGTTCTGCCACGTCCCGCCCGATAAGATCACGGCTGTGCACCTCGGAGTCAGCCGGATTTTCTTCGAGCCGGTGCCGCCCGAGCGTCGCCGGAGCGCGCTCGCGCCGCTCATTCCGGCCGGCCCGTTCATTCTCACAGTCTCCAATTCGTATCCGCACAAGAATCTCAACGCGCTGGTCAAGGCGTTCGGGCTGATGGAGGACCGCAGCGAATGCGCCCTGGTGATCGCGGGACCGGCGCGGCGCGGCGAGGGAGAACTGCTCGCGGAGCGCGCGCGGCTCAAGCGCCCCGAACGGGTCATCCGCCTTCAGGGAATTCCATTCGAGGCGCTCCTGGCGCTCTATCAATCCGCGGAAGTCTTCGCGCTGCCTTCACTCTATGAGGGCTTCGGCCTGCCGCTGATCGAGGCGATGGCCGGCGGCGCGCCCGTGGCGTGCTCGGACATCCCCGTTTTCCGCGAAGTCGCGGCCGAGGCCGCCGCGTTCTTCGATCCCAAGTCCCCGCAGGCCATCGCCGACGCCCTCATCGCCCTTCTCGAGAACGCCGGCCGTCGAGAGGATCTCTCCCGCGCCGGACGGAGCCGCGCAGGCGACTTCACCTGGGAAAAAGCCGCGCAGCAGACGTATGCGGCGCTGAAAGCGCAAGTTGGAGGCGGCGCCGGTTAGCCCGTCGGCCGCGCCGAGGAGACTCAGTTGAAGACGATGTCCGACACGTTGACTTGGTACGTGCGGATCAACCGGTAGCATTGCCGCGCGGTCAACTTGCGGGTGGACTTCAGGCGGCGCCGCTTCAGGAACATGCGCGGGAGCCGCACGAGCAGCGACAGGTACGCCGCGCCGAACGCCCGCAGCGCCCCGGCGACGGAGAGGTCGCCTCGCAGCACTTTGCCGCGCGCGCGGCCGCGGAGCGTCGCGAACAGTTGCGCGGCCAGGCGCCAAAGCGAAGTCGCCGGCAGCAGCAGGACGAGGAACCAGGGGTAATTCTTGATCGCCACGTAATAGTGGTTGCGCTCGACCCAGAAAATTTTCTTCGCCAGCGCGCGCCCGCCGGACTGCGAATAGTAATGATGCACGCGCGCGCCGGGGCAGAGCATGCATTTCCATCCCGCGAAGCGCCCGCGCAGGCCCAGGTCGGTGTCCTCGCAATAGCAGAAAAAGTCCTCATCCAGCAATCCGACCTGGTCGAGCATCTCGCGGCGGTAAAGGCCGGAGCAGCCGCTCGGCGCCAGGCATTCCTGCGCGGGCAGATCGTCGGGCGCCGGCTCGCCGTGGCGCATCTGCCGCGAGAAGCCATCCCACGCGACCGCGATGCCCGCCGAGTCGAGCAGGTCCACGCGATCCGCGTCGAAGATCAGCGGCGCGCACATGCCGATCTGGGAGTCCGCCTCGGCGGCGCGCACGAGTTCGCCGAGCCAGTCGCGCTCCGGGCGGGTGTCGTTGTTGAGGAGCACGACGTATTTCCCACGGCTCGCGCGGATGCCGGCATTCGACCCGCCCGCGAACCCCGAATTCTCCTTAAGCGGCACCGTCCGAACGTCCGGGTGCGCCTGGCGCAGAAACTCCAGCGACCCGTCCGACGACCCGTTGTCCACCACTACGATCTCGAAATCGCGGAAGGACTGTTCGCGAAGGCTCGGC
>JBKQWE010000124.1:0-63737 GCA_052139675.1 Candidatus Brocadiia bacterium
TGGTCGCGGGGCCGGCGGCGGGATGATCGGCCGAGATGGCCGGCAGATAAATGCCCATCAGCGCGCGGGTTGAGACTTCGGCGGAATGCTCCGGGCGCGGCGCGCCCGCATCCGAGGTCAGCCGCAACGAGCCGTTCCGGATCAGCGCCTCGCGGAGCGCCCCGAACGCCGCGTCCAGTTTCTCCTGGACTTCCTTCTGAATGGTTTTGGTCTTCTGGACCGTGCCCATCAGCTCGAGGATGAGGATCTGGCGTTTTTCCTCGAGCATCTCGTATCCTTCGCGGGCGAAGCGCAGGTCGCGCTTCAGACGCAGCAGGCTCGATTTGGTGGGCGGAACGTCCAGCTTCGCCATTATTTCTCTTTCCGGTAATGTTCGTCCAGATCCGCGTCGCTCAGGCGGTGCAGCTCTTCCCTGGGGAGGATGGAGATCACGTCCCAGCCTAATTCGAGCGTCTCGGTGATGGTGCGATCGTCGTACTCCTGCTGCATCAGATATCGGCGCTCGAACTGCTCTCCGAATTTCAGATATTGCTTGTCCAGCGGCGGCAATTCCTCTTCCCCGATGACCGCCGCCAGCGACTTGATCTGCTTGACCTTGGCGTAGGCGGCGAAGAGCTGGGCGGCCAGGCGCGCATGGTCCTTCCGGGTTTTCCCTTCGCCGATGCCGTCCTTCATAATGCGCGAGAGGCTCGGCAGCACGGCGATCGGCGGATAAATCCCGCGCCCGACCAGTTCGCGGTCGAGCACAATCTGACCTTCGGTGATGTAACCGGTGAGGTCGGGAACCGGGTGGGAGATGTCGTCCGACGGCATCGTCAGGATCGGAACTTGCGTGATGGATCCCGGGCTGCCGGTGATGCGCCCGGCGCGCTCGTAGATTGAGGCCAGGTCGCTGTAGAGGTAGCCGGGATAACCTTTCCGCGCGGGGATCTCGCCGTTGGCGATGGCCACCTCGCGCAGCGATTCGCAGTAGTTGGTCATGTCCGTGAGGATCACTAGGATGTGCATGCCGACATCGAAAGCCAGGTGCTCGGCGAGCGTGAGAGCCGAGCGGGGCGTCAGCAGCCGCTCGACCGACGGCGCGTCCGCCAGGCTCAGGAACATCGCAACTCTCGACAGCGCGCCGGAATCCTCGAAGTTCTTGACGAAGTACTGGGCGACGTCGTGCTTGACGCCCATGCCGGCGAAGATGACGGCGAACTCGACGTTTTCACCGATGATCTTCGCCTGACGGGCGATCTGCGCGGCGACCTGGTTGTGCGGCAGGCCGTTGCCGCTGAAGATGGGCAGTTTCTGGCCGCGCACCAGCGTGTTCAAGCCGTCGAGCGCGGAGATGCCGGTCTGGATGAAGTCGCGCGGGTAGACGCGCGAGTAGGGGTTCATCGGCTCGCCGTTGATGTCGCGACGCACGCCGCCGATCGGCGCAGGGCCGCCGTCGGTCGGGCGGCCCAGCCCGTCGAAGACGCGCCCGAGCATGGATCGCGAAACTTCCAGGTGCAGCGATTCTCCCAGGAAACGCACCCTCGTCCGCAGGTTGCTCAGCCCGGTGGTCCCTTCGAGGACCTGCACCACCGCGCTGGTTTCCATGGTGTCGAGCACGCGGCCGACGCGCCGGTTCCCGGACGGGTCGGTGATCTCGACCACTTCGTCGAAACCGACCGCGTGCCGCGTCTCGACCAGCACCAGCGGACCGTCAATGCGGGAGACGCCGACGTATTCCATTCCCTGATCGGAAAGGGTCGCAGGGGACGAGTCCGGCTGAGGCATCTGAGACATTTCTCCTCCGGTCATTTCAGGTCCTTCTCGAGTGCGTCGAGCTGGCCGCGAACGAGGTTCTCCAACGCGTCGAGTTCCTCCGGCTTCGAATTCGGGATCGTGGATTTTGCCCGGATGATTTGCTGGATGCAGGGCAGGGCGCGGATCTGGACGATCGTCACGCCGCGTCCGATGAGATGGTTCCCCCGTTCGAGGAAATCAATGATGATCTTGAGCAGCCGCACCTGTTTGCGGGGATCGCAGAACATGTCCACCTCGTCGAACGCGCTCTGCTGGAGGAAGCCGTCTCTGAGGATCTCCGCGATGAGCAGGATGAGGCGCTGCGAGTCGGGCAGCACGTCGGGGCCGACCAGCTTGACGATCTCCTGGAGACGGTCCTCCTGCTGGAGCGTGTCAATGGCTTTGGCGCGCAGGGCGCGCCAGTCGGCGGCCACGCCTTCCCACCAATGCGTCACGTCGTCCACGTATTCGCTGTAGCTCGTGAGCCAATTGATCGCCGGATAATGCCGCGAGTAGGCCAGGTCGGTATCCAGCGCCCAGAAGCACCGGACGAAGCGGCGCGTGTGCTGGGTCACCGGCTCGGAGAAATCGCCGCCCATCGGCGAGACCGCGCCGATGATCGAGACGGACCCGCGGCGTCCGCCCAGCGTGACGACGGAGCCGGCGCGCTCGTAGAACTGGGCCAGGCGCGTTCCGAGGTACGCCGGATAGCCTTCCTCGGCCGGCATTTCCTCGAGGCGGCCGCTCAACTCCCGCAGCGCTTCGGCCCAGCGCGAGGTCGAGTCGGCCATCACCCCCACGGCGTATCCCATGTCGCGGTAGTATTCCGCCAGCGTGATGCCGGTATAGATGGAGACTTCGCGCGCCGCGACGGGCATGTTCGAGGTGTTGGCGATCATCACCGTGCGCTCCATCAGCGGGTGGCCGGACTTCGGGTCCACCAGTTCGGGGAACGAGGTGAGCACGTCGGTCATCTCGTTGCCGCGCTCGCCGCAGCCGATGTAGATGATGATGTCCGCGTCACACCATTTCGCGAGCGAGTGCTGCGTCATCGTCTTGCCGGTGCCGAACCCGCCCGGGATCATCGCCGTGCCGCCCTTGGCGATGGGGAAGAACATGTCAATCACGCGCAGGCCGCTGATGAGCGGGGTGGTGACCATCTCGCGCTCGCGGTACGGCCGCGTCATGCGCGAGGCCCATTCCTGGACCAGCTTCAGGCTGCGGTCGCCGGCGGGCGTCTGCACGACGCAGATCTCCTGCTCGATGGTGTAATCGCCGGGCGCGACGATTTTTCGCACCGTGCCGCTGCAGTCCGGCGGCACGAGCACCCGGTGCTCGATCAGCGGCGTCTCCGGGAGGGTCCCGATGATCTGCCCGGCCTGGATTTTTTCGCCTTCCTTGACCGAAGGCGTGAAGCGCCACTGGCGCGACTTGTTCAAGGCGGGGAGTTTCTCTCCGCGCGGGATGAAGGCGCCCGCGCTCTCGGCGATCTCGCGCAGCGGGCGCTGGATGCCGTCGTAGATGTTCCCCATCAGCCCCGGGCCGAGGTCGACGGAGAGCAGTCTTCCGGTCGGGTAGACCGGCTGGCCGGGCCGCAGGCCGGAGGTGTTTTCGTAGACCTGCACGGTGCCGACGTCGTCCACGGCGCGGATGAGCTCGCCGATGAGCCGCCGCGGACCGACCTCGATGACCTCGAACATTTGCGCGCCGCGCAGGCCGATGGCCTCGACGATCGGGCCGTTTACGCGCGTGATCCTGGCGTGCGCCGTACCCGGCGCACTCTCGCTGTGCGGCGTGGGCTGCGATGTCGGTGAATTCATGCTTCCTCGAATAATATCGGGATCGTGAGCCTCTGCAGGCCGGGCCGGAGCCGGCGCAGGCGCTCCTCAAAGGTATTGTCCCACCGCAATTTTCCGTCCGCCGATTCCACAACGACTCCCCTGGCCGGGCCCGACCGCACTTTCACGCTGAGGTTGACCGTCTTGCCCTCTTTCTGGAGCGCAGCGGCGATTTCCGAGGCCAGGGAGCTTTCGTCCAGATTCGCGCCGGGCGCGGCGGTGACTTTCACTGTCAGGTCGCCCGCGGGCATCTGGCGCGCCGCTGCGGCGGCCAGGCGGACCACGTCTTGCTTGTAGGCCTCGCCCGAAATCTCCATGAGACGCACCGCGGCTTGCTCGAGCGCCGACTGGATCACTGTGTCTCGGGCGTGCAGCTTGCCGCGCGCGACCTGCTGCTCCACCATCTGCAGCGTCATCGCCGCGCGTTTTCCCGCGCGGGCGCGATGCTCCGCGAGGATCTTCTCCGCCTCGGACTGGGCGGTCGCCTTGGCCTGGGCCAGGATTTTCCCGGCTTCGGCCTTGGCCGCGCTCTGGATGTCCTCCGCCTTGCGTTTCGCGTCCTGGAGTATCTCGTCTGCCAGGACTTTCTGTGCGTCCTCTGTTGCCATATCAGACCCTTACTCCGATCGCTTGCCGGATCACGTCGCTCAAGCTCTTCCGTCCGGCGAGCGGCCCTCGAGCGCCTTGAATTTCCACCACCATCGGCGAACCGCCGCCGAACCGGAGCGCGTCCACTTCTTCCTGCATCATCGCGATGACTTCCTGCGTGAGGATGACGACGCCGGCCTCCGAATCGCGCGCGCTCTTCAGCGCGGCGAGCGCCTCCGCGCGGCTGCTGACGGCGTTTCCCGGAATGCCGACGCACCGGAAGCCGAGGACCGTGTCCTCGTCGGCGATGACGAGATAGGGGTGTTTCTCTACTTGATGAGCGTCCAAAGCATGATTCCCATGATGAGCCCGTAGATCGCGATCCCTTCTGCGACGACGACGAAGATAAGCGACTTCATGAGCAGCTCGGGGCGTTCGCTGGCCATCCCGAGCGCCGCCGCGCCGACGCGGCCCACCGCCATGGCCGCCGCAAGGCACGACAAGCCTACGACGATGGCTGCGGCCAGAGCAAGGGCAGAGTTGTCGCCGAAGCCCGTTACGGCCCTGGCCGGCGTCTCCGCGCCCGCCGCCAGGCAGGCCTGCGCCCCAAAAGACGTGACAACGACCAAAGCCAGCAACGCCGCCATGAAGAACTTCCTGCCGCCCTGCGCCATTTTCCGTCTCCTTCCTGTGTGTGAAGTCCCGTCGCCTCTCACCCGACCCGGAACGGCTTGTATCCCTTCCCTGCGCCTTCGAAGAACTTGCTGAAGAATTCGTAGTACTCCAGCCGCAGTCCCTGCACGAAAACGACCATCCCTTCCAGGAGTATGACGACGATATTGCCCAGCACGATCACCGCGCCGCCCCAGATGACTCCCGCCGGCAATTGATGCACGACCTTTTCAAGGCTGAAGATGGCCATGCACAACCCGACGTGCGCCAGCGCGAACGCCCCAACGCGGGCGAACGAGACCGTGTTGGCGAGGAACCCGGTGATCGTTTCCATCATGTCCACGCCGCCGCTCATGAACTCGACCAGTGCGCCTTCGGACTCGTGGCCTCGGTGGATGAGCCGCACGTAGATCAATTCCCTGAAGAGCAGGAGCAGCAGCGGCGCGAAAATGAGCCATGCCACCAGCCAGACGGAGCCGGATCCGAGCAGGGCATATCGCAGGCCCAGTCCGATAGCGCCCCAATAGAAGATGATCCCCACTACGCCGATGCGGTCCATAATCCCATGGAAATATTGGCCACGGCGGAATTTGTTGATGATGTTCACCACGATTCCCACGCTGATCAGCACGATGCCCAGCGCGACCGGGACGGCCAGCATCGTCACCACGTTTTTCATCGGTTCGAACTTCCAGTTGTAGCGCAGCCATTCTTCGTAGCCGAAGACGCTGCCGTACAGGAAGCCGAAGGCCGTCGCGGCGATTCCGGCCATGCTGATGATCGTTCCGAGGTCGCGCGTCTGCGGTGTGCCGCAGCGCTTGCGCATTACGAGGCCGACGATGACGAGCACGACGCCTTGGCCGACGTCGCCGAACATGAGGCCGTACATCACCAGGAAGCTGATCGCCACGAGCAGCGTCGGCTGAATCTCGCGGTACCGCGGGAAGCCGAAGCCGGTCACCAGGAGTTGGAAAGGCCGTATGAACGCATTGTCCTTCATCAGGACCGGCACTTCATCGGGCGGCACGTCCGTCTCTTTCGCCTCGCGGACCTGGACGAACAGACGCCCTTCGGTTTCCTGAAGAAGCCGGCTGGACGCGGTCGCGACCTGGTCCGCCGGCAGCCATCCGCTGATGCGGCAGGTGCTCTCGGTGCGGCTGAAGTTCAGCGCGGCTTCAAGCAGGGCCTGCTCGAGCGCCAGGCTGCGCTCCAGCGACGCGATCTGCTGCGTCTCCGTCCGCGCGACCTCCTTGAGTTGATGGGAGATGCGCTCCTGATCGTTGCGGATCCCGTCGAGCCGTTTGCGCATTCCGTCCAGGGTCGCCGCCGGCGTGCCCCCGGTGAGCGGAGAAATATCCTCGGTCACGAAGTTGTGCTGCCGAAGCTGCGCATCGAGTTCGGCCCCGCGCTCGCGGCTGGTGAAAGCGACCACGTTGCGGCGCTCGCCGGCGGCCCCGCCGCTCAGAAGAACGATGTTCCGGCCCGCGGCCGCCTCCAGCTTCGCCAAGTCGGCTATCTTGATGTTGCCTGCGGCGAAATGGAGGAAGGGCGATTCAAGGACCTGCGCCATCGGCACCGTAACGCCGCCCAGCATATCGAACCGCACCAGCTCGTCCTGGATTCGCTCCGATTCGGCCCCGATCTTCGCTCGCAGTTCGAGGAGCGGTTCGATACGCCTTTCGAGGCCGATAATCTCCTGCTCCGCCGCGTCGAGAGTCTTGTAGGAATTCTCCGGGCTCGCCGGCAGCTCGGCCAGGCCGACTTGCTCGCGGATCGCATCGAGCCGGTTCATCAGCGCGCGGCACCGATCCAGCTCCGGGCTGCGGTCTGGAAGCGCGGCCTGGTCGGCGGCGGTTTCCGGGCGGACCTTGACCAGCTCCAGCACGCCCATCCGGCCGAGCGCCGTCGTGATGCGGCGGGCATCCCGGTCGAGGATGACCATGTCCAGGAACTTCATTTTGGCCGGCGTCAGAGACATCGCTTCTCCGTCTAACGAACCTGCAGCAACCGGCTCTCGATATCCGCGCGCGGGAGGCTGTGCCGCACGCTCTCGGTGACCCGGACGAGGTTCGCGAATTCGATGCGCCTGATGTAGCAGTACGCGATCACCGCCGGGATGGCCACGATGGACTCCAGGAAGCAGCGCTCGGCAAGCCGGTACTGCTGAAGCAGAAGCGCCTTGTCCAGTTGCTGCAGCGAGAGGATGCCGCGCCGCTTTTCCTGCGAGAGGAAGTCGCGCGGCAGCATGTTGATCGCCTGCGCCAGGTCGTGGGCGGCATATATTCGCTCGACGAGCTCGGGCGTCAGGTAAAGGCCGCTCGTGACGATGAACGGCTCGATCTCGGACAGCGGGCGGTCGTAGTTGAACTTCGACCGCAGAATGAAAGACAGGCTGCGGAAATCCACGTCGAACGCCGTCAGTTTCCGGATCCACTCGTCCGTGCCACCGGAGAGTTGCAGCAGCTTCCGGCAATACGCGGCGTCCAGCGCCGTCTCGATCGCGGCGCCGTCCGGCGTTTTATCGGCCTTCATCGCCTGCAGCATGGCCTCGCTGAATTCGGCGACGGGCACTGCCGCGGCGAACCGGCGCAGGTCGGGCGCGTCGAAGAGGCGGCTCACCGGCAGCGCAAGCCAGGCGGGCACCGGCGCCATCACCGCCTCGGTTTCGGCGAGCGTCTTCTTGGAGAGGTACGCGCGCAGGACCACCTTCAGGTTCTCAAGTTCGAAATGCACCAGCAGCCACTGGACGAGCCGGAAGATTTGTCCGGAGAGGTGCCGCGAGATTTTGTCCAGGTCGCGGACCTGGTCCGCGAGCAAGTCCCGTTCGAACGCCAAATGGTCTTCGAACGTGTCGCCGGCGCGGACGCGGCGGAACAGCTCGGGCAGGCTCTTGCTGTCGGCGAGGGCGGCCAGGCGGCTCCCCTCGAAGAGCTTGCTCCGCATGCCGCGCACCTTGGCGACAATGAAATCCTCAGAGGCTGCGGACTCAGCGCGCTGCTTCATTTCTGCCTTGTCGCCGCACGGCGAACGGCATCCCGGCGGGCGGCGGATGAAAGAAGTTCAAACCCTATCGGCCGAGCAATTCGGCGACGATCCTTTCGACGGCCTGCGGCACTTTCAGCTTGCTGCGCTCGATGACGAGCGCGTCTTTCTGCATCTCCTGCGCCACGCGCGCGTCGCGTTGCTTCTCGGCGGCCTCGAGCGTCTGCGCCGTTTCCTTGTGCACCCGCTCGACCGCGTCGCGCTTGGCCGACGCGATCAGGTGCTCGGCCTCTTCCTCGGCGCGGGCCAGGATTTCCCGCGCCTGTTTTTCGGCCTGGCCGACGACCTCGCGCGCCTGGCCTTCGACATCGAGCACCTGCTGCATTACTGTGCGGATTCCACTGGCTTCCACGCCTGTTCCTCCGAGCGGGGGATGTCGTTCTGCTCAATCGAATGAGGGATTGAATGGAGACGCGAGCACTGGCCGGCGCGACGGGTGAAACGATGCCAAGTTGCCCCGGAAAGCTCGCGTGTCAACGCAGCGAACCCTCAAAAAATTCCTCCGAGGACCTCAGGATCTCGCTGACCACGGCCGGGGAAACGGCTTTCTTGATGCTCTCGATGGCCGCGAGGTGGCGGCCCAGTTGAATCACGCGCGCGAGCAGGCGCAACTGGACGTCT
Organism: Candidatus Brocadiia bacterium; assembly: GCA_052139675.1. Taxonomy (GTDB): domain Bacteria; phylum Planctomycetota; class Brocadiia; order CAIUPP01; family CAIUPP01; genus JBEKCB01. The sequence goes on from JBKQWE010000124.1 coordinate 8,538, forward strand.
TCGGTCGGAGCGCAGAGAAGAAAGAAGACGTACGTCCGCTGATGGTCCAGCGCCTCGAAATCAGTCCCTTCGCGGCAGACCGCCAGCCCGACCAGCGGTTCCTTGAAGAGCCCCGAGATCGGCCGGCGCGGATGCGGGATGGCGATGCCGTGACCGATCGCGGTGCTGACCATCCGTTCCCGCTCCAGAACGCTTTCCAGGAGCCGGCGGGGCTGCCGGAGAATTTTCGATTCGCGCAACGGTTCGACCAGTTGCTTCAGCACGTCATCCTTCGTGCCCGGCGTGACCTCCAGGTTCATGGCCGTGGCCGGCATGAGTTCCGTGAGCGGCGGCAGCTTGGGCGGCTCTTTTCGGGCCGGCGCGCTCCGCACGGATGGAATTTCCATCTGCGCCATCAGCCAGTCGTCCACGACCGACCGCATGAACCGCCACTGGCTGGCCACTTTCGCCGCCGGGATCTTGCCGGACTGCGCCATGCGGAGCACGGACTTTTCCGACACCTGGAGGTATTCCGCAACTTCCTCCAGAGTCATAACCTCTCTCACGGCCTGAATCCGGTCCATCTCCGCTCCGTCCTTCCTACCGTAGTGCTGTCCTTGGCGGGACATTATAGTCCATCTGCGGACAGAATCAAGCCTTATTTTGTCAACTTCTTGAATGCTGCCCTTGACGGCCCGCCGGAGCGGTGCTAAGTTTCTGCTTCGTTCGGTGACCAACTTCAAGCGGGGTCCAGTCCTTGCCGGAGATCATGAAAGACCGTTCCTGGTCGGTGGGCACGCTGGCTTTCATGGCAGCGGTGGGGGCTTTCCTGGCGGCCTTCCTGGTCTATCCGACGATCTATATCTTCAGCGAGGCGTTCTGGATCGGGGGACATTTCTCGCTCGCCCACTTTCGCAACATCGCTCAGAACCCGCCCATCCGGCAGTCCATCCTGAACAGCATTTTGCTGGGGCTCACGACCACGGCCGCGACGACGCTGCTGGCGGTGCCGCTGGCGCTCGTGGCGGTGCGCTACGCGTTTCGCGGAAAAGGGATCCTGACGGGCCTGCTGCTCGTGCCGATGATCATGCCGCCGTTCGTCGGCGCGATCGGCATGCGGCGGCTGCTGGCGCGCGAAGGATCCGTCAACCTGATCCTTCAGCACCTCGGCCTCGTCTCACGGGGAGTGGACTTCCTCGGCGAGAGCGGGTTCTGGGCGGTCGTTCTGCTGCAGGTGCTGCATCTCTATCCGATCATGTACCTGAATGTGGCGGCGGCGCTGGCGAACGTGGACCTTTCGCTGGAGGAAGCCGCGCGCAACATGGGCGACCACGGGCTTCGGCTGTTCCGGAAGATCACCTTCCCGCTCATGCTGCCGGGTTACTTCGCCGGCGCGGTGCTGGTGTTCATCTGGGCATTCACCGACCTGGGCACGCCGCTGATCTTCGACTACCAGCGCGTCGTGGCGTTCAAGATCTTCGATGCCGTCAACGACCTCAATACGAACCCGATGGCGTACGCGCTGGTCGTCATCGTAATCGTGCTGGCGCTGGCCGCGTTCGCCGCGGCCAGGTTCTGCTTCGGCGGCCGCGGCCACGAGATGCTTTCGAAAGGGACCGTCGCGGCGCGCGAAGTGCCGGCCTCGCGGACCGCCTCGGTCCTGATCTATGGCGGTATCCTGCTCCTCGCTGCCATCGCGTTGCTGCCGCACTTCGGCGTCTTCCTGACGTCCATCACCGCGAAGTGGTCCGGCACCGTATTCCCGACGCAGATCACCGGGGATTACTACGTGCGGGCGCTCCATAATGAGCTGGCGCGGACAGGCGTCCGCAACAGCCTTTTCCTGTCGTTCGGCAGCACGCTGATGGACGTGCTGCTCGGCGTCGGCATCGCGCTCATCCTGGTGCGGCGGCGCTTCCAGGGATCGGGATTGCTCGACGCGCTGGCCATGATGCCGCTGGCCGTGCCCGGCATCGTACTGGCGTTCGGATACGTAGCCGGGTTCAGCGGCACGCCGCTCGATCCGCGGCGCAATCCGCTCCCGTTGCTCATGATCGCGTACTCGGTGCGCCGCCTGCCGTACATGACGCGCGCGGCGTACGCCGGCTTCCAGCAGACGAGCGTCACGCTCGAGGAGGCCGCGATGAACGTCGGCGCGAGCCCCGCGCGGACGCTCTTCAAGATCACGCTGCCGCTGATCCTGGGAAGCCTCATCGCCGGCGCGATCCTCACCTTCACGTTCGCCATGCTCGAAGTCTCCGAAAGCATCATGCTCGCGTTCCAGCAGCAGCACTACCCGCTGACCAAGGCCATCTACCAGCTTCAGACGGTGCCCACGGAAGGGGATTTCATCGCGAGCGCGCTGGGCGTCATGGCGATGGTCCTCCTGGCGGCGACGCTGCTGATCGCCGGCGCGCTGCTGGGTAAGCGGATGGGACAACTGTTCAGGGTGTGAGAAAGACATTCGGCCCTTGCTTTCGGTAATCCGCATTGCCGCTGGACCGCCGAAGCAAGCGCTGGTTGATCCATGGGTAAGAATCGAAGGAGAATGCGATGACTGCACCGCAGTGCAATCCGGACCTGAACCATTTCTGGTCGCGCCTGACGGAGCTTCAATGCGGTGGGCAACCATTGTTGAGCTCGCTTCGCACCGTGGAGAAGGAATTGGCGGGCCGGCCGATGGCGGCAGTGGTCCAAGCTGTGGCCGACGAGGTAGAGAAAGGCGCGCTGCTCTCGGCGTCGTTGCGGAAGCGCACGGACGTATTCGGCCGCGCAGCGATCTGCTTCGTCGAAGGAGCCGAATACGCCGGCATCCTTGACCGCGCGCTGCTCTTCATTCTCGATGGTCTCTGGCGCTGCCCAACCTGCGCCTCGTGGAACCCATCTTCGGAAATCGCAGCGGCGAGTTCCGAAAAACAAACAACCTGACCGGCGCCGTCAATTCAAGGCGGTTCAGGAACTCAGAGGAAAGGACGCCTCATGCAGATCGGTGAATTTCAACGGAACATCGAGAAGACGTACTACGACCGCGATTCCGCGCGCGGCATGGGCGGCACATTCATGTGGTTCATCGAGGAAGTGGGCGAACTGTCCACGGCGGTCAGAGAGGGCGATAAGGAGGCGATGAAGGGCGAATTCGCCGATGTGCTGGCCTGGCTCTGCACCGTTGCGAGCCTCGCCGGAATCAGCATGGAAGAGGCCGCCAGGAAATACGCAAATGGCTGCCCGCGATGTCACAAAGTGCCGTGCGACTGTTCTCATAAATCGTGAGCCGGCCTGCGCGATGGCGGCTGCGTTGCGTCTTTACTTTGCGGGCGCTTTCGGCGCTTTTTCGGGTGGCGGCGGCAGAGGCCAGAGCATTTTTGCACAACGGAAGCCGACGTTGATGTAGCGCGCGTTCTCGCGGCCCGCCATGCGGGTCGCGGCGCTCGCGGCGCGCTCGAGCGTCATTTCCGGAGCGGGCGGCGTATCTTTGCACTCGTTGACTTTCGCCGACCGCGGCGCCGTGACGCTGACCAGGGGCAGCCGACGGACCACGCCTGCAGGGTCGCGCACGTCCAGCCACTCCTTCGCCTCTTGCTTGACGGCGATGCAACCCGTCGTGAAATCCAGCGTGACTTTCGGCCGGGGCGCGAGACTTTCTTCAACGCGGGGCCTGGGACCCTGCGGCGCGCGGGGCTTGGGTTTTTCTTCCAAAGCGACGGCGGTCGGGCTGCCGATCTCCTGATCGGGCGTCACCTGAAACTTGAACTCGGCCCAGTGGTCCCAGCCCGGCATCCACTTGCGAACCAGGACGTAGGCGGCGTCTTCCGTGCCGACCAAACCCAGGTACTCCATCTCGAAGTCGGAGCGATATCGAACCATCCATTCCGGCGCCTTGGAGTCGGCCGCGAGGAGCAGCGGCGCCTCCACGGATCCTTTCAGCAGGGGAGTGGCGACCACGCGGGTCGGCCGCTGTTCCTCCATCCCGCCCCAGGAGCTGCCCTTGACGATGTAGAGCCGCGGTGCGGCCTTTGAAGGGGCCAGCGCCGTGGCCGTCCACTCCGCGACATTGCCTGCCATGTCCATGCAACCGAAGGGACTGCGGTCACCCTTGGCGCTGCCGACGGGCGCGGGGCCGAACCCCAGCACGGCGTTGTCCGGCGCCCACGTGTCGCCCCAGGGATAGATCCGGCCCGACGGTCCGCGGCAGGCGCACTCCCACTGTTCCTCGGTGGGCAGACCGCAGCCGGCCCACGCGGCGAACGCCGCGGCTTCCGACCACGTGACGTTCGCGACGGGCATTTCCTCGCTGCCCTCCGGCTCCACCCAGCCCGGCGGCGGCGGCCGTCCCGTCGCGTGCAGGAATTCCGCATAGCGGCCGCACGTGACCTCCTTGACGGCGATGAAGACTCCGAACGGCAGCTCCACCGTGCGGCGCGGATTGCCCGGGTTGCCTCCGACGATGTATTTCCCGGGCGGGACCAGCACCATTCCGGGCGGCGGCTGCAGTTTCGGCGCGAGGTTCGTGAGCAGGCTGCGCGCATCGGGATCGGTCGGCGCCAGGTCGAGCGCCGCGACGGCGGCATGGTATGCCGCGTCCCAGTTGGCTGCCCGGAACGCCTCCTGGCCGGCCTGCACCTGCAAGGCGCAGTCGGCGAGTTGTTTTTGCGCCCGGGCGATTTTCGACGCGATGGGATCGCGATGAAATCCGAACTTCTCCGCGACCATCCGGTATCGCTCCAGCGCCGCGCGCCAGTCGCCGTTCTTCTCCTCGCGCGCTCCCAGTTCCACCTCGGCCAGCGCGATGCTCTTGCGGATCTCCTCCAGGCGACGCGCGGCCGATGCCTGGCACTCGGCGACCAGCGTGACCGGCGGACCGAGAAGCATCTCCTGGTACTTGTTGAAGCCTGCGATCAACGAACCGAGGTCGCCCTTGGCGGCGAGGGCTTCCGCCTCTGCGCACCGGGCATGCGCGTCGTCGTCCAGCTTCTGCATTTCCGCCGACAAGTCATTCGCTTTGTCCGCGTAGTCGGGATAATCCTTGGCGATCCGGCTGCACAGCGCGATCGCGTCGGTGGGCTTGCCCGCCGCCTTCAAGGCCTGCGCCTCGCTGAAGAGCTGCTCCGCCTCCTTTGCGGTCTCCGCGTGCACCCCCGGAATGTAGACGAGCAAAAGCCAGAGTCCCAGCGCAATGACTCCGAGGAAAACAAGCGCCGCGAGGATCGGCCTGAGATACAGCCGCTCGGAGAGCGGCGCTTTGACCTTGGGCAGGCGCATGACTTTCGGCGCCTCGCGCGCCTCGCCGGTGGCGAGTGCGAGCGCTCCGCTCTCGGCGAATTCGCGCCCCTTGTCCTCGATTTCCTGGGCGAGGCGGAGCGCCGACGCGTCGGTGGGATCCAAGTCGAGCGCCTTTCGGCAGAGGACCAGCGCCTCGTCGAAGTTGCGCCGCTCCGTCTCCTCGCCCGCTTCTCTCAGGTAGGTGCGCTTGAGATTGAGGTCGCCCAACTGGTTGCGGGCGGCGGCGAGGCGTTTCTTGAGTTCGATGTCGCCGGGCCGGAGCGCAACGGCCTTGTCCCACTCGGCGACGGCGCGGGCTACGTCGCCCTGTTCGTAAAAGCGGTCGCCTGCGGCCATCGCGATGGCGGCGGCATCCGCCCGCGCGACGAGGGCCTTCCGGCGCGCGACGATGTCCTCGTAATCGTCCGGAAGCGCGCTCCAGAACTCCAACGCGCGCTCGATGTGCCCCTCGGCGACCATGCGCTGCCCGGCCTCGTAGGTCCGCCGGAAGAAGCGTTCGCGCCGCTGGCTGAGGCGCTCGATCCAGGCGCGGGCGCTTTCCTTCATGGAGGCGTATTCCCGCGTGTGGAAGCGCTCGAGTTTTTTCAGCTCCAACAGCGCCGAATCGAATTGACGGTCGGAGAGGAACTGCCTCGCTTTCTCCTGGATGGCCTGCGCCGCCTTGCGCAATTTGGTCCGGTGCTGGATCAGGTCCGCGCCGCAGCCGGCGCAGAGCGCCACGTCCAACCGGTTCTCGACCTTGCAGGACGGGCACTCGTCGAAGAGGTCCGCAAGACTTGCCCCGCACTTCTCGCATTGGCGGGCCTCCGGTGCGCTCTCGTGCCCGCAACTGCCGCAGGTCGTCAGGCTGATCACGCCTCGGAGCCTGGCGGTGGCGTCTTCCTCCTTCTCGCGCTGGGCCTGCGTGATCGCCGGAGTGGTGGCCAGTTCGCGCAAGGCCTGCGCCATCTCGTCGGCGTTCGCAAAGCGGTTCTGCGGGTCCTCCCGGAGTGAGTGCTGGATGATGTCGTCCCAGCGGACGTCGAGGGCGCTGTCCGCCTCCGTGGGCATCTTGAACACGCCGAGCGGAAGGTTCCCGGTGATCAGTTCGTAAAGGCAGACGCCGAAGCTGTAGATGTCGGTGCGCTCGTCAACGTTCCTGGCGTTGGTGAGCTGCTCGGGCGCCATGTACTTGAGCGTGCCCATGGTGTGATGGTCGCGCGTGACTTCCAGCCCGCCTTGCGCCTTGGTCAGGTGGGCCAGGCCGAAGTCGGCGATTTTCACCTTCTCGTCCCGGTTGATCATGATGTTGCCCGGCTTGATGTCGCGGTGCACCACGCCGTGCCGATGCGCGTAGGCCAGCCCGGCGAGGACCTGTTCGGCGATCTGCAGCGCCTGCTCCGGCGCGAGTTTTCCCTCCCGGCGCAGCCGGTCCTTCAGCGTCTCGCCCTCGACGTACTCCATCACGATGAAATAGGTCTCGCCTTCGCAGCCGCGATCAATCACGCTGACGATATTCGGGTGATTCAGGTTGGCGAGGACCGTCGCTTCCCTCTCGAACCGCTGGATGAAGAGCTTGTTCTTGGCGAGATCTTTGGGAAGGATCTTGATGGCGACGGTGCGGTTGAGGGACAACTGCCGGCCGCGGAAGACGACGGCCATGCCGCCGGAGCCCAGGAGCGCCTCGATGACATAGTTGCCGATCTGGTGGCCCGGCTTGAAGCCCAAGGCGATATCTTCGGCCGACTCGGAAAGTTCCCGCGCCGCCTGCGGGGGAATCTTGGCCTCGCAGTGCGGGCAGACCAGGTTTGCCAAATCCGCGTCGGGCTCGACGCTGAACTCGTGAGCGCAACCCGGACAGGTGACCTTTTTCTCGGGCTGAGGCATCGGGACTCTACGTATCCTGTTTGCCGGTTGCAGGAACCATAGCTGGTACAACAATATCGGAAAGAATGAGTGCCTTGTCAAGCCAGAGGCGCCGCGCCGATGGCGGGCATGGGCCGGCGAGATGAACGATAATAACGCAACAGGCTGTGGGAATGAGACTTACAGCGAAAACGTCAATCTGGGTCACGTTTCTCAGAGATTTCATAATTGCTGAAATTGCATCCACCTGCACAATTGGTGTACTATACTGCCATGTGCCAGTTCTACTCGCAATGGGTGAATGCATCCCATGTCTGCGACTCTACACTCCCTGGGCGAACATCTCAGCGCGAGCCTTCAGGCGGGCTCTGTATTCGCCATCCTCGCCGCATTCGTGTTCGGGCTGTTCGTCGGGTTCACACCGTGCGTCTATCCGATCCTGCCCATCACGGTTGCCTACATCGGAAGCATCGCCCGCGGCGGGAAGCTCAACGGATTCCTTTACTCGCTGATCTATGTCCTCGGCATGGCGATCGTCTATTCGACGATCGGCGTGATCACGGCCATCACGGGCGGCCAGATCGGGAGAATCTGGAGCAACGGCTGGGTGCTGCTGGCGTTGGCGAACTTCTTCATACTCCTCGCCTTGTGGCAGCTCAAAGTCATCCAGATTTCGGTGCCGCAGATCATTCAGGGAGCAGGCCCGCGCCGGCGGGGGGCGCTCGGGGCGCTGCTGGTCGGTGGCGCTTCGGGCCTGGTGGTCGGTCCCTGCACGCTGCCGGGGCTCGCGGCGATGGTGACGCTGATCGGCGCTCATGCGCGCGGAGGCTCGGCGGGGGTGGTGATCTTCGGCGCCGCCGCGATGTTCGCGTACAGCCTGGGACTCGGCAGCCTGGCCATTGTCTGCGGGACGTTCAGCGGGATCCTGACCAATCTGCCGCGGTCCGGCGCATGGCTCAACGCGATCGAGAAAACCTTCGCGATATTGCTGATCCTGGTGGCGGAATGCTTCCTGATCTATCTCGGGCAGAACGCAAGGTTTCCGCTGCTGAGTTCGCTCACCGCGCCGAATACGCCCGCCGCCGCGGGAACCGCTCCGGCGACGCCCGGCGCCGGCCTTGGAGCGACCGTCGGCAGCCCGGCGTCCGACTGGCGGTTGAACGACCCTGATGGAAAACCTGTCGCCCTGGGCGACTATCGCGGGAAGAAAGGCGTGCTCATGGCGTTCTTCGCCACCTGGTGCGCCGCCTGCATGGAAGAGGTGCCGAGCTTCATCGCATTCCAGGGCAGATATGCGGACCGGCGGGTCGAGTTGATCGGCGTTGATAACGACCAGCCGGCGCGCGTCGTCAAACGGTTCGCCGAGGCCAGGAAAGTGAATTACAAGTTGGTGCTGGACCCGGACGGGACAGTGGCCACGGCCTACGGCGTGGTCGGCTTTCCCACGTTTGTCGGCATTGACGCGGCGGGCACAGTCCGCTATGTGGGCAACGTGTTGCCCGGCGACCTGGACGCCCTCGTCCAACAACTCGAAACCGGCGGACCGGCAGAGGCCAGACAGCCATGAAGGCCGCCCTCACGCGCGTGGTCAGGAACGCGATCCGGAAGGAGCAGCAGGCGCGCAACCTCTACCTGAGGGCGCGCAAACTGGCGCAGGATCCGGCGACGAGGACGCTGCTCGATTCGCTGGCCGGCGAGGAAGCTTCGCATGCGGCGCTCCTCCGCGGCGAGGGACTCAAAGCGTTCCTGGCGTCGCAGCCGCCGCCGATTCAGGACCTTCGGATCACCGAGTTCCTGGTCCCGCGGAAGCTCTCCTCGCAGGCGACGTTTCAGGACGTGCTCGTCTACGCGATGAAACGCGAGGCGGCCTCCTACTGGGCGTATCAGGCGCTCGCCGAGACGGCCGAGGACGGACCGGCGCGCCGGCTTTTTCGCCGTCTCGCGCAGGAGGAGCGGCTGCATCGCAACCGGCTTGAACGAGTGTACGACGATGTGATCTTCGCGGAGGACTGACGCGCCCGGTCGAGTGTCGTGCGCAGTGGTCTGCGCGCTCTGGGTTTAACGAGGAAGGGACAGCGTATGGATCAATCCACGTCGCCGAAAGTCTTCGTCTGCCGCAACTGCGGCCGGATGGCCTCCGACAGCGGCCATCTGTGCTCGCCGCGGCCGCACACCCTGATCCAGTATTGCAGCTATTGCGGAGCCGTTGCCGAGGATGCGCGGCACCTCTGCGCGCCGAAGGTAATGGCGATCCGCTACTTCTGCAAGAACTGCGGCCGCGCCGCCACCAGCATGAACCTGCTGTGCAGCCCGGTCGCCATTCCGCAGGCGAGGGCCGAGACGCTTCCGCCGAAGCCGCACGCGGCCGCCTCCCACGCCGGCGCGAAGGCCGTGCATGCTCCGGCCGCTCACAAGAAAGCGGCGAAGAAACCCGCCAGGAAGAAGGCCGCCGCGAAAAAGGCCAAGCCGGCTTCCGGGAAGAAGTCCGCGAAACCGAAATCGAAGTCCCGGAAGTAGGTTCAAGGCAGTCCGGCGACGCGCGGATCGAGGCCAGGAGTCCGCGGGCTGCCGCGCGGTTGCGGAGCGAGGAAGTTTGCCGCAGATTTATCTTGATTATGGCCGGACGAGATGTTAACATGCGCGCCAGAGGGGACTGAGCATCGGACGTGGCCGCTCTCGCGTCTTGCAGGTCGGCGGTGCCTGTAAGGTGGTGGAGCGGTTATGGTTTGCGCTTCGAAGGAGACAGCGCATGCCTTACGCGGTGCGAGTCCGGACAGGGTCTGAAGAAGGCGAAATTTACCCGCTTTTTGAGAATCGCGAGATGACGATCGGCCGTAGCCCGACGAATAATATTTTCGTCCGGGATAAGAACGTCTCGCGCGTCCACTGCCAGATCGTCGTGAGCAATGGCGCCGTGACGCTGACAGACCTGCAGAGCACGAACGGGACGTTCGTGAACAACGAGCGGACCACGGAGTGCCCGCTGAAGGTCAGCGACCTTATCCGCGTCGGCACGACGCTGCTGGAATTGGAAGAGATTGACGAACAGGGCCGAACCATCACGGATACGGCGGTGATGGAGTAAGCCTCGAATTTGCCTGCGGCGAGCGCGGAACGGACCGCCGGCTCGACTCGCCGATGCCGATCCGCAGTTGATCCCTCTTCAGGAATCCGACGCCGATCTTCCGATCAGCCGCCCCAGCAGCTTGCGGTATCTCGGGTCCGATCTCAGGTTGGCCAGGTCTGGGTCTTTCGTCAGGTGAGACACGTCGTGATACCCGAGCGACACGGCGCGCTCCAGCGCGGCGAGCGACTCGTCAACATGCCGCAGGAGGCAGTAGCTGCACGCGAGGTTGTAATACACGATCGGGTCGGCCGGACGCAGCCGGACGAGGCGGCGATCCACCTTCAACCCTTTCTCGTACTCGCCGCGGCGCGTGTACGTGTTGCCGAGGATCATCAGCGCTTCTTCGTTGCAGGGGTCCCGCGAGACGAGTTCCTCGAAGAACTCGATCTCGAACCGCGCGTCGTCCTCCTGGCCGAACGAGGAGAGCTGAAAGAACTGCGGCCGCAGGCTCAGGCGCCGGTCGGTGGCCAGGGCATGCTTCGTCTTCTCATTGCCGGATGCCGACGCTTTATCTTCCATTGCGTCTGACTTCTCCCGTTGCGGACCCGGCCGCTTCCGGCGCGGAACTGTCCTTCGCGACTGCGTTAATTATCTTCCGATCCGCGGTAACTGTCAAGTCTTCTGCGGCTTCACGCGGCACGCGGCGCAGCGCGTCTCGGCGGGGATTTGCTCGTAAGGCGCCACGGTCCTGATTTTCTCGACCGCCTCCGCGTCGAGCGCCTTGCCGCAGGCCGAACAGAGGAAGGGGTTCTCGATCGCGGCGATCTCGGCGTCGAGGTCTCCGAGCAGCGCGCGCCCCATGCCGAAATCGAACGGCAACGGCGAGCCGAATTCCTTCGCCACCCGCACTCCGCGCGCCACGAGTTTGCGGCATTCGTCGAGCGAGGTCTCCTTCATGCGCAGCTTCGCCCCCGATTGCGATTGCAGGAATCGGTCGAATGAGGACTTGCTCATGTCCACGCGCAGGCCCGCCTGTTGGATGCCGCGCTTCCACGGGTCCACGAGCACGCTGAAGACTTTCAGCCGTCCGTTCGGCCGCGCGCGCGCGACCGTGACGAGAATCAAGCCGTTCGGCGAGGGCTCGCTGGCGATCGCGCGGTGCAAGGGCAGTTGGTCGTCTTCGGCCTCGGCGGCCGCCGGTTCGGGCGCCCTGGGCTTTTCCTCGGGCGCGGCGATGCCCTCTTCGCGCAGATCGAACAGGAGTTTCTTGATGAGCTTCTGAAGCTCGCGTCCGGCGGTGCGCTGGAGCTCCAGCAGGAACGGCACTCCTTCGGCGAGTTTCGCGCCCGCGATCACCGAGGCCGCCGCCGTCGCGTTCCCCTCGTCATCGCGCGCGAGGGCTTCAAGGAAGGGCAGCGCGCGCGCTTTCTCCGTCTCCGCTGCCGAGTGCATGATCAGCCAGCGCTCGGCCGGCTGGAGCGTGCGGGCGTGCTCGACCGCTCCGGTGACGTTGCCCTGCTTGAGCAGTTGCAGCGCCCGAGAAGGCAGTTTGCGCTCCACCTCCTCGGCCTGCGGAACGGTCATCGCGAAAACGTCCGGGTCCACGGCGGAGCCGAGTTGCGCCAGCAGGCTGTTGGCGAGCACCTTCACGTACGCTTCCTGCCCGATGTCGAAGATCAGCGCGTTCAGGTCGTCCACAACGACGGCGCCGCCGATCTTCGCGAGCACCTGCGCGGCGATGGCGCGCGTGGCCGGATCGCCCGAGACGAGGCGGCCGAGCAGATACTGCAGCGATGCGCGGGGCCGCTGGCGCATCTCCTCAAGAGCCTCGTCAAACGCTTTCGAGTCGAAGACCGGCAGGTTCGCCGCAAAGCGTCCGATAATCTTCTCCATGGGCGTCGGGCTGGGCGGCGGCGCGACGGACTTGCCCGCCAGGCTTGTGGCGGGCTTGCCCGCCGGATTCGCAGCCGGCTTGTCGAACGTCATTCCCTTGATCGGTTTCTTCAATGCCATTGGGATGATTTCCTTGGTGTCATGATGCGGGCAAGCGGCTCAGCGCCGGCGCTTGCGCTTGGGAGGACGCTTCGAGGCGGCCGCGTTCATCAGCTTGACCGGGTCGGGTTTGCGGGCGCTGAAATCCAGCCGCTTTTTGAATCGCTCGATCGCCGCCATGAGCTTCCTCATCATCGGGCGATGCCCTTTATGTTTCCAGGCCGAAGACGTTCAGAGATAATCGGAAGACCATCAACTGGACAGCGGCCAGCGCCAGAACGGCGCCCGCAATCCAGCCCCGCCGGCCGTCCAGAGAGACCAGGGCGCAGGCGCCCGCGGCCGCCGCGAAGGGCATCAGGAACATCCAGAGCCGCGCAACCTCGCCGAGGTTCTTGCCGGAGAAATTGAGTGCGGCCAGGACGACCAGCACTGCCCAGAGAAGGCTCGAAAGGGCGCGACACGGTCTTTCCGGCCGCCACCGGCGCAAGTCCATCGCCGCGGCGACCATGAGCAAGATGAACGCCGGCAGACCGGCGAAAACCGCGAACTCGACCGGATTGAACAGCGTCCACGCCCAGTATGACCTCGGAAAAAGCGCGGCGAACGTCGCGTGTTGCGACAGGCACGTCCTCCAGACGCTCCACACATCGTACCCAAAGAGGAGCGTCGGTAGCAAGGATGAAATCAGGAAGCCCGCGGCCCATCCTAATATCACGACTAGCCATCCTCTTCGCCGGAGTCCGGTGCATCCCTCGCTTGCGCCGCGCCACGCGGCCAGGAGCGAGTACGCTGCAATCAACGCCCCGGCCGCAAGCAGCGACATGCTCCAGAGCAGCCCGGCGACCACGATTGCGCCCGAGAGCGCGGCCCAGGCCACGCTGCCTCGCCGCAACGCGCGATGCCACGAATAGAAAGCGGCGACTGCAAACAGCGGAAACAACAGGTCCGGGTAAGGCGAGAAGAGATGCAAGCTCGGGACCAATGCGGAGAGCGCCAGCGCGAGCAGGGCCGTTTCGCGCGAGCAGAGGTCGCGGACCAGCAGGTAGACCAGGATCAGCGTGAGCCAATAGCCCAGTCTGAACAGAAGGGCCGAGGCCCAGATGCCGGCGAATTCGCCGTCTGAAAGTTTCGATCGCGCGAGTTGATCGGCAGCCCGGCGGTACGTGAGAGGCCCGCCTTGGGGTGCGGAGCCGATGGCTTCGTCGGCGTCTGCCGGCGTGAACCAGCGCGCCGCCGCGGGCCAGCGATCGAGAGCGCGGTTCACCGCGCAGTGAAAAACCACGGGCCCGGCGGGATGATCCGCGATATGGCCGCGGATGGGGTCATCCACCCGCAACCGCGGGATCATCGCGGCGTAATCTTTCAGGTACGCGCCCAGGTCCGAAACATGGACCGCCTCGGCGTAGTAGCCGCCGGCCCACGGCGCGACGATGGAATTGTACGCATCGTACGGCGCTGTCGGAACCGCCTGCGCCGTTTCCTGGATAATGCCGAGGCTCAGTGCCGCGCACAGACCCGCTGCGATGATCTCGTTGCGCCTCTCCGAAAGGCCGCGCCGCAGAAAAACCGCGACGACCGCGGCCATGAGCGCGCAGAGGAAGAGCGCCGGCGCGGCGGCGGCGCAGCTTTCCGGCCCGCGAAAATTTGGCCATTGCCAATATGGCCATTGCCACTCGCTCGCGATCCCGATATGCCAAGCCTGCGTCCAGACCAGCGCGATGACCAGGAGCGTCGTGAGCGCGATGAGGGCCAGGATGGCGATTCTCAATGGGCCGGCCGATTCCGGGAATGGCGGGCAATCCTCGGCTCGGTTCGAAGGCGAAGGGGCCGCGGTCCCTTCATTGAACTGCGGATTCACAGTGCCATCTCGATGTCATTGACCGAAGAGTTTCTTGATTGCGCCGCCGAGGCCTTCGCCGGTCTTCTCCAGGTTTTGCGGAAGGTCACTGGCTTCCTTCTTGAGACCCGGGAGAATATCTTTCGTAATGGCGTTGGGGAGCGATTTCACCTGGTTGGTGATGCCGCCTGCGAGGTTCGCCAGGACCGCCGAGAGGAGCTGGTCCGCCGGGATCGCGTTGCCGTGGCCGTCATCCAGGTTGTTCATCTCCAACGTGCCGAGCGACACATCGAGCGACTTGCCGTAGACGATGAGATGCACCTTGGCGTTCGTCATGGTCAACCGGTCAATTTTCAGCTTCACCGGCTCCTCTTTCCCCTCGGCCGGCTTCGGCGCCTGCTCGTTGCCTTTCAAATTGTCCATCAATGCGGCGACGTTGGTCTTCGGCTTGGCGACTTCATACGTGATCTCGGGCCCGTTGAGCGTCACGAGATAAAGATGGATCTCCTTTTTCCTCAGTTTGCCGACCTCCGCCGAAACGCTGATCAGGTCGGCCTTCATGAAGGTCGGACCCGTGAAGCCCTTCGGATTCGCCACGTTCAGGCCGTGCAGGGTGATGCTCCGGCCCCACAGCGAGACGTTGGCGCTGTCGAGGCGCGTCTCGACGCCCAGCGTGCGCGTGCCGCCGATCTGGATTCCCTCCCGGACAAACGAGTCGAGATTGAAAAGAAGGATCAGGATCACCAGCAATGGAATTCCGATGATGATCGCCGCGATGATCCACAGCGTGCCTTTCGCCCGCTTGGAAAGAGTCATCTTCGTCCCTCCAAAGACCCCATCTTGATCCGAGCTTCCCCTGAGAACAGTTGTACGGCACGCCGCGCGGCATGTCAAGTTCGAGGGATTGAAGAACGGGCGCGTTCCGACTATAGTTACCGGGGCCCGCAATGCCGCGAGGGAGGAAACAGCCATGCCGCTGAAGTTCAGGATGCAGTTGATCGCCGACGAGCGGTATGAGTCGGCATACGCTTTCGACGTGAACGGCGACGGCACGCTCGACATCGTGTCGGGCGCGTACTGGTACGAAGGGCCGGATTTCGTGAAGAAGCATCCGGTCGGAGAGGTCAAGGCGTTCGATGAGTACTACGACGATTTCTCGACGATCCCGCTGGATATCAACGGCGACGGGCGGCCGGATTTCATTACGGGCGGTTGGTGGGGCAATACGCTTCGCTGGCGGGAGAATCCCGGCGATCCCGGCAAGGCCTGGCCGGAACACGTGATCGCGGAAACCGGGAACATCGAGACGACGCGGGCCTGGGACGTGGACCGCGACGGGCAGTTGGAGATCGTTCCCAATACGCCCGGCGGGCCGCTGGTGGTCTACAAGCTGGTCACCGACTCCGCCGGCAAAGGAACCGGCGCGTTCAGGGCGCACAGGATTTTCGACCGCCCGCAGGGTCACGGGCTCGGATTCGGCGATATCTCCGGCAAAGGGCGCGGCGATTTCGTGATGAGCAAGGGCTGGCTGGAGGCGCCGGAGGATCCTTACGCCGGCGCGTGGACCTGGCATCCCGAGTTCAACCTCGGCTCCGCCACCAGCATTCCGGTCCTGGTGGCCGACGTGAACGGCGACGGCCTCAACGATCTCATCGTCGGCCAGGCGCACGACTACGGCCTCTCGTGGTGGGAGCAGCGCCGCCGCGCCGACGGATCGCGCCAGTGGGTCGAGCATCCGATTGACCCGTTCAACTCGCAGTATCACGACATGCACTGGTTGGACATTGACGGCGACGGCCGGCCCGAACTGGTCACGGGCAAACGCTACCGCGCGCACAACGACAACGACCCGGGCTCATTCGATGATTACGGCATCCACTACTTCAAGTGGAACGGCGAATCGTTCACCAAGAATCCGATCATCTTCGGCAAGGTTCGAGAGACGAAAGGGCTGGGGATATTCAGCCAGGTGGCCGATTTGAACGGCGACGGCCGGCTGGATATTCTCGCGCCGGGCAAAGACGGACTTGCGATTCTGTGGAATGTGCAGGAGATTGACCGGACTCCGGCGAAGCGCTGAGGCGGCGTCTTGCGCCGGCCGGCAGAAGCGGAGGCTTGCCATGGCCGAGCAGCGAAGAGTGCGGATCGGTTTTGTCGGCGTCGGCACGATGGGCCAGTGCGCCCACTTGAGGAATTACGCCACTCTGCCTGATTGCGAGGTGGTCGCCATCGCCGAGCCGCGCACGGACGTGGGACGCAAGGTGGCCGCGCGGTATGGAATCCCCAAGGTGTATCGCACGCACGAAGAGATGTTCGCGGCGGAGAGACTCGACGGGATCATCGCCGCGCAGCCGTTCACCCGCCACGGTGCGTTCATCCCGGAGATTCTCAAAGCGCGCGTGCCGGTCTTCATTGAAAAGCCGATCGCCGCTTCGGTCTCCGTGGGCGAGAGGATCGTGCAGGCCGTCGAAAAGAACAGCGCCTTTCTCATGGTCGGCTACCATAAGCGAAGCGACCCGGCCACGATGTGCGCCAAGATGGAAATTGACGCACTGAAAAAGTCGGGCGAGCTCGGCAAACTCCGCTACGTGCGCATCCTCATGCCGGCCGGCGACTGGGTGGCCGGAGGCCTGTATGACCTCATTCAGGGCGATGCTGCCCAGCCGGCGGCCGGCCCGGACCCGAGGCCCTCGGACATGGACGAGGAGTTGTACGACGCCTGCGTGGCCTTTGTGAATTACTACATCCACCAAGTGAACCTGATGCGCCATCTGCTGGGCGAGCCGTATTCCGTCAAGTACGCCGCGCCGTCGGGCGTCATGCTGGCCGGCGAAAGCCGGAGCGGCGTCGCGTGCGTGCTGGAAATGAGTCCCTACGAGACGACGCTCGACTGGCAGGAATCTGCGCTGGTGGCCTTCGAGCATGGCTGGGTGCGGCTCGACCTGCCGCCGCCGTTGGCGATGTTTCGGGCTGGGTGCGTGGAAATATTCAAGGACCCTTCGAGGGACGCGGCGCCGCGGCGGATCAGCCCGCAGCTTCCCCCCGTGCACGCGATGCGTCAGCAGGCGATCAATTTCATCCGCGCCGTCCGCGGCGAAATGCCGCCGATGACCGGCGCGGCCGAGGCGCTGGAGGACCTGCGCGTCGCCCGCGAGTACATCCGCCTCTGGAAAGGCCGTTGAGCCGGCCTCCGGCCGCGGTTGAAACTTTTCCTCAAGCGGCGTATATTGGATGTGAGAGGGCGGCAAAGCTGCGCGATTCGCCCGCAGGCGGTGTGGCTTCGGTGTTCCCGTTTTCCTTCTTGCACTGACATGGACCCAACCAAGAAACTCGGCGAGTTTTTCGTAGGCATCTTCGGTTCGCGGAATGAACGCCTGATCGAGTCCATGCTCGAGACGGTGGAGGAGGTCAACCGCCTCGAGCCGGTGATGCAGAAGCTCTCGGACAAGGCGCTGAGCGCGAAAACGCAGGAATTCCGCAACCGCCTGGCCGACGCCTTTCACGGCCGCGATTTCACGCGCGAAGAAGCCGACCGCGAGCTGAACGTGATTCTCCCGGAGGCGTTCGCCGTGGTGCGCGAGGCGGGCCGGCGCGTGGTCCACACGCCCGACCCGCAGAATCCCCAGCCGATGCGCCATTTCGACGTGCAGCTCGTCGGCGGCATGGTCCTCCATCGCGGCTGCATCGCGGAGATGTCCACCGGCGAAGGCAAGACGCTCGTCGCGACGCTGGCGGCGTACCTCAACGCGCTCCTCGGCCGCGGCGTGCACATCGTGACCGTCAACGATTATCTGGCAAGCCGCGACCGCGAGTGGATGGGGCCGCTGTATGAGTTCCTGGGCCTGACCGCCGGCGTGATCCTGCACCAGCAGGAGTACGGCCCGAAGCGCGAGGCGTACAACTGCGACATCACCTTCGGCATGTCCAGCGAGTTCGGCTTCGACTACCTGCGCGACAACATGCGCTGGAGCGCCGAGGAGCAGGTGCAGCGGCGCGGGCTCTACTACGCGATCGTGGACGAGGTGGACAATATCCTGATTGACGAGGCGCGTACCCCGCTGATCATCAGCGGGCCTTCCGAGGAATCCACCGACAAGTACTACGTCGCCGACCGCATCGCGCGGAAACTGCGCAAGGACGAGCATTACACGGTCAAGGAGAAGGAGAAGTCCGCCAACCTGACCGAGGCGGGCATCGCCGTCGCCGAGAAGACCCTTGGCGTGGACAGCATCTACTCCGGCCGGAACGCCGACTGGCCGCACCACATCGAGCAGGCCCTGCGCGCACACAGCCTGTGGAAGCGCGACGTGGACTACGTCGTCAAGCAGGGCGAGATCATCATCGTGGATGAGTTCACCGGCCGCCTGATGGCGGGCCGCCGGTGGAGCGACGGGCTCCACCAGGCCATCGAGGCGAAGGAAAACCTCCGCATCAAGGAAGAGGACCAGACCCTCGCCACCGTGACGTACCAGAACTTCTTCCGGCTCTACAAGAAACTCGCCGGCATGACCGGAACGGCCATGACGGAGGCGACCGAGTTCGACAAGATCTACAAGCTCGAGGTCATCCGCGTCCCGACGAACCGCCCGCTGATCCGCACCGAGTTCCCGGACGTGGTTTACCGCACCGAGCCGGAGAAGTTCAAGGCCATCGAGGAAGAGGTCGTCGAGCAGCACGGCAGCGGGCGGCCGGTGCTCGTCGGAACGATCTCGATCGAGAAGTCCGAGCGCCTGTCCGATCAACTGAAACGCCGCGGCATCAAGCACGAAGTCCTCAACGCCAAGCAGCACGAGCGCGAAGCGGCCATTATCGCGCAGGCCGGCCAGATGGGCCACGTGACCATCGCGACGAACATGGCCGGCCGCGGGACGGACATCGTGCTGGGCGCGTTCACGACCGCCGAGCTCCTGGAGCATTGGAAAAGCTGCGAGCTGGCGCCGAAGGACCTGCGCGCCGACCTGCCGATCCCGGAGTTGCAGGACCGCCTGACGGAATTCTGGGCGCGGAAATTCCTCGACCCGGAGACCCTGGACAAAACGCCGCGCGAGAAGTGGGCCGAGGCGCTCGAAAAGTTCTGGCGCGAAAACCGGATGTCGCCGCTGCGGATCACCACCGCGGTCGCGCAACTGGGCGGACTGCACATCGTCGGCACCGAGCGCCACGAGGCGCGGCGGATTGACAACCAGCTCCGCGGGCGCGCCGGCCGGCAGGGCGATCCGGGCTCTTCGCGCTTCTTCCTGAGCCTGCACGACGACCTCATGCGCATCTTCGCCTCCGACCGCGTCAGCTCAATCCTGAGCCACATCGGCATGGAAGAGGGCATGGCCATCGAGCACGGCATGGTCACGCGCTCCATCGAGCGCGCGCAGAAGAAGGTGGAGGAGCACAACTTCGAAATCCGCAAGCACCTCCTCGAATACGACGAGGTAATGGACGAGCAGCGCAAAGCGATCTACGGCCTCCGCCAGAAAGTGCTCGAGCATGCCGACCTCAAGTCGCTCATTCTGGAGATGATCGAGGACACGCTCCAGGACGAGATGAACGACCTGATTCCCACCGACATCGCCTCGGACGACCGCAACGGCCGGCCGTTCTGCGATTGGGCGGCGAAGCAGGGCGTGGCCATGGAGATCGCCGAATGGCGCGAGCGCGACCGCAACGCGATCAAGGAGCTCTTCGCCTCGCGGAAGGCGGCGCTCTGGGCCGACCAGCCGATCGAGAAGGTCATCGGCGAAAGCGTCGCGAACGCCGCGGCGCTGACGCTCCAGGGCGAGACGCCGTTCTTCCGTTGGAATCTGCCCGCCCTCAGCCGCTGGGCGCGGCATAACGGCCTGGCCGCCGAAGCAGAGGAGATGCGCGCGGCTTTCATGAAACGCCTCATCGGCGCGGTCGAAAAAGCGGCCAAGGAACAGCGCGCGGAAACGGACGCCGACTCCGCCGTCCAGATGCTGACGGAACAGGCGCTCGGCACGTACATCGAAAACGCCGTCGCGATGGAGGAATGGGACCTGCGCGGGCTCGAGAAGTGGGCCGAGGCGGCGGAAATCACGCTGCCGGTCAGCCAGTGGCAGCGCGTCGGCGAAGAGTCCGGGGAGGAAAGCGACAGCCTCTCGAGCCAGCTCAACGCCGTGCGCGAACAGATCCAGGAACGCCTCAAGCGCGCTATCCGAAACCGGCCGCCGGCGGACATGATCGCCCGGATCGCCACGCGGGAGTTCGAGAGGCAGATCGAGAAGCTTTCCGCCGAGCCGCAGGGCGATCTCTCGACGGCGCTCTCCTGGCTCGACCGCGCCCTGGGAATCTCGCTGCCCCAGGCGACCGCTGAGGCGGTCATCGCCGAGGAACGCGCGCAGATCGAGAGCGGCCTGGCGCGGCAGCTCACCGCAAGGTTGTCCGGCAAGTCGCCGGAGGACCGCCTGCGCTTCTGCTCCGACGACATGGTCGAGACGTTCCTGTCGCTGGACCTGGCCTCCCGCGAGCGGAACCTCGCCGGCCTGTGCGAATCGCTCTCCCGCAAATATGGCGTGAACCTGGACCCGTTCGACCTGTCGAAGCTGGAAGCCCGGCAGATCGGCGAGACGGCGATCCAGAAAATCCGAGAAGCCTACGGGCGCCGCGAGACGGAACTCGGCGCCGAGCGCATGCGCCTGATCGAGCGCTTCCTGCTCCTCCAGAAGTTCGACGTGAAGTGGAAAGAGCATTTGCTCGTAATGGACCACCTGAAGGGCGGCATCGGGCTGCGCGGCTACGCGCAGGTGGACCCGAAGGTGGAATACACGCGCGAGGCGCGCATACTCTTCGACAAGATGAAGGCGTCGGTTCGGCAGGAGGTATCCGACCTCGTCCTCAGACTCGAGATCGGCAAACCGGCGAACGGGCCGGACGCGCCGAATGCGCCGGACTCCGCGGCGCCGACGCCGGCGCCTCCCGTGGGGCCTGGAGGCATCTGGGGCGGAGCGAAAGCCGTGCACGCCGAAACCGCGCCGTCCGCCGCGGCCCAGACCGAAGCCGCCGGCATCCGCAAGCAGCAGCGCGCCGCGATTGACGCTTCGTCGCGCGCGGAGCGCCCTGAGCCGATCAAGGCCGCAGGCCGCGTCGGCCGCAATGATCCCTGCCCGTGCGGCAGCGGAAAAAAATTCAAAAAATGTTGCGGCAAGACCGGCTGAGGGCGGCGAGAATGACCCTGCTCCTCGACGCGGTGTATCTTCTGCTGGCCCTGCTGGCCTCGCCGTACATCCTCTTCCGCATGGCACGCTCGCGCCGCTGGAGGGCCGGGCTTGCGCAGCGGCTCGGGTCCGTCCCGCCGCGCTCCGGCGGCAAACCCTGCGTCTGGATCCACGCCGTGTCCGTCGGCGAGGTGAGCGCCTCGCGGGCGCTGATTGACCGGATCCTCCAGGAGCATCCCGAATGGGACCTGCGCATATCCACCACCACCGATACGGGGCAGAAGCTTGCCGTTGAGCGGTACGGAGCGGAGCGCTGCTTCTACTTTCCGCTGGACCTTTCCGCGGCTGTCCGGCGCACTTTTCGGCGCGTGCGCCCGGACGTGGTTGTGCTGGTGGAGCTGGAGGTCTGGCCGAATTTCGTGCGCGTGGCCCGGGCGCGCAACGTGACGGTAACGATCGTGAACGGGCGCATGCGCGAGAAATGGGTCGGCGTCTATCGCAAGCTCGGCTTCCTGCTGCGGCCTTTGCTCGATCCCGCGGGGCCGAACCTCTTCTGCGCGCAGAATGAAACCTACCGCGACCGCTTCGTGCGCGCCGGATTTCCGGCCGAAAAGGTCCGCGTGACCGGGACGATGAAGTACGACACCGTTCGCATGGAGGCGGACCCCGCGAAACTGGAGCCGGTCCGCGCTGCGCTGGGATTGACGGCGGGAGAGCGCGTATGGATCGCCTCGTGCACCTGGCCGGGCGAAGAGGCGATCTGCCTGCGCGTGCACAGGCTCCTGCACCGGCAGGTTCCGGCGCTCCGGCTGGTCATCGCGCCAAGGCACATCGAGAGGGCGGACGAGGTCGCGCGGCAGATCGAGCGCGCGGGTTACGAGGTCCGGCGCCGGTCCGCCGGCGGAGGGCCGAGCGGCCCGGCGGCGGTTGGCTTGCTTGACACCGTGGGCGAATTGGGATATTTGTATGCGACTGCGGAATTTGTTTTCATGGGTAAGAGCCTGACTGCCCGGGGCGGTCATAACGTGCTGGAGCCGGCGGCGCTAGGCGCCGTGCCGGTGTTCGGCCCGCTGACCGACAATTTTCAGGAAGAGGCGCAGTTGCTCCTGGATGCCGGCGCGGCGGAGCGCGTCGCGGACGAGGGAGAACTGGCCGAGACGCTGCTGCGGCTGCTGCGCGAGCCGGGAATCCGCCAGGAGCGGGCGCGGAAGGGCCGCGCGGCGGTGCTCGGACGCCAGGGGGCAAGCCGTCGGAACATGGAGGTTCTAAGCCGGGCGGTCGCATCCCGCATGTCGGATCGCGAAACGACGTAAGCGTCTCGGGGCGTGTGATTCCAGTTTCCTGTCCGGGCTTTTGGGCAAGGAATTCTGCCGGTTCGTTCGGCTCAGTATAGGGAGAGCAACGCAATGAGGAAGTACTTCTTCACCTCCGAGTCGGTCGCCATGGGACATCCGGACAAGGTGTCCGACCAGATTTCCGACGCGGTGCTTGACGCGATTCTGGCGCAGGACAGGTTGGGCCGCGTGGCCGTGGAGACGCTGGTGACCAGCGGCCTGGTGATGGTGGCCGGCGAAGTCACGACGAACTGCTACGTGGACGTGCCCGCCATCGCGCGCGAGGTCGTCCGCGACGTCGGCTACGTGGACGCGACATGGGGATTCAACTTCGAGACCTGCGGCGTCATCACCAGTATCCATGGCCAGTCGCCTGATATCTCGCAGGGCGTGACGGAAGGCGAAGGGCTTCACCCGGAGGCGCAGGGCGCCGGCGATCAGGGCATCATGTTCGGCTTCGCCTGCGACGAGACGCCGGAGTTCATGCCGCTGCCGATCCATCTGTCGCACCGGCTCATGGAGAACTGCGCGATGCTCCGGCAGACCCGCAAGATTCCCTGGCTCCGGCCGGACGGCAAGTCCGAGGTCACCGTGGAATATCACGACCGGAAGCCCGTGCGCGTGCACGCGGTCGTCTGCTCCGTCCAGCACGACCCGGACGTGTCGCATGACGAGATCGAACGCGAGATCATCAACAAGCTGATCAAGCCGACGATCCCGCGCAAGTATCTCGACTCGCGCACGACCTACCACATCAATCCGACCGGCCGATTCGTTCTCGGCGGGCCGATGGCCGATACCGGCCTCACGGGCCGCAAGATCATCGTGGACACGTACGGCGGGCGCGGGCGGCACGGCGGCGGCGCGTTCAGCGGCAAGGACCCGAGCAAGGTGGACCGCTCGGCCAGCTACGCGGCGCGCCATTGCGCAAAGAACATCGTCGCGGCCGGGCTGGCCGGCGAGTGCGAGATCGAGGTGGCCTATGCCATCGGAGTCGCCGAACCGCTGGCGCTCTACGTGGATACCCGAGGGACCGGCAAATTGCCCGACACCAAGCTTGAAAAGATCGTGGCCGGCCTCTTCGACTTCCGTCCCAAGCCGATGATCCAGCGCCTGGACCTGCTGCGGCCGATCTACAAGGAAACGGCCCGGTTCGGCCACTTCGGGCGCAACCTGCCTAATTTCACCTGGGAGCGCCTGGACATGGTCGAGGCGTTAAAGCAGGCGGCGAAGGTTTGATCGGGGCGCGTGCTGTCCGTACTTCGTAATCGTAATCCTAATCGTGCTCGGCCTTCGTTCGGACGGAACGGATAACGGCGATTACGAGTACGAGTAAGATTACGAGGCTTTGAAATGAACTGGAAGGGTTTTCCATCGTGAAAACAGGATACGACGTGAAGGACATGTCCCTCGCCGGCGAGGGGAAAAGGCGGATCCTCTGGGCCGACCGCGACATGCCGGTGCTGCGCATCGTGCGGGAACGGTTCGCCAGGGAAAAGCCGCTGAAGGGGATGACGCTGGCGGCGTGCCTGCACGTGACCGCCGAGACCGCGAACCTGTGCCGCGCGCTGATCGCCGGCGGCGCGAAGCTCTCGCTCTGCGCCTCGAACCCGTTGAGCACGCAGGACGACGTCGCGGCCTCGCTCGTCCACGATTTTGGAATCCCGGTGTTCGCCATCCGGGGCGAAGGGACGCAGAGCTACTACCGCCACATCCGCGCCTGCCTGCAGACGCTGCCGACGATCACCCTCGACGACGGCGCCGACCTCGTCAGCACGCTGCACGGCGAATTCGCCGGCCGCTGCGACAAGGTCCTCGGCTCCATGGAGGAGACGACGACGGGCGTCATCCGCCTGCGCGCGATGGAACGCAAGGGCGCGCTCCGGATCCCCGTGATCGCCGTCAACGACGCCGACGTTAAGCACCTCTTCGACAACCGCTACGGCACGGGCCAGTCCACCGTGGACGGCATCATCCGCGCGACGGACATCCTGCTGGCCGGGAAGAACGTCGTCGCCGCCGGATACGGGATGTGCGGCCGCGGCTTTGCGGCCCGCGCGCGCGGCATGGGCGCGAACGTCATTGTCACCGAGGTCCAGCCGCTGCGCGCGCTGGAGGCGGTCATGGACGGCTTCCGCGTGATGAGCATGAAAGAGGCCGCGCCGATCGGCGACCTTTTCTGCACGCTGACCGGCGACATCCACGTGCTCCGCGCGGAGCATTTCAAGCGGATGAAGGATGGCGCGGTCGTCTGCAACTCCGGCCACTTCAACGTCGAGATTGACCTCGATGCGCTTCAGAAGCTCGCGCGGAGCGTCAGCAGGGGCGTGCGCCGGCACGTGGATCAATTCACGCTCGCGGGCGGGAAACGGATTTACGTCCTGGCTGAGGGCCGCCTGATCAACCTGGCCGCCGCAGAGGGGCACCCGGCGTGCGTGATGGACATGTCGTTCGCGACGCAGGCGCTGGCCTCGGAGTGGGTGGCGAAGCGCAAGAGCCCGCTGCCGGTCAAGGTCCACGACGTGCCGCGCGAGATTGACGAATGGATCGCGCGCCTCAAGTTGCGGTCCATGGACATCGCCATTGACACGCTGACGCCGGAACAGAGGAAGTACCTCAAGTCCTGGGAAATGGGCACCTGATCATCGCCGGCCGCCGTCCGCGCCCGTTCGGTCAGGCCAGGTGAAAGACCTCTTTCAACTCGAGCGACTTCGGACTGTTGTCGGGGTTGGCGGGCATGACGTCCTTCATGTGCGCCCACCACTTGCGGCAGATGGGCGTCTGCGCAATGGCCTTCCAGCGTTGCTCGTCTTCGACCTCCACGTACGCGAAGAGCTGGCGCGTTTCCGGGTGCAGGAAGATGGAGTAGTTGTGGACGCCGTGGGACTTGAGGACCTGCTGCATCTCCGGCCAGACGGGGTTGTGGCGGCGCTCGTATTCCGCTTCCGAGCCTGCGGCGACCGACATGACAAATGCCTTGCGAATCATCGGGGCTCCTTTCCTGCTTCGCCAGGAATGCGCATGAGACCATTCCGGGAACGCAACCCTTTTTTCAGCGCGGGCTGGAATTCAGAACGGTTTGTTGAACGGCGAATCCGCATCAGCGCCCTCCGGCCAGGATCAGCGCCAGGAAGATCAAGCCGCCGAAGGCGGTCATGTATTTCGCGGTCAGCGCGTCCGCATCGGGGCGGCGGAGGTTGCGCAGGGCGAAACGCGCGGGGACGAGACCGACCGGCAGCGCCAGCAGGCCGAGGAGCAGCCATGCGGGCGAGGTTTTTGAAACGACCATGCCGATGATGATCGCGGCGGGCCCGAACATCAGCGCCAGGTAAACGAGCAGATAGGCCTTCCTGCCGAGCACACACGCCAGCGTCCGGACCTTCCCGCTCGAGTCTTCCTCGATGTCGCGCAGGTTGTTCGCCGAGACGATCGCCGTAATGAGCATCCCGAGCGGGACCGAATAGAGAAGCATTTTCGGCGTCACTGCCATCGCCTGCATGTACCCCGCGCCGACGACGACGGCCGGGCCGTACACGATGAAGATGCACAGCTCGCCGAGCCCGAGGTACTTGAAGGCGAAGGGCGGAGCGGTATACGCGTAGCCGAAAAACACTCCCACCGCCGCGATCGCAGCCACGGGCCAGCCGCCGAGCCAGAGCAGAAGGGCGCCCATCGGCGCGAGCGGGATGAAAAGAATCAGGATGAAGCGGAGCACGTCCTTCGGCAGGAGAATACCCTTCACTAGGGCGCGCCCCGGGCGTCCTTCATCGTCCTCGGTGCGGGCATCCACGCCGGAGCGGTAGTCGTAGTAATCGTTCAGCAGGTTGCCGATGGCGTGCATCAGCACAATGGCGGCGAGTTCGACGGCGAGGACGCCCCAGCGCCATTGCGAGATCGGCGCCGCGGCCGCCGTCCCGACGAGCACGCCGAGCACCGACGCGGGAAATGCAAACGGCCGCGTCGCGTCGAACCAGACGCGCATTCCGACTTTGCGGACTTCCATCTCGGCCTTCCTTGCTCGAACCCAGTGCTTACTTGCGGAAATAGGCGTCCTATTTCCGAATGTAAGCATGACCGCGATAAGCCGCGTCGTTGTATTGGGTTATGCGTTCCGTTGGACCGTGTTTAGTTGCGTGAATTGGTACGCCAATTCACGCAACTAAACACTAGGCCCCGAACTTCTTCATCTTCTGCGCGTTGGCCAGCATCAGCGCCATTGCCTCGACCGCCGGGAACCGCCCCAGCGACCCGCGCGCGCATTCCCGCTCGCTGAAGCGCGCCGCCCCGTCGGGCCGGCAATACTTCGACCAGAGCAGGAACGGGCACGGATGCCAGGAGTGGCCCTTCAGCACGGCCGGGGTGGAATGGTCGCCGGTGACCACGATGACGTCCGGCTCCAGCGCGAGCAGCGTCGGGACGTGGCGATCCAGCTCCTCGATGATCTGGACCTTCTTGTCGAAGTTCCCGTCCTCGCCGTAGGAATCCGTCTTCTTGATGTGGATGTAGAAAAAATCGTGCTTTTCGAACTCGCGGCCGAGGGTGTTGAACTCGTCCTCGATCGTCTCGCGCGGCTCCAGGACTTTCATTCCGACCAGCTTGGCCAGGCCGCGGTACATGGGGTAGGTGGCGATGCAGGCCGGGTGGAGCTTGAAGCGCTCGGTCATGCTCGGGATCGCCGGGTACTTGGCGAAGCCGCGCACGAGGACGGTGTTTGCCGGGTGGCGGCCTTCGAGCGCCTCGGTGGCCAGGCGGATGAAATCGTTGACGACATCGGCGGTGCGTTCCGCTTCAGGGGCGAGCGGCCTGGCCGGGACGGGCGGGTGGCCGTCCTTCTGCGGGTCGGCGTCCTCGATGCGGCCGTCGAGGCCATCTCCGCGGAACAGCACGGTGAACCGGTGCTCCTTGCCCGGCTCGATGATGACCTCGACATCGCCGATCCTGGGGATGGCCTTGGAGAGCAGGGCGCAAAGCTCGCGGCTCTTCTCGGTGGCGGGGCGGCCGGCGCGCCGGTCCACGATGAGGCCCTTGTCGAGCGTGGCGAAGTTCGCCCGGGCGGCCACGTCGCGAGGGGTCATCGAAAGGCCCACGCCGAGCGCCTCGAGCACGCCGCGGCCGATTTCATATTGCAACGGGTCGTAGCCGAACAGCGCCAGGTGCGATGGCCCGCTGCCCGGCGTGATGCCGCGGGCGATCGGGTCGGTCAACCCCAATTCCGACTCGCTGGCGAGCCGGTTCAGGCAGGGGATGTCCGCCGCCTCCAGCTCGGTCCGGCCCTCGTGCGGCACGCCGCCGAGGCCGTCCGCGACCAGCAGCACGATCTTGGCCGCATTTTGCTCGACAAGTTCGCGCAGAATTCCATCGGGGATCATAGGCATCTCCTGGAAGCGTCATGTTCGACAGTCAGTCGGTCGGCGGCCTGGCCGCGGCCTCGGACGAGGACTCGAACGCGAAGCCGACCTCCTTGCGGACGAAGCGCAACTTCCCCCCAGGGAAGTATCGCTCGAATCGTCGCACGTAGTACACCGGGTTCTGCTTGCCCCGCAGGAAGAGGAAGTTGAGGAAGCGAAGCCGTTCGGTGTTGCTGGGCAGCACCTCGAACATCCGGCCGTGCCGCACGGTCGAAAGGCTCTTGCCGCCGCGGAGGAAGGCGTACATGTCGCGGGCGAGCGTGCCGTCCACGTGCGGCAACGCGCGGACGATCGCCGCGACACCGAGGATGACGAGCCTGCTCTGCATGGCGGCGGTCACTTCCGGGTGTCCGACCAGGTGGCGGAGCCGGTGCCGCAGCCGGAGGAAGATCTCCTCGGGGGTGCGTTCGCCGGCGGGGATGCGGCCGGCGATGTGGGCGCGCGTGTATTCCTCCAGCGCGGTGGCCGCATCGAGCACCTGGAAGGCCAGCCGGTGCCGCTTCTGGATGTA
This sequence comes from Candidatus Brocadiia bacterium, assembly GCA_052139675.1. Classification (GTDB taxonomy): domain Bacteria; phylum Planctomycetota; class Brocadiia; order CAIUPP01; family CAIUPP01; genus JBEKCB01. The sequence continues at coordinate 36,957 of JBKQWE010000124.1, forward strand.
TCGCTCGACGTCGCTGGAGAGTTCGTTCGCCAGCAGCTTGCGGGCCTCGGCCTGGTCCTGCGCGCCGATCGTATGGACCACCGTATCGTCGAAGAGGCCCAGCCGCTTCATCGAGTACATGATCCGAACGGCGTGCAACCGGGCCTTCACCTCCGTGCTGAACTCGCCGAGGTTGTCCGCGCGGTAAATCGGCAGCCGGAGGAAGAGCACGTTGTCCACCGCTTCCTCCAGCACCTCGTCGCGCAGTCCGGCCTCGCCCTGGTACAGCGTTCTGCAGAACAGCAGCACGATGTAGAGGAGATGGATCTCGCCCATCCCGAATTTGTTGACGACGCAGAAATTCCGCAGCAGTTCGAAGTCCTTGCGCAGGTTCTCGGGCGAGGCGAGATAGCGCACCGTCTTGTCGCCCGGCCCGCTGAGGATGACGGCCTCGGGGTAGAGCTGGTTGTGGCGGAGCGCGTCGAACAACCGCCCGAACACCACTTGCAGCGTCGCGAAGCGCGACTTGCTCGTGGGCGAAGCCCACGCCGCGCGATAGGCGTCCATTGCGGCGAGACGATACTCGCGGATTGAAACGCCGCCGGTATCCTTCAGCCAGTCGGCAGAATCGCCCAGCAGCGTGAAAGCAGCCAAGTCGCCGGCCATGACCTCGTATCTCCCGTTCAGGGATAGAGGCAACACTCCTTCAGCCGCATTAGAATACCGGACGAACGGCCTCAGTGCAAGCCCCTGCCGCGAAAAAATCCGCTCAGCGGCTCCGGCTCATTTTCTTAAGGAAACGGCGCTCCCGCCAGGCCAGGGAATGGATGCCCTGCCGGTGCACCTTCTCCAGCAGTTCATCGAGCCGGCGCTCATCCGCGGCCCTGTGCGCCTCTCGCAGGGCCGAGAGTTTCCCGACGGGAAAACGCGCGATCGAGGACCGGAGCCGCGGCCCCGCGCGGACGACCAGGTATCCGTACAGCAATCCGGCCAGGTGCGCCAGGTTCGCCACGCCGTTGTCGCCGGCCTGGAGCAGGTTTACGGCCGTGATGCCGATCACGATGAGGACGAACGTCCAGACGCGCATCGGAAACAGGAACATGAAAAGGACCGTGCGGTTCGGCCACCACAGCCCGTACACCATGACGACCGCCATGACCGCCCCCGACGCGCCGATGCACGGCTTTTCCAGGGGCCAGATGAAGTAGTGGATAGCCGCGAAGGCCAGCGCCGCGAACGCGGCCGCCGTCAGGTAGAACGCCAGGAACCGCCGCGCGCCCCAGACGGTCTCAACTTCGCGGCCGAACCAGTAAAGGAACAGCATGTTGAAGAGGATATGCAGTATGTTCGCCGGGTCATGCAGGAAGGCGTGGGTCAGCAGTTGCCAAACCCAGCCGCGCGCGAACACGTCCGCCGGCCGCAGGGCCAGCCAGTCGCGGCCGGCGTAGAACGCCGCGGGCTGCGCGCGAACCAGGATGATTTCCAGCAGGTACACCGCGACGTTGACGATGATGAGCCAGCAGACCACCGTGTGAAAGAACCGCCCGCGGGCAAACTGCCGGTCGGTCTGGTCGTAATCGCCCGCTGCGTAGTCCGGTTCCCCCTCGTACTTGCGCATGTCGGTCTCTGCTCAGGCGTACCGGCGATCAATGACCTTCGCCAGCTTCCGCAATGCCTCCGACTCGATCTGGCGGACCCGTTCCCGGGTCAGGTCCAAGTGCCGGCCGATCCTCTCCAGCGTCATCGCCTCGGCGCCCTCGAGGCCGTAACGCAGTTCGAGCACTTCCTTCTCGCGCGGCGTCAGCACGTCCAGGCTGTGCTTGATCATCTGGTGGGTGTTTTCGACCATCAACTCATGTTCCGGCGCCTCGGTGCGGCTGTCGGCCACCGAGCCCTCGAAGACCCAGGACATATCCGGCGCGCGATCGGTGGTCGCGGCGGCGCGGAGGGCGCGGTTGATCATCCTCATGCGCTCGGCCGAGACCGCCATGCGCTTGCCGATCTCCTGGTCGCTCGGCGGGCGACCGAACTTCTCAGTCAGTTGCTGGCTGACGCGCCTCCAGCGGGCGATGAGCTCGACCATGTAGCCGGGCACGCGCACGGCCGGGCCGCAGGTCTGCAGCGCGCGGCGGATGTGTTGGCGGATCCACCAAGTGGCGTAGGTGCTGAACCGGGTGTGCCGCTCCGGCTTGAAACGCTCGACGCCCCTCATCAGGCCGATGTTTCCTTCGGCGATGAGGTCCATGAGCGGAACGCCGCGGTGGGTGTATCGCAGGGCCAGGTGAACGACCAGGCGCAGGTTGCGGCGGATCATCTCGTCGCGCGCCTCTTTGTCGTGGCGGCTGACGCGACGCGCCAGTGCCGCCTCCTCTTCAGCCGTGAGGAGGCGGAACTGGTCAATCTCCTTCAGATACGCATCCAGGCCCGGCTCATCGAACCGCATGGCCACCTCGAAAGTCTGAGTCTTCCGCGCCGAGAAACGCTCGGGGCTCTCAAGGAGCGGGCTTGGTTTCGGGCTCAGTCGCCGGAGCTTCCGGGGCGGCCTTGGGCGCTTCGGGCTCGGCGGGCGTCGCCGGCGCTTCGGCCGTGGGGGCCGCTTCGGCCGCCGGAGCCGGTTCGGCCGCCGGAGCCGCTGCGGCCGCTGCCGGCGCCTCGCCGGCCGTGGCGCCGCTGCGCATGGAGAGGCCGATCTTGCGGGCTTCGGAGTCCACTCGCAGGATCGTCACCTGCACTTCCTGGCCCACCTGCACGGCTTCCTCGGGCTTCTCGATCTTCTTATCGGACATCTCCGAGATGTGGAGCAGGCCCTCGAGGTTCGGCTCGAGTTCGACGAACGCGCCGAACGAGGTCAGCTTCGTGATCTTCCCGCGGACGATCTGGCCGGCGCTGTACTTCGCCGGGATGTTGCCCTGCCACGGATCGCGCTCAAGCTGCTTGAGGCCCAGCGCCACGCGCTTCTTCTCCTCCGAGACGCTCAGCACCACCGCTTCCACGCGGTCGCCCTTCTTGAGGAGTTCCGACGGGTGGTTGATCTTCTTCGTCCACGACATGTCGCTGACGTGGAGCAGGCCGTCTATGCCTTCCTCGAGTTCGACGAACGCGCCGTAGTTCGTCAGGTTCCGCACGCGGCCCTTGATGACTGTTCCGGCCGGGTACTTCTCCTCGACGTGCGCCCACGGGTTCGACTCGGTCTGCTTGATCCCCAGCGAAATCTCCTGCTTCTCCTCGTTGATGCCGAGGACGACGACTTCCACGATATCGCCGATGGCGGCGACTTCCGACGGATGATTGACGCGCCGCGTCCAGGACATCTCGGAGATGTGCACGAGACCCTCGACGCCGTCCTCCAGCTTGACGAAGCAGCCGTAGTTGACGATGTTGACCACCTCGCCCTTGTGGCGAGTGCCGACCGGGTATTTCGCGGGCACGCGCTTCCACGGGTTCTCGGTCTTCTGCTTTAGGCCCAGGGCGATGCGCTCGCGCTCCTTGTCCACGCTCAGGATCATCACTTCGATGTCCTCGTCAATCGCCACGATCTCGGAGGGATGGCTGATCCGGCTCCAGGACATGTCGGTGATGTGGAGCAGACCGTCAATGCCGCCCAGGTCCACGAACGCGCCGAAGTCGGCGATGTTCTTGACCGTGCCCTTGCGGGTCTGGCCGACCTGGATCTCGGCCATGACCTTGGCCTTCATCTGCTCGCGTTCTTCCTCGATCAGCTTGCGGCGGCTGACGACGATGTTGCGGCGCTCCTCGTCAATCTTGAGGATCTTGCAAGTGACTTCCTTGCCGATGTACTCGGCGATGTCGCCCGGCCGGCGGATGTTGACCTGCGAGGCCGGCAGGAACACCGGCACGCCGATGTCCACGAGCAGGCCGCCCTTGATCTTGCGCATGACGCGGCCGGTGACCACGTCGCCTTCCTTGTGGTCGGTGATGATCTTTTCCCAGCCGCGGATGCGGTCGGCCTTGCGCTTCGAGAGCACGATGACGCCGGCGTCGTCTTCCACCGCGTCGAGCAGCACCTCGATCTCATCGCCCGGCTTGACCGAGCCGCTGTCCGAGAACTCGTTGAGCGGCAACAGGCCTTCGGATTTATAGCCGACATCTACGACGACGTCGTCGCCGATGATGTTGATGACCCGGCCCTTGATGATGGAGCCGGCCTCGAAAGACTTGATGGACTCGTCCACGGCCTTGTCGAGGTCCTTGACCGCCGGGTCCGCCATGGCCGCCTCGACCTCGCGGTCAATCTCCGACCGGTCCACGTGCATATCGCTCAGCATCAGCTCGTCAACCATCTTCGTCTCCTTTGCGGCGCCTCGCCGCTGGCCGCGGGAGAGGGCTTCGGCCCTTCCTGTCGCACGGCCACTGAATGCGGGCGCGTGTCCGGAAAGCGATCGCTGTTTCAGGAGCCGGGCGGCCCGGCGCATTGCCGGGAACCGTATGACCCGGTCCCATATTCCGGACGATCCTGTCTGACCGCTGCTGCTCCGATTCAGGAGCAGGTCCTGCGTTTCCTGAGTTCCGTTTCAAGCCGCGACAATTCCGATTGCAGCCGCTCGACCAGTTCGCCGCGCGACAGCCGGCGGTGCTCTTCCGGCCGGATCGGCGCTCCGTAAAGGACCGAGATCTCGCCGGTCCTCGGCGCTGAGCCGCGCGGCCACGCCTCGAATGCGCCCGTAATCACCGCGGGCACAATCGGCACGTCCGCGCGCTCGACCAGCGCCAGGATTCCCGGCCGCAGCGGTGCGATTTTGCCGTCCGACGACCGCGTGCCTTCCGGGAAGACCACGAGGCATTCGCCGCTCTGCAGCCGCTGCACCGCCTCGCGCATGGCGGCGGTATCCACCCCGCCGCGCGTGACCGGGAACGCGTTCACCGCCGCGATCAGCCGGCCGAACGCCCGATTCCGAAAGAGCGTCCGCCGCGCCATGAAGCTCACCGGGCGCTCGAAGCCCAGCGACAGGAGGATCGGGTCGAGATAGCTCTGATGATTCGACACGATCAGCACGCCGCCGCGCCGCGGCACGTTGAGCTGCCCGAAGACGCGCACGCGGAACGCGAGGACGAACATCATCCGGAACAACGCCCTCGCGACGATCCAGAGCAGGCGCCTGCTTGCGGTGAGCGCCATCGAACCGCCGGTGAGCGCCATCGAACCGCCGATCAAGTCTCTTTCCTCTCAGCCGACGCGGCTCGCCGGCCTGTCGGCGAAACATTATTTATATCAAAAAGGGCTTCGCCCGCGCAACGCTGATTTCAGGGCGCCGGCCGGCCGGGTTGCGTTGGACAGTCCTTCGACGGACCGGGTATGATGCGCAGACGACGGCCAGACCCAGCCTGACTTTCTCGAGGCAGTGCGCGATATGGCGCTGTTCATTACGATCTTCCTCGCCGTCTATGGCGGGATCAATTTTTACTTCTTCTCGAAAATTCACGCCGCCTATCCCGGTCCGGGAGTCTTTACGGCGCTGCTGGCGGTATTCTTCATCTTCGCGATCGCGGCCCCGATCCTCGTCCACGTGTTCGAGCGCCAGGGATGTGTCCGCCTCGCCTGGCTGGCCGCCGCGGTGGGCTACTCCTGGATGGCGATCCTGTTCTGGTTCTGCGTGTTGGCGCTCCTGGGAGACGGCTGGAACCTGGGGATGCGCTGCATGGCCCATTTCGATCCGGCGGCGACCGGCCTTCTGCTCCGGCCGAAGCCGGCGCTTGCGTTTTACGGCGTCGTGGTGCTGGCGGCCGCCGGCTGGGGGCTGATCGAAGCGGCGGACATCCGGCTCAAAGAAGTCCATGTCCGCACGCCGAAGCTGGCCCGCGGCGCCGCGCCGGTGCGGATCGTCCAGATCACGGATATTCACCTCAGCCCGATCCTGAAAGAGCGGACGCTGGCAAAGATCATCGGCCTCATCAACGAGGCCGCGCCGGACATTCTGGTCTGCACCGGAGACCTGTCGGACGTGCCGTACCAGATCGGGAAAAGCCTGGCGGAAATGCTCGCGACCGTTCGGGCGCCGATGGGCAAGTTCGGCTGCCTTGGGAATCACGAGTTTTACACCGGTTTGCAGAACAGCCTGAGTTTCTACCAGACCGCCGGACTGAAGACGCTGCGAGGGGAATCCGTCGTCGCCGGCCCGGTGCGGATCGCCGGCGTGGATGATCCGGCGGGGCGTGAGGGAAGCGAACCGTACTTCCTCGATGAGCCGCTTGCGCTGGCGGGCGCGGACGGCAAACGGCCGGTGGTCCTGCTCAAGCATCAGCCGAGGATCAATCCGGCATCGGCAGGGCGGTTCGACCTCCAGCTCTCCGGCCACCTGCACGGCGGCCAGATATTCCCGTTCAATCTGGTGGTCTACTGCTTCTATCCGATCACACCCGGCTTGCACCGCGTCGCGCCGAGCGGTGATTTCTACCTCAGCCGCGGCACCGGAACGTGGGGCCCGCCGATGCGCCTCTTCGCGCCGCCGGAAGTGACGTTGATTATCTTGGAGCCGGCCTGACCCCGCCGGTTCATTTGCGAGTTGGCTTGCTGCGCTTGCTGCGTCCGGCGGCCGGGGCGAGCACCGCAAATCCCGACTTCTCGTCTTTGACGCGGCGCACCTCTGCGCCGGTGATCTCGACGAGGATCGCCTCGCCGAGGAGCCAGGTCTTCACGCCCTTTCTCAGGCAGCCGGTCATCGTGCGGCCGGCGCGGCCCAAGGCGGCGTGCATGTGGAGCGCGGGCTTGCCGTCCAAGCCCGGCGCGAGGACGCCGACGCCGGAGACTTCGTGCGCGCCATCGAGGGGAAGCGCCATCGGGTCCGGCGGCATCGCGGTCGAATCGCGCGGGCCGACGACCACTTCGCCGTTGCCGACGCCGCCTATGAGCAGGGCGTAGCCGGTCGTCACGCCGCGCTCGGCGGCGAAACGCTCGATGCACTGCGGGATGACGTCGCCGTCGTCGAGCCGGATCACGAACACGCGCCCGATGCGCCCCTCGGACGATTTCATTTCTTCTTCTCCTTCCGAAGTTTTCGTTTCCCGTCGCCTAATTTCAAAGGGATTCTCCGCGCGCCTTCCGGCGCAGGAAGGGATTTCCCGCCGACCATCAGGTCCGGCAGGCCCTCCTCGATCACCAGCGGCTCGGTCACGTCGGGCTGAAGCTCGGTCAGGAAGCGGCTCGGCTTCATCATCACCAGCCGGTCGGAGCGGCTGCGCTGGATCTGCGGGACCAGCAGGTAAAGTTCGTCCCTGGCGCGCGTCACGGCGACGTGGAAGACGCGCCGCTCCTCCTCTTCTTCCTCGCGCGTGTTGATCGCGAAGTCCGTCGGGAACCGGCCGTCCGAGAGCCACGGGATGAACACAATCGGCCACTCGAGCCCCTTGGCCTGGTGCACGGTCGAGAGGATCACGAACTCCTGCTCCTCGGGGCCGGTGACGACCGTCTCGCCGGAGAACTCGCCGGCGAGCGATACGTCGGCGAGAAACGCCCCGAGCGCCTTGTACTGCGCGGCGAAGCTGATCATGCCGCGGATGTCCTCCTTCCGGAGCGAGGCGTGATCGTAGTGCGCTTCGAGGTAATTCCCATAAGCGCCCGCCAGCACGCGCTCCATCATCTCCGCCGGCGATTTCAGCGCCTGCAGTTCGCGGAGGAGGCTGACGAAGTCGCCGTAGAACGGCCGCGCCGGCGCGGGCAGCACGCGCGCCGTCTCCGGCCGCGCGGCCTGCTCGAGCGGATTGTCGAACCCGGAAATGTGAAGCCATGCCCGCCTGGACGAGGCGCTGCCGACTTTCGGAAGCAGTTGCAGCACGCGGAGCCATGCAAGCTCATCCCTGGGGTTCTGGACGAGCCGCAAGTGCGCGACGACGTCCTTGATGTGCGCCTGCTCGAAGAATCGCAGCCCGCCGCGGACCTGGAACGGGATGTTCCGGCGCCGCAGCTCGAGCTGAATCTCGATCGAGTGCCAGTGGCTGCGATAGAGGACGGCGATGTCGTTGAGCTTCCGCTCCTGGTCGAGCAGGTGGAGAATGTACTCGGCGATGAACTGCGCCTGGACGCTCCCGTCGTGGCAGGGCGACACGGCCGGCTTCAGCCCGGACGGCCGCACGGCGCGCAGTTCCTTGGGCAGCCGGCGCGTGTTCATCGCGATGCTGGCGTTCGCGAGCGCCAGGATCTGCGGCACGGACCGGTAGTTCGTCTCGAGCTGGTACTCCCGCGCGTCCGGATATCGCTCCTTGAACCCCAGGATGTTCTCGAAATTCGCGCCCCGGAAACTGTAGATGGACTGCGAGTCATCCCCGACGACGCAGACGTTCCGGTGCGTCGAAGCCAGCGCGTCCACGATCGCGCCCTGGATCGCGTTGGTGTCCTGGTACTCGTCCACCAGGATGTGCTGGAACTGGTCGGACAAGACGCGCCGGACATCCGGGTGATCCGTCAGGAGAACGAGCCACGCCGAGAGGAGATCGTCGTAGTCGAGGAACTGGCGCTCGCGTTTGCGCACCGCGTACAGTTCGAGGACGCGCGCGATGTCCTCGGACTGATCGGCGAACATCGGATAGCGCCGGGCGAGGACTTCGTTCAGCGGCTGCAGCGTGTTCTGCAGGAAGCTGGAGATCTCCATCAGCACTTTTTTCTGAGGGAAGCGCCTCTTGCCGATCGGCACGCCGGATTCGGGCACGCATGACTTCAGCAGGCCGGAGGCGTCCTCGCGGTCGAGGATGGTGAACTCCGGAGAGATGCCCAGCTTGCTGCCGTACTGCCGGAGGATGCGATTAGCGACGTGGTGGAACGTGCCGGCCCAGAGGTGGCGCGTCTGCTGCTCGACAAGCAGCTCGACGCGGTGCACCATCTCTCGCGCGGCGCGGTTCGTGAAGGTGACCAGCAGGATGCGCCCCGGATCCACGCCCGCGCGCACCAGCCACGCCAGGCGATACGTCAGCGCTCGCGTCTTCCCGGTTCCCGCTCCGGCCACGACGAGCATGGGCCCGCCCGGAGCGGTCGCGACGGCCAACTGCTCTTCGTTGAGCGCCTCGGAGAAATCGGTCGCGTCAACTTTCTTGTGAGTGTGCAGGACGAATTTTCGCGTCATGGCGCTCTCGGAAAACGGCTGCGGGTCTCATCTCGAGTTCGCGCCGGGAGACGTCGCCCGGCCGGCGAATACCACCTTATATTACCACAAGTCGCCGCGGCGCTTCCTGCCTCCGCGCCGCATAGGACTTTTTCCTACGTGAAGAACGGGTGTCCGCCCGATTGATTGCTCCCGCCGCTCTGGTAAACTGCGTGCAAGGGGGGCGAGGACCGGTCGCCCGGGAATGCGGGATGATGTGCGGGGGGCAAACCCAGGCGGCCGGAGCGAAAGCGAGACGGTTCGGCGTGAAAGCGTCGAACCGTCTTCTTTTTAATCGGGCTTCCCGCCCGGCCCTGGGTTCAGCGCGCAGCGCCTCAGCTTGCGGGACGCACGATGGGGAATGCGTCTTTGTAATGCCGGATTTCCGGCGCGCCGCCGGGCGGCAGGAGCACGGCAACCACGTCGAACCGGAGCGTGTGCCCGTGCAGGCGGTTCCGGTCCGCGAACTCGCTCGCGGCAAGGCAGATGCTGCGCCTCTTTCCGGAGGTGACGGCTTCCTGGGGCGCGCCCCAATCGCCCGAGGCGCGCAACTTCACTTCGACGAAGACGACCTCATCGCCGTCGCGCACGATGAGGTCAATCTCTCCGAGCCGGGAATGCCAGTTCCGGCGCAGGACCTTGCAGCCCAGCTTGCGGAGGAATTCCTCCGCAAGCCGTTCGCCCTGCTCGCCTCGGACGCGCCCTGATTTCCCAGGCGCCACCGATCACTCCTTCGCAGGAGCTTTTGCCTCGGGCGCTTTCTCGCCGCCGGCCTGCGGCTCGACGACCGGCTGGCTCTCGGACCCGGCCACCTCGTGCACGGTGCGGCCCTTGATGCGCGTGGCCTTGCCCACGCGGCGGCGCAGGTAGTAGAGCTTGGCGCGCCGGACTTCGCCCTTGTGGCGGACGCGCACTTCGGTGAGCAGGGGACTGTGGAGCGGGAATGTCCTCTCGACGCCCTCGCCCTGCACGAGGCGGCGGACTTTCAAGGTCTCGCGCACACCAGTGCCCTGGCGGCCGATGACGGTGCCGATGAACACGGAGATGCGTTCCTTGTCGCCTTCCTTGACCTTCGTGCGCACTTCCACGGTGTCGCCGATATCGAACTCGGGGACCACGCTCTTCAACTGCGCTTTTTCGAGCTCCTGCACGATGGGGTTCGTCATAGCCTCACTCCGACCCAAAAACGAGAAATGGAAAACGACCCTGACAGGCACTTTATCCACTCGATTCCGTCGCGTCACGCCGACGGACCGGCGGCCCCTCGCTTCATCAGGAGACCGGGCTTCCTCTGCGCCGTGCGAAGCCGGGCCTGCGCCGCGCGCCACTCCGCAATGCTGCCGTGATCGCCGGAGAGCAGCACCTCGGGCACCTTCATGCCGCGGAACTCCGGCGGCCGCGTATACTGAGGATACCCGAGCACGCCCTGCGCGAACGAGTCGCGGCGGCTCGATTCCTCGTCGCCGAGCACTCCCGGGATCAGCCGGACCGCGGCATCCACAATGGCCATGGCGGCCAGCTCGCCACCGGTCAGCACGTAATCGCCGATGGAGATCTCGTCCGCCTCGAGCCCGATCGGGATCCGCTCGTCATATCCCTCGTAATGGCCGCAGACGATGAGCAGGCACGGCTCGGCGGCCAGTTCCACGGCCACGTCATTCGTCAGCAGGCGGCCCTGCGGCGAGGTCAGTATCCGGTGCGCCCGGCCCGCCTCGCGTTCGATTTCCTCGACGGCCTGGAACACCGGGCCGCAGGTCATCACCATGCCGGGTCCGCCGCCGTACGGACGGTCGTCCACGTTTCTGCGCGAGCCCGCGCCGAACGGCCTGAGATCGTGGACGTGGCACTCCACGATCCGCTTCTCCTGGGCGATCCGCAGGATGCTCTCGCTCAGCACCGGCGGGAACATCGCCGGGAAGAGCGTCAAAATATCCACGCGCATGGCGTCCCGTCCTCGGTCATCGCGAAGCGGTCGGCGGCCATCGTCAGGCCTTCTTGATCCCTGCCCGCTTCAGCATGCCGGCGACCGTGTCCGTCGGCTGCGCGCCGACGCCGAGCCAGTACTGGACGCGGTCGCGGTCAATCGCCACCTGCTTTTCCTTGTCGGCGGCGCGCGGGTCGTAGTGGCCGAGGACTTCGAGTTCCTTGCCGTCGCGCTTCGCGTGCGCATCCGTCGCCACGATCCGGTACGACGGACGATTCTTGCGGCCCGTTTTCTTCAAACGAATCTTGACTGCCACGTGTCCTCCTTTAAACGTTAGTGACCTGGCATGGGCGGGCGGGGCCCGAGACGCGGACCTCTGGAGCCCGCCATCGGCGGAAGCCCGAACCCTTTCTGCCCCTTGCCGCCCTCTCCGAAACGCCTCATCAGCTTCAGCATCTGGCGGAACTGCTTCAGCAGGTGGTTGATCTCCTGTGAGTTGCTCCCGCTCCCGGCGGCGATCCGGCGGCGCCGCGAGCTGTCCACGATGTCCGGGTTGTTGCGCTCTTCCGGGGTCATGGAGCGAATGATCGCCTCGACCCTCGCCACCTCCCCCTCGGCCGAGGAGAAATCCATGCCGCCCATCCCGGGCAGAAGCCCGAGCATGTCCTGGATGTTCCCCATTTTCTTGATCTGCTGGAGCTGCTGCAGGAAATCCTCGAGCGAGAGGGTCCGCTTGCGAAGTTTCTCCTGCAGCGCCTGGGCGCGCTTCACGTCCACTTCGGCCTGGACCTTTTCGACCAGCGTCACGATGTCGCCCATGCCGAGGATGCGCGAGGCCATGCGGTCCGGGTGGAACTCTTCGAGAGTGTCGAGCTTTTCGCCGACGCCGATGAACTTGACCGGCTTTCCGGTGACCGCCTTGATACTGAGCGCCGCGCCGCCGCGCGCATCGCCGTCGAGCTTGGTCAGGATCACGCCGTCAATTTCGAGCTGGGCGTTGAACTCGTTGGCGCTGTTGACCGCGTCCTGGCCGGTCATCGCGTCGCACACCAGGAAAATCTGCTGCGGCTTCGCGCGGGTCTTGATCTCGAGCAGTTCCGCCATCAGCTCTTCGTCAATGTGGAGCCGGCCGGCGGTGTCGAGGATCACGGTGTCGCAGTTCGCCTGGCGCGCGGCTTCGAGCGAGCGTTCGCAGATGCGGGGCGGGCGGCCGCCGTCCTCGGAATAGACCGGCATGTGGAGTTCCTGGCCGAGCACGCGCAACTGCTGCACGGCGGCGGGGCGCTGCACGTCCGCCGCGACGAGCATCGGCGAGTGGCCGCGCTGCTGCAGGTAGCGCCCGAGCTTGGCGGCTGTCGTCGTCTTGCCCGACCCCTGGAGGCCGGCGAGCATGATGACGGTCGGCGGATGTTCCGCGAAGCGGATCGCGTGGTCCACCGGGCCCATGAGTCCGACCAGTTCGTCATGCACGATCTTGACGATCTGCTGTCCGGGGGCGACGCTGCGGAGGACTTCCTGGCCGAGCGCGCGTTCGATGCAGGTGTTCGAGAAGTCTTTGACGACTTTGTAGCTGACATCGGCTTCGAGCAGGGCCGTGCGGATTTCGCGCATGGCGTCGCGGGTGTTCGCCTCGCTGATGACGGCGGTGCCGCGCAGTTTTCTGAAGACGCTATTCAAGTTTTCCGTGAGCGATTCAAACATGCCGCTGCTCTCGAAGGGGATCGGCGAAAACATCTTATTATATCTTTCCGCCCGCGATTATCAAGTCAGAAGGGCTTGAATCGGCGAAACATGTGTGATAAGATAACTGCGCTGTAGACCTGGCGCGCGAGGATGTGACCAGACGCCCCCCTAGCTCAATTGAATAGAGCGTCGGCCTCCGGAGCCGAAGGTTGCAGGTTTGAGCCCTGCGGGGGGTGCCAGATGCACGCACTCCCTTCCAGGTGACTTCCCTAGTGCAGACAAGTGGCTGCAGATCCCGGACGTTGTCGCGGACAGCGTCGGGGCGGGGGAGTCTTATTCCTGAAATCCAGGGTTGCAAGTCGCGGCCGTTTTGGTATAATACCTTTTCCGATGTGTCTGCGCCGATGATGTTGCTAGCGTAGCTCAATGGCAGAGCGGCGGTTTTGTAAACCGCAGGTTGTGGGTCCAATTCCCACCGCTAGCTCCAGAAGACGCCGGGGAGATACCCAAGCGGCCAAAGGGGACAGACTGTAAATCTGTTGGCACTGTCCTTCGCAGGTTCGAATCCTGCTCTCCCCACCATTGGCGGGCGTAGCTCAATGGCAGAGCTCCAGCCTTCCAAGCTGGCTGTGTGGGTTCGATTCCCATCGCCCGCTCCATCTTGGGGAAGCGACGGCCTGCTGACGGCTGAGTGAAGGGCGCTGCCTTAGCTCAGTGGTAGAGCGCGTCCTTGGTAAGGACGAGGTCCTGGGTTCAACCCCCAGAGGCAGCTCCACGCAATGCGACGTGCTGAGTCCGGTGCTCCGAAGGGGCATACCGGAGTGGTATAGACCAGGATAGGAGAAAGACAATGGCTAAGGAAGTCTTTGTTCGGTCGAAGCCGCACATGAACGTCGGCACGATCGGGCACATTGACCACGGCAAAACGACCTTGACCGCTGCGATCGTCAAGACCATGGCGGCCCTCGGCCGCGCCAAGGCGCGCGAGTATGCCGATATCGCCAAGGGCGGCACCGTCCGTGACGCCACCAAAACGGTCACGATCCAGGTGGCGCACGTGGAATATGAGTCCGAGAAGCGCCATTACGCTCACGTGGACTGCCCCGGACACCGCGATTACATCAAGAACATGATCACCGGCGCGGCGCAGATGGACGGCGCGATCCTGGTGGTGGGCGCCGACGACGGCCCCATGCCGCAGACCCGCGAGCACCTCCTCCTGGCCCGCCAGGTCGGCGTGCCCGGCATCGTCGTCTTCCTCAACAAGATTGACCTCGTGGACGATCCGGACCTGATCGAGGTCTCCATCATCGAGCTGCGCGAGCTCCTGACCTCGTACGGCTTCCCGGGCGAGGACATCCCGATCATCCGCGGCTCCGCGATCAAAGCGTACCAGTCCAACGACCCGAAATCTCCGGAATGCAAGTGCATCCACGAGCTCATGACGGCGATTGACACCTACTTCCCGGAGCCGGTGCGCCCGGTGGACCTGCCGTTCCTGATGCCGATCGAAGACGTGTTCAGCATCAAGGGCCGCGGCACGGTCGGCACCGGCCGCGTGGACCGCGGGATCGTGAAGGTCGGCGACGAGATCGAAATCGTCGGCCTCATGCCCGAAGTGCGCAAGACGATCGTCACCGGAGTCGAGATGTTCAACAAGACGATGGACGCCGGGCAGGCCGGCGACAACATCGGCGTGCTCCTGCGCGGGATTGAGAAGGACGACCTCGAGCGCGGCCAGGTGCTCGCCAAGCCGAAGTCCATCACCCCGCACACGAAGTTCGAGGGCGAAGTGTACGTCCTGGGCAAGGATGAAGGCGGCCGCCACACGCCGTTCTTCACCGGTTACCGGCCGCAGTTCTACTTCCGCACCACCGACGTGACCGGCACGGTCACACTGCCCGAGAAGGTCGAGATGGTGATGCCCGGCGATAACGTCACGGTCGCGGTCGAGCTCCAGACGCCGATCGCCATGGAGGAGAAACTCCGGTTCGCGATCCGCGAAGGCGGCAAGACCGTCGGCGCCGGCACGGTCACGAAGATCATCCAATAATCGAAAACGTTTATCGGAAGGTTCCGCGATGCGCGAGTTCATGAGCCTCGAATGCACGGTGTGCGGGAACCGCAACTACCGCACCAGCCGCGAGACGCGGGCCGGCAAGAAACTCGAGCTGAAGAAGTATTGCAAGCACGACCGGAAGCGGACTGTCCACGTCGAGAAGAAGAAGTAATTTCTTCCGCCGGGCGCGGCCGCGCGGGCGAACGCCGAGCCGCGTTGGATGGGCAGGCCAGTAGCTCAATTGGCAGAGCATCCGTCTCCAAAGCGGAATGTTGGGGGTTCGATTCCCTCCTGGCCTGCCAATAATCGAACGGCCCGCGGCGGGAGCCGCGCCGGTTCAGCTTGAAGAGGCAACGGAGACACGGTGTTTGAGATTTACAAAAAAGGCCAAGGCACCACCGCGCGCTGGATCGCGGCCGCCAGCATGGGCGCCCTGGCGGCGTTCGGCACGTACGAGCTGTACGATTACCTCAGCGCCGGCGGCGGCAGCTTCCACGTCGGGACCGTCGAGGTGGCCTACAGCTTGCTGGTCAGCATCCTGGTGGTTCTGGGAGCGGCGGTCCTGATCTTTTGGCTGGTGAATCTTCCGAAGTTCGTGGACTACCTGATCATGAGCGAGATCGAGCTTCGCAAGGTTTCCTGGCCGACGCGCGAGGAACTCAAGCGACAGACGATGGTGGTCATTATCGCGTTGATCGCATTTTCACTGGTGCTGTGGATCGCGGACCTGATTTTCACGACCGGCATCCTGCACCTGTACAAGACGAAGTAGACAGGGGCTTTTCGGAGAGACTTCCCCTCATGTCCAAGAACTGGTACGTCGTGCGCGTCCAGAGCGGCAAGGAAGACCAGGTGCGCGAAGCGCTCGAGCGCCGCGTCCGCGCGGATGCGCTCCAGACGACCGTTTGCCGCATCGTGGTGCCCAGCGAACGGATCTCCGAAATCCGCGGCGGGCAGAAGCGCGTCCGCGAGCGCAAGATCTATCCCGGTTACATCATGATCGAGATCGAGACCGGCGAGGTGGTGGACATTCCGCAGACCGCCTGGTTCACCATCCGCGAAACGCCGGGGATCGGCGATTTCCTCAGCGACGGGAACCGCCCGATCTCCATGGGCAAGCGCGACGTCGAGAAGATCCTCGGCGAAGTCGAGCATCGCGAAGAGGCGCCCAAAATCAAGATCGGCTTCTCCGGCGGCGAAGCGGTCCGGATCAAAGAAGGCCCGTTCGAGAACTTCGAAGGCACCGTCGAGGAAGTCTCGCCGGCCAAGGGCACCGTCAAGGTCATCGTCACGATCTTCGGGCGGCCCACGCCGGTCGAACTCGAGTACTGGCAAGTGGAACGAGTGTAGGAGTTTCGTCGGAGTCAAGACATGGCCAGCAAACCGATCCTCACGAAGATCAAGATCCAGTGCGCCGGCGGCCAGGCGACGCCGGCCCCGCCGGTGGGCCCGGCCCTCGGCCAGCACGGCGTCAACATCGGCGAGTTCGTCCGCAAGTTCAACGAGCGCACGCGCGACGCGGCGGGGATGACGATCCCCGTCGAGATCACCGTTTACCGCGACCACTCGTTCGACTTCATCACGAAGACGCCGCCGGCGGCGGTCCTCCTCAAGAAGGCCGCCGGGGTCGCGAAGGGATCCGGCACGCCGAACAAGGAAAAAGTGGGCAAGGTCACCCGCGCGCAAGTCCGCGAGATCGCCACGCTGAAGATGAAAGACCTCAACGCAGCCGACGTGGCCGCCGCTGAACTCATCATCGCGGGCACCGCGCGCAGCATGGGTATCGAGATCGCCTAGTGCTTCCCTGCGGAAATAGGCGTCCTATTTCCGCAAGGAAAACAGTAGTGGAGTAAGTTCATGGCCCAAAACAGCAAACGATTTCGCGAAGCGCAGAAGAAGGTTGACCCCAGCAAGCGATACACCCTCGCGGAGGCCGTCGCCGTGCTCAAGACGTTTCCGCCGGCGAAGTTCGACGAGACCGTGGAGATCTCCATGCGCCTCGGCGTCGACGTCAAGCAGCCCGACCAGATGCTCCGCGGCTCGGCGAGCCTGCCGAAGGGCCTGGGCCGGGAAAAGCGCGTCATCGCTTTCTGCGTCGGCGACGCGGCCGAGGCGGCCAAGGCGGCCGGCGCCGTCGAGGCGGGCGGCGAGGACCTCGTCAAGAAAGTCCAGGACGGCTGGACGGAGTTCGACATCGCCGTGGCCGCCCCGGACATGATGCGCATCGTCGGCAAGCTGGGCCGCATCCTCGGGCCGCAGGGCAAGATGCCCTCGCCCAAGGGCGGCACCGTGGCGGAGAACGTGCCCCAGGCGGTCAAGGAGTTCCGCGCCGGGCGCATGGAGTACCGGACCGACGCGACGGGCAATCTGCACGCGCCCGTCGGCAAGCTCAGTTTCTCGGAGGAGGACCTCCGGCAGAACGTCGAGTCCTTCATCGCGCATATTCAGGCCGCGAAACCGGCCAGCGTGAAGGGAGTTTTCATCGTGGGCGCGTATCTCTCCTCCACGATGAGCCCGGCGATCCGCCTGGCGGTGTGAGAAGCGTGAACGTTGCCTGATCCGTGATGAACCGCACTTCATCACGCATCCGTGTCACTTCAGACTGAGGGAGCGCGCACATGCCGAAAGAGATCAATCGCATGATCGCTGCCGAGATGGAGCAGCGGTTCCCCAAGGGAACGAACTACCTGGTGGTCGGCTTCGAGAGGCTGACCGGCCCCGAGACCGCGCAGTTCCGCAAGCTGCTGCGCGACAGCCGGATCCACATTGAGGTCGTCAAGAACTCCGTGGCCGCGCGAGTGCTCGAGGGCAGCGGAATCGGCGCCGGAAGCAAGTTCCTGCAGGGGCCCTGCGCGCTCGTCACCGGCCAGGTGGACCTGCCGGCGATCTGCAAGATCATGGTGGAGCAGTCGAAGAAACTCGAGAACCGGATCTCCATCCGCGGCGGCTACATGGACGGCGCCGCGTACGAGAAAGCCGGCATCGCCGTGCTGGCGAGCATTCCGCCGATGGCGGTCCTGCGCGCCCAGATGGCCGGCAGCCTCCGCGCCCCGATCGCGCGCACCGCCGGCGCGTTCCAGAGCATTTTCCGGAGCCTCGCCTGCGCTCTCGAAGGCATCCGGAGTCAGAAGGAAGGGATGAGTCCGCCGCCCGGCCCGCAAGCGGCAGCTTCTGGACCCGTCCCCGGCGGAGCGGCCGCGTAGCCGCCTCGCTGTCGCGGGCCTGGTGTGGACGGTTGGGCCGCAAGGTCACTCGCTCACCCGGAGAAACGAATGCGGTTCTCCGTGATTTCGTGCGCGGGCGGCAAAGTTAAACGTTAAAAGGAGAGGACTCATGGGCGAAGCAACTCAGACCGCCGCGTCGTTGTCCCCGAAGGTGCAGCAGGTGCTGGAGCTGGTTTCCGGCATGACACTGCTCGAATCCGCCGAGCTGGTCAAGGCGTTTGAGCAGAAGTTCGGCGTTTCCGCCGCGCCCGTTGCGGCCGCCGCCGCCGTTGCCGCGCCAGCCGCCGCTGCCGCCGCCGAAGAGAAGACCGACTTCGACGTCATCCTCGTCAACGCCGGCCCGAACAAGCTGCAGGCCATCAAGGTCGTCCGCGAGTTCACGACCCTCGGCCTCAAGGAAGCCAAGGCCCTCGTGGATACCGCCCCGAAGGCGGTCAAGGAAGCCGTGGGCAAGGACGAAGCTCAGAAGATCAAGGCCAAGCTCGAGGAAGTCGGTGCCAAGGTCGAACTGAAGTGAGGAGGCGCACGATCCACGACGGACGAGGGTCCATCGTCCATGGGCCATCGTCGTTCAGGTGCTGATGCAGATCCGGAATTTCAGCAAAATCGGCGACGCGATTGAAGCGCCCAACCTGGCCGAATTGCAGGTTGCGGCGTACGGGAGATTTTTGCAACCGGATCTGCTGCCGCATCAGCGCCAGCCGATCGGGCTCGAGGCCATCTTCCGCGAAATCTTCCCGATCATCAGCGCCGACGGCGCGATCCGGATGGAGTACCTCGGCTACGAGCTGGGCCTGCCGTACAGGTCCGAAGAGGAGTGCCGGCACCTGGGGCTCAGCTACTGCTGCCCGTTGCGCCTCCGGCTCCGGATCGGCGGCGCCGAGAGCGTCGAGGAAGACGTGTACATGGCCGATGTCCCCAAGATGATCGGCTGCGGAGAGTTCATCATCAACGGCTCCGAGCGCGTGGTCGTCTCGCAGATCCAGCGCTCCGCCGGCGTGGATTTCGACGAGATCAAGGACGACAGCGGCCAAACCGCGCACTCGTGCCGCTTCATCCCGGAGCGCGGCACCTGGATCGAGTTCACCATCGGCCGCCGCGACGTGCTCCAGGTGAGGCTGGGCCAGAGCGGGCGCTTGCCCGCCACGTGGCTCCTCCGGGCGATGCTCGGACCGGATTCAGGCGCGGACGCGGACATCCTGGCGCTGTTCTACGAGCGCGAGGACCTTCCGGTCCCCGGCGGCGGAAAGGCGAATTCCCTGGAAGGGCGCTACCTCGCCGGCGAACTGGTCAACCCCGAAACGGGCGAGGTCATCGCGCGCGCCGGGGCGCGCATCAGCCGCGAGCTGAGCGAGACGCTGGCGGTATCGGGAATGAAGGACGTCGCCGTCCTGAAGAACGTCGAGGATAAGCTCGTCCTCAACACGCTCGAAAGCGACCCGTGCAAGAGCCACGCCGAGGCGGTGCTGCGCATCTACCAGCGCTTCCGCCCCGGAGAGCCCGCGACGCTCGAACGCGCCACCGAGTTGTTCGCCGGCCGTTTCGCCGAACCGAGCAACTACAGCCTCGGCCGCGTCGGGCGCTTCCGTGTCAACCAGAAGTTCCAGCACGGCGTCCCGCTCGACCGGTTGACGCTCTGCCGGGATGACATTCTCTGCGCCATCCGCTACCTCATCCGGCTGCGTGAAAAGAAGGAGGATGCCCGGCCCGACGACATTGACGACCTGGGCAACCGCGTCCTCAAGCCGATTGACAAGCTGCTCGAGCTGCCCGTGCGCGAGGCGTGCGTCCGCTGGCGCCGGTCCGTCCGCGAGCGCCTGGTTACCGGCGAAGGCGGCAAGCTGCCTTCGCCCCGCGAGATCGCCGGGACTCGCGCGCTGGCCGCCGTCTTCGAGGAATTCTTCGGCCGCGGCGAACTCTCGCAGGTCGTGGACCAGACCAACCCGCTCGCGGAGCTGAACCACGTCCGCCGCATCAGCGCGCTCGGCCCCGGCGGGCTCAACCGCAAGCGCGCCGGCTTCGAAGTGCGCGACGTGCATGCCTCGCACTACGGGCGCATCTGCCCGATCGAGACGCCCGAAGGCGCCAACATCGGCCTGATCGCCTCGCTGGGCATCTTCGCCCGCGTGGACGAGTACGGCTTCATCACCACGCCGTTCCGCACGCTGCGCAACGGCTCCGAGGTCCGGTACCTGCGCGCCGACGAGGAGCGCGACGTGCTCATCGCCCCGGCGGGCTGCGAACGCCGCAACGTCAAGAGCGTCGCCCGCGCCCGCGGCGAGTTCCGCGAAGCGCGGCTGGCCGACATCCATCTCGAGGACGTCTCGCCGCGGCAGATCGTCGGCGTCTCAGCCAGCCTGATCCCGTTCCTGGAGCACAACGACGCGAACCGCGCGTTGATGGGATCGAACATGCAGCGGCAGGCCGTTCCGCTCCAGCAGTCCGAGCCGGCGCTGGTCGTCACCGGCATGGAAAGCGCCGTCGCGCGCAGCTCCGGCATGGTGGTCATCGCGGAGAAGGAAGGCACGGTCGCGGAAGTGGATGGGTCGCACATCACGATCGCTGAAGGGCCGGGCGCGGACGGCCGCGCACCGACGGCGGTCGTCCATCCGCTGCGCAAGTACGTCCGGCTCAGCGAGAACACCTGCCTCAACCAGCGGCCGATCGTGCGGGAAGGAGACTCCGTCGCCGCCGGACAGGTCATCGCCGACGGCGCCGCGACCTTCCAGGGCGAATTGAGCCTCGGAAAGAACGTGCTGGCCGCCTTCATGATCTGGGACGGATACAACTTCGAGGACGCCATCATCGTCAGCGACAGCCTCATCCAGGCCGACAAGTACACCTCGATTCACATCGAGGAATTCACGGCCGTCGTCCGCGAGACGAGGCTCGGGCACGAGGAATTCACGCGCGACATCCCGAACGTGTCGGAGCGCACGCTGGCCAACCTCGACGACGCGGGGATCGTCCGCGTCGGCACCACGGTCCGGCCCGGCGACATCCTCGTCGGCAAGGTCGTGCCGAAGACCAAGGCCGAACTGACGCCGGAAGAGAAGCTGCTGCGCGAGATTTTCGGCAAGGCGGGCATTGATGTCGCCAACGAATCGCTGACGGTGCCGCCCGGGACGGACGGCGTCGTCATCCATGCGTACCATTACAAGCGCAAGACGCAGACGCCGGACGACGAGCGCCGCGACGGGCTCCGCGAGGCGCGGAAGCTCGCGGTCGAATACGACACCCGGCTCGCCGGCGCGTTTGCGGCGATGATGCGCGAGCTGGCCGGCCTGCCGCAGGCGCCCGGCCAGTCCGCTTACCGGCGCGGGAGCGATCAGGCGACCATCCGCGAGCTGCTCCACGAGGAGGAGCTTTTCCGGTTCGATCCGGACCGCTTCGCGCCCGAGGCGCGCGAGCAAGCCTCGCGCGTCTTCGCTCCGCACTGGCGCAACATCCTCCAGATCAAGGCCGACCGCGACCGGGAAATCCGCCGGCTCCGCTCCGGCGACGAGCTTCAGCCCGGCGTGCTCGAGATGGTCAAGATTTTCGTCGCCGTCAAACGGCCCCTGTCGGTCGGCGACAAGATGGCGGGGCGCCACGGCAACAAGGGCGTGATCGCGAGGATCGTTCCGCGGGAGGACATGCCGTACCTGCCCGACGGCACGCCGATTGACGTCATCCTCAATCCGCTCGGCGTCCCGAGCCGCATGAACGTCGGCCAGATTCTGGAGACGCATCTCGGCTGGGCCGGGCGGACGCTCGGCTTCCGCGCGCTCTCGCCGGTCTTCGACGGCGCCACCGAGGCGGAAATCCACGCCTGCCTCCGCGAGGCGGGCCTGCCGGAGGATGGCAAGACGGTGCTCTACGACGGCCGGACCGGCGAACCGTTCGACCAGAAGGTCACCGTCGGGTATATTTATATCATGAAGCTCAACCACCTGGTGGACGAGAAGATCCACGCGCGCGCGACCGGGCCGTACAGCATGGTCACTCAGCAGCCGCTCGGCGGCAAAGCGCGCATGGGCGGCCAGCGCCTCGGCGAGATGGAGGTCTGGGCGCTCGAAGCCTACGGCGCTGCGCATCTGCTCCAGGAGATGATGACCGTCAAGAGCGACGACACCGCCGGCCGCACGCTGATGTACGAATCCATCATCAAGGGCCGCAACTGCCTCGAAGCCGGGACCCCCGTCTCCTTCGACGTGCTCGTCCAGGAAGTGCGCGGGCTGGGGATGAACTTGAGACTCGAGAAGGCGCAAAGGGAGATTGGGCCGCAGAGGCGCTAAGGTGCCTGGAAAGCTGAGTTCCGTTCCGGGAGGCCGCCGTGTCTGAGCGGCCCTGTTAAAGGAGACGAAGTTATGCCCGAGACGACTTTCGAGCGCGTGAACGATTTCACGTCGGTCCGGATTTCGCTCGCCTCGCCGGAGGACATCCGTTCCTGGTCGTACGGCGAAGTGAAGAAGCCCGAGACGATCAACTACCGGACCTACCGCGCCGAGAAGGACGGGCTGTTCTGCGAGCGGATCTTCGGGCCGGAGCGCGACTGGGAATGCTTCTGCGGCAAGTACCGCGGCATGAAGCACAAGGGGATCGTGTGCGACCGTTGCGGCGTCAAGGTCACGCACTCGCGCGTCCGCCGCAAGCGCATGGGCCACATCACCCTCGCCGCGCCGGTGGTCCACATCTGGTTCTTCAAAGCCATGCCTTCACGCCTGGCGACGACGCTCGACATCAAGACCAGCGCGCTCGAGCGGATCATCTATTTCCAGGACTACGTCGTCGTCAACCCCGGCGAGACGCCGCTGAAGCCGCGGCAACTGCTCTCGGAAGGCGAGTACCGCGCCGCCCGCGAGCAATACGGGGAAAAGTTCGACGCCAAAATGGGCGCCGAGGCGATCCGCGAACTGCTCACCGGGCTCGACCTGCCCGCGCTCGCCCGGCAGCTCCGCGACGAGCTGCGCTCCACGCACTCCAAGCAGCGCGCGAAGGACATCACCAAGCGCCTGCGCCTGATCGAGGCGCTCAAGGACAGCAACAACAAGCCGGAGTGGATGGTCCTCGAAGTGATCCCGGTCATCCCGCCGGACCTGCGCCCGCTGGTGCTCCTCGAGAGCGGCAACTTCGCCACCAGCGACCTCAACGACCTTTACCGCCGGATCATCAACCGCAACAACCGGCTCAAGAAGCTGATTGACCTGAACGCGCCCGAGGTGATCATCCGCAACGAGAAGCGGATGCTCCAGCAGGCCGTGGACGCGCTTTTCGACAACGCGCGCTGCAAGCGCCCGGTGCTCGGCAGCAGCAACCGCCCGCTGAAGTCGCTGACCGACATGATCAAGGGCAAGCAGGGCCGGTTCCGCGAGAACCTGCTCGGCAAGCGCGTGGACTACTCGGCGCGCTCGGTGATCGTGGTCGGCCCGGACCTGAAGCTCCACCAGTGCGGACTGCCGAAGAAGATCGCCCTCGAGCTCTACCAGCCGTTCATCATCCGCCGCTTGCGCGAGCTCGGCCACGCCGAGACCATCAAGTCCGCGAAGAAGATGATCGAGCGCAAGGAAGAGCCGGTGTGGGACATCCTCGAGGAAGTCATCACCGGCCACCCGGTGCTCCTCAACCGCGCGCCGACGCTGCACCGCATGGGCATCCAGGCGTTCCAGCCGGTGCTCGTCGAGGGAAACGCGATCAAGATCCACCCGCTCGTCTGCCGCGGGTTCAACGCCGACTTCGACGGCGACCAGATGGCCGTCCATCTGCCGCTCTCCGTCGAGGCCCAGGTCGAGGCGCACACGCTGATGATGTCCACGAACAACGTCTTCTCCCCGGCGAGCGGCGAGCCGATCATCGCGCCGTCGCAGGACATCGTGCTGGGCATCTTCTACCTGACGTGCGACCGCGTCGGCGAGAAGGGCGAGGGGATGAAATTCTTCGGCGCGGGCGAGGTGTTCCTCGCCTACCAGCAGAAGAAGCTCGGCCTCCACGCCCGGATCTTCGTGCGCATCAAGGACCGCCCGGAAGTCCGCACCGCCACCAGCGTCCAGCAGCCGGCCGGGGCCTCGGCCCTTTACGAGACGACCGTGGGCCGCGTGATCTTCAACGACGTGCTCCCGCGCGAGATGGCCTATTACAACAAGACGCTCGACCAGAAGGGGATTGACGGCATCATCCACGATTGCCACAAGCTCCTCGGGCGCGAGCGCACGATCCGCATCCTCGACGACATCAAGGAACTCGGCTTCCGCCAGGCGACGCTCGCCGGCCTCTCGTTCGCCACGAGCGACCTGGTCATGCCGCCCGAGAAGGAGCAGATCGTCAAGACGACCGAGGTCGAGGTCTCCAAGATCGAGAAACACTTCGAGCAGGGCGCCATCACCGAGGGCGAGCGCTACAACCTGATCATTGACGCCTGGACCCACGCGACCGAATCGGTGGCCGAGGCGATGATGAAGCACCTCCGCAGCGACACGCGCGAGGGCCGGCCCTACCTCAACCCGATCCGGCTGATGGTCGAGTCCGGCGCGCGCGGCAGCCTGCAGCAGATCCGGCAGCTCGCCGGCATGCGCGGATTGATGGCCAAGCCGTCCGGTCGAATCATCGAGACGCCGATCAAGGCGAATTTCCGAGAGGGCCTGCGCGTGCTCGAGTACTTCAGCTCGACGCACGGCGCGCGGAAAGGGCTGGCCGATACCGCGCTCAAGACGGCCGACTCCGGCTACCTGACGCGCAAGCTGGCCGACGTGGCGCAGAACGTGGTCGTCTGCATGCTCGACTGCGGCACGCTCAACGGGATCACGAAGGGCATCGTCCGGAAAGGCGACGCGATCGAAGTGCCGCTGAGCCGCAGCATCCGCGGCCGCGTCGCGCGCGACAACATCGTGAGCCTCGTGGACGACCAGCTCATCGTGGCCGAGAACGAACTGATCACGGAAGCCACGGCCAAGCGGCTGGAGGAACTGGGCTTCGAGAAGATCCGCGTCCGGTCGCCGCTGACGTGCGAGGCGCCGATCGGCATCTGCGAACGCTGCTACGGCATGGACCTGTCGCGCGGCGAGCTGGCCGAGGAAGGGCTGGCCGTCGGCATCATCGGCGCGCAGTCCATCGGCGAGCCCGGCACGCAGTTGACCATGCGCACGTTCCACATCGGCGGCACGGCGAGCCGGCGCATCGAGGAGCACGAGGTCCGCGCCAAGAAGGCGGGCGTCGTCAAGTACCACAACCTGAACGTCGTCAAGAACCCGAAGGGCGAGACGCTCGCGCTGACCCGCAACGGCGAGCTCCACATCCTCGACGACAAGGGCCGCGAGCTCGAACGCGTCCCCGTCCCGGCCGGCGCGGTCATCCTGGTCGAGCCGGATTCCAAGGTCGCCCAGAAGAAGACGCTCGCCCGCTGGGACCCGCACATGGTGCCGATCCTGGCGGAGGTCTCCGGCCGCGTGCGCTTCGAGGACATCGTCGAGAACAAGACGGTGCGCGAGGAGATTGATCCGGCCAGCAAGGTGCGCCGCAAGGTGATCATCGAACACAAGGGGGACCTGCATCCGCAGATCGTCGTCGAGGAGGCCAACGGCGACATCCTGGGCGCCTACCCGATCCCGGAGAAGGCGTTCATCGAGGTGGAGGAAGGCGAGAACATCACGGCCGGCATGCTGCTGGCCAAGACGCCGCGCGAGATCACCCGCACGCAGGACATCACCGGCGGCCTGCCGCGCGTCACCGAGGTCTTCGAGGCCCGCAAGCCGAAGGACCCGGCGGTGATGAGCGAGATCGAAGGCGTGGTCGAGCTCGGCGAGACGCGCCGCGGCAAGATGAGCATCATCGTCCGCACCGACAGCGGCATGGAGCGCGAGCACCTGGTGCCGCGCGGCCGGCACCTCCGCGTGCATCGCGGCGCGCGCGTCCGCGTCGGCGAGGCGCTCACCGAAGGGCCGCTCGTCCCGCAGGACATCCTGCGCATCAGCGGCGAGGAGGAAGTGCAGCAGTACCTGCTGCGCGAGATCCAGAACGTCTACCGTTCGCAGAACGTCCGCATTGACG
Source organism: Candidatus Brocadiia bacterium (assembly GCA_052139675.1). Taxonomy (GTDB): domain Bacteria; phylum Planctomycetota; class Brocadiia; order CAIUPP01; family CAIUPP01; genus JBEKCB01. The sequence continues at coordinate 62,937 of JBKQWE010000124.1, forward strand.
ACAAGCACATCGAGATCATCGTCAGCCAGATGATGCGCAAGGTCCGCGTGGACGACCCGGGCGACACAAAGTTCCTGCCCGGCTCGCTCGTGGACCGGTTCGCGTTCAAGCAGGAGAACCGCCGCACCGAGGCCACCGGCGGCAAGGCGGCCGTCGCCAGCCCGGTGCTGATGGGCATCACCAAGGCCGCGCTCCAGTCCGACTCGTTCATCTCCGCCGCCTCGTTCCAGGAGACCCCGAAAGTGCTGACCGAGGCCGCGCTGGCCGCGCGGTCGGACGACCTGTGGGGCCTCAAGGAGAACGTCATCGTCGGCCGGCTCATTCCGGCGGGGACGGGTTTCAAGTCGCACCTCGCGGCCATGGTGGCCAAGCCGGAGCTGCCGCAGCAGGCGGCTGCGCTCGAATCTCCGGAGGAAACCGACGGCAACGGGAAAGAGTCCGAGTAGTCCGCCGGGGAAAACGGTTATAGGAGCACGAGAATGCCGACGATCAATCAGTTGGTCCGCAAGGGCCGCAGGGTGGTCCGCACGAAGAGCAAGCGGCCGGACCTGCAGGGTTGCCCGCAGAAGCGCGGCGTCTGCTTGCAGGTGATGACGCGCACGCCGAAAAAGCCGAACAGCGCCCTCCGCAAGGTGGCCAAGGTCCGGCTGAGCAACGGGCGCGAGATTATCGTATACATTCCTGGCGAGGGACACAACCTCCAGGAACACCTGACCGTGCTCGTGCGCGGCGGGCGAGTCCGCGACCTGCCGGGCGTCCGGTATCACATCATCCGCGGCAAGCTCGATGCCACGGGCGTCG
>JBKQWE010000125.1:0-7327 GCA_052139675.1 Candidatus Brocadiia bacterium
CGCCGTGGCAAAACATTTCGTCGCGGTCTCGACCAATGCCGCGGAAGTGGCCAAGTTCGGCATAGATACCGCGAACATGTTCGAGTTCTGGGACTGGGTCGGCGGGCGCTACTCCATGGACTCGGCGATCGGCCTCTCGACGATGATCGCCATCGGCCCCGCGCATTTCCGCGCGATGCTCGACGGTTTCCACGAGATGGACGAGCACTTCCGCACCGCGCCCTTCGAGCGCAACCTGCCGGTGCTGATGGCGCTCCTGGGCCTCTGGTACAACAATTTCTTCGGCGCGCAGACCGTCGCGGTCCTTCCGTACGAGCAGTACCTGAAGCGCTTCCCGGCGTACCTCCAGCAGTTGACGATGGAGAGCAACGGCAAGCGCGTCACGCTCGACGGCGCCGAGGCCGCCTGGCAGACCGGGCCGATCTACTGGGGCGAGCCGGGCACCAACGGCCAGCATTCCTTCTACCAGTTGATCCACCAGGGGACCAAGCTGATCCCGTGCGACTTCATCGCGTTCGCCCAGCCGCTGAACCCGCTCGGCCGCCACCACGACCTGCTCATGGCCAACGTGTTCGCCCAGGCGGAAGCGCTGGCCTTCGGCAAAACGCCGCAGCAGGTCCAGGCCGAAGGCACGCCCGCGTGGCTGGCGCCGCACCGGACCTTCGAGGGCAACCGCCCGTCCAGCACGATGCTCCTCGAGCGGCTGACTCCGGCGGCGCTGGGGAAACTCGTCGCGCTGTACGAGCACAGCGTCTTCACCCAGGGCGCCATTTGGCGCATTGACTCGTTCGACCAGTGGGGCGTCGAGCTGGGCAAGGCGCTTGCCGTCCGCATCGTTCCCGAACTTGAGGCCGGCGCCGAACGGCCGCTCGCGCACGATAGCTCGACCAACGCCCTCATCTCCCGCTACCGGAGATCCAAAGAAGCGAAGCCGGTTGCGAAGCCGGAATCTGGCGCGAAGAATGCCCTGGCCGCGCAGTTCCTGATGTACGTCGGCACGTACACCGGAAAAGGCTCGAAGGGAATCTACCTTTACCGCTTCGATGCCGCCACCGGCGAGTTGAAGCCGGCCGGCCTGGCCGCGGAACTGGGCAATCCCACGTTCCTGGCCATCCACCCGCAACGGCGCTTTCTCTACGCCGTCGGCGAGGCGCGCGGCGGGTCCGTCAACGCCTTCGCCATCGCGCCCGCGACCGGCGCGCTGGCCTTCCTCAACCGGCAATCGTCGCGCGGCGCCGGGCCTTGCCACGTGAGCGTGGACCGCACCGGCCGGTTCGTGCTCGTGGCGAATTACCTGTCCGCCAGCGTGGCCATCCTCCCGATCCAGGACGACGGCCGCCTCGGCGAGGCGACGGATACGGTCCAGCACCCCGGGCCGATCAGCGATCGCCAGCAGCCGGGAAGCCCGCATGCGCACTCGATCACGCCCTCGCCGGACAACCGGTTCGCCCTGGCGGCGGACCTCGGCCTGGACCGCGTCTACGTTTACCGGCTCGACCTCGCGGCAGGGCGCCTGCTGCCGAACGATCCGCCGTGGGCGGCGCTCAAGCCGGGCGCGGGACCGCGCCACCTCGACTTCCACCCGACGCGGCCGTTCGTTTACGTCATCAACGAACTCGACAGCACCATGACCGCGTTCGCCTGGGACGCGCCTCGCGGCGCGCTGCGACAGATGCAGACCGCTTCAACACTCCCGCGCGATTTCCGCGGCAGGAACACCTGCGCGGACGTGCACGTCAGCCCCTCCGGCCGGTTCCTCTACGGATCGAACCGCGGCCACGACAGCGTCGCCATCTTCGCCGTCAACGAGAGCGACGGAACTTTCTCGCTGATCGGCCACCAGCCGACGCAGGGCCAGTGCCCGCGCAACTTTGCCATTGACCCGACCGGCGCCTGGCTGCTCGCCGCCAACCAGGACGGCGACTCCATCGTCGTCTTTCGCATTGACCCCGACACCGGCCGCCTGTCGCCCGCCGGCCAGGCGGCCACGGTCTCCATGCCGGTGTGCCTGAAGTTCCTGGCGAGCGAGTGAGGGCCGAACCTTTCCGCCTTTCGCATTTCAAGAGCGGGAAACTGTCCGAAATGGACTTTGACAACGGTCGCCGAGCGGGTACAATGCTCTTATTGGGAGATGCTGTCCTGAGCGGGGCGATCATCTGGCAAATTCCGGCCTGAAAGGAACATCATGCGCATGAACAGGCTCATCGCGAGATGCATGCTCGTACTTGCGCTCGGGCTGGCACTCACCGCCACTTCGGGATGCGCTTACTTTCATAACCGCTGGCACGACTTCTCTCAGATGGCGGACATCGGAGTCACCTGGTCGCACACGAATCAATTCGTCCTCTACTCGAGCTTCGAGTCCATTCTTCCCCTCGGCTACGCCCACTTCGACGGTCACTTTGCCGGATGGGGAGGCGGTCAGTTCGGCGCGACCCGCAATTCCCTCGACGCGTGGGGAGTCCTGGTCTGGGGGCATGAGAAGGTGGGCTGGGAGGACTTCGACGTGAACGACCCCTGCACGCTGTTCACGCAGAATGTGGGGTTGATCGGCATGCCCGTGGGGCTGTTCGGCGACTCCAATCCCAACTACGTGCCGTCTTGAATGCATGTCATTCATCTGGGCCGGTTCGGCCTGGTTGCCAACTTTCGCTGGTTCGAGGTGCTGAACTTCGTGGTGGGCTGGACGACCATCAATCTCTCGCAGGACGACGGGAAGAAATTCGGGCATTGGATCTGGCTGCCGGACCGGAACCCGCCGCCCAAGCCGCCCGACACGCTTGCCCCGTCCGGCACATGAGCGCGCGATATTCTGAGTTCGTGAGTTCGGGGGAAAATAGGGACAGGGGTGTCGCTGAAAAAGGCGTCGGAAGCGCCAAGTCCGGCGCACACCTCCGATAAGTCATTCCCGCGCAAGCGGGAATCCAGGGTTTCGGCGCGTGGCTCTGGATTCCCGCTTTCGCGGGAATGACATTGACCGTCCTCCCTATGTCAAACCATATTGGAATTTAAGATTCCACGCTCAAACTGGCCGCAGTCAAGCGGCTTTTCGGCACTCATCGAAGACGATGCGCGCGCACGCCTCTCCGACCGCACCAGTGCGGCGGCCAAAGCTCGCAGCATTTCCGATCTCAGCCCCGGTCTAAGGTCTCATTTCAGGTGTGGCCTTCCGCAGCCGGAAAAAGCGCTGGACCGGGTATTCCCAGGGCCTGAACGTGTGCTCCACCTGGAATCCGGCGGCCGTTATACAGTCCATCACCTGCGCGAGGGGAAAACCCTTCTTGTTGACCGCCCAGTAGTGCTGGCCATCGAATTGGTGAGCGCTCGGTTTCCAGAACGGCCGCCGCCACAATCGGCGCGGCAGGAGCTTAGGGATATGCAAACAGAAATAGCCCCCTCTGTCCGGCAGGCTGAGGACCGCCTTTGCGCGGCAGACTCTGCGCACTTCGGCGAGCGCGCGCGGGAAAAGCTCCCAGGGGATGTGTTCCAGCACTTCGAAGCAGGCGACCGCGTCGTAGGACTCGTCGGCGAGCGGCATGTCGGTGACTGAGGCCGCGATGTCGGGGTGGAGCGATTCGTCGAAGTCGAGGGTGGTGACGTCCAGTCCCGCCTGCCTGAGAGTATAGGCGACGATGCCGTTGCCGATGCCGATTTCGAGGACGTTGCGCGGGGTGAGGCTGAGCACCTCCTGGATTTGGTAACCGTACGAAGCGAACCGCTCCGGGGTGAGATAGTCCCCGGTGAAGTAATGCTCCTTCGGCACTTGGGGCTTCAAGTCTTGTTTGCGGTCAGCGCTCATGTTGTCCGGCTGGACCTCAAGGCCGGCTCGCATTGCCGGAATTATCCACCGCCAGAATCCGGTAATGGTATTCTTTGCCCGCCTCGCCCTTGGAGTCCGTGAACGTGGTGGCGATGGTGGAACCGATCTGCGTCTTTACGTCGGGGACGAAGTCCGCATGATCTGAGCGGTAGACACGGTAGTAGCAGAAATCCGGGGCGTCGCTGGCCTGCCAGGTCAGCCGGCGGTTGCCGTCGGCGGCCGGCTCGACTTTCAGTCCTTGGACCGGCGCGGGCGCGTTGTCCTTACAGGCCGTGGTGTAAACGGTGAGGGTCATCGGGCCGACCGTGTCGGCCAGGCGACCGTCCTTCATCGCCACTGTTCCGGCAGGGGCCTGAAGGTCGCCGAAGGGATTCTTGGGAATGTTCGCGGGATCGTACACGTACTTGTGGAAAGAGGCCGAGAGCGGCGTCCCATCCATCGTCACCGACACCGGCGCCGCGCGGCTGTTGCGGTTGACCACAGCCAGAGACCACGTCCCGGCGCCCTGGTGCCGGATCGCCGCCGCCCGCAGCCGCGGATCGTTAACCGTGACCGCGCAGACCGTCGCCGGTCCGCGGAAAAACTTCGTCAGCAGGCCGTAAGCGTAATAGTGGTCCCGCGTGGAGTTGTCGTCGCCGCTCCACTTGAACACGCCCCATTTGTTGGCGTACACGTTGCCGGTCGGCACTCCGCCGCTCTCGCCGAAGCTGTCCGGAAAGTCGGCGAAGGTCCAATAACCCATCGCGTAGATGCCGCCGTTGATGGCGCCGATGGCCGCCTCGGCGAGCTGGATCCCGACCAGCGGCTCCTGCGGCGTGCCGAAGTAGGCGCAAGTGTCCATCTCCTTGCCGCCGACGGTTGTCCCCGGCGGGACCTGCTTGCAGCCGAACTCGCCGAGGATGAAATCCTTGTTGCGGCTGCGCGCCATGCCGGCGCCCCATTGCATTTTCGACAGGAACCACGGGTAGAACCGCTCGTCGTCGAGGGCGTACTCCGCGATGTACTCGTGCCCGCCGTAGACGCCGGTGATCTCGTCCATGTTCTTCGTCGCCCAGTCAATCGTGTCCCAGGCGCTGATCGGCGAGGCGTCGGTCGCCAGCAGGCGGATGTCCAGCTTGCGCGCCCTGAGCTCATCGAAGATCGCCTGGTGATAACTCTTGAACCGCGGCAAGTCGTTCGCGAGCGCCGCATGCGGCCCGGCGCCCAGGCAGAGCTCGTTGGTCATGCAGTAGTCCTTGATGTTCGTCAGCCCCTTGACGCGGACCAGGTACTCCAGGCTGTCGGCGATCTTGCGCGCGTAGGCGGCGAGGTCGGCGGCCGTCCGGCAGTCTTTGGGATTCCAGCTGGTCACGTAGATCTCCGTGCCGGTCTCCTGCATGCGGGCCAGGCGCGCCGCCACCTTGTCCAGCATCTCATGGTCCCAGTTCCAGTCATGGTACACGCGGGCGAAGGAGGGGTTCAGCTCGCGCCAGCGTTTGACGATCACTTCGTCCAGGAGTTGCCGGCTCGCATCGTGCACGTGGTCGAAGACATCGAACCCCACGCCGCCGAATTTCGCCTGGACGATCTGGCCCGTGTGGATGACCACCTCGCGCTGCGCGTCTCCGAGGTCCGGCCAGGCGGCCGGCTTCTCCGCCAGCACGACCTCCGCGCCGTCGAACCAGGCGGTGCCATGGGAATTGAGGACCAGCCGCAGCCAGGCCGACGCCGCAGCCTGGGGAACGACCGCCTCGGCCGTCAGGCGGTCCCAGCCGTCCTTCCCGTTCTTGCGCGAGACTTTGCTGTGGGCGATGTCCACCCGCTGCCCGCCGGCGCCGAGGAACTCCAGCGCCATGTAAGCGCCGTCGCCGTCCTCCACGCCGCGCGTGCGGACCCAGACCGCGGCCGTTATCCGGTCGCGCGGGGCCAGGCCCTTGACCTCATGACCGAGCTGCTGGTAGTGCGGCGCCGTGCCCGGAGCGATCGTGATCCGGGCCGACTGCGCGCCACCATGGCGCTGCTCCTTGTCGGCGGCGAACTCGGCGGAGCCGACATGGGCCCATCCGCCCAACCCCTCCTCGAATCCGCTGCTCAATAGGACCGTACCGGACCCGGCCGGTTCGGCGGCGAAGGCGACCGTGGCCAGAATCCCCATGATGATTGACAAAACCGCCGCTCGCGTAACTGTCGTCATTAGTTCATTGCTCCATGCAGCCGCAACTGGGTTGCTCCTCGGACTTCAGCCAACGAGTTACCTTCTCCGCAATAACCCTCTCAGCCTGACCAGCCTCATGACGAACTCCTTTACTTTCTCCCGGTTTTCTTAACCCCGGTTTTCTCCGCGCGCCCCTTCGCTGCATGGCAACACGAGGCGGCCTTCTGTGAAAGCGTTCCGTATTCGTCGTGGCGGCGCCACCAGATGCCCTCCTCGTTGCGCCCCTTGGGGGCGCGGTCGAGCCACTGGTACATTCCCCAGAGGACGTCCAGTCCGCGCGTATAGGTGGAATAGGTGTGGTAAACGACGCCGCCCTTGCGTACGAACGCGCTCATGCCCGGCCTGTCGCGCGAGTACGTGGACGCGTCGGTTCCGGAGGTGGCCGCCAACTGGGCGACGGCCTCCGGCACCGGTTTCATGTCCATCGCGTGGCCGCCGCGCTGGTAATTGTATCGGATGTCCCCCGCGCGCTGTTGCTCCTCGGTGAACGAGACGTTGAAGTCGAAGTTGAAGTCGCCGCCGAACGAGGACGCCCAGGGAAACGTCCACTCCATCCGCCGCTTGTACGCCTCGATCTTCGCCAGCGGCGCGCGCGAGACCGCCCAGAGCATCACGTCATGGTGGGCCAGATGAACCGCGAACCCGTTGAAGCCGTCCGCGATCGAAGAGCAGGACGGACACCCCGCCGTGTAGTCGGGCCCGAACATGAAATGGTAGACGAGGAGCTGCGAGCGCCCTCGGAAGAGGTCGGCCAGCGAGGCGCTCCCCTCGTCGGTCTCGAATCGGTACTCCTTGGCGACCCGGACCCACGGCAGTTCCTGCCGCTGCCGCGCCAGCTCGTCGCTGCGCCGCGTGAGCGCCTTCTCCTCCTTGAGCAGTTTCAGCCGAGCCGCCAGCCACTCTTCACGCGTTCCAATCTTGTGGCCGATCTTCGTTTTTCTCCTTCGTTCAGCCATCGTTCTTCTCCCTTCTACCGTTGTGTCGTTACTTGAGGGTTGGACATTCGATGTTAGATGTTGGGCGCATATCCGTTTTCGTGTCGTTCATTAGTTCGCCATTCTCCATTCTGTACTCTGCAGTCTCAGCGCTGCGCCTGCGCGAGGAACAGTGCTGTTCCCCAATGTCCCAATCTCTTCCTTAAGTTACATCAGCTTAGTGCTTACTTGCGTAAATAGGCGTCCTATTTCCGCAAGTAAGCATGACCGCGCTAAGCCCTGTTACGTTATTGAGTTATGCCTTCCGTTGGACCGTGTTTAGTTGCGTAAATTGGCGCGCCACTTTAAGGAAATAAAAAACAGTATATTATAATAAAG
>JBKQWE010000126.1:0-24453 GCA_052139675.1 Candidatus Brocadiia bacterium
CGCCCGCTCCGAGCGCCAGGAACATGTAGCCGATCTGGCTGATGGTGGAATAGGCCAGGACGCGCTTGAGGTCCGACTGCGCCAGCGCCGCGCATCCCGCGTAAAGGAGCGTCGCCGCGCCGATGACCGCGACGGCGGCCTGCACCGCCGGGGCCAGCGCGAAGAGGACGTGCATGCGGGCGATCAGGTACACGCCGGCGGTCACCATCGTCGCGGCGTGGATCAGCGCGCTCACCGGGGTCGGGCCGGCCATCGCGTCGGGCAGCCACGTCTGCAGCGGCAACTGCGCGGACTTGCCCAGCGCGCCTCCGAGCAGCAGCGCCGCCGCGGCCACGGCCACGCTGGAACCCTGCGGCCATTGGCTCGCGGCGAGTCGCAGCACCATCGGAATGTCCAGCGTTCCGAGGCGGGTGAAGAGCAGGAACAGGCCGATCGCCATCGCGGTGTCGCCCACGCGCGTGACGATGAACGCCTTCCGCGCGGCGCGGCCGTTGGCGGCGTCCTTGTACCAGAACCCGATGAGCAGGTAGCTGCACAGGCCGACGCCTTCCCAGCCCAGGTACAGCAGCAGGAGGTTTTTCGCCAGCAGCAGCGTCAGCATCGAGGCGATGAAAAGGTCCATGTACGCGAAGAAACGGCTGTACCCTTCGTCCTCTTCCATGTACTCCGCGGAATACAGCAGGATCAGGAAGCCGACGAACGTGACGACGAGCGCCATGACCAGCGAAAGGGGATCGAGCCAGAGTTCGATGCGCGGCGAGAAGCCGCCGACGGAGATCCAGGTCCAGAGCATTTGCGCGAACGCGTGTCCCGGCGGCGGCGGCTCGAAGAAGCAGACAGCTATCGCCGCGCAAATAGCCGCCGATGCCGCCCCAGCGCCCACGCCGATGATGGCCACGACGCGGCGCCCGAGACGCGCGCCCAGCAGAGTCAGCGCCGCAAAGCCCGCCAGCGGCAATGCGGGAATCAGCCAGAGCCACTCGAACATGTCATCCTCGCATCCGGTTCGCCGCGTCCACGTCCAGCGTCTTCAGCCGGTGATAAAGCTGGAGCACCATCGCCAGCCCGACGGAGACCTCGGCGGCGGCCATGGTCAGAATGAAGAAGAACATCACCTGCCCGTCCGGCTGCGTCCAGCGCGAGCCGGCCACGACGAAGGCCAGCCCGGCCGCGTTGAACATGATCTCGATGGACATCAGCATGAAAACGATGTTCCTCCGCACGAGCACGCCGGCCAGCCCGAGCGCGAACAACGCCGCCGCCAGCAGCAGGCCGTGCTCCATCGGGATGGAAGCCATCAGGATCCCTTCTCGTCGGGAGTGTGCGGGCGCCGCCCGAGGTGATATGCGCCGACCAGCCCGGCCAGGAGGATCAGCGCGGCGAGTTCCACGCCCAGCAGGTACGGTCCGAAGAGCGACAGGCCGACCGCGTGTGGACCGATCTCGGCGGCCTCGGCGGTCCCGGCGCCGCCGCTCGCCAGGACGTAAACGACCTCGGCGAGCAGAATCGCGGCCAGGATGACCGGCCCGGTCCACGCCGCCGGAGCAAGCCAATGCCGCTCCTGTTCGGCCGCCTGCCGGCCCAGGTTCAGCATCATGATGACGAACACGAAGAGCACCATGATCGCGCCCGCGTAGATGATGACCTCCAGCGCCGCGACGAACGGCGCGCCGAGGGTGAAGAAGATCAGCGCGATCGCCAGGAGCGAGAGGATCAGATACAGCAGCGCGTGCACCGCGCGCCGCTGCGTGATGACCATGCCCGTCGCCGCGAGCGCCACGACGGCCGAGATGTAGAATACGGCGTTCACAACTTTCCTTTCAGAACGGCGACGATGGACGATAGACGATGGACGACGGATTGTGATCCATCGTCTATCGTCCATCGTCCGCCGTCACGGCATCAAGCTCTTCACGTCCACCGGCGGCTCCTCGTTCTCGGCCTGGCCCTTGTCCTTGCCCTTGATCGCCAGGCCGGCCACGCGGTAGAAATTGTAATCGGGGTACTTGCCGCAGCCGGCGATCATCAGGTCCTCCTTCTCGTAGACCAGGTTCGCGCGGCGGTACTCGCCCATTTCGCAGTCGGGGGTGAGCTGGATGGCGCACGTCGGGCAGGCCTCCTCGCAGAAGCCGCAGAAAATGCAGCGCGAGAAGTTGATCCGGAAAAATTCCGGATACCGGCGGCCATGCTCGTCCTCCTTCGCCTGCAGCGCGATGCACGCCACCGGGCAGACGACCGCGCAGAGATAGCACGCGACACACCGCTCGCCGCCGTCCGGGTCGCGCGAGAGGATGATCCGCCCGCGAAATCGCGGCGCGAGATAGGGCTTCTTCTCCGGGTAGCAGATCGTCTCGCGCCGCCGGAACATATGCACGAAGACGGCCCAGATCGCGCGAATCAGCGAGAACATCGCAATCTCCTTTTACTTTCCGCCCGCGCCGCCGAGCGCCAGGACCACGGCTCCGGTCACCAGCAGGTTCAGCAGCGCCAGCGGCAGCATCACTTTCCAACCGAACGCCATGAGCTGATCGTACCTCGGCCGGGGCAGCGCGGCCCGCACGAGGATGAACAGGCAGACGAAGAACAGAGTCTTAAGAATGAACCAGACCGCCGGCAGCAGCGCCGACGCGACGGCGCTTGCGGGGCCGCTGGCAGGGTCGAAGAGCGCCGGCCCGAGCCATCCGCCGAAGAACAGAGTCACGATCACCGCGGAGATCAGCGTGATGCCGAGGTACTCGCCGATGAAGAACATGGCGAACTTGAACCCGGAGTATTCCGAATGGTAGCCGGCGACCAATTCGGCCTCCGCCTCGGGCAGATCGAAGGGCAGCCGGTGCGCCTCCGCGAGGCCCGCGATGAAGAAAATCACCAGGCCGGGCAGTTGCGGGACGCAGTACCACAGCCGCTGCTGCGCGTTCACGATATGGCTCAGGTTGAACGAGCCGGCCAGCGTGACCACGCCCATGAGCGACAGGCCCATGAAGACCTCATAGCTGAGCATCTGCGCGGCGGCGCGCATTCCGCCGAGCAGGGCGTATTTGTTGTTCGACGACCAGCCCGCCAGCGCCACGCTGTAAACGCCCATCGAGGACATCGCCAGGAAGAAGAGCAGCCCGATGTTGAGATCGGCCACCACAAACCCCGGCGCGAAGGCGATGACGGAATACGACATCAGCACCGTGACGAGTATCACCGCCGGCGCAACGATGAAGACCGGCTTGTCCGCCAGCGGCGGAATCCAGTCCTCTTTCATGAAGATCTTGATCATGTCCGCGACGCCCTGGAACAGCCCGAGCGGCCCGAGCCGGTTCGGACCCCAACGGTCCTGGAAGAGCGCCAGCAGGCGGCGCTCGACCCAGATCAGGCCGCCGGCGAACGTCAGCGCCCCGAAGAGGACGACGATTACGATGATAAGATGTCGCACGATTTCGTTCATGCTAGCCTTTGGCCGCCGGCGGCCGGCCGTCCTCCGCCGTCGCTTTTCTTCGCAACGCGGCCCACGCGGGCAGCGACACGGCGGGCATGCCCGGCAGGCCGACCGGCCACCCGGCCAGGCCGTTCGCCAGTGTCGGCCAGGATCTCGCCGGGAGGCGCAGCGGCGCTCCGTTCAGGGTCAGTTCGATTTCATCTCCGTCGGCGGCGCCGAGGCGCTTCAAGTCTTCCGGCCGAAGCGCCAGGTAGGGTTTCGGCGTTAATTCGGCCACGCCGCGCGAGAGAACGCTCAATTCCTCCGAGCCGAAAACGTGATAGAGCGGCACGACCAGCCATTCGCCGGCGCGGGCTTTGAATGCAGGCGGCACGGTCTCGTTGCGTGTGGCCTCCGCGGGTTTCGACGAGGGCTCGATCAGGCGCCGGCCCGGATCGCCGCCGTGCAGCGGGCCGCCGGCCTCATCCTGGAACTTGGCCACCGACTGCACCGAGTTCCAGCCCGGCGCCCAGAAGCGCGGGATCAGCGCCGGCGGCGGCTCACCGGAAAATCCCTCCATGGAGAAAGCCAGCGCCGAATCCGGGTCGTCCGGCGGCTGCGGCTCATGCACGTTCGAGTCCGCGTGCATCGCCGTGCGCCCGCTGTAGCGGTGCGGCTGGCGCGGTATTTTCCGGCCGAGCGTGCGGAACCCGGCCGGCGGGGCAATTCCCGGGACTGCGCCGAAGCAGGGCAGTTCGCGCGCCATGGCCGCCATGACGTCGTCCAGGTTCCGCCATGGCGTAAACTCGGCGAAGCCGGACGCTCGGCCGATGTCGCGCAGCCAGCGCCAGCTTTCGCGGACGGAGGCAGAACCCGGATCGAGCACCTTGAAGAACCGCTGCGCGCGGCCCTCGTTGTTCACGAGCGTACCCTCGGACTCGGCGAATGTCGCGGCCGGGAGCGCCATCTCCGACCGCGCCGCCGTCGCGTGCACGAGGTGGTCCAGCACGATCACGTGCCGCGCCGCGTGAAGCAGCGCGTCCACGGACGCGGCGTCCGCGCGACGGTAAAGATCGTTCTCCAGCACGATCAGGGCCTCCGCGCCGCCGTCCTGGGCGGCCTTCAGCGCCGAGGCGATGCCGCCGGCGGCGCCCATCATCGCCAGCCCGACGCTGTTGCACTCCGGCGCGGTGAAGCACAACGCCGCATTCCGGCCGGCTGCGAGCAGGGCGCGCGCGACGGCCGCGGCGGCCTGCATCACCGTTTCGCTGCCGCAACCCGGGCCGGAGACGACGATCGGCCGCTCCGCGCGCATGAGCGTTCCGGCGATCTGTTCGGCCAGCGTGAGAGATTCCGCCGGGAGGTCCGGAACAGCCGGCGAACCCGGGCTGAGCGCGTGCGCGACCGCGTATCCCAACCGCGCGGCGTCGTCCGGCGAGTGGGGAGCGGTGAGCGCGGCGATGTCGCGAAGGCGGGTCTGCGTCGGCGCGGAGACGAACAGCGGCGCTTTATCAATGGGCACCGCCGAGAATCGCGCGGCCGAATCGCGGACGGCGGCGTCTTCCCAGCGCGGGATGCCTACTTTTCCCGAGCTCCTGATCTCGCCCTGAAGGATGACCTGGCGCAGGGAGAAGGCGAGCATCGGCGCGACGTTCGGGACGTTCTCGCCCAGCACCAGCGCCGCGTCGGCCTGCGCCACCTCCTGGAGCGAGGGCGTGCGCGCCGGACTTTCGCGGAGCAGTTTCACGGCGGTCGCCATGAGATCATGGTCTCGTTCGGACAGGCCCGCGAAAAAGCGTTCCGGACCGACCAGCGTCCGCAGGGCGAAATTCGCCTCCAGCGACGCGCGCGGCGATCCGATTCCGATGACGCGCTGCCGGTCGCGCCGAAGGATCTCGCCGAGGTACTGCAGGGCGCTCTCGCGCGTGACCTCCTCTTTCTCAGCGGCGTCGCCGCGCCGCAGCGGCCGGCGGATGCGGTTGGGCGAGTTCACGAACTCGTAACCGTATCGCCCGCGGTCGCACAGGAAATAGCCGTTCACCTGGCCGTTGAAGCGGTTGCGGACGCAGCGCAACAGGCCGTAGCGCTCGCCCGGGATGGTGTTGCAGCCGAGCCCGCAATGAACGCAGATCGAGGGCGCGGTCTGCATGTCCCACTTCCGCGTGTAGTGCTCCTTGAGCGTCTTGTCGGTGAAGACGCCGGTCGGGCAGACCTCGACGAGGTTGCCGCTGAACTCGCTTTCAAGGGCGCCGTCGCGCTCGCGGCCGAAGTAGACGTAATGGTGCGCGCCGAGCGCCTCCAGGTCGCGGCCGCCGGCGTAATCGCGATAGAACCGTACGCAGCGGTAGCAAGCGATGCAGCGGTTCATCTCGTGGTTGACGAACGGTCCGAGGTTTTGGTTCCGGTGCGTGCGTTTCTCGAAGCGGAAGCGGCGATAGGTCTGGCCGGTCATAACCGTCATGTCCTGCAAGTGGCACTCGCCGCCCTCGTCGCAGATCGGGCAGTCGTGCGGGTGGTTGGTCATGAGGAGCTCGGCGACCAGCTTGCGGAAGGCGACGGCGTCGGGGTCGTCAATCGAAATGCGCGTCCCTTCGGCGGCGGGCGTCATGCAGGCCATGACGATGCGGCCCTTCTTGTCCTCCGCGTTCCTGAACTGCTTGACGGCGCACTGGCGGCACGCGCCGACGGAATGCATCGCGGGATGCCAGCAGAAGTAGGGGATGTCGAAGCCAAGCGAGAGGCACGCCTGGAGAAGGTTCTGGCCGTCCTCGACCTGGTAAGGCGCATCGTCAACGAAAATCGTCGGCATTCGTCATCTCCACGGGCAACGCTTCTCGGTGATGTGACGCTCGAAATCGGCACGGAAAAGCCTCAGCGCGCTGGCCAGCGGCTCGGCGGCGCCGAGCGCCAGGGCGCAGAACGTCAGGCCCGGCCCCATGGACTTGGCGAGGCCGGCGAGCGTCTCGAGGTCGCCGGGCCGGCCTTCGCCCTCCTCGATCGCCTGCAGCAGCCGCGCGGCCCACGCCAGTCCGTCGCGGCAGGGCGTGCACCAGCCGCAGGATTCCCGCGCGAAGAAACGTTCGAGGTTGAGCACCATGCCGACCGGACAGGTCTTGTCGTCGAGGACCACCAGCGCGCCGGTGCCGAGCCGGCTGCCGGCCTTCTCCAGCGACCCGAAATCCATCTTCACGTCCATGGCGCTTTCCGGAACGAAATCCGTCGAGGCGCCGCCGGGCAGCGCACCGCGGAAGCGGAAGCCTTCGCGCATGCCGCCGGCGTGCTCTTCAATCAGCTCGCGCATCGGCGTGCCCATCGGCAGTTCCCACACGCCGGGATTCTTCACGCGTCCGCTGGCGCTGTAGAGCTTCGTTCCGCTGTCCGCGCCGAGGCTCAGCCCGACGAACCATTCGGGCCCGCGCAGGACGATGTGCGGCACGTTGGCGGCCGTCTCGACATTGTTGACGATCGTCGGCTTGCCCCAGTGCCCGCAGACGGTCGGGTGCGGCGGCTTGGCGCGCGGGACGGCGCGGCGGCCCTCGAGCGAGTTGATCAGCGCCGATTCTTCGCCGCAGATGTAGCGGCCCGCGCTGATGTGCAGGTGCAGCGGCAGGCTGTAGCCCGAGCCGAGGATGTTGTTGCCGAGGTACCCGGCGGCGGCCGCCTCGGAGATGGCCTTCTCCAGCGCGCGCGCAGCCTTGCGATATTCCCAGCGCAGGAAGATGAACGCGACATCGGCCAGGATGGCGTAGGAAGTGAGGATGACGCCTTCGATGACCTGGTGCGGGTCGCCTTCCAGGAGATAGCGGTCCTTGAAAGTCCCCGGCTCGGTCTCGTCGGCGTTGAGGATGAAATATCTCGGCCGCGGCGCGTCATTTCCCAGCGGCACAAAGCTCCACTTCGCGCCGGTCGGGAACCCGGCGCCGCCGCGGCCGCGGAGACCGGACTTCTTCACCGCCTCCTGGACGGCCTGCGGCGTCATCGAGGAGAGCGCCTTGCGCAGCGCCTGGTAGCCGCCGGCCTGTTCGTAAGCTTTCAGGTCGAGCGGCTCTCGCCCCGGCCGGATATTTCGCGTCAGTACGATCTCCGCAGGCATCGCTTCCCTCAGGAATACTTCGCCAGAATTTCGTCCACTTTCGGCGGAGTCAGGTTTCCGTAAAGCTCCTCGTCCACCATCAGCGCCGGCGCCAGGTCGCAGGCGCCGAGGCACGAGACGGGCAGCAGCGTGAAGCGGCCGTCGGCGCTCGTCTCGCCGAGCCGGATGCCCAGCTTCGCCCGGAGGTGTTCGCGGATCGCGTCGTAGCCCATCGTCCAGCAGCTCACGCTGTCGCAGATCAAAATGACGTGCCGGCCGACCGGGTGGCGGAAGATCAGGCTGTAGAACGTGGCGACGCCTTCCACCTCGGCCGGCGTCATCTCCAGGGCCTCGGCCACGTCGCGGACGGCCTCGTCGGAGACCCAGCCGCGATGGCGCTGGACCAATTTCAGCACCTCGATGACTGCGCCGCGCTTGCGCTCGTAGCGCGCGCACTCCGCCTCGATCTCCTTTTTTTCTTCCGGCGTCAGCATCTTCAGTCGTCCATCCTCACCGGTCCACGTCCGCCAGCACGAAATCTATACTCCCGAGGATTGAGAACAGGTCCGCCAGCATCCGGCCGCGGCACATCAGCGGCAGCATCTGGATGTGCGGAAACGACGGCGCGCGGATGCGCGTCCGGTACGAAACGGTGCTGCCGTCGCTGACCAGATAGTAGCCGTTGTTGCCCTTGGTCGCCTCGATCCCGAAGAACGCCTCGCCCGGCGGAATCACCGGCCCCCAGCTTACGCTGAGGAAATGCGTGATGAGCGTCTCGATATCGTGCAGCGTCCGTTCCTTCATCGGCGGCGTGGCCAGCGGATGGTCCGATTTGTAAGGGCCGGCGGGCATGTCGGCGACGCATTGGCCGATGATCCGCAGGCTCTGACGCATCTCGGCGACGCGCACGACGGCGCGGTCGTAGGAGTCGCCGTTCGGCGCGGTCGGGATGTCGAACTCGAACCGCTCGTAGCCGGAGTAGGGGCGCTTTTTGCGGAAGTCCCACTCGAACCCGCACGCGCGCAGGCCGGGCCCGGTCATGCCCCACTCGATCGCCTCGTCCTTCGTGAAGCGCCCGATGCCCACCGTGCGCGCCTTGAAGATCGGGTTGCGCATCACCATGCGGTCGTACTCGAGCAGCCGCGGCGGCATGTACTGGAGGAAATCGCGGATGAGCTTGTCCCAGCCTCTCGGCAGGTCCTGCGCCACGCCGCCGATGCGGAACCAGTTCGGGTGCATCCGCCCGCCGCAGATCGCGCCGATGATCTCGAAAATGCGCTCGCGGTCGTTGAACATATAAAACACCGGCGACATGGCGCCCACGTCGCCGGTGAACGTCCCGTACCAGACCAGGTGGCTGGCCAAGCGGAAAAGCTCGGAGAGCATCACGCGGATCACCTGCGCGCGCTCCGGGACGGCGATGCCCGCCAGTTTCTCGACGGCAAGCACGTACGCCAGGTTGTTCATGACGCCGCCGAGGTAATCAATCCGGTCGGTGTACGGAATGAAGGTGTGCCAGGACTGCCGCTCGGCCATTTTCTCGGCCCCGCGGTGGTGGAAGCCGATGTCCGGCACGGCGTCAACGATCACTTCGCCGTCGAGCTGCAGGACGATGCGCAGCAGCCCGTGCGTGCCGGGATGGTGCGGGCCGACGTTCAGGAACATGAAGTCCGTGTCCTCGCCGGTGCGCTTCATGCCCCATTCCTCGGGCCGGAACTTCAGCGCCTCCTCTTCGGCCGCCTGCCTGTCGTCGGGCAGCCGGAACGGCTCCATGTCGGTCGCGCGCGCGGGGTGCTCCTTGCGAAGCGGATGTCCCTGCCAGGTGGCCGGCATCAGGATCCTGCGCAGGTCGGGATGGCCGGAGAAGCCGATGCCGAACATGTCCCAAACCTCTCGCTCGTACCAGTTTGCAGCGGGCCAAAGGTCCGTCACCGTGCGGACGCTCGGGGATTCTCCCTTGAGCGCCACCTTGATGCGGAGGTCCTCGTTCCGCTCGAAGGAGAGGAGGTGATAAACGACGGTGAAGTCGCTCTCAGGCTGCCCCTGGCGATGCGTCCGCTCGCGCTCGTCCATGCCGCAGAGATCGTAGAGCATCGGGTAGGGGCGCGGCGTCTGCGTCTTGAGGTAGCGCAGGATTTCCCCGACGCGCTCCTTCGGCGCCCAGACGGTCGGGATGCCGTCGCGCGTGGCCTGCGGTTCCAGCGGCGTCCCGCTGAACCGGGTTTGTAGTTCCTGGACGATTTCCGAAACCGCGTTCATCAGAATTCAGACCTCATCCGGGGACCGCAGGTTGGTCGCGCGTTCTCGCTCGGGGCGCTTCAGGTCCCGCTGCGAAATCGGCGCGGGCCGATACACGCCTTGCGCGCCGGCCACCCAGCTCAGCGGGCGCTTCTCGCGGCCCATGGTCTTCGACAGGAGCAGCAGTCCTTCCATGAGCGCCATCGGGCTCGGCGGGCAGCCGGGGATGTATACGTCCACCGGCAGGAATTTGTCCACTCCCTGAACGACGCTGTAGATGTCGTACATGCCGCCGGAGTTGGCGCACGAGCCCATGGAGATGACCCACCGCGGCGCCATCATTTGTTCGTAGAGCCGGCGGATCACCGGCGCGATCTTGATGAACACCGTGCCCGCGACGACCATCAGGTCCGCCTCGCGCGGCGTGCCGCGGATCACTTCCGCGCCGAAGCGCGCGATGTCATAGCGGCTCGTCAGGCTGGTCGCCATCTCGACGTAGCAGCACGACAGGCCGAAGTTGAACGGCCAGATCGAGTACCTTCGCCCCCAGGCGACGATGTCCTGCAAACGCGTCAGGAGCACGTTCTGCCGGACGACCTCGTCGGCGTTGCCGTCGCCGCCGTGCTTCACGGGAGAAATCCGCCGCTCGCCAGGAGGACTCTGCATTGGAATCGCGCCGCCTTTATTCCGGGCCCGAGCGATCCCGCGACGACGGGACGCCCCAGTCCAGCGCTCCCTGCCGCGAGAGGTAAAGCAAACCGCTGACGAGAATTGCGATGAAGATCAGAAGGCCGACGTAGCCGGTCCAGCCGAGCCTGCGGACCTCGATCGCCCAGGCGAAAATGAACGCGGAGCCAAGGTCGAAGATGACGAAGAACATCGCCATGAGGTAGAATTTCGCGGAGATGCGCAGGCGCGCGGAGCCGGTCGGCGGGATTCCGGATTCGTAGGCTTCATCGGTGGCGCGCTCGCGATGCCGCTCGCCGAGGACGTACGACGTGGCGATCAAAGCTGCGGCGATGAAGACCACCGCGACGAGGTAAACCAGCATGGGCCAGAACACGAGCGCTTCACCCCCGCGTGCGTTCACAATGCCGTGACTTGTCCCCGCATCCGAGCCGCCGGCGAGCACCCCAAAACACCTCGGCTTGCCGGAATCGCGCTCCCAAAACGATAATAAGCGATGCGCATAGCCGTGTCAAACGGTTGTTTCGGGCGGCATGCCCGGCTTATACTATAGTGACGGTGGGCTGGAATGCCGGACAGACCGGAAGGAGATCGCGCAATGTTTCCACGGACACGCATGCGCCGCAATCGCCGCACGGAGGGACTCCGCCGCCTGGCGCAGGAGACGGCGCTGACGCCGGAGGACTTCATCCTGCCGTTGTTGATTCTCCCGGGCAAGCGCCGGCGCGAGGCGGTCTCGGCGATGCCGGGCGTGGAGCGCATTTCGGCAGACCTGCTGCTGCGCCGGGCGGACGCGATCCGGTCGCCGGCGGTGATGATCTTCGGCGTGCCCGACGCCGCCGACAAGGACGAGCGCGCCTCCTCGGCCGTCCGCGAGGACAGCCTGGTCCCCGCCGCCGTGCGCGCGCTGAAGGCGAAACGGCCGGACCTGACCGTGATCACCGACATCTGCATCTGCGGCTACACCAGCCACGGCCACTGCGGCATTCTCACCGCCGCGAGCGGCGAAGTGGATAACGACGCGACGCTGGAGGTCCTCGCCGGCATGGCCAAAGCTCATGTGGCCGCCGGCGCCGACATGGTCGCGCCGTCCGCGATGGCCGACGGCCAGGTCCACGCCATCCGCGACGCGCTCGACGCCGGCGGTTTCCACCACACCGCCATCATGAGCTACGCCGCGAAGTTCGCCTCGAGCTTCTACGGCCCGTTCCGCGAGGCGGCGCACAGCGCCCCGGCGTTCGGCGACCGGCGCTCGTACCAGTTGCCGCCGGCCAACCGGCGCGAGGCGATCCGCGACGCGCTGATGGACGAGGCGGAAGGCGCGGACTGGCTGATGGTGAAGCCGGCGATGCCGTACCTCGACGTGCTGGCCGAGCTGCGCACCGCGACGCGCCGCCCGGTGGCGGCCTACCAGGTCAGCGGCGAGTACGCGATGCTGAAATTCGCCGGCGCCGCTTCGGCGCTCGACGAGAAGGCCGCCGCGCTCGAGGCCGCCCTCTGCATCCACCGCGCCGGCGCGGACGCGATCATCAGTTACTTCGCCGAGGAACTCATCCGATGGATCACCGAATGAGCCTCCGCAGGCCGGTCAGGCACCTCGTGATCGTGGTCATCCTCGTGCTGGTGCTGGAGTTCGGAGGGGCGTGAGGCGCGGCGTTTCGCCAAGAGATGGAAGACCCGTACTAGGCCGAGGGAATGATGAAGGTAATAAACCTAGTGGCCTTTGTTTCTAGAATGATCAGGACAGAGAAGTGAAGAAGGCTGTTATCTTAGGAATCGCATGCTCCATACTGGGCGTGCTGCTGTTCGGGTTTGTTACTGCTGCAATGTGTCCTGCGAGAGGAGGCCCCAATTGGGACGTTTTAATAGAGAAGGCTATGCCGCGTATCGCATATGCTTCCGCAGCCACGGGGATCGTGGTCGGTTTCGGGCTTGGCCTCATCGTGCTTGGATTGCTTGCGAAGAAATGATAGTTACGCAGAAGCAATGAGTCGCTTATGCCACTATCCAGCGTCTGAAGCCCCGTCTGAAAACTTCCAGCCGTGCACGCCCGACCAGGACGTTCTGATCAACTGAAGCGCTTCCAAGTTCGCCGCGGCCTTCAGGGTTGCTGTCCTTAATTCTGCGGCAGGCGCCGCGGTTTGGAATTCGCGCTTTGCCGCCGCGGCTTTCCAGAAATTCCTTCAGGACGACGGCGTTATTGTGCGCCTCGTCCTTCGCGCCGTAGACGATCGTCAGCGTCCCCTTGCGCGCCCGTTCCCGCAGCCGCGCCACCGCGCCGAGCTTGCCCGCGAGTTCGGCTCGGTACCGCTTTCTGAATTCCGGCCACTTCGCCGGATCGTGCGAGAACCACTTCCTCAGCGCCGGGCTGACGGCGACCTCCTTCATCCACTCGGCGATTTCAGCTTTCTCCTTCGTCACGCCGCGCGGCCACAGGCCGTCAATCAGAATCCGCGCGCCGTCGCTTTTCGAAGGAGGTTCGTACGCGCGCTTGATCCTGATCGTCATGATCGGCCGCCTTTCCTTAATCGCCCCGGCACCCAACGCGCCCCGACCGCTTCCAATCGTCCTCGTCGTCGTCCTCGTCCTCGAATTGCCGCGCTAATAAACGGCCGAGGCCGAGGACGACGGACGAGGACGAGGACGATCGCTGCATCCCTCGTAGCAATTGTGAGGCTCTACAGCGACTTCCATCGCTCCACCTCACGCCGGAATTGTTCCGGGTCGGCGTGCTTCAGCAGCAGCGCCGGCGCGGAGGATTCGAGGAACGACTCGAGCAGTTTCCGGCGGCGCGCGCGGTCGTCGGGATATTTCCGCCTGAAGTGTCGCCGGAGCCCGTGCAACGCATCGAGGAGCTGAGCGTACCGGCGGCCATATTCCTTTTCGAGCTGGCGGCGGATGTTGCGAGCCAGCGCCGGGCTGGCGCCGTCGGTGGAGATGCCGATCTGCAACCGGCCGCGGCGCACGACCGCCGGGACCTGGAAAGTGCAGAGTTCCGGCTGATCCACTACGTTGCAGAAAACCCGCGCGCGCGAGGCGTCCTCGAAAATCTTCCGGTTCACGTCCGGATCGCCGGTCGCGGCGACGACCAGCCACCGGTTCCTGAGATCGCTCGTGCGGTAGGCGCGGCGGCGGATCTTCAATCTCGTCCTGAGTCGGGCCAGTCCGCGGCAAACCCGTGGCGCGACGAGCGTCACTTGCGCGCCGGCGCGCAGCAGCCCGGCGACCTTGCGCTGCGCGACCGACCCGCCGCCGGCGACGAGCACGTCGCGCTTCGCCAGGCTCAGACATGCGAGGTAGAGACCGGACATGCGGCTGTTCTCCAGAAAAACGCCCTCGCGGCATTGCGCGGGGCCGGCCTATAGTTTTC
The DNA here is from genome assembly GCA_052139675.1 of Candidatus Brocadiia bacterium. Classification (GTDB taxonomy): domain Bacteria; phylum Planctomycetota; class Brocadiia; order CAIUPP01; family CAIUPP01; genus JBEKCB01. The sequence continues at coordinate 13,774 of JBKQWE010000126.1, forward strand.
AGTATAAGTTCCGGCCGCGCTAAAGAAAAGCCAAATGCGCGCGCCGGCGGCTCGCGCCGTCGTGAGATCCGGGTTGCATTGCCCGCCGGAGCGTGGTAAGGGATATGGAAGGCGCAAGTGGGGTTCGGAGGCGAAGGAGGAGCCCGATGCCGCGCGACATTCCCGTCGGCAACGGCGAGATGCTCGTCACGTTCGACAGTCTCTACCGGATCCGCGATTTCTATTTCCCTCATGTCGGCCAGGAGAACCACGCCGGATCGCAGCCGTTCCATTTCGGCATTTGGTTGGACGGCAGACTGAGCTGGATCCACGAGGACGGCTGGACGCGCTCGATCTCCTACGAAGAGGATACGTTGGTCTCGCGCGTGCGCCTGCGCCATGACGCGTTGCAGATCGAGATGGACTGCGCGGACACGGTGGATTTCCACCTCAACGTCTACCTGCGGCACGTCGTCGTGCGGAACCTCTCGCCGATGGCTCGCGTGGCGCGGCTGTACTTCCACCAGAATTTCAGCATACTCGGCAACGACGTGGGCGACACGGCGTATTTCGACCCGGCGACGCGCGCGATGATCCACTACAAGCGCGACCGCTACTTCCTCTGCAACTGCTGCGGGCCGGAGAGCTGCGGCATCAACTCCTTCGCGACCGGCGCGAAGGACCAGCCGGGATTCGAGGGCACTTTCCGCGACGCGGAGGACGGCCTCCTCAGCCGCAACCCGATCACGCAGGGCAGCGTGGATTCCGTCATCGAGATCGAACTGAAGCTCGCGGGCAACGGCGAAGCCTCTGTGCATTACTGGATCGTGGCGGCCAAGGACTACGACTCGATCCTGAAGCTCGACAAGGTCATTCTCGCGCGCACGCCGGACTCGTTCGTCCGGAGGACGCGCGACTATTGGCGCTGCTGGGTGAACAAGGAGAAGTGGAACCTGGAGCCGCTGCCCGAGCCGGTCGCGCGGCTGTTCAAGCGCAGCCTGCTGATCCTGCGGACGCAGGTGGACAACCACGGCGCGATCGTGGCCGCGAACGACTCGGACTTCCTGCACTATTCGCGGGACACGTACAGCTATTGCTGGCCGCGCGACGGCGCGCTGGTCTGCCGCGCGCTGGACATGGCCGGCTACGGAGAGCTCTCGGAGAAGTTCTTCCAGTTCTGCGCGAAGGGCCTCCGGCCGGCCGGCTACCTGATGCACAAGTACAATCCCGACGGCACCGTGGCGAGTTCCTGGCTGCCGTGGATCAACGGCGCGGGCGTGCTGCCGATCCAGGAGGACGAATCCGCGCTGGTGCTCTGGTCGCTGTGGCAGCATTACCTGAAGTTCCGCGACATCGAGTTCCTCACGCCGTTCTATCGGCCGCTCGTCATCCGCATCGCTGACTTCCTCGTCAAATACCGCGACCCGAAGACCGGCCTGCCGCTGCCTTCGTGGGACCTGTGGGAAGAGCGACCGGGAATCCATGCGTTCACGTGCGGGGCGGTGTACGGCGGACTCTCCGCCGCGATGAACTGCGCACGGATGTTCGGGCAGGAGGACAAGGCGCGCGAGTATTCCGAGGCGCTCGCGCAGTTGCGCAAGGGCATGGACGAGCATCTCTGCACGCCGGACGGCAAGCGGTTCCTCCGTTCGCTCCTTCCGCAGGACTCGCAGTTCAAGCCGGACGACTCGGCCGATTCCTCGACCATGGGGCTCTGGGCCTTCGGCGCGTATCCGCCGGACGACCCGCGCGTGCTGGAGACCGCGCGGCACCTGCGCGAGAAGCTGACCGTGAAAAGCGCGGTCGGCGGAATGGCGCGGTACGAGAACGACCCCTATTTCCGCGTCCCGTGCCCGGCCACGCTCGGCGCCGGAAACCCGTGGTTCCTCTGCACGCTCTGGGACGCGCTCCACCGCATCCGGCTCGCCCGGTCCGAGGCGGAACTGGCCGCCGAGGCGCTGCCGCTGCTGCTCTGGACGGCGGAGCACGCGCTGCCGTCGGGCGTGCTCGCGGAGCAGATCCATCCGCAGACCGGCGTGCCGCTGAGCGTCTCTCCGTTGACGTGGAGCCACTCCACGTTCGTCGAGTGCGTGATGAGCTACCTGGCCAGGACGGCCGAACTGCGCCGGTGCGAGAAGTGCGATTCGAGCACGTTCGCCCCATCGGGCCGCAGCGCAAGCACATAGCGGCGCCGGGAAGAACAAAAACAGGGTGGCCACGGATTTCACGGATTTGCGCGGATTAAAGAAAAAAACAAATTCAAATGGCACCTTGTCGCCCTTCCAGTTCGTTGCCGGTAATCCGTGTAAATCCGTGAAATCCGTGGCAAGGACTTTCGTCGTCGTAGTTCCGCGAAACAACTTGACGCCGGCGAAATTGAGAGTAGAATCTGATGATTGAAATCCGGCCGTCCTTTGGAGGACGGTCAAACGGTCTATCCCGGTTTTAAGGAGTGGGTTATGAAGTCCGGAAATCGAACCACATTCCTGTGGGCGTTCGCGCTTCTTGCGGCGGCCGCCGGCATGCTGGCCGCCCGCGCCATCGCCCAGACGGCGCCCGCCGCCGAACCTTACAAAATAGTCAACTCCACGCAGGTCATGGGCACCGGCGGCATTGATTACGTCTATGCCGACAACGACAACCGCAAGCTCTACGTCGCGCGCGGCAACCAGGTGCTGGTTTTCGACGAGGACACGCTCAAGTCGGCGGGCGCCATCCCCAATACCCGCGCCCGCGGCGAGGCGGTTGATCCTGTATCCAACCACGGCTTTTCCAGCAGCAGCCCCGTCGCGATGTGGGACGCCAAGACGCTTAAGCCGATCAAGACCATTGAGGTGCAAGGCGGGCCGGACGGCATTCTCTTTGAGCCGTTGACGGAACGCATTTACGTCCTCAGCCACCGCGCTCCCAATGTCACGGTGATTGACGGCAAGGAAGGCACGGTCGCCGGCACGATTGACCTCGGCGGCGCGCCGGAGCAGGCGCAGAGCGATGGCGAGGGGCACATGTATATTGACCTCGAAGACAAGAACCAGATCGCCGTCGTGGACGTGAAGACGCTCAAGGTGACGGCTCATTGGGGCCTCGCCGGCAAGGGCGGCGGTCCGGGCGGACTCGGCCTCGACGCGAAAAACCATATTCTCTTCGCCATGTGCCACGAGCCGGCGACTTGCGTGGTCATGAGCGCCGTGGACGGAAAAGTCCTGACCACGCTCCCCATCGGCGAAGGCACCGACGGCGGCGGATTCAATCCGGCCACCATGGAAGCGTTCAGCTCCCAGGGCGACGGCACCCTGACCATCATCAAGGAAAACAGCCCGACGAGCTTTGAGGTGGAACAGAACGTCCAAACCAAGCCGCGCGCCAAGACCTGCACGCTCGATACGAAGAACAACCGGATCATTCTGATCGCCGTGGAACGCGCGGCGCCCGCTGCGGGCGCACCCGCGGCGGCTTCCACCACCGGCGCGAACGCGCGCGGCGGCGAACGCGGCGGCCGGCGCGGCGGCGGTGATCGCGGCGGGCCGGGACTCCTGGATATCATCGTTGTGGGCCGCTGAAACAGCCGGCGGCTGTCCTGTAGAGAAGAAAGTCGCACTGTCCCTGAGCGGTCGCGTGGCGATACGCGACCGCCAGGGACATTTTCTTGCGCAACTCTCTGCCTTCCCGTCAGCAAGCTCCGCCGTGGCGGGCTGACATCGCAAGTCGTTATGGCAGCAGTATATACGATGCGCCGGGTTCGTTTTTTCAAGTCGCCTTGTGCCGTTTCTCTATTGTTCCGGCCTGCGAGAGAATGACAAGCCTGCAGAATTGCTCCTCAGTCGCATAATACGTTTCAGCAGAACCCGTTGCGACAAATTGGATTCGTTTTTTCAAATCGCCTTTTGCGCGGTATCTTCCCGGCCTTCCGTATCTTGCGATTCCTCGAACGGATGGAACCGCCGATGGACGCCGATGGACGCAGATGAACACAGTGAACGAATTCCGTGTCTGCGTCCATCGGCGGTTAAAACCGTTCTTCGTTGCCGTATATTATAAGTCCGGAATTGCCGCGCGGAGCCGGCTGGAAAAGTGAGTGCGCTTGCCAGCGGGTTCAGTGCGGTTGGGAGCGGTTTAAGTGCGCTTCAGTGCGCTTCGCAGCGGCTTGAGTGCGCTTTTTTCGGCTCGTTGGACTTGACAGCGTCGCTGGGAAAAGACGACCATCACTGGCCGAGTTGCGTTGGCGGCTGTGTCTCTGGAGAAGACCGTGCCTGTTTTTCTCTCGGCTCTGAAATTGGTTCCGGCACATTGAACAAAGGAGAACCGACAATGGCATTGGACTGGGTGACGTTGGGCGTTGGGCGGATGGGCTTGTTCGTGGTGGCGGCCGCGGTAATCGGTGTGCTGCTGCCGGCCGGGTGTGCCGCGCCGGGACAAGCAGCGGGCGGCAGCAACAAAGCGGCCACGTGGCCGCCGTTCCAGTTGGCGGCCGAGAGCAACCCGCGGCCCGTCAAGGTGGATGCCCCGCCGCGCAAGGTGGTCATCGGCACGGTCTGCCATCACATGTACGGCGAGTTCCCGGGCCTGGAGGCGCGCTGTGAAGAGCTGAAGGCCCGCGTCGAGGAGATGGAAAAGCGGGCCCGCGCCAGGTATAACCGCGGGCTGGACCTGGTGGTGCTGTCGGAGTTCTCGCTGAACGACATGAAGCAGCCGCTGGCCAGGCAGGCCCTGACACTCGACAGCCCCGGCTTCGTCTATTTCCAGAAACTGGCCCGAGCGCATCACACCTACCTGGTCATCCCGTCGGTCATCACCGCCGGCGGCAAGTATTACAACTCGGCCGTTCTGCTGGACCGCCAGGGCGCGATGCTGGGCCGCTATGACAAGGCCCACCCGGTGCCGGACGAGCCGCCGGCCGAGACGTTTGAGGGCGGCTTGACGCCGGGGATGAGTTTCCCGGTGTTCGACTGCGACTTCGGGCGGCTGGGCCTGCAAATCTGTTTCGATTACATGCACGAGGAAGGCTGGCACGCGCTGGCCATGCAGGGGGCCGAGATCGTCGCCTGGCCGACGCAGTCGCCGAGCGTGACGGTGGCGGCGGCGCGGGCGGTCAACAACCGTTTCTTCATCGTTTCGAGCACCTGGCGAAACGACGCCGTGGTCATCGAGCCGACCGGCCGCCTGGCGGCGGAGTTGCGGCCGACGGGCGAGAAGGTCTCGCCGCAAGAGGACGTCCTGGTGACGCAGATTGACCTGGAGTACCGGCTGCTGCCGTGGGACTCGAAGCTCGACAACGGCGAAGCCCTGAAGAAGAAGTTCGGCGACGACGTGGGCTTCCGATTCTATCCGGAAGAGGATTGGGGCATCTTCTGGTCGAACAACCCGGCCGTGCCGATTGACACGATGGTCCGCTGGCTGGGCATCTGGACGGAGGATCAATACGAGGCGACGGCCCGGCAACACCTGGCGCGGGCCCGCGCCCAGGCGCAGGGGAAGTAACACTTGACCGCGTCGTTAGCAGAGGATATCCTCATGGTTCGGGGAACACAGGTTCTCCGGAAGATGAAGAATTAAGTTGAGCAACAAGAGCTCCCGCGGCGAAATGAGTCTGGATTCAAAAAACAAGGTCGAATGGGTTCACTGCAACCAATGTCTGAGACAAACCAGACATGAGGTCGTTGCGACTCGCGTTCTCACCGAGACGGAGGAAGTGGAGGACGATAGCTTCACTATCGCCTGGACGACAACTTGCACCATGCTTGAGTGTCGCGGATGCGGTTCAGTCACTTTGCGAAGGCAAATCGTCTCTCATGACGTGGATGTTGATAAAACTGATTTCTACCCACCGCAGATTGCCCGACAAATCCCACGTTGGATATACGACTTGCCGTCTGATTTTACGCCCCTTGTAGAGGAGATCTATGCTGCGCTCCACGCCAACAGCAGACGTCTTGCGTTAATGGGCGCAAGGGCGGTAGTTGACTTATTCATGAACACGACTATTGGCGACATTGGAGGATTCCAGAAGAAGCTAGAGAAGCTCGTTGAGGCTGGATATTTGAGCAAGAAAAACAAGGAGATTCTCGAAGCTGCTCTCGATGCGGGACACGCCGCAGCCCACAGGTCTCACAATCCGAGTGCGGAGGATGTCAACTTGGTATTCGATATTGTGGAGAACCTTATCCAGACTATTGCCTTCAAGGAGAAGGTTGAGGAGTTAAAGAAGCACACACCTGGAAGACAGGTCCAAACGCCAGTTGAGGATAGAAAAGGCCCGCAGACGGAAACGTGATTAGTCACGGCAAGTGTGAAGCAAGGGACCGCAGACAACAAAGGAGCATTCACGATGGGGAAAAAAGACAGTACCGGCGAAGCGTTGGGAGCGGAGAAGAAGGTGCGCATACGCTGGCCATTTCCTCGGGCCACACTCGAGGAAGCTCTTAAGATCCCCGTGGCCATCAAGGAGAAGAACGGCGGGAACCCTTGGCAACCTGAAGAGGTTCGGCAAGCGATCGGGGCTGGCACGGGCGGCAACGCATTCTTCTATCTTACTGCTGCTTCTCGCGATTACGGGCTAACTACAGGTACGAGTACCGCTGAAAAGATCGCTCTTAATGACCTGGGACGTGACATTGTCTATGCGCCAAACCAAGAGACTGAGAAGGCGCTAAAAATGAATGCGTTTCTCAGTGTCGACATCTTCAAACGCGTCTTGGAGTATTACAAAGGCAGTAACCTTCCCGAAATGAAGTACCTTGGGAATACGCTGCAGAAGGAGTTCAATCTCGAACCCGAAACACACGAGGAATTTTCGCGCAATTTCCGGGAGAACTGCCATTATCTTGGAATCACTTCGGGCATTCCGACTGCAGGTGCAGATTCAAGCGAGTCGACCTCGAACATAAAAGTGCCGGACACAGTAACCCTGGCCGAGGCTGAAGGTACTTCAAAGCTAATTGCATTTGTGATAATGCCCTTCATTGAGCGAGACCCAGCGCATTCTATGGGGTTTTTCGCCGAAGTGTTGCGCAGCCTGATTACGCCTGCTGCGAGGGCCTCCCAGTTCACAGTCAAAACCGCAAACAGGCAAGGCAGTGATCTAATTCAGTCGACGATAATCAACGACCTTCGTGAAGCTGATCTCGTCATAGCGGATTTGACCGAACACAATCCAAACGTGATGTTTGAGCTTGGCGTGCGCATGGCAGAGGATAAGCCTGTGGTCCTTATTAAAGCCCAGGGCACAGGCCCGCTCTTTGATGTTGATAACATGCTCCGTGTTTTCGAGTACAGTCCTAACCTCTGGCAAACAACTATAGAGAAAGACATGCCAAACCTTCGCGACTTCATCAAGGGCGCTTGGGATAATCGCGCGTCCGAAAAGTCGTACATGAAGATCCTTAGGGGCACGAAGTCCAAGTCGGCCGTATAACAACGGGATGCAGGAGCGATTATTTAGTTAATGGCATATTCCAGGGACCGTATTCTTTTCGTCTTTTCATTTGGCGGCCTTGCTTGAACGGTTGCACGACACAACTGAGCATGCAGGACTCCCTTAACCGTCATGAAGTCACGAACCTGGAATACCTGATCCAGCGGAGTTTCGCGGGCCTCTGCGAGCAAGCCTACCAAGTCGGAACCGGGACTAGCGGTGCGTATTCCAAATATTTCAATTCGGCGGCCCGAGTCAAGTGATCGTATTGTGCGGCGCAATGTCCCCGGAATAGTCGTTACGGACCGTTTCACGTGGCTGGCGGACCAGTTCACCTCTTCTACTCGATAATCAGCTTCCCGCAGTTGCGGGCATCGTCCCAGTAGGGGAAGTTCGGCTTGTGGGGATAGAGGAATTCCTGTTTGTGGGCCCAGGACTCCGGGGCTAGGTTCGGCGTGTTGTCGCTGTCGGAAATGATCAGCAGCAGGCCCATGGCTCCGCCGGGCTTCAGGCCCAGGGACTCGAGCGGGGCGCTGCCTTCGACTACGTAGCCGGCGGGCGTCCGGCGGCAGACGTAGGTGAACCCGTCCTGCCCGCCGCCGCTGGTCTGCGGCTTGTCGAGCGGGATTTCGACCCACCAGTTGTAGTCCGCCTTGACGCTCTGCGTTCGCCAGTCGGCATAGCCGGTCTTTGAGACGGAGAACCGGAAGGTGTCGCCCTTCTCCAGGACGTTGTCGCGGACCTCGACGCCGAGATAGAGGCTTTTGCCGTCGTGGCCCAGGCGGATGCGGGCCGAAAGGTCCTTCGGGCCGGTCCAACTGTTCGGGAAGAAGATGTGGCCGGCCAGGTATTCGCCGCCCTCGGCCCGGATGTCGGCGGCCTCTCTGGGCCAGGCATCGAGGTTGCCGTTCATGGGCGGCGCGGCGGAGAGTTTCGCCGCCTTCATCTCCGGACGCCGGAGGATGTCCCGGCGAAGCTGAATCTCGTTGCTCAGTCCCCAGCTCAGGGCCACGTCCGCGGCATAGAGAGCGCCGGCCGGCGGTGGCCACGGGGTTGCCGCCAGTTTGTCATACGCCTCGGGGACGGCGTCGCGGTTGATGGCGGTGAGTTCCTTGACCGCGCGCGCAAAGCTCTCGTGTCGCGCGCGCAGCCAGTTTTCGTAGTCGGCGCAGTTCCCGACCGCGACCTTGGGCGCGGAATTCCCGTCGTCAACGAGCGCGGCCAGTTCGTAAGGTCCCAGCCGCACCTTCCTCGAATCGGCCTGCACGTCCACCGCAAACGGCGTGCGATTCTGCAGCGAGACGTAGCGCTTGCCCTTGAAAATCGCCCACCGCGCTTTGACGAAATCCATGCTCGCGGGCGCGTCCGCCATCTCCGCCGGCGGCAGGGCGCGGAAGGCCTTGGCGAATCGGCGCATGGCCAGGTCGAGGCCGAAGTACTTGACGCTCCAGCCGCCGGCGGTGATCGCCAGGCGGTCGTGCTGGCCCTCGGCCAGGGACCAGGCGGCGGTGGCGAATTCGCCCGCCGGGTTCAACTCCGGCGCAGTCCATGGCTTGGTGTACCAGAAATTCAGGTCCTTGTGCAGGCCGATCCATCCCTCGGTGAAGGTGCCGAAGATGGCGGCATAGGGCGTGCGGAACAGGTCGCTGCGCGCCTGCGAGCGCTCGGTGTCGGCGTAGATCATGGCGCGCGGTTCCTGGCGATAGAGCGGGTGCGTCACGCAGTCGTCCGGGGCGTACTGCTCGCAGACCTGGAGCCCGGCGATCTTCTTGAGCTCCGCCGGGACGTGCCGCCACTGGGTGAAGTCGGCCAGGATTTCGTCGGCCAGGAAGGCCGACCAGTCGCCGCCGGCCTGCTCCCACTTCGCAATCACGTCCCACGAGGTCGGGCCGTGCTCGCCGTCGAAGTAGGGATGCTGGAGATACGGGTTGCCGACGAAGGTCATGACATCGAGGTCGGGCCGCCGGGCCTTGATGTGGGCCACGATCTCGGCGGCGGCGCCTTTGGCCTGAAGCATATCGTAGAAGCCGATCGTCTCCATCGAGCCGAGAGCGAAGCCCTTGAAACTCTTGTACTTGCCGTAGCGCTCGATCAACTCGTCGAAGCCCTTGAGCATGACCGCCTTGAACTGCTCGGGCGGCAGCGCCGCCACGTCCCGGCCGCCGGCGGTCACCCGACCGTACATGCCGGGCGCGACGATCCCGGCAATGAAACTCATGCCGCCCTTGGCGTCCATCCGGCGCAGCACGTCCTCCAGGTTGCCATGGTCGTCGGCGTCCCAGGCCGGCACGGTGCACATCGCGCCCCAGGTCTGGTTGCCGTAGACTTCGGCCGTCACGCGGCGGACGCCGATGAACTTGAAGTAGTCCACCATGTGCTCGACCGACCGCGGGCTCTGCCAGCCGAAGTTGTCGCGCTGGGCCAGGAACAGGAGCGGAAAGAACGCGCCGAGGACGCGCTCGTTCGCGGGATCGGGGGCGTTCACCTCCAACGGCGGCAGTTCGTCTATCGCGTAGACCCAGATGCGGCTCGCGGCCCCGGCGCCGCCCGCGCGGCCGAAGTTGAAGACGATGAGCGGCGACCAATTATCCTGCGGCCAGGACACCAGCGTGAAATATTGCATCTTGTTCGTCAGCGGGTACGGCTCGCCCGTGTAGACACCGGTCTCCTGGCTGAACGACAGGTGCTGAATGCCGGGCCGCATCGAATCGTGGGTCATAAAGCTGATCATGCGTTGCGCGTCGTCGGGATACTCGATCACGATGAGCACCGGCCGGTCGGCGCCGGCGGTGCGGTAGGCATAGGAGAAGAAAGCGTGGCGGTGCGGCGCGGTGACGCGGTAGGTTCCGGCGGGGCCGCTGGCAATTTTCGACGTGCCCTGGTCGCGGAAGTCGTGCGGATCGTCCGCCCTGGTGCAATCAATGAAGTCTATCAGATGGGCCTTGATCCCGAGCTCGCCGACGATCCCGCCGCGCGGCGGCGGGGCGGCCTTCAGCAGCTCCGCCATTTTGGCCTCGGGCACCGGGCGCGTCTTTTCGGTCGGGGCGGCCGGCGCCCTCGCCGCCAAGGTCAGCAGGACAATGGCCATCGCCGCCAGGATTTTACCGTTCATGGGGTATTCCTAATGTGCAGTTCCGTCAATAACACGCTTAAGTCCAACTCACGTCATTCTGCTATGAGGCCATTCCTCAAGTGAGACGCCCGGAGAATCCGTGAAATCGAGTTCCGTCTGCTATCCGTGCTCTAAGGCACAAGGTATGCTATCCGAGGTGTTCAAGTCGGAGCGCCGC
>JBKQWE010000127.1:0-46277 GCA_052139675.1 Candidatus Brocadiia bacterium
TGCGACACGATGACTTCCACAGGGGCTTCGCCCCTATGGCGCTTCAAGACGCTCCTCTTCGTCGCGTCTTTCCGCTGTAACCACTTGGAGGGCCTTTCGCGGCCCTCCAAACCTCCCGCGTCGTCCAGCACTTCAGAAGTCCTTGCGGACTTCTGAAATGCTGGACTCAGTCTACCTTAATATGGACGGCCTTCTGCTTGGCGTCCTCGGTTTTGGGCAGCTCGATGCGCAGCACGCCGTTCTTGAACGAGGCGTTGACCTGGTCGGCCTTCACCGTCGCCGGCAGGCGCACGGAGCGCTCGAAGCTGCCGTAGCGCCGCTCGACGCGATGGAAGCTCTTGGTCTTTTCCTCCTTCTCCTCCTTCTTCTCGCCCTTGATCGTCAGGAGGTCGCCGCGGATGGACACGTCGAGGTCCTTCGCTTCGAGTCCGGGCAGGTCCGCCTTCACGATGACGGAGGTATCCGTCTCGGCCACGTCGAGGGCCGGCCGCCAATCGCCGGTCCCCCTGAACGGCTCGACGAGAAAGTCGCGCCCGAAGAAATCGTCGAACAGCCGGTTCATTTCGCGCTGGAGCGACGCAGCCGGGCGCTCGACGTCCTGATTCGTTCTTTTCGCAGGCAGCAATGCCATGGCTCATCACCTCCTTTCTTCGAGGAATCTCCTCATCGGTCATAAGCAACGGCCGTGCCAATGATTGAGGCGGCGCGCTCTGCGGGCGGCGCGTTCTAAGCTACATATATTATAATGATTTCGGCGTTGCCGATGCGAGGGCGGAGCCATCCCGGAGGGACATGATCTGCCATTTTGACAGGCGGCGCTTCGAGCGGAAGCCGAGGGCCTGCGAACGCCGCGCGCTCCTTCAGGTCTGCGGCGCTCTACATTAACATAGTCGCATCGGCTTTGCAGACATTGTGCGGCGGAGAGGGCGGCCCTGCGCGTCTTGCATTTCGGCCATCCTTTTGATAATATTGACTTTCTCAATGATTCACGTTTTTCGCCGATGATAGCAGCAAGTGTGGAGAGGATCACAGGAGGTTGACTTTGACGACGTCGAAGAACAAACTTAACCCCAAGGAGAAGCACGACTTGCGCTCCGCCTTGTTGAGCCGGCGGACCGTGCTGATGGGCGATGTCAGCAACATGCACGACAGCGCCCTGAGCAAGTCCGGGGCCGCCGCGTCCGGCGATCTTTCAACCGTGCCTTATCACATGGCCGACGTGGGCACGGACAATTTCGACCATGAGTTCACCCTCGGCCTGATCGAGAACGAAGAAGAGGAACTGCGCGAGATTGACGCGGCGCTCGAGCGCCTGGAGAAGGGCACCTTCGGTCAGTGCGAGCGCTGCAAGGAGCCGATCCCCAGGTCCCGGCTCAAGATCATCCCCTACGCCAAGCTCTGCATCGAGTGCAAACGCGGCGAAGAGCACGAGCCGACCGCCGCCACTTGAAGCAGCCGCGGACTGCGCCCTTTCGCGGTTCGATAAGCTGGGAATCCACCGATGGCCGCCGCACCCGGACTGAACAGCAAGTCGGCGACCTCCGCGATTTTCCTCTGCACCGCAGCCGGCGTGATCGCCGGCGACCTCCTGACCAAGTGGCTGGCCTTCCACGCCGACAACCTCCTGCCGCCGCACGTCATCATCCCGAACTGCTTTGGTCTGAGCCGGAGCGAGAACCGCGGCGGCGTCTTCGGCGTCGGGCAGGGGCAGGTGGCCTTCTTCATCCTGTTCACGCTGGTCGCGGCGGCGGCCATCCTCTGGGCGGTGCGGAGGTACGGGCGGACGAGCCGCCGGCTGACGTTCGCGCTCGGCTGCGTGTTCGGCGGGGCCATGGGCAACCTCTGGGACCGGCTGGCGCTCGGCTACGTGCGCGACTTCATAGATGCACACGCCGGCCCGCATCACTGGCCGACGTTCAATATCGCCGACTCGGCCATCTGCATCGGCGCCGCACTCCTAGTTATCCATTCCTTTTTAACTCCTGACGCAGCGCGCGAAACCTCCCGTCCGAAATAGTCCGTCTTGAGCGGATGCAGGGACATGGCGGCGACCCGAATCGTACTGAAAGAGATGGACCCGCCGCCCTCGCCGGAGCGCGCGTTCGAGCTGCTCGCGCGCGACGAACGGCCGTTCTTCCTCGACACCGGCCTGCGCCTGCCGGGCTTCGGGCGGTTCAGCCTGCTCGGCAGCCGGCCCTTTATGGTCCTCGAGTCGAAGGGAACCCGGATCACCCTGCGCGGCCGCGGAAAGCCCGAGACGCACGAGGGCAACCCCTTCCATTTCCTGAAGAGAGCCCTCGAGTCGTACAAGCTGCCGGCTCATCCGTCGCTGCCGTTCGCCGGGGGCGCGGTCGGATACCTTGGATACGATCTCTGCCATTTCGTCGAGCGGCTGCCCGCGACCGCCGCGGACGACCTGCGCGTGCCGGACATGGCCATGGCGTTCTACGACACGGCGCTGGTGATGGACCATCAGAGGCAGCGGGCGTGGATCGCGGCGGCCGACCTCGGAGCGCCGGGCCGGCCGGATGCGGAACACCGGGCCGCAGAGATGTTCGAGCGGCTTTCCTCCGGCGCGTCCGCCCCGCCGCATCCCGGTCCCGGATTAGTTGGCCGCGGAAACTCCGCTCCGGAGATCGCGTGCAATTTCACGCGGGGCGATTATCTTCGCGCGATCAAGCGCGCGAAGGACTACATCGCCGCGGGCGACATCTTCCAGGTGAACCTCTCACGCCGGTTCGAGGCGCGGCTCCCGGTCTCCGCGCCGGAACTCTATCTGCGGCTGCGCCGGATCAACCCCGCTCCGATGGCGGCGTACCTGGGCGGCGGCGATTTCGCCGTCGTCAGCGCCTCGCCCGAGCGGTTCCTGAGCGTGCGCCGGGGCCGTGTGGAGACGCGCCCGATCAAGGGCACGCGCCCGCGCGGCCGCACGCCGGAGGAGGACGCGGCGCTCGCGCAGGAACTGCTCCGCAGCGAGAAGGACGCCGCCGAGCTGGCCATGATCGTGGACCTCGAGCGCAACGACCTCGGCCGCGTCTGCTCCTACGGCACCGTCCGCGTGACCCGGCCGAAGGCGCTGGAGTCCTTTCCCACCGTGCACCACCTGGTCGCCACGGTCGTCGGCCGGCTCCACGCCGGCTGCGATCGGACGGAACTGCTGAAGGCGGCCTTCCCCGGCGGCTCGATCACCGGCGCGCCGAAAATCCGCGCGATGCAGATCATTGACGAGCTCGAGCCGACGCGCCGCTCGATCTACACCGGCGCGATCGGCTATCTCGGCTTCGACGGCGGCATGGACCTGAACATCGCCATCCGCACGTTCCTCGTCCAGGGCGGCCGGGCCTGGTTCCAGGCCGGCGGCGGCATCGTCGCCGACTCTCAGCCCGAGAGCGAATACGACGAGACCGCCCAAAAGGCGCGCGCGCTGATCGAGGCGGTCGCAGGCGGCGCGGCCTGGCCGGGAATCCACCCTTCAGGAACTCTCCCGATTTCTCCTTGACACAGCCGAGAAATGTGTGCTAGATTCCCCACTTGCCACACTGCTCGGGTTCGCTTGCGGAGGCGGAACGGAAAAATGGTCTTCGAACTCGCCTGGACTGCGGCTGTTTGGCGACGCCGGAGCGCCAGGGGCGGGCGAGAGCCTTGCATATTTTGACCGGGCAGACCGCTTCCGGAAAAGCGGCCGTGGCCATCTGTGTGGCCGGGCTTACCAACGCTGAGCTGATTTCAGTGGATTCGATGAAAGTGTACCGAGGCCTCGACATCGGCACAGGCAAGCCCCCGCGCACGGTCCGGGAGAGCGTTCCATTCCATCTCCTCGACGTCGTGGACCCCAACGAATCGTTCAGCCTGGCGCGATACCTCGAGCGCGCCCGCGCCGCCCTCGAGGAAATCCGCGCGCGCGGCCGGCCGGCGCTGTTCGTCGGCGGCACGCCGCTCTACCTGCGCGGCCTGCTCTACGGCATCTTCGAGGGACCGGCCGCCGACTGGGCGCTGCGCGGCGAGCTGATGCGGAAAGCGCAGGAACAGGGGCCGGAAGTGCTCCACGAGGAGCTTCGGGAACTCGACCCGATCACCGCCGCCCGACTGCATCCGCGCGACCTGGTGCGGGTGATCCGGGCGCTGGAAGTCGCGCGCGCGAGCGGGCGGCCCATCTCGTCGCACCAGCGGCAGTATCCCGCGCCCGAGGGCGCTGTCGCGGCGCACCGGATGGTGGCGCTGCGGCGGAGCGAGGCGGACCTGAAGGAGCGCATCCACCGCCGCGTCGCCGGGATGTTCGCCGCCGGGCTGCTCGACGAAGTGCGCGCCGTGCTCGAGGGACCCGGTTTCTCGCGCCCGGCGCAGAAGGCCATCGGCTACCGCGAGGCGATCGGGCACCTGAAGGGCGAGCGCTCGCTCGGCGAGACGATGGAGCTGATCGAGCGGAACACCTGGCGCATGGCGCGCAAGCAGCGCGCGTGGCTCAAAAGTTTTCCGGCGGTCCAGTGGCTCGACGTGACCGCGGACGAGCCGGTCGAGGCGACGGCCGAGAAGGTGCGCCGCCTGCTGTTCACACCGGAGAACCTCAACTGAATGGCCGAAGGCCGAACGCCCTCCCGGGCATTCGGCCGGCGGAAGTCGGAAGTATTCTCAAAGGTGCGCGATGCTGAATCTCGGAGCGGTCTGGGGAATTGACGCGGGCGACTCCGCCCTCAAGGCGGTGAAGCTCAAGCTCGTGGGCAAGAGCATCGCCCTGCTCGATTTCCGCGTCATCCGCTACTCGGACCTCGGCGGCGAGGCGGGCGCCCGGCGCGAGGGCATGCTGCCGCAGGCGATCGCCGCGCTGCAGCAGGCCGGCCTCGGCCGCGACCGCTGCATCGTCTCCATCGCCCCGCAGATGGTCTTCAACCGCTTCATCAACCTGCCGCCGGTGGACAAGCGCCGCATCCCCGAGATCGTCCTCTACGAGGCCAAGCAGCAGATCCCCTTCAACCTCAACGAAGTGGTCTGGGCCTACGAGCCGATCCGCAAGCAGTTCGTCCTCGGCGAGGAGATCGAGATCGGGCTGTTCGCCGCCAAGCGCGAGGTGATCGAGGCCTACCTGGCCGAACTGAGCGCGCTCCGGAGGCAGATCTACGGCGTGCAGGTCAGCCCGCTGGCGCTCTTCAACTTCATCCGCCACGAGGTGGCCCTCGAGAAACCGACCGTGGTGATTGACGTGGGCGCGCAGAGCACCAACCTGCTCATCCTCGACGGCCAGCGCTACTGGCTGCGCAACCTGCCGATCGCCGGCAATTCGTTCACCTCCATGCTCGAGAAGCGCCTCAACATCCCGCGCGCCGAGGCGGAGAAGCTCAAGTACACCGTCGCCGATTCCCGCCACCGCCGCCGGCTGCTCGAGGTGCTCCGGCCGGTCATGCGCGACCTGGTGGCCGAAATCCAGCGCTCCGTCGGATACTACAAGTCCCTCTCGCAGGCCGTGAAGTTCGAGGAGATCCTGGTCACCGGCGAAGGGTACAAGCTCTTCGGGCTCGACCGGTTCCTGGCCGAGCAGCTCCAGTACCAGATCACGCCGATCCACGAGCTCAAGAACATCACTTACCAGGGCGACCCGGAACGCCTGAAAGAGCTGCAGCAGACCCTGCCGTCGCTCGGGGTGGCCATCGGGCTGAGCCTTCAGGGCCTCAACCGGGCGAACGCGATGATCAACCTGTTGCCGGAAAACTTCGTCATCCAGCGCGAAATCCAGTCGAAGCGTTTCAGCGGCCTCATCGCCGGCGCCCTGATCTGGGCGATCGTCGGCTGCCTCTACGCCCACGGGAAACAGAGCCTGCGCGAGCTGGCCGCATTCGAAGACCTCGGCGAGGGCACGCTCACGAGAGTGACCAGCCTCGATAAGGATCTGAAGGAGGCCCAGGGCGGCAAGACCGTCCAGCGCGCGGCGCTCTTCCAGGACTTCGGGCGGCGCCGCGAGCATTACGCCCGCCTGGTCGGCGCCGTTGCCGCGGTGATCCCGAGGGAAATCCAGATCGACGAGTTCAAGTTCAGCGAACCGGTCGCCGCCGGCCCGTCGGGCGGCCCGATTCGCGTGGGGGGAAGATTCTCGGCGGCCGGACCGATCTCGATGGCGCCGACGCCTGAAGGAACGCTCGTGGGCCAGTCCGGCATCATCCTCACCTTCACGGCCTCGTGCGAGGCGGACAAGGAACCGTCCACGTTGCAGAAAGATCTGCCCGAGGAACTGGCGAAAGCGGTCGTCTACCCCGACAAGATCGGCGCTATAAAGACGGACGGCAAGGGGCACTTCGCCATTTCGGTGGGCGAGATCAGGCTGACCGCGGCGGAAGCTTATAGACCGACGCTGATCAGCGCCACACCCACTCCGGCCGGCGCTGAAAAGAGCAGAGAGTCCGTGACCATTTCGATCGGCTTGATCACGGCGAAGGAAGCGGACGATCTTCTGGCCCTGCCGCCGGAGAAGCGCGCGGCGGCGGCCTCAAATGCAGCCGGGGCCGCGGCCGCGGCTGCGGCGACCACGACCACGGGCCGGGGCCGGTTCTTGTCGCCAGGCCGTTCCACGCCGCCAGGCCGATTCATGCCGCCAGGCCGATTCATGCCGCCGGCCCGGGGCATGCCGCCGGCCGCCGCACCGAACCCGTGAGGACTATCGAGCTGAGCGTCAACAAGATTAAGGCAGTCGTCGCGCATGGAAATGGTTAAAAAATACGGCTTGTGGGTCCTGGCGGGGGTCATCGCCCTCGCGGCCGTGGTCGTCTACATCCTTTTCGTCCACACCGTGACCGAGCAGGTCAACAAGAAACGCGGCGACCTGGAAAACCGCCGGGACAGCCTCAAGAGCTGGTCCCAGCGGCCCACCCAGATTCCCAGTCCCGCGAAGATCCAGATCGCCCGGAAGAATGCGGAGCAGGTCTCCGCCATGCTGGATCAGTGCGAGCTTTACCTCGCCCGGCAGCCCCGGTGGGCCCACACCATCCGCTTCTTCATGGAAGGGCCGTTCGGGCCGGAAACCGAGGTCCCGCTCGACCGCCCCAACGACTGGCTGAACCTTTACCACCAGTACAACGCGGAACTCCAGGCCCAGGTCCTGAACGCCGGCATGAACTACCAGCTCAAGACGATGGACTGGGGTACGTCGGTGCCGACGCCCGCAGGGATCGGCTCGGCGATGGAGTTGTACTGGTTCCAGAAGGACCTCATTGACTTCCTGACCCAGCAGGTCGAGAAGGACTTCGCCGCGTACATCGACTTCAAAGCCAAAGGCCAGGACAACCCGTTCCCCACCAAGCCGTTCGACCTGGTCGTCAACCATTCCCCGGCGCGGCTCGATGAATTCCTGCGCTCCACTTCGCGGGATAAACTCGTCGCCGTCCTCGGCGCCATCGTCGTGAACCGGCAGCAGCAGGACCTGGCGATGATCTTCAACACGCTGCTCCACGACGAGAAGAAACCCGACGGGACGATCGTCTACGGTTTCCCCTGGGAGCGCCCCGCCTCCGATAAGGAACACGGCAGCGTGCGCGGTTTCACGATGGACGAGGCGCAGGAGAAGTTCCTCGCCGAGATGCTGCCGCCCGACAAGCCGGACCTCTCCGACCGGCAGCGGTTCCTGGACTACGTCATGGAACTCCGCATGGTCCGCTATCGCGCCGACGTCATCGGCCTCCTCGAAAGCCATCATTTCGACAGCCTCGCCGCCGCCCTCCGCCGCGGCACCGAGGCGGAACTCAACGGCATTCTCAACGACATCGCCGACGTCAACGGAGAGTGGAACACCACCCGCATCGCCGAGGCGATCTCCGCGATCGTCTCGATCAACAACGAGAGCGACTTCATCCTCGTGCGGAACAACCACGCGCCGGACATCGCCGCGCTGGTCAACATGACCATCGGCGGCGGCGAGGAGGCGGCCGGCGCGCGCGGAATAATGGGCCCCGGCGGCAGAGGGGCCTCCGGGCCGGCTTACGCCTTCATGAACAGAGGGGCCGCGGCGGCGGGCCAGCCGCCGGGTGCGCCGGCAGCCGAGGCGGGAAACGGCGTCTACAAGATTCGCTCCTTCGATATGGAGGTCAAGCTGAGGTTCGAGCGCATCCCCGTCTTCCTGCGCCGGCTCATCAGCAACAGTTGGCGCTATCGCGTTCAGATCACCGATATCGCTCCGACCGAGACGCCGACCCTCGGCCGCGCCACGTTCGGGGCGCCGACGCCTGGGGGCCCGCCGCGCGGCGGCGGAGGCATGCCGGGCCGCACCTTCGGTCCGCCGCAGGGGCGCGGCGGCTTCGGCGCCCGGCCGACCCTGCCGTCGGCGGGCGTCAGCGGACAGCGCCGCGGCCGGCAGCCGGAGGCGCAACTGGTGGAGGCCGGAAACTACGTCCTCCTCCACCTGAGCGGCGAGGGGTATCAATTCTCGCCGATCATGGCCAAGTACCGGAGTAAACTCGAGAATCGCGCGACGCCGGCCGCCCCCGCTCCTGCGGGCGGGTCCGCTGCGCCGACGACGGGGGCCAGATGAAACCCAAGGTCATCCTGGCGAAATATCTCGACTGGGCCGTCCTGGCGATCCTGGCCATCGTGCTCATCATCGTCGCCATCAAGGCCTTCCCGCTCAGGGCCGCCGGACAGGAAAAGCTCAAGGATGAGATCACCCAGTACGACCAGGCCGTCCAGCGCGGGATGAGCGAAACGTCCGCGCAGCCCCTGCCGCTGCACGATTACCTCACCGAAATCCGGGACCGGTTCGAGCACCCGGCGGTCCTCGATCCTTACCGGCGCAACCCGTTCCTCACGCGCGAGGACATTCCGTATCCGCCGCTCCAGCTCCGCGTCGGCATCCCTCACACGGTGCGGTTCCTCGGCACGCGCTTCACCCGCGTGATCGCCGGCGACGAGAGACTCCTGCACGTGGACCTCGCCTACGACCTGCCGACCGGCGTCAGCATCGTGACGTTCATCCCGCTCGAAACGGGCGAGACGAGCGTCCGCATCCAGACCGACGACGACCTCGTCCACCTCTTCAAGATCAGCGTGCGGACCCTCGTCACGCCGCCGCCGCCGAACCCGCCGACCAACGTGGCGGTGATCCCCAGCGCGGCCGTTCAGTTCCGGAACACCTTCAAGCCGGCCATGGTGCTCATCTGGTTCACGCCCACCAATCCCGAGCAGTTGAGCCAGACGGTCGGCTTCAGCACCAACGCCGCGTTCTACCGCAAGCCGGCCGGCGCCTCCGACGCGGAGTATGTCCGCCTCGACGACCCGGACGACCCGCCCGTTCCGCTCAATCGCGAACAGATCCACGACATCATGCTGAAGTTCCAGCCCCCGGAGGTGCCCGGCGCCGGGTCGGCGCCGACCGCGCCGACCGGAACGACCAGCCCGGCCGCCCCGGCGCCGGCGACCACGGTGACTCCGCCGGCCGGTGCGGCCCCGCCTGTGCCGGAAGCCGTCACGGAAATCCGTCCTCTCACCCTGGCCGGCGCGGAACAGACCAGCGAACCGCCCCCCGATGCCTTCGTCTTCCTCGACCAGACCGTGGATGACGGCGAGAGCTACATCTACAAGATCGTCACCCTCAGCATCGCCGCCGACGAGCCCGACGTCGAGCCGGTCCCCTGCGAAGCGCCCTACGTCACCCCGAAGCCCGTCTTCCTGCCCTCGGTCGTCGAGTTCACCGTCCGAAGCATCACCTCCGACAGCGCCGGCGTGCGCATCACCCGGCGCGACCCGGATACCGGCGAGTGGCTCCCGTGGCAGGACTTCACCGTCGGCATCGGCAAGAGGATCGGCGGCAGGCGCACCATCAAGCTCAGGCTGCCGGCGGCGATGCAGATCCCGGGGCTGCCGACCAGGACCAAGGATACCGACGAGGACTTCTCCACCGGCTGCATCCTGGTCAACGTGTTGCCCAATTTCCATGTCGTCGAGTACAAGTTGCGCTGGGGGCCGAACTTCACGCCGATCTACCAGGCCAAGGATACGCGCGATCCGCAAGTTCTCTATTTGACGCCTCGCGGCGCCTTACACTTCAAGAACAAGGAAAAGTAGCCCCGGCTTCCCCTTGACAACGAAGGAACCCGGCGGTACAACGGTGCGGGAAAAGTCGCCAGTGAACCCGGCCACGGTTCCGTTTGAGAGGAGTCTCATCTTGAGCCCGATGACCCGCAAACAGGGAACCATGAATTCCTCGCGCGCGCTCTTTCTCCTGGCGGCAGCCGCCGCGCTCGTGATTCTGCTCCCCGCAAACGGCGCGTTCGCCCAGGCCGCCCCGACGGCCGCTCCGCAGCCCGCCAAAATACCGCAATGGCAGAAGTATCAGCAGGACGTCATCACCCGCGAGAGGACGGAGCACGCGCAGCGCGTGCAGGCGGCGAAGGCCGCCGCGGCCGATAAGCAGGCCGAGGAAGCCCGCCGAGTCCAGGCGGAAAAAGATGAAGCCGCGCGCCGGCAGGCCGAAGCCGACCGCCAGGCCCTCGCGAAGCAGCGGGCCGCGCAAGCCTACGAGAAATCCGTGACGCAGCGCGAAGAAACCGAGCACGCGAAGCGCGTCGCCGCCGCCCCGATGATGCCGGCGAAACCGCCCGCCGCGGCGCCGGTCGCCGTCGCCCCGAAAACTCCAGCGGCTCCGCCGACAGCTCCCGCTGCCAAGCCGCCCGTCGCCGCTGCAGCTCCCGCGATCATGGCAATGCCGGCGGCGCCCGCCAAGGCGCCCGTCGCCGCCCAGCCGGCGCCGCAGCCGGTCAAGCCGCCAGTGGCCACGGTCCCGCCGGCCGAGCGCAGGGCCTACGAGGCGCGCGTGAGAGACCGCGAGGTGCAGGAGCACGCGCAGCGCGTCCAGATCGCTAAGGACGCCGAGGCCCGGCAGCAGCTCGCCCAGCAGCAGCGCATCGAGACCGAGAAGGCCGACCGCGAAAAGGCCCTCGCGGCGCAGAAGGACGCCGAGGCCAAACAGAAGCTCGCCCAGCAGCAGCGGGCCGATGCCGAGAAGGCCGACCGCGAAAAGGCCCTTGCGGCGCAGAAGGACGCCGAGGCCAAACAGAAGCTCGCTCAGCAGCAGCGCATGGCCGCTGATAACCAGAAGAAGGCCGAACTCAGCTCGCACCAGAAAGAAATCGCCCAGCGCGAAAAGATCGCGAAGACGCGCGAGATCGAAGAGCACCGCCAGCGCGAACAAGCGCGCAAGGCGGCGGAAGCGGCCCGCAATGCCGCCACCTTCGACTTCGGACAATAGCCGCTCCCGCGCGTAGCGCGGGCAAGGAATTGAAAGAAATCGTCCCCGCGCCCTGCGCGAGAGCGAAACCGGTTGTCGCGGAAGCAGGCGAGCGTATTTTTCATGAAGTGGAGGGCCCGTTCGTGCACAAAGATATTCGACGCCTCTGGTCCATCGCGGTTTGCGCACTGGCGTTTTCGCTGGCGGTGATGAACCCGCCGATGACTGCGGCGCCGGCGCCGGACGCCGCTGCGGCCAAGCCCGCCATGGCCGGGGCCGTTGACCGCGCCGCCGCGCTCTTCGACGCGGGGAAATACGCCAAGGCCAAGGAAGTCCTCGACGGCTTCCTCGCCGCGCCGCCGGCGGGCGCTCAGCCGCAGGAGATCCAGAAGGCGCAACAGCTCCTCGGCCGCGTCAAAGGCGTCCTCTCCGACCAGTACCAGACCGTCGAGGCCGCCCGCCAGCGCGCGAAGGCCGAGGAGTCCAAGCGCCTCCAGGAGAAGCAAACCCGCGAGGCCCGCCAGAAGCAGATGCTCGCCGACGCCGACCGCCTCTACCAGCAGGGCCAATACGACGAAGCCCGGCGCCTCTATAGCCAGGTCTACGCCGACCGCGCCGCCGAGAACTTCGACCTGGCCATGGACTACTACAACGCAGGACAGTACGACAACGCCCGCACGGCGTTCGAGCACCTGAACAAGTTCATCCAGGACCAGCGCCAGGCCGATCCCCAGTTCAAGTCGGGCCTCAGCGCGGAGCGCGAACAGCGCATCGCCGAATACCTGGCGAAAATACCGGACGCCAAGGACAACCTGGCCCAGGGCGCCTTGCTGGCCAAGGCCTCGCCCGCCGCGCCGCCGGCCGGCCCGAGCGACGCCCAGCGCAAGGCCCTCAAAGAATATGACGACGCCCTCCGGGCGTTCGACAAGGGCCAGTTCGACGAAGCGCGGCGGCAGTTCGAGGAGATTCTCAACAGCGGCGTCAGCCTCGGCAAGGAAAAGGACGGGCAGCTGCGCGCGAAGCTCAGCCAGATCACCCAGCGCCAGAAGGACACCGATGCCCGCCGCGCCGCCGCGGTGGCCAACATGAAGTCCGGCGCAGAGCTCCTCAACAAGAACGACTGGCGCGGCGCCGGCGAATTCCTCAACAAGGCGGTGATGGACAAAGACCTGCTCACCGACGCCCAGCGCGCACAGCTCGCCGGCCTGCTGGCGAAAGTCTCCGACCAGCGGAAGCAAGCCATGGCCTCCGCCTCCGGCCAGGCGACGCAGGCCCAGACCGAGGCCGATGCCGTCAGGCGCCAGGAGGACTACCTGGCCTTCGTCAAGAAGCAGCAGCAGATCAACGATCAGCAGGAGAAGGCCACCGCCCAGATGTACGTGGACCTCGCGAAGGCCGACTTCGACAATTTCAGGTATGACGAGTCGCTGAAGAACATCGCCGAGGCGCTGAATCACCAGCCCGACAACGCCGCCGCGCTGAAGATGAGGGCCGAGATCTTCGCCCTCCAGGGCAAGGGCCTCGACATCACCGTCTATTACGACAGGGTCAAGTCGCAGGAAAAGGCGGTGATTGACGAGGTCCTCACCCAGATCAACCTGGCCGTCCAGCGCGGCCGCGCGGCCATGGCCGCGAAGGACTTCCCGACCGCGATTGACCAGTTCAGCCGCGCGCTCGACTCGCTCGATTACCTGGCGCCCGTCTCGGATATCCGCATGGCCCAGAGCCAGGTGAAAGGGCTGCTGAAACAGGCGCAGGACGCGCAGGCCGAGGCGGAGGACCAGCAGAAGCGGGCGAGAGAGTTCGACGCCCTCAAGGAACGGGAACAGGCGCTGCGCGACGAGGCGGAACGCAACGAACGCCGGAAGCTCGCCCTCTTCGCGGAGGCCAATTCCGAGTTCGCCAAGGGCAAGTACGAGAGCGCCATCAAGCTCGCGCAGCAGGTCGTGGAGGCCGATCCGGAGAACGGCGCCGCGCGCGACCTGATTGACGACGCGCGCCAGGCCCTCCGGCGCAAGACCTGGGACTCGATCATCCAAACCGACCAGAAGGCCGTCGAGGATGAGCGCGTCCGCATGCGCATGAAAGCCGTGTTCCCCGGCGCCATCTTCATGTATCCGGCCCGGGAGCTTTGGGAAGAGATCAAGGCGCGCCCCCGCGTGGAACTGCCCTCCGGCGAGGCGACCAAGACCCCGAAGGAACTCGATATCGAGGCCCGGCTGGAGCAGGAAATCAAGGCCGTATCGCTCCCGGGCGTCTCGCTCCCGGAGGCCCTCGAAATCATCAAGACCCAGATCGGCAAAGACGTCAACTTCATCCTGGACCCGGCTCCCGAGGTGAACTCGGCCTTGACCTCCCTGCAGATTACGCTGGACCTGCACGAGGTGACGCTCCGCACGCTGCTTCAATTGATGCTGCGCCCGAAGTATAACTTCGTCATCTCCCACGGCAACATCTTCATCTCCACCTACCCGGGCGCCCGCAGGGAAGAGGCGCAGGACGAGAACCTTTCCCTGCGCCAATATGACATCTCCGACCTCCTCGTCGTGATCGAGACCACCGGCGGATCGTCAGGCGGCACCACGGGCGGCGCAGGCGGCGGCACGGGCGGCGCAGGCGGCACCAGCGGCGGCGCCGGCGGCGGCGGCGCAGGCGGCGCAGCAGGCGGCGCAGCCGGCGGTTCGGGCGGGGCCGGTTCGGGCGTCAGCGACGTGCTGGAACTGCTCTACATTTTCACCGGCGGCCCGAACAACTGGCCGCACCCGCCATCTTCCGCAGCCGGCGGCTTGGGCGGCGGCGGCGCGGGCGGCGGCCTCGGCGGCGGCGGTGGCGGCGCGGGCGTTACCGGCGTAGGCGGCGGTGGCGGCGCGGGCGGCGGCGGCGGCAGGGGCGGTGGCGGCGGCGGCGGCACCACCGGCGGCATAGGCGCCCTGATGACCTCCACCGACCCGAACCGAGATGGCGCCGACCCGCTCATGTACCTGCGCGGCGTCTGGCTGATGGTCAATCACGTGGACCGCATCCATAAGAAGATCGAAGAGGTCCTCGAAGTGCTCCGCGCCCAGACGCACATGCAGGTGCAGGTCGAGGCCACGTATATGACCTTCACGGACGATTTCCTCAAAGACATCGGCGTCCAATGGGAAAACCTGCCGCTGATCAACACCGGGGGCCAGTCCATTTTCGGCGGGCATATCCCGGCTGCGGTCAGCCAGGTGTCCTACAATACCGGCTCGTCCTCCAACGGTATTTTCCAGATGACCGTCTCGTTCCTCAACAGCGCCCAGACCAAGCTGATCATCAATGCCGCGGAGTCCAGCACGAACGCCATCGTCACGTCTTCTCCGCACATCACCTGTATCAACACCGTCTCGACGACCATCAGCCTGACGAGCAGCGTTGAATACATCTCCACCTACGTGGCGCAGGGCAACTTCGTCATTCCGGTATTGGCGTTCGCTCCCAGCGCCAATTCCTTGACCGTGCAGACGTGGATCACGGCCGACCGGCGCTACGTCTGGATGAGCGTCTCGCCGTCCATCACAACCACACAGCTCGTGACGACCACCGGGGTCATCCCCATCGCGGCCGCGACCGTCACCGGGCTCGCTGCGACCACGCTGACCGGCGCCTCCGTGACAGTGCCCATCACCACCATTAACACCGAGACCAACGCCGTCACGGCCACGATGAAAGTCCCGGACCGCGGCACTGCGGTCATTGGCGGGTTCACCAGCGTCCAGGAGACCCGGACAGAGCAAGGCGTGCCGATCCTCTCGCACATCCCGGTCATCAAGCGCCTCTTCCTGAGTACCTTGGTCCAGAAAAACCGCGAGCACGACATCTTCCTGGTCACGCCGACGATCCTGCTCGAGAAAGAGTTCGAGCCGTAAGGGGCTCAGGGGAAAAATAAATGGGAGACCCGCGCATGGAGGGCAGAAAGGCTTACTGGGTGATCGTCGGCCTGGCGGCGGTCGTGGGGGCTCTGGCCGCGCTGCTGGCGGATGAGTACCTGCACCGGAGCGATTCGCGCGCCGCCTTCGGCCAGACGGGCGAGGTCGCCGGCTCGGCCAACTATGTGCTGTCCATGTTGGGCGCCACGATCGGCGACGCCACCCCGATCGTGGTGGTTGACACCAAGACCCAGACGCTCATGGTCTACGAGTACATGAACTCGACGCACACCATGTTTCTGCGGGTCGCCCGCACGTACGCCGCCGATCGCGAGTTGCTCGACAACGGCTTCTTCACGGGCAATTTGTACCAAGGCCCCAGCGTCAACGACGTCCGGAACCTGCTGCGCAACCGCTAGACGGCCTCTGAACAGGCGGGGCGCAATGCCGTGCGCCTCGCCTGTGCGGCCGCATCGCTCGAAGTGGTGCCGTCAGGCGCTCTTCCGCATACCGGGGTGGGCGCCGCTGCGAACGGCCCGTGCCTTCCCTTGGAATCATCCGCCCGCGTTCACGCAGTGCGCCTGCTCAAACAGGGCGATGAGGTCGGGGTCCAGTTCCCTACCGGCGAGCCGGCGCAAGCCCTCCAGCATTTCGTCCTCCATCGAGCCGGGCCCTTCGGCCCGGTTCGAGATCAGCGCGTCGCAGGCATCCGCCACGGCCAGCACCCGGGCCGCCAGCGGAATTTCCTTCCCCGCCAGGCCGTCCGGGAGTCCGGCGCCGTCGTACCGCTCGCGGAAGTGGCGCAGGCATTCCGTTTCCACGTCCAGGATGCGCAGCCCACAGGCGAATTCCTCCGCCGCATTCGCGGGCGCCTGGCCGTCGCCCGCCCGCCCCGGGCCTTCCCGGCGCTCCCGAGGCGTCGCCGGCCCGCCCGCCGCGCCGGCGATCACGTGGAACAGGGCGGCATTGTGCAGCGCCTCGAGTTCTTCCGGCCGCATCCGGGCCGCGCGGCCCAGTTCCATCGCGAAGATCGCCACGTTGGCCATGCGCCGCTGCAGCGTGGGGTTGCGCCGGCACCACGACTCCAGCAGCGGCCGCAGCGCCTCGAGATAGCGCCCCCTGGCCGGGCCGATCAGCCGGCCCAGGTTGGCGCGCAGTTCGGCGAAGTTCTGCCCCTGCAGCACTTGCGGCTGCGCGTCCGGACCCAGCAGGCCCGAGTCCCAGACGCAGACGTTGTTGCGGCCGCGCCGCTTGGCGATCAGGAGCGCGCCGTCGGCCCGGCGGCAGAGTTCCTCCTCGTCCTTCATGTCGTCGGCGAGCGCGGCGACCCCCGCGCAGATCGTCAGGCGCAGCGCGCCCTGCCGCGTGCGGATCTCCGTGGTCCCGACGCTTTCCCAGATGTGCTCCGCGCACCGCGCCGCGCCCTCCATGTCCGTGTTCGGCAGCAGCAGGGCGAACTCCTCGCCGCCGTATCGGGCCACCAGGTCCACCGCGCGCGTGGCGCGGCTGACGATGCCGGCGAGCGACTTGAGCACCTCGTCGCCGAGCAGGTGCCCGTAGGTGTCGTTGACGGTCTTGAAGAAATCCACGTCAATCATGATGCAGCCGAGCTGCTCGCCGTATCGCCGCGCGCGCGCGAACTCGTACCGCAGCCGCTCGTGGAAGAACCGGTGGTTGTAGAGGCCCGTCAGGTTGTCCGTGATCGAAAGATGCTTGAGCTGGTCGAGGAACTGGCGGCGCTCGGTGACGTCGCGCACGATCCCGATCAGGCACCGCGTGCGGCCGGAACGGTCGCGCAGGACCGAACAG
Organism: Candidatus Brocadiia bacterium; assembly: GCA_052139675.1. Classification (GTDB taxonomy): domain Bacteria; phylum Planctomycetota; class Brocadiia; order CAIUPP01; family CAIUPP01; genus JBEKCB01. The sequence goes on from JBKQWE010000127.1 coordinate 16,903, forward strand.
GACATCTGCGAGGGAAACACCGTACCGTCCTTGCGCCGCGCCGGCAGCTCGCCCTGCCAGGAATTCCCCGCCGCGCCGGCCGCCAGCATCCCGCGCGCCTGCTGGTCCGGCCTGTCCTCCGGGAACAGGAGCGTGAACGGCTGGCCGACGACCTCCTCCGGCCGGTACAGGAAGGTCATCTCGACCGCGCGGTTCGCCGTGAGGATCTGGCCGTCTTCCCTCATGGTGATGATCGCCTCCGACGCGTTCTCGACGATCTGCTGCAGGATCTGCGCGCGCTGCTCCAGCTCGTGCCGCTGCAGCACCTGGTGAACCACCGCGCCGAGCGCGGCGAGGCTCTCTTCGGACTTGACGACGTAGTCGTAGGCGCCCTGCTTGAATGCCTCCGTTGCAATGCGCTCATCGCCCTCGTCGGAGATCACGATGACGGGCACTTCGAGCCCCTGGCGAACGATCCACTGCTGCAGCGCCAGCCCGTTGGCCTCGGGCAGCGAGCAGTCGAGCACCACGCCGCCAAAGGTCTGCCGCTTCAGCAGATCCCGGGCTTCCTGCGCCGTCCGCGCGTGCTGCACGCCGAAATTCTTCCTGAGCGCGTGCTTCACGATCAGCGCGTCCGTCGCACTCCCCTCAACCAGCAGAATCACCTGTTCCATCCTTACGCCCTCTCCGCAGTGCGAGGGTCATATCGGGCGGCCCGCTCAGCCCCTGCATGAACGCGGGCACTCCAGTTGACGCCGCAGCGGCCGCCGCCGTCCATCCGCGGCAGGCGCCCCGCGCGGCCTGACTCCACTCGACAACGATAGCGCCCAAGCGGTCCCCCGCAATCTCTTGTCTCAGTCACAGCCGTTTCCCTCGCCCATTCCGAAATCTTCTCTCGCTGGGGCCGGAATCTTTACACGAGCAAACTGCAAAGCCAGTGCCGTTGGAAACGTGTTAGCTCAATTAATAAATGCGGCCACAACCTGAGTGGGGGCTGTAACTTACAACGGCGGTTTCACCTCGATCTCGGCGGACCGTGATGCTCTGTGGAGCGACATCGTAGCAGAAAGATACATTTGCCGGTCAAGCCGGCGGAATGTGCCTGCGTGAACCGGCGCTCTTCGCGGACGGCCTCCGGTGCCGCTTGCCCGTGGCACGCCGTGAAGGATATGCTATAGTGTTCGGGCTTCCGCCGCTCAATGGAGGACGTTCAGGTGAAAACGGACTGCCGGTTTCGAGCCTTCGAGCACGTGCGGCTCAAACGGGAGTTCGATCGCGTTTTTCAGGAAGGGCGCGCTTTTGAACTGCGGGAGATCAGCGTCCGCGCCCTGCCGAATGGACTCGGCCACGCGCGGCTGGGATTGTGCGTCGGCAAAAGGCATGGGAACGCGGTCCGCCGGAACCGCATCAAGCGGCTCCTGCGCGAAGCGTACCGCCTTAACCGCCAGGCGCTCGCCGTCCCGTGCGACCTGGTCATCGTGCCGCGGACGACCTGGCGCACCCTGACGCTGGCCGCAATCGAGCCGGTATTCAGAGAGGCCATGAGCAGAATTGGGAAGGTCTTCGCCCCTCGGTAGCGTGTTGATCGCCCTTGTGCGGGCCTATCAGAAGGGTCTCTCGCCGCTGCTGGGACCCCGCTGCCGGTTCTATCCCTCGTGCTCGCAGTACATGATCGAGGCGATTCGAACGCGGGGCGCAGTCCGAGGCGCATTGAAGGGAGCCTGGCGGCTCCTGCGTTGCAACCCGTTCAGTCCCGGCGGCTATGACCCGGTGGAGAAGAAGGGCTGACCGCCTTCGCGCCGGTCCGGACCGCGCGGCGGTCTACTCCGGCTCCGCAGGCGGATGCTCTTTCGGCTTCCTCTTCGGGGCTTGCTCGTCGTGCTGAGGCAGTACGCCCAGCGGATCCGAAATGCCCAGGTGAATAGTTCCAGGCCCTTCGGGAGAGGGCCGCGCGTACTTGCGGAACGCTTTGAAGCACTCCTTGCCAAAGCGGTCAGGACGCATCTTGTTCCCCTCGAGCACTTCACCTTCGCCACACGGCCATCCGCTAGACTTCGTATCCCTCCGGCAACCAGCAGGTCCTTCGGGAATTGGGCTCATAGAGCATGTAGAAACGGAAATAGCGCCACGGACGAAGATACCCGTGCCGGTCGTACTCAGTCGGTTCCTCGGAAATCGCGCCGAGCATCAACTGGTTCTGCATCGTTTCATCGGGCTTCTTCATCCGCTCTCCTTGACGCCTTGTCACCTTGCGATCGGTACTTTAGCAAAGCGCGTGCCCAACGGCGGAACTCCGCTTCATTGCCGGGGGCCGCTGCATTAACTATCGTGGGACAAGGCTTTCTGATTAGCCCAAAATCGGCGGTTTACGAAATTTGCGAAGGCGGGAGGCGGGGAAACGACGCATTATCGGACTTGGCTGTATAGTAAAAATACATCGGAAGGTATGGCGAAAATACTATGGAGCCCGCGTCACAGGCTCTGAATCGCCTGCGCCGTCACCGCATCGAACCGCCCCTCGCCGCCGAGCGTCGCCAGCCCGAAGCCCCCGGCCTTGCGCGCCTCGGTCGCGCAGCTCAGCACCCACTCATCGTCCAGATAGACATCGGCGAATCCGCCCTCCACCCAGAGCGACACGCGGTGCTCCTCGCCCGCCGCCAGCCGGCACGGCGCGCGCGCCAGCAGCCGCCCGCTCACGCCCCGCCGCAGCAGCGCCGCCCCGGCCGCGAAATCGAGCCACAGCGTCACGTTGTCGGACCCGGTCATCGTCGTCCGGAACAGCACCCCCAGCGCCTTCGCGCCCAGGCTGCGGACCTTCAGCGTCAGCCGGAAATCCGTCCCGTAGCGCGGCAGCACCCGCGCGAGAATCTCGCCGCTGCTGAGCGCCATCTCCGTCTGGAACAGCGTGCGCCCGAGCAGCCCCAGCAGCCCGTCGTAGAACCGCACGAACGGCCGCCCGTCCGCGTGGAACTCCAGCAGCCCCGGCCTCGACACCGCCGCCCCGCCGGGCCGCATCGGCTCCGCGCGGCCGAAGAACACCAGGCGCCGCTCGCCGACCCGCACCGCGTGCACCGCCGTCCGCGCATCGCGCGCCACCAGGTCCGGCTCCAGGCGCTCGTATGGCCCTTCCAGGTGCGGCGCGATGGCGAACCGCAGCCCGACCAGCCCGCCCTGCTCCGGCGTCGCGTAGAAAAGCACGTGCCGGCCGCCGTCGCTGAAAATACTCGGCGCGACCATGTCGCTGAACAGGTTCGGCGCGAAAATCGGCGGCTCGGTGCTCCATCTCCGCAGGTCGGCCGAAGTCGCCGACCCGACGCAGCCGCGCCGCTCCGGATTGCGCCCGCTCTTGCGGTGCGCGGAAAAGAAGGCGCGGTAGACCGCCTGCGCCTCATCGTGGAGAATCGCCATCTCGTTCGGCTCAGGCAGTCTCTCGTACCAAGGCTCGTCTGAGAACTGCGGCCGGAACCGCTCGTTCAGCGACAGCCCCCGGTCGCCCGCGGCCACGCCCAGCATGCGGCCTTCCGGGTCCGCGCAGAGCAACTGCCCTTCGCCGGAGCGCTCAGCCGAGCAGATCGGCCGGAGCGGCCCCGCGTCGCCCGCCGGCGCGCGCGCCGCCTCCCACCGCACCCCGTCGGCCGAAGTCTCCCACGTAATCCCCTCCCGCGCCGCGCGGAAAATCGCCACCCCTTTCTCATGGGCCGCGATCGCAATCGTCTCGTCCGCCCGCCGCATCTCCGCCATGAATCCCCGTCCCAACATGAGCCTGTACGTCGCCTTCGCCGATTGATCCATTCTCCCTCAACCCTGCGCTTGCGTCAACCGGCAGGCCGCGTGAGTGCGGAATGCGGAGTGCAGAGTGTAGGTGGGGGCGAGTTTTGCGGGAAGAATGAGGACGGCCCATAATCAGCCGCATTCCCCACTCCCGCCCTCGGTAAAGCTACAGCGGGCAAGCCGCAGTTCACATTCATGCCGCACTCATCGGTTCCGCCGGGTTGCCGTGGAGTCTCTACTTCGCAGGCGCTTTCAGGGATTCTTCGGCGGGGGACGCGTTTGGCCAGAGCGGTTTGGCGCAGCGGAAGCCGACGTTGATGTAGCGCGCGTTCTGGCGGCCTTCCATGCGGGCCGCGGCGCTCGCGGCGTTCGCCAGCGTCATATCCGGGGCGGGCGGGGGGTCTTTGCACTCGTTGACTTTCGGCGAGCGCGACGCTCCACCGCTGACCAGGGGCAAGCGGCGGATGACGCCGGAAGGGTCGCGCACGTCCAGCCACTCCTTCGGGTCCTGCTTCAGGGCGATGCAGCCCGTCGTGAGGAGCAGGGTCTCAATCCGCCGCCGGGGCTTGGGCCCTTCGTCCACGGGCACGACGGCGCTGCCGCCGATCTCCTGGTCGAGTGTCACCCGGAACTTCGACTCCGCCCAGTGGTCCCAGGTCGGCATCCACTTGCGGACGACGACGTACGTGTAATCCGCCGTGGCGATCACACCCAGGTATTGCGCCTCGATGTTGGAGCGGTATCGAACCAACCGCTCCGGCCTCCCGGAGTCGGGCGTGAGGAGCATCGGCGCGTCCGCGGCTCCATACGGCGCGGGGTCCGCGACGACGCGGGTCGGGCGCTCTTCCTCCATTCCGGCCCAGGAACTGCCCTTGACGATGCAGGACCGGGGCTTGTCCGGCACTGCCGTGGCCGTCCACTCCGCGACGTTGCCCGCCATGTCCATGCAGCCGAAGGGACTGCGGTCGCCCTTGGCGCTGCCGACGGGCGCGGGGCCGAACCCGAGCACGGCGTCGCCCGGCGCCCACGTGTCGCCCCAGGGATAGAGCTGGCCGGAGGGTCCGCGGCAGGCGCACTCCCATTGTTCCTCGGTGGGCAGAACGCAGCCGGCCCAGGCGGCGAACGCCGCGGCTTCCGGCCACGTGACGTTCGCGACGGGCATTTCCTCGTTGCCCTGCTGCTCCGCCCAGCCCGGCGGCGCCGGCCGCCCCGTGGCGCGCAGGTATTCCGCATAGCGGCCGCACGTGACCTTCTGGACGGCGATGAAGACTCCGAACGGCAGCTCCACCGTGCGGCGGGGATTGCCCTCGCTGCCTCCGACGATGTATTTCCCGGGCGGGACGAGGACCATTCCGGCCGGCGGCTGCAGTTTGGGCGCGAGGCGGGTGAGCAGGCTGCGCGCATCCGGATCGGCCGATACCAGGTCGAGCGCCGCGACGGCGGCACGGTACGCCGCGTCCCACCTCGACGCCCGGAACGCCTCCTGGCCGGCCCGCACCTCGATGGCGCAGTCGGCGAGCCGTTTTTGCGCCCGGGCGAGCCGCGAGGGTATGGGATTGCGGTTGAACCCGAGCGTCTGCTCGACCAGTTGGTATCGCTCCAGCGCCGCGCGCCAGTCGCCGTTCGTCTCGTCTCGCGCCCCCAGTTCCTCCTCGGCCGACACGATGCCGCTGCGGATCCCCTCCAGCCGGCGCGCGGCCGATTCCTTGAGGTCGGCGACGAGGGTGACCGGCGGACCGGAAAGGATCTCCCGGTACTTTTGAAAGCCTGCGATCAGCGAATCGAGGCCGCCCCTGCCGGCGATGGCTTCCGCCTCTCTGCAGCGCGCGTGCGCGTCGTCGTCCAGCTTCCGCATTTCCGCCGACAGGTCATTCGCTTTGTCCGCGTAGATCGTGCCGGGATAGTCCGTGGCGACGCGGCCGCAGAGCGCGATCACGTCGGAGGGCTTGCCGGCCTCCTTCAAGAGCAGCGCCTCGTCGAGAGCCTTGTTGGCCTCGATCGCGATTCTCGCGGCGGTTTGCGCGCGCCTGGCCGGAATGTGCCAGCAGAAGAACCAGAGACCCACCGCGATGACGCCGAGGAAAGCGGGCGCCACAAGAATCGGCTTGAGATGGAGCGGCGCGGAACGGGCCCGCGCCTTGCCGCCGGCGAGTCCGCGCGCCTGGTCCTCGATTTCTTTAGTGACCAGGAGTGCCGACGCGTCGCTGGGGTCCAGGTCGAGCGCCTTCCGGCAAAGGGCCACCGCCTCGTCGAAGTCGCCGGTCTCCGCCGCTTCGCCGGCCTGGCTCAAGTAGCGGTGCTTCAGGTCGGCGAGCTCGCGCTCCTTGTCTTCGATTTCCTTAGTGACGAGGAGCGCCGACGCGTCGCTGGGGTCCAGGTCGAGCGCCTTCCGGCAAAGGGCCAGCGCCTCGTCGAAGTTGCCTCGCTCCGCCTCTTCGCCGGCCTCTTTCAGGTAGCTGCGCTTGAGGTTGAGGTTGCCCAGTTGATCGCGCGCGACGGCCAGGCGGTCCTTGAGTTCGATGTCGCCGGGCCGCGCCGCGGCGGCTTTGTCCCACTCGGCGACGGCGCGGGCGACATCGCCCTGTTCGTAAAAGCGGCTGCCCGCGGCCGCCGCGGCGGTGGCCGCTTCGGCCAGGGTGGCGAGTTCCTTCCGGCGCTCGGCGATGTTCTCGTAATCGTCCGGCAGCGCGCTCCAGAACTCCAGCGCGCGCTCGATGTATCCCTCGGCGACCATGCGCTGCCCGGCCTCGTAGATCCGCCGGAAGAAGCGTTCGCGACGCTGGCTGACGCGCTCGATCCAGGCGCGGGCGCTTTCCTTCATGGAGGCGTATTCCCGCGTGTGGAGGCGCTCGAGTTTTTTCAGCTCCAGCAGCGCCGAATCGAATTGGCGGTCGGCGACGAGCTGCCGGGCTTTCGCCTGAATGGCGTGAACCTCCTTGCGCTCCTGGCTCCGGCGCCGGGCCAGGTCCGCGCCGCAGCCGGGACATTGCCGCACGTCCAGCCGGCTCTGCATCCTGCAGGAAGGGCACGCGTCGAAGATATCCTCAAGGCTTGCGCCGCACTTTTCGCATTGACGGGCCTCCGGCGCGCTCTCGTGCCCGCAAGTGCCGCAGGTCGTCAGGCTGAGCACACCTCGGAGCTTGGAGGTGGAATCTTCCTCCTTCTCGCGCTGGGCCTGGGTGATCGGCGGCGTCGTGGCCAGCTCGTGCAGCGCCTGCGCCATGGCGTCGGCGCTGGCAAAGCGGTTCTTCGGGTCCTCCCGGAGCGAGTTCTGGATGATCTCGTCCCAGCGCACGTCCAGCGACCGGTCCACCTCGGTGGGCATTTTGAACATGCCGAGCGGAAGCCTGCCGGTAAGGAATTCGTAAAGGCAGACGCCGAAGCTGTAGATGTCGCTGCGCTCGTCAACGTACTTGGCGCTGGTGAGCTGCTCGGGCGCCATGTACTTGAGCGTGCCCATGGTGTGATGGTCGCGCGTGACGTCCAGGCCGCCTTGCGACTTGGCCAGGTGCGCCAGGCCGAAGTCGGCGATTTTCACCGTCTCCTCGCGGTTGATCATGATGTTGCCCGGCTTGATGTCGCGGTGCACCACGCCGTGCCGGTGCGCGTAGGCCAGCCCGGCGAGGACCTGTTCGCCGATCTGCAGCACCCGGTCCGGCGCGAGTTTTCCCTCCCGGCGCAGCCGGTCCTTGAGCGTCTCGCCCTCGACGTACTCCATCACGATGAAATACGTCTCGCCTTCGCAGCCGCGGTCGAAAACGCTGATGATGTTCGGGTGATTCAGGTTGGCGAGGACCGTCGCTTCCCGGTCGAACCGCTTGATGAAGAGCCTGTTCTTGGCGAGATCTTTCGAGAGGATTTTGATGGCGACGGTGCGGTTGAGGGACAACTGCCGGCCGCGGAAGACGACCGCCATGCCGCCGGCGCCGAGGAGCGCCTCGATGACGTAGCTGCCGAGCTGCTGGCCCGGCTTGAAGCCCAACGCGAGGTCCTCGGCCGCCTCGGACAGACCTCGCACCACCTGTTCGGGGATCTTGGCCTCGCAATGCGGACAGACGAGGTTTGCCAGGTCGGCGTCGGGCGCGACGCTCAACTCGTGCGCGCAGACTGGACAGGTGACTTTCTTATCGGCCCGGGACATCGGAGCTACACATCCTGTTTGCCGGTTCCAGGAACCATAGCTGGTTCGCTAATATCAGAAATAATGAGCGTCTTGTCAAGTCAAAAGCACTGCGCGCCGGCACGCAGGCGACCGATGCAACGAACCTCTATGATGCAACACAGCATGGAATAATGGCTTCCAGTTACATGACTATTCCGCTCCGGATTTCCACAATTTCGTAAATGCTATATTTACATCTTCTCGGGCGTTTAGTGTATCAAATCGCTATGCGCCAGTTCCACCAAAAATCGGCAAATTTCCATCTGAATTCTTAGCGATCGAGACTGACCGTTCTGACGCGGGGCGAAGACCGGAGCTGCGCCGTGCGAGCCGGAATTAATCCGTCCGGAATATTTGCAAAATCTTCTTGACACGTAGCATTTACCATGGTAGATTTACCGTGGTGTGTGTAATGGGTCATTGATGGGAGGTCGCTCATGGCAAGCATTCGACTCGGGCGTGTGCAGCATCAGATCATGAAAGTGCTCTGGAAACGAAAGCGAGCCACCGCGCGGGAGATCACCGAGGCGCTCGCGGGGCGCGGCGCGCCGGTCCACTCCACCGTCCAGACTCTCCTGCGGAAACTGGAAGCGAAGGGGGCGGTCGGGCATGAGGTCAACGACCGCACGTTCATCTTCTTCCCGCTGGTGACGGAGGCGGATGCGGCGCGCTTCGCGCTGCGCGACGTGATCGGGCGCGTCTTCAACGGCTCGCCTTCCGGCATGGTCGCGTACCTGGTGAAGCACGAGAAGCTCACGCGCAAAGAACTCGATGAGATCAAAAAGGTAATCGAGGAGGCCAAGCGATGAATCTGGATCCGGCAGGGGCAAGCGGATTCCTTTGCGCGCAAGGGGCGCGATTCCTTCTTCACTCCAGCATCCTCATCGCGGCGGCGCTGCTGCTGGCCAGGCTGTTCGGCAGGAGCGGCCTGGCGCGGAGCGCCATCTATCGCGCGGCGTTGCTCGCGGTGATTCTCGCTCCGGTCGTATCGTTCTCCATAGAGCGGTTCGGGCCGTCCTGCGCTGTCCGGCTGCCGACGGCGCCGCTGGCGGCTGCCGTTATGCCGCCGCCGTCAGCGAACGCGCCGATGTACGCCTCGTCCGAAGCGGCTCGCGCCGGAGCGGCTGACGCCGGAGCAGCTCATACCGCGCCGGCGGTGAAGGCATCGCTTCCGATGCCGAAACCGGCGACGATCATCGCCGCGGTCTGGGCGGCGGGCGCCTGCCTGCTGGCGGCGTGGCTGCTGATCTCGCACGTCGCTCTCTGGAGAACGCGCCGCCGCAGCGTGCCGGTCAAAGACGCATCCACTCTCGCCAGGCTGAAGGGCTTGTGCGAACGGTTGCGAGTGCGCGCGCCGGGGCTGCGGACCAGCCCCGAGATCGGCGGGCCGATCCTCACCGGCGCATTGCGGCCGATCGTCATTGTCCCTCAAGCCCAGGAAGGCGATTTGCTCAGCGGGACTCTGGATCGAGTGCTCATGCACGAACTGGCTCACCAGGCGAGGCGGGATTGCCTGTGGAACCTCCTCGCGCGCGTCGTCTGCGCGGTGGGCTGCTTCCAGCCGCTGCTTTGGGTGCTGGCGCGGCGGCTGGAGGATGCCGGCGAAGACGCGGCCGACGACCGGGTGCTGGCGCTGGGCGCCGACGCGAAGGCTTATGCGAACGACCTGGCCACCGCGGCGGAGAGGTTTTTGCTCCAGCGGCCGGAATCCGTCGCCGGGCTCGGCGTCATCCGATTCCGCTCGTCCCTGGGCCGCCGCGTGACGCACGTCCTGGACACGTCGAGACATTGGGTTTCGTCTCTTTCCTGGAGGGCGATTGCCATGATCTGCACATTGACCGCGCTCGCCACCGTCCTGACCGCAGCCCTCAGTTTTGCAGGGCCCGCGACTGAGGCGGCCGCTCCGGCCGCCCCGGCCGTAAAACCCTTGATGGGAACCTTGACACTCCCCAACGCTACGGATGCCGACTTGGCCGGTTTGAAGGATAGGAAAGATCTGTATGCGCTCGATCTCTCGAATTCCAAGGTGACAGACGCCGGGTTAGCGAACCTGAAGGAGATGCAACGCCTGATGAGCCTCGGGCTCTCGAACACAAAGGTGACGGACGCCGGTTTGGAGCAACTGAAGGACATGCCAGAGATGAACTGGCTCGTGCTTAACTCCACCCAGGTGACCGATGCCGGGCTGGAGCATCTGAGAAGGATGCTCTTGCTGTCTGGCCTCGGACTGTCCAATACGAAGGTGACCGGCGCCGGGCTGGCGAATCTGAAGGAGCTGAAAAACCTGAGTTTCCTCGATCTGTCGAACACCCAAGTGACGGACGCAGGATTGGCGAACCTGAAGGGGTTGCCGAGCCGCGTCATTGAGCTCAATCTTTCTGGAACCCGCGTGACGGACGCCGGGTTAGCCGTCCTGAAGGAGATGGACATACATTACCTCAATCTGGATAACACCAAGGTGACGGACGCGGGGTTGGCGGAGTTGAAAGCGGCTCTGCCCGATACAAGGATCAGCGCCAGCACGCCGGCGACGAGATTGAGATTCATCGGCGCTACGGATCCAGACCTGGCTGCTGTGAAGGACAAGCAATACCTGCAGGAACTCGATCTGACGCAATACGAGGGGACGGACGCCGGGTTGGCGTTTCTGAAGGGGATGAAAGATTTGAGGACACTCACCCTCAGACCCGGATTTTCCAGTTCCAAGGTGACGGACGCCGTCTTGGCGAACCTGAAGGAACTGAAAGGCGTGCAGTCCATCGATCTTGGGGGACTGCAAGTGACGGACGCCGGCTTGGCGAACCTTAAGGACATGAAAGGCCTGCGCACGCTCTATCTCGGCGGCAACAAGGTGACGGACGCCGGGTTGGTGAACCTGAAAGAGATGAATGAGATGCAGGATCTCAGCCTGGCTGGGCTGACCCAGGTGACGGGCGCCGGGCTGACGAACCTGCAGGGCATGAAAAACCTGCAGCGGCTTAGTCTGTGGGGAAGTTCGGTGACGGACGCCGGGTTGGAGCATCTGAAGGAGCTGCAAGGCCTGCAGACGCTCGCTCTTGGGCAAACCAAGGTGACGGGCGCCGGCTTGGTGAACCTGAAGGGCATGAAAGGCCTGCAGGCACTCTATCTGACGGATACTCAGGTGACGGACGCCGGGCTGGAGCATCTGCAGGAGCTGCCAGGCCTGGGGGTCCTCCTTCTTGATCGCACCAAGGTGACGGGCGCCGGGTTGGCGAACCTGAAGGAAATGAAAAGCTTAGGGAATCTCAATTTGGCGGAAAGCCCGGTGACGGACGCTGGGTTGGCCGGCCTGAAGGAGATGAAAAGCTTGCAACGGCTCGATCTCCACCACACCCTGGTGACGGGCGCCGGGTTGGTGAACCTGAAGGAAATGAAAAGCCTGCAATATCTCGATTTGGAGGGAAGCCCCGTAACGGACGCCGGGTTGGCCGGCCTGAAGGAGGTGAAAAGCTTGCTGCAGCTCGATCTCCGCCGCACCCTGGTGACGGGCGCCGGGCTGGCGAACCTGAAGGAAATGAACAGCCTGCAAGAGCTCGATTTGCAAGAAACCCCGGTGACGGATGCCGGGTTGGCCGGCCTGAGGGAGATGAAGAGCTTGCAACGGCTCGAGCTTGCCCACACCCTGGTGACGGGCGCCGGGTTGGTGAACCTGAAGGAAATGAAAAGCCTGCAATATGTCAATTTGGCGGAAAGCCCGGTAACGGACGCCGGGTTGGCCGGCCTGAAGGAGTTGACAGGCTTGCCGCTCCTGGGACTTGATGACACCCATGTGACAGATGCCGGCTTGGTTAACCTGAAGGAAATGAACAGCATGCGAACTCTGACCCTCGCCGGGACGAAGGTGACCGACGCCGGATTGGCTTATTTGAAGAATATGAAAGACATGGAGTTTCTCGGTTTGGCGAGAACCCGGGTGACCGACGCCGGGTTGGCTTATCTGAAGGATATGAAAAGCCTGCGGAATCTCGATCTGACGAACACCCAGGTGACCGACGCCGGGTTGGCGGAGCTGAAAGCAGCGCTGCCCGATGCGTATATAAGTAATAAATAATCGCAGCCCGGTACTGGCAAGGATGGACAACGCGTAAACGTCCTCGCGCTCGACGAAACCCCGCGCAAGGACGGGAACATGGTTTGATCGGTCAACAGCTTCTTCACCGGGCGTTCCGATGGGGGCATCGGCGCGCCCGGTGCGGAGGGCCGCCCGCTTCAGTTCTACACTCCTCACGCCACGCTCCGCGCTCCGCACTAAAACTCGGTTGTTTTTCAGCCGCCCGGCAGGCCATAATACTCGGGGCGCAATTCCTAAGGAGCCTTGATGAGCGAGCAACCTCAGTCCGCCGGGTTCGCGGAAGAGTTCCTGGCGCTGGCCCGCGAGCGGGAGTTCGATAAGCTGGAAGCGGCCTGGATGCAGCGCCTGGAGAAGCTCGGCGCGGGCGACCCGCCGGAGCTTTTCGCCGTGGCCGAGTACCTGGTCCGGAAGAAGCACTCCGACCAGGCGGCGCTGCTGCTCTGGTCGCTGGTGGCCGCGGTCGCCGAGAAGGGCGACCTGCGCGAGGCGCTTCGCGTGGCGGGCCGCGCGGCGGCGATCGCGCCCGAGGCCCCGACGCTCCGCGAGGAGTTGATCTCGCTCTACAAGCGGTCCGCGCCCGATGTGCCGGAGTTCGACGCGATCATCGAGGCCTCCGGCCTGCGGACCGGGAAAGTCGCCGAGGCGGTCCACACCGTCGAGGAATGCCTGAAGCTCCGGCCGGGGACCTTCGTAATCCATGCCCGGTCGCGGCGCATCGGCCGTGTGGTCGGGTTTCAGTCGGGCGGGTTCGCCGTGGAATCGGAGAAGGCCGTCCACGTCCTGCCGCCGGCGCAGGTCCTGGCGCAGTGGGAGCAGGTGGACGCGGCGGATTTCCGGGTGATGGCGGAGTTCGATGCGGAGGGGCTGCGCCGGCTGGCGGCGGAGGACCCGGCGCGGCTGGTGGAGCGCGTGCTGCGCGTGTGCGGCGGGCGGGCGGACTTCAAGCAGCTCAAGGCGATGCTGATCCCGGTCGTCATCCCGGCCGAAGGCTGGAGCGCGTGGTGGAACTCGGTGCGGGTGGGCCTGAGGCGCAACCCGCTGATCGAGGTCTCCGAGGGCACCCAGCCGCAGTTCGCGCTGCGGGCGGCGGAGGTCGGCTACGCGGACCGGCTGCGGGCCGCGTTCGCGCAGGCGGACCTGTTCGCGAGAGTGAAGATGGTCCTGGCTTACCTGGCCGAGGTCGAGGCGGGCCACGAGGGCGATGCGGCGCTGGCGGCGGAATGGGGCGGCGAGCTGCTGCGCGCCGGGCGCGAGGCGGCGGACGCCACCTCGGCGCTGGCGGCGCTAGCGGCGGCGGAGGAGGTCCGGGCGCGCTACAGCCAGGCGCCCGATCCTCGGGCCGACCTGGCGCGCGTTGCCGCCGGCGTGGAACCGGCCGCGCTGATCCAGAATGCGCCTTCGGAGGAGATCGCGCGCGCCGTGCTGGAATCGCTCAAGGACGCCTGCCCGGACCGCTTCCACGAGCTGATCGCGGAGGCGTTTCCCGTCGCCTCGCTGCGGCTGTGCGACTGGATCAACCGCGAGCTGACGCGCGCCGGGCGGCCGGAGCTGCTCGCGGCGGCCTGCTTGAAGACGGCGGCGACGCCGGACCAGTATCCGGAGGCGTTCGGCTGGGTCTGGCGATGGCTGCTGTCGTCGGAGGAATCCGCGCCAGCGCCTGCGGCGGGCAAGCCCGCGCCTGCGGCGGGCAAGCCCGCGCCTCCGGCGGGCAAGCCGGCGCCTCCGGCGGGCAAGCCAGCGCCTGCGGCGGGCAAGCCAGCGCCTGCGGCGGGCGAGCCAGCGCCTGCGGCGGGCAAGCCAGCGCCTGCGGCGGGCAAGCCAGCGCCTGCGGCGGGCAAGCCAGCGCCTGCGGCGGGCAAGCCGGCGCTTGCGGCGGGCAAGCCGGCGCGGTTGGACCGCGTCTCGGCCACCGTGTCGCTGCTGGAGCTGATGAACCGCCTGCCGCGCGTGCCGCGGCAGGAAGGCAAGCGGGCGGAATCGCGCGAGATCCTCGGCAAGCTGCGCAGCCTGATCCAGGGCGGCGATTGCCGCCTGGCGCGCGCGGTGATCGCCGGGACCGATACCGCGGCCGCGCGCCGGCTGCACGAGGTGATCGTCTCGAACGAAGGTCTTCCGGGCGAGACGCGGCTGGAGCTGCTCAACGCGCTGCGCGAGCGGCACCCGGAAGAGTTCGCGGAGAAGCGGAATCTCTGGGAGGACGGCTGGGTTTACTCCAGCGCCGCCGGGCTCGCGCGACGCGAGGCGGAGATGGAGAAGCTGGTCAACGTGGAACTGCTGCGGAACTCGCAGGAGATCGGCAAGGCCGCCTCGCGCGGCGACCTGAGCGAGAACTCGGAGTTCACGGCGGCCCTCGAAGAGCGCGACCGGCTGACCGAGCGCGCCAACAGCATGCGCGACGAACTCCGGCACGCGCGCACGCTGGACCCGGCCGCGGTCACCGGCCTGGAGGTCAACGTCGGCACCACCGTGCACCTGCGCAACGTGACCACCGGCCGCGAGCGCACCGCGACGTTCCTCGGCCCCTGGGACGCCGATCTGCCGCGGCACGTCTATTCCTATCTCGCCCCGCTCAGCGGCCGGTTCATGGGCAAGAAGAAGGGCGAACACGTCCGCGCCTCGTTCGACGAGGGCGAGGCGGAGTACGAAATCATGTCCATCGAGAAAGCCGTATGAGGAGCGTTGACAGCGCCGGCGCGGCGACATAGAATATATCCACTGCATTTCCCGGACGTTCTGAGGGTCCCCCATGCAAGTGACGTGCAGTTGCGGCAAGATACTTAACGTGCCCGAAAAGCTCGCGGGCAAAACCGCCCGCTGTCCCACCTGCAAGAAAATTCTCCAGATGCCCGGCGCGCCGGCGGCGGGTCCCCTGCCCTCGAGAATCACGGTGACCTGTTCGTGCGGGAAGAAACTTGCCGCTCCGGCCAACGCGGCCGGCAAGAAGGTGCTCTGCCCGAAGTGCAACAAGGAACTCACGGTGCCCGCCCCGGCCAGGAAACCGTCCTCGCCGGTGATCAAGCCGATGCCGCCCCCGGCGTCGTACGCTTCGGCCCCGGCCCCGGCCGCGCCGCGCAAGCCCGCTCCGGCTCCAAAGGAAGACCTGGCGTTCGCCATCGAGGCGCCGCCGCCGGAGCCGGCCATGCCGGAGCCGTTGATCGCGGTTTCGCGCACGAGCGGCGCTGCGGAGAAGGACGAATACGGCCTGGGCAATCCCAAGTGCCCGAGCTGCAAGGCCGACATGCCGCACGGCGCGCAGTTCTGCGTCGAGTGCGGAACGGCGCTCGCGACCGGCACGAAAATCAAGAGCGCCGCGCCGGCGTCCAAAATCAAGAAGAAATTCGAGCTTGACGACGAGACCAGGAAAAAGCTCATCTACGGCGTCATTGCGTTGATCGTGATCGGCGTGTTGATCTGGTGGGTCAACAAGCCGCACGGAATGACCGAGGCCGAGATGAAGGCGGCCGCTCAGTCTGCGGGCCAGGGGCCGAACGCGAAGCACAAAGCAGGCCCGCTCTCGGAATGAGCGCCGCCGGCAGTCGTTCCGCGTCCGCAGATCACTCGTGCAGCTCGACCACGTCCTTGTCCTGCAGGACATGATCGCGCTTCACGTAGATGCCCTCGTATTTCCCGCTGCCCCAGATGCGCGCCGACTTCAGGGTCTGCTCGAATTCCCGGTGCACGCTGATCGCGAGCTGGAGGACGGTGCTTCCGACCGGGAGCGTAAAGGGCGAGTCGAGGTCGGCCTTCTTGCCCGGCTCCTTGGTATAGACGCGGATCAGGCGCAGGAAATTGAAGAGCCGCGCCGGCAGCGCCGGGAGTCCCTCGCCCATCGCGCCGGAGACCGGCCAGATCTCGAACCGGCCCGCGTAGAACTCGCGCAGCGCGTCGAGCCGGTCCGCCGCGCCGGGCAGGTCCATCTTGTTGGCGACGATGGCGGTCCGCCGGAACGTGCAGAGTTCCTCCGCGTCGCCCGCGGGCGCCTCCGGGACGAGGCAGACTTTCACCGCCTCCAGGCGCCGGATGACGACTTCCAGCGCGTCGAGCAGCCCCTCGTCGCCGAGGTCCGCGACGAGCAGCGCGGCGTCGGCCCGGCGGACGAGGTCCGGCAGCCAGACCTCGAAATAATCCTCCGTCACGGCGGGCGTGTCCACCAGTTGGATCTGGACGTCCTCGAAGCGCGCCATGCCCGGCTGCGGGACCTGCGTCGTGAAGGGATATTCGGCCACGGCGACGGTGGCGTTCGTGAGTGACTTGAGCAACTGCGATTTGCCGGCGTTCGGCGGGCCGAGGAGGATCACCTGGCCGGCGCCGCCCTTCTCGATCTTGTAGACCGGCGCCGCCCGCTTGCCGGCGGCGTGGCCTTCGGACTGCTCCCGGCGCAGTTGCGCCAGCCGGTGCTTCAGGTCCGCCTGCATGTGGTCGGTGCCCTTGTGCTTCGGGATCAGGGCGAGCATGTTCTCCATGCAGGCGATCTTTTCCTCGATCGTCCTGGCGGCCTTGAACTCCTTCTCGGCCTTGATGTACTGCGGCGTGAGGTTTGCGGGCATGGCTTCGGGTCCCGGGTCGAGCGCGGATTCGCCGCTTATTCTACAAGAAACCGCGCGCCATGCAAGCGGGGAAACTTTTCGATTTGCAATCCTCGGCCGGAAATGTTACGATTTTTCCAACGTCAACTAATGGAAACAGGAGGCCTGCGACTGCAAGGTTGAGCGAGAGAGCAGGGAAAGGTACGGAGTCCGCGGGATGAAGGTGGAAGAAGTGGCGAAGAAACAGACGACGATCGAGGAGTACCGGCGGCACGACCAGGACACCGGCTCGGCCGAGGTCCAGGTGGCGCTGATCACGGCGCGCATTGAGCACCTCATGGAGCATCTCAAGTCGCACAAGAAGGACCATGCCTCGCGTCGGGGGCTGCTCATGATGGTGGGGCACAGGGCGCATCTGCTCAAGCACCTTTCGGCGGCCTCGCCCGACCGGTATCAGGCCGTCATCGAGCGGCTGGGGCTGCGGCGCTGAAGTTCGCGCCCGCCCGCGCACATTCGGGTCTTTACCGTTTCCCCGCCGGATTTCCCAACGTTCCCGCTCCATTTCCGCGGCTCAAGTTGCAAATTTCGATTCCGCGCCGCCGGCCTTCCCAGGCAGGCGGATCGCCGGAGTCCGGCAGGCAAGGCAAGAAGAAAGGCAGGAGAGGCAGGAATGGCCAGCAAGAAAGTCGAAGCGCGAATCGGCCGGCAGACGTTGTCGCTGGAGTCGGGCAAGATCGCGAAGCAGGCGGACGGCGCCGTGCTCGTCCGGTACGGGGATACGGTGGTGCTCGTGGCCGCGGTGAGCGCCCGGCCGCAGATGGCGCTGGATTTCTTCCCCCTGCGCGTGGATTACCGCGAGATGACCTACGCGGCGGGCAAGATCCCCGGCGGCTTCTTCAAGCGCGAAGGCCACCCGACCATGAAGGAAGTCCTCACCGGGCGGCTGATGGACCGGCCGATCCGGCCGCTTTTCCCGGAGAATTATTTCGACGAAGTGATGCTCACCGGCGTCGTCCTCTCGGCCGACCAGCAGAATGACCCGGATATCCTCAGCATGATCGGCGCCTCCGCGGCGCTGACGATCTCGCCGGCCATCCCGTTCCTCGGCCCCACCGGCTCGGTCCGCGTCGCCAAGGTCCAGGACGAATTCGTCATCAACCCCACGCACGAAGAGGTGCAGAAGTGCTCGCTCGAGCTGATCGTCTCCGGCACCGAGAGCGCCATCACGATGCTGGAAGGCAAGGGGCGCGAGGTTTCCGAGGAGGACATCCTCCAGGCGATCCTGGCCAGCCAGCGGGCGATCGGCGAGATCGTGCGCATCCAGAAAGAGCTCGCCGAGCTGATGGGCGTCCGCAAGTCTCCGCCGGCGCCGCAGGCCGAATCGCCGCTCTTCTCCCAGCTCGAGGCGAAGTACTTCGACCGCCTCATGATCGCGCACCAGGTCCGCGGCAAGTTCATCCGGCAGCGCGCGCTGGACGCCCTCTTCCAGCAGATCATCCTCGAGCAAGCCAAACCCGAAGGCCCGTCCGCCTCGGAGGTCAAGAACCTCTGCTACCGCCTCGAACGCAAGGCCTGCCGCATGCTCATCATGACCGGCAAGCGCGAGGACGGCCGCGGCCTGCGGGACCTGCGCGAGATTGACTGCGAGGTCGGCGTGCTGCCCTGCGCGCACGGTTCGGCGCTCTTCACGCGCGGCGAAACCCAGGCGCTGGTCACCTGCACGCTGGGCACCTCGATTGACGAGCAGCGCGTCGAGGGCCTCAAGGACGAGTACCGCAAGAAGTTCATGCTCGACTACAACTTCCCGCCGTTCTGCGTCGGCGAGGCCAAGCCGCCGCGCTCGCCGAGCCGCCGCGAGGTCGGCCACGGCAACCTGGCCGAGGTCTCGATCCAGGCCGTCCTGCCGCCGCTCGAACAGTTCGCGTACACCATCCGAGTCGTCTCCGACATCCTCGAATCCAACGGCTCCTCCTCGCAGGCCTCCGTCTGCGGCGGGACGCTCGCCCTGATGGACGCCGGCGTGCCGATCCTCCGCCCGGTCGCAGGCGTGGCGATGGGCCTCGTCCAGGAAGGCGGCCAGGTGAAGATCCTGACCGACATCAGCGGCGCCGAGGACCACTACGGCGACATGGACCTGAAGATCGGCGGCACGCTCCAGGGCATCACCGGCATCCAGATGGACCTGAAGGTCTGCGGCATCAAGGAAGACACGCTCATGGAGGCGTTCCTGCTGGCGCGCGACGCGCGGGCGAGGATCCTGGCGCGGATGCTGACGGCGATTGACAAGCCGCGCGCCGAGGTCAGCCGCCACGCGCCGCGTCTGCTGATCCTGAAAATCCCCGTGGACAAGATCGGCAGCATCATCGGCCCCGGCGGACGCATCATCAAGAAGATGCAGGAGGAGACCGGCGCGTCAATTGACATCGCCGACGACGGCACGATCAACGTCGCCTCGAAGACGGCCGAGGGCGCCGAGAAGGCGCGCGACATGATCCTGGGGCTCACCGCCGAGGCGGTGGTCGGCCGGACCTACCTCGGGCGCGTGACCGGCGTCAAGGAATTCGGCGCCTTCGTCGAGATCCTGCCCGGCCGCGACGGCCTCTGCCATATCAGCGAACTCTCCGATTCCTACGTGGCCAAGGTCGAGGACGTCTGCAAACTCCGCGACGAGATGCTCGTCAAGGTCCTCTCGATCGACGACCAGGGAAAGATCCGTCTCAGCCGCAAAGCGGCGCTGAAGGAAAAAGAGCAGAAGATCGAGGGCAAGTGAGAGAGAAGGATTGCCGAATGCCGATTGCCGATTGCCGAATGCATGTGGGCGCAAGGCCGCCGGTCCATTCGGCAATCGGCATTCGGCATTCGGCAATTTCTTGAAATGGATTCCAGCCCGAAACAGGAAGCCGAGGCGCAGGAACAGGCGCGCCGCGCCGAGCAGCTCGCCTATGCCGGAACGCTCGCCGGCGGCCTCATCCACGAGATCAAGAACCCGCTCACCAGCCTGAGCATGAACCTGCAATTGCTCCAGGAGGATTGGCGCAGCCCGAAGACGCCCGAGGAGCGCCGCGCGCTCAAGCGCATCCAGACGCTGCTCGAGGAGACCAACCGCCTCAACGGCATCCTGGACGAGTTCCTCGACTTCATCCGCGAGCAGCGGCTGCGCCTGGCCGTCTGCGACGTGAACCGCCTCGTCGAGAGCGTGGCGACCTTCGTCACGCCGGAGATGGAGGCGCGCGGCATCCAGCTCCGCACCAGCCTCGGCCTGCTCCCGATGACGCGCGTGGACGAGAACCGCATCAAGCAGGTGCTCCTCAACCTGCTCCTCAACGCCGCGCAGGCGATGCCGGAGAGCGGCCCGCGCGAGATCATCCTGATGACCCGCGCCGAGGACCAGAAGATCCGCATGGACGTGACCGACACCGGCCGCGGGATTCCCAAGGCCGACCTGGAGAAAATTTTCCGCGTCTTTCACACGAAGTCGAAAGGCGGCCTCGGACTCGGCCTGCCGCTGGCGCGCCGGATCGTCGAGGAGCACGGCGGGCGCCTGATCGTCGAGAGCGAGCCGGGCCGCGGCAGCCGCTTCAGCGTGCTGCTGCCCATCCGCTCCGCCGAAACCGCGCCCCAACCCGCGCGGGAATCGTAATCGTGCTTTTCACCACGCCGGCGCTTTCACCACGACGGCACAACGAGCACGACGTAAGGCGCGGGATAGAGGCTGTTTTCCGCCATCGTAATCGTAATCCTAATCGTAATCGGTCTTTTCTCAGTTGAAACGGAAGCCCGCGATTACGATTACGAGTAAGATTACGAGGTTGCTGAGGCCAATTATAATTCCGTCGTGCTCGTCGCGCCGTCGTGGTGAAATAGCCTTGCGGTTCAGGAGAAGGAGTGCGCATGGCCAAAGCCGCTGAAAACGCCGGGCCACGCCTGGACTTGAAGGTGCTCGTCATTGACGATGAGCCGACCGTCGCCGAGGCGGTCGCCGAGACGCTCGAGCGCATCGGCTGCCATTGCCGCATCGCCACGAGCGGCCACGAGGGCCTCGAGCGCATCCGCGAGGGCGACCTGGACCTGGTCCTCACCGACCTGGTGATGGGCGACAACGACGGCATCCAGATCGTCGAGGAGACCAAGCGCTTCTGGCCCGAGGTCGAGGTGCTCGTCTTCACCGGGCACAGCTCCGTGAGCACCGCCGTCGAGGCGATGCAGAAGGGCGCGCTGGCGTACCTGGAGAAGCCGCTCGACGTGGACGTGCTCCGCACGCAGGTCCAGAAGGCGGCGGAGAAACAGAGCCTCGTCCGCGAAAGCCGCGACCTGAAGCGCCAGATGGACAAGCGCTACGGCTTCGAGAGCATCATCGGCCGCAGTCCGCCGATGCAGCGCGTCTTCGACGTGCTCGGGCAGATCAGCGCGACGAACGCCACCGTCCTCATCCAGGGCGAGAGCGGCACCGGCAAAGAGCTGATCGCCCGCGCGCTGCACAACCACTCGCCCCGCCGCGCGCGCCCGTTCGTCGCCCTCAACTGCGCCGCGCTCTCCGAGGGCATCCTCGAGAGCGAGCTCTTCGGCCACGAGAAGGGCGCCTTCACCGGCGCCGACCAGATGCGCCACGGCCGCTTCGAGTACGCCCAGCGCGGCACGCTCTTCCTCGACGAGGTCGGCGACATGCCGATGACCACGCAGATCAAGCTCCTCCGCGTGATCGAACAGCGCGAGATCATGCGCGTCGGCTCCAACGTCCCGATCAAGGTGGACGTCCGCCTCGTCGCCGCCACGAACCAGAACCTCGAGGCGCTCGTCCGCGAGAAGCGCTTCCGCGAGGACCTCTACTTCCGCCTCAACGTCGTCCGCCTCAACCTGCCGCCGCTCCGCGACCGCCGCGAGGACATCCCGCTCCTGATCGAGACCTTCCTGCGCGACTTCGCGCGCCAGCACCAGAAGAACCTCGCCTCGATCCGCCCCGCCGCGATGGAGGTCCTCTGCGGCTACCGCTGGCCGGGCAACGTCCGCGAGGTGATGAACTGCATCGAGGCGATGGTGGTGACGGCCAAAGGCGACGTGCTCGACCTGGCCGATATCCCGGCGCACATCTCGTCCGCGCCGGCGCCCGCGCGCAGCGGCATGGACATCCCGCCGGGCATGTCCATGGACGAGGTGGAGAAGATTTACATCCAGCGCACGCTCGAGCTGACCCACGGCAACCGCGAGGAGGCATCGCGAATCCTCAAGATCGGCGAGCGCACGCTGTATCGCAAGCTCGAAAAATACGGGTTGAAGTAAGTGCAAAGTCCAAAGTCCCAAGTGCAAAATGCAAAATGAACGGCGGAGCGGGCAGCGCCCGCACCAGCGCGTTCCGCGCACACGAGTCCCGGCGCAGCCGGCTCCTCCTTCCATTTTCCACTTTGCATTTTGCACTTTGCACTTCAAACTCAGTCTGCCCGTCCTGCTCTGCGCCTTTCTCGCGGCGCCGGCCCAGGCCCAAAGCGAGGCGCCCGGCTTCCTCGGCGTCGCGATTTCCGAGCCGGCGAGGATGGACGATGCGTCGGCGCTGATGTACTTCGGCGCGCCCAATGCCCAGGCGTTTCTCCAGGCCTGGCGCCTGCGCGCCGAGGATCGGGGCGCGCTCGTCATCAATGTGCTTCCCGGCCGCGCCGCGGACCAGTGCGGCATCATCCCCGGCGACCTGATCGTCACCGTCAACGGTGTGGAGATCGCGACCGCCAGCCAGTTCCAGCGGTTGGTCGCCGCGATGCATGCCGATGCAGAGGTGACTCTGGATCTCCTGCGCGCCGGGCGCGAGAAGAAGCTCATCGTGCGCCTCGGCGCCCGCCCGCGGGAGTATCCGCTTGCGTTCCTGGAGACGCCGGAGGCCGAGGCGCCGAAAGCCGCGCCGCCGGAAGGAACGGCGCTTCTGGTGACGCCGGAGGAGGCGGCGAAGGCGCTGGGCGGCGATTTCGCGCCTGAGCCCTCCACGGACCCGGACTACGATGCGGCGGTCAAGCTCTACCGCGAAAGCCCCGTCGCCAATGCGGAAGGGCTGCTGCTCGCCGGCCCGATCCCGCTCGGGCCGGGCGATTCTCTCGGCGCGCGCGTCGGAGATGAAATCCTCCGACTCGGCGGCAAGCCGGTCGCCACGCCGATGGGGTTTGCGGACGCAATTCTGAAACACAAGGCCGCGCTTGATCTTCCGGTGGCGCTCGGCCTGCGCGGCGCGCTGGCGGGGACGGAAAAACCGCGGACGGCCCTTATCGAGAACGAGCGCGACGCCGACTGTGCGGCCGCCGCGCCCTTCTTCACGGACGAGGACCGCATCTACTTCTGGCTGCTCGACTTCTTCCCGCCGGACTCCGCGAAGAATCTGGAGGAACAGAAGGCCCTGTCGCCGCAAACCCGCGACGGCGTGAGGTTTCCGTTCCCCGCCGTCGTCGTCACTGCGCCGGTCAAGCTCCACTACGACGGCTTTGACCCGGCGACTGCGCAACCGCAGGGCCGCCGCGAAGTCCCGTGCGCGCCCGGCAACATCCTCGTGCGGACGCAGTGGATGCGGCCCGATGCGAACCGGCGCGAGGACGCGCTGCTCTTCATCCGCGAAGGACGCCGCACGCTGGTGATGGGCGCGAACTGGGATCCGCCCGTGGAGCGCCGCTGCGATTGGTGCGAGCCGGCCCGGCTTCAGGCGCGGCAACTGCTGGAGTGCGTCGTGGCCGCGCGGTCGCTGCGGCTGCCGAAGCTCGCGGAGGACGCCGCGGCGTTTCTGGCCGCGGCCTGTCCCGGCTCGAAAGAGGCCGCCGCGCTGGAGGCGCATGACCGGCCGATCCAGTTGGCCGCCTGGCACGCCCGCTTACGCGCGGAAGCCGCCGCCGGCGACGTCCGCAGCGCCGTCGAGGCGGCCCGGGCGATGCTCGGCAAGGACCCGCAAGGCCGCTACGGCCGGGAAGCGAAGCGGTTCATGGAATGCGTGAACTCGGCCGTCGAAGCCCGAATCGCCCGCGCCCAAAAACTCCTCGACGCCGGCGACGCGGCCGGCGCCCGCCGGGAAACCGCGCCGGCGGCGCAAGCGGTCCCGGAGGACGCGCGCCTCGCGGCCGTGCTCGGCCGGTGCGACGACGTGGACACGCTCAAGTCCGGCCGCCGCGCGCTCGAAGCGGGCGAACTGCGCCGCGCCCGGCTGATGGCGGAAGGGGTGATTGCCCGGCATGCCGACGGCGCCGGCGAGAAGCCGGCGCGGCAGTTGCTCGATGACGTGCGCAGTTCCGCAGAGTCGAGGACCGGCCGCGCGAACCGCCTCCTCGACGCGGGCGATGCCGCCTCGGCCCGGGAGGTACTCGCCCCGGTCCTGGAGGCGTTCCCCGACGATCCCGCCGCCCTCGCGGCATGGAACCGCAGCCGGCCTTCGCCGAAGTGAGGCCCTGTGGCGCGGCCTATGGCCGCCTGATCATCCTCGTCCTCGATCTTTTCATCTGAACGGCCGAGGACGAGCACATACAAAAAACCTTGCGAAGGTTGGCAGAAACCTTCGCAAGGTTTCGTTCACCCCGCGCGCCGCACTCCTCACAGCCGCCAGTATGCCGTTTCCGGCAGGTCCTCTTTGCGCAGCACGGACTTGACGTCCATCACCACCGACCGCGACGGCCGGCGCAGCAGCGAGCGGATCCAGGCGGCGCCCTTTTCGAGAAAGGCCTTGTGCGGCACCGCCAGGATGACGGCGTCGCTCCCGCCGATGGCCGATTCCGGGCTCAGCGCCAGCCCGTATTCGTGCTGCGTCTCCTCGGCGGACGCCAGCGGATCGTGGATCACGCAGGTGATGCCGTACTCGGAGAGTTCGCGGACGATGTCCACCACCTTCGAGTTGCGGATGTCCGGCACGTTCTCCTTGAACGTGATCCCCAGCACCGCCACGCGCGCCTGCCGCACGCTGATTTCCTGGTTCACCAGCAGCTTGATGGTCTGCTCGGCGACGTACTTGCCCATGCCGTCATTGATCCGCCGCCCGGCCAGGATCACCTGCGGATGGTAGCCCAGCCGCTCAGCCTTCTGCGTGAGGTAGTACGGGTCCACGCTGATGCAGTGCCCGCCGACCAGCCCGGGCTTGAAGGGCAGGAAATTCCACTTGGTCGCGGCCGCTTCGAGCACCTGCGAGGTGTCGAGGCCCATCCGGTGGAAGATCATCGCCAGCTCGTTCATCAGCGCGATGTTCAAATCGCGCTGGGTGTTCTCGATCACCTTGGCCGCCTCGGCGGTCTTGATGCTCGCCGCCTTGAAGACGCCCCGGACGGCGACGAGGCCGTAGACTTCGGCGACGATCTCGAGCGTCTCGGCGTCCATGCCGGCGACGACCTTGACCACGCGCGCCAGGGTGTGCTCCTTATCGCCGGGATTGATGCGCTCGGGCGAGTAGCCGACCTTGAAGTCGCGCCCGCAGACCCGGCCCGAGGCGCGTTCGAGCGCCGGCACGCAGACGTCCTCGGTCACGCCCGGATAGACGGTGGACTCGAAGACGACGATCGCGCCGGGGCGCAGTTGCGGCCCGACGAGCTCGCTGGCGCTCACCAGGCAGGAGAGGTCCGGCTGCCGGGCGTCGTCCACGGGCGTGGGCACGGTGACGATGATGAAGTCCGCGCGCTTCAGCGCCGCCGGGTCGGTGGTGTACTCCACGTGCGACTCGGCGAGGTCCGCGGGCGAGACCTCGTGAGTGTGGTCCTCGCGCCGCTGCAATTCCTCGATCCGCCTCCGGCTGATGTCGAAGCCGATGACGGGCGCCTTCTTCCCGAAAGCCACCGCCAGCGGCAGCCCCACGTAGCCCAGCCCGACCACGGCGATACTCCGGTCCATCGCTTCGCCCCTCTCCTGATGCAGAACATTGGTGCGGCGCCGCCCGCCTCGCGGACGGCCGCGGCGCCCTGCGAGAGTTTAGCACCCGCTCGAGGACCGGCGCAAGGGCGGCCGGCAACGGCTCATTTTCCGCCGGTCCCGCGCCCGCTCGAGCGCGCCTCGGCGGCCGTGATGTCCGCGAGAAGCTGCTCGGGCACAACCCCTCCGAGGTCCCTGAGCTTCTCGATATCCGCGCGCGCCTTGGCGTATTCCTTCGTCCGGTAATAGGTGATCGCGCGGTTTTCGTAGATCCGGTCGTCGTCCGGTTTCACGGCGGCGGCCCGGGCGTACTCGCGCAGCGCGTCCTGGCTGCGGCCGAGTGCGTCGTACGCGTTGCCGCGGTTGATGTGGGCCTCGACGTGGTTCGGGTCGAGCCGCACCGCCTCGTCGTAATCGCGCAACGCCTCGGCGAGCTGGTTCATCGCGGCGTAGGCGAGCCCGAGATTGTTGAACGCGTCGGCGTTGCCGGGATTCAGCCGGGTGGCCTCGGCGCAGTCTTTCTTCGCCTCGTCGTACCGGCCCGCGTAGAAGCACATCAGGCCGAGGTTGCTCCAGGCCCGCGAGTTCAGCGCGCTGACCTTCGTCGTCGCGGTCCAGATCGAGATGGGGTCGCGGTAATCCAGGTTCCGAACGTACGTCCGCCAAAGCAAGGCTCCCGTCAACGGCAGCATCAGGGCGATCGCAACGGCTATCCGGACGCGCCGGCGCCGCGCTTCTGAAGCGAACAGCCGGGCCGCCATCCGCTCCGACGCCAGGTGCGCCGCGGCGACCGCCAGCGCAATCACCGCCGCCAGCGGCAGGTACATGCGATGCTCGAACGCCAGGTCCCGGATCGGCATGAAACTGGAAGTCGGCGCCAGGATCAGAAAAAACCACGCGCCGAGGAATCCCCACATCGGCTTGCGGATGAGCGCCCAGAGCGTCGCCGCGAGCAGGAGGGCCATGACCAGACAACTGGGCAGGGTCGCCCACAGGCTCGCGGTGACCGGCCAGCCGTAGTCCAGGCACAGGCCGCTCGGCCAGAAGGCCAGCCGCAGGTAGTGCAGGATGACGCCCGTCTCGTTCCGCGCGTAGCGCACCGGCGATATGCCCGGCAGCGCGAACCCGGCGGTGATCGGATGCCGCTGGAATGCCATGAACAATGAGCGGGCCAGGATGAGCCACGTGGCCGCCAGCGCCAGGTACAGTCCCCGGCGCCGCCGAAGCGCCTCGCGGAACGAGCCGGCGATGAAGCACCGGTCGTAGAGCAGCGCCACCAGCGGCGCGGCGACCATGACCTGCTTGCAGCCCATTCCCAGCGCGCACGCCGCGACCGCGCCGGCGCTCCATGCGCCCGGCCGCCGCGCGCCCGCGGCGCGGACGAAACAATAAAGCGTCAGCAGAAAAAAGAGCCCCATGAGCGACTCCGCCCGCTGCGTGAGGTATGTCACCGACTGCGTCAACAGCGGGTGGACCGTCCAGAGCAGCGCCATGCAGAACGCGACCGGCGTCGAGTCCCGTTCGCCGAACCGCCGCGCGACCGCGGGAAGTTCCAGCGTCCGGCGCGCGAGGCCGAAGAGCGTCAGCGCCGCCAGCAGGTGAATCGCCAGGTTCAGCTCATGGTATCCGCCGACGTCCATCTCGCCCAGCGAGTGGTTGAGCGCAAAGGTCAGGTCCACGACCGGCCGCGTCCCGGCCAGAATGCGCCGGAGCAAATCCTTCTTCACGCTGACCAGGTCACTGAAACCGCTGTCGTCGAAGATGAGCGGTCCGTCGAAACTGTCGCAGTAGGCGAGCAGTCCGACGCCGATGATCGCCAGGCAGCAGAGCGTCGGCCAGACGAACCGCCATCGCGTGCGCGGGCTCGCCGGCTGCTCGGCTGACTCGTTGATCGTCGCGTTCATGTCCGGCGTTCCTGCAAAGCGAGACCCGTTGTTTTCGAGCGCCGCTGCGCGGGCTCGCCGACAAATTTACTCGCGCCTCCGTCATCCTGTCAAGAAAGCGCCGCCGGAACCCGCTCCGCCCGGCCGCATTTTCCGGGTTAACTTCCGCGGCGGCGCGCCGATAATCGCCTGAGCGGACAGCGCATCGCCCCGCGCTGGACCCGGCCGCATGCCGCCGCCGAACTGCGTCTGAACAAGCGGGAAAGGCCGCCCATGGCCGACCGAACCGAACCGCCGCTCCCGGCGCCGCAGCCGCGCCAGATCGCGGAAATCCGCCGCAGAATCGCCGTCGGTTTCTACGACCGCCCGGACGTGGCCCGTGCAACCGCCTTCCGCATGCTCCAGAGTCGCGCGTTGGCCCCCGAGAACTGACCGCCGCTCCAAGCCCCGACAACCCGCCGCGACGCGTGCAGCCACATTCTCCCCCGTCATTCCCGCGAAAGCGGGAATCCATCTCTTTGGCGCTGACCGTGGATTCCCGCTTTCGCGGGAATGCTGGAGATCGGCGCCTTCACCGGTGTCGGCGACCGGTTGACCGCGCTCCGAGCCGGGTATAGAATGCGCTCGATGCCGCCGCGCGGCTCGCGATCCGCAATCCGGCCAGGGAGATTTCGGTGCCGACTTCCATCGTGCTGATCTCGGCGGGACTCGATTCCACCGTGAACCTCAAGCGCGCGCGGGACGACGGCGCCGTCGCCGCGGCATTGACGTTCGACTACGGCCAGCGGGCGGCGCGGCGCGAAGCCGAAAACTCCGCCGCGATGTGCGCGCGCTTGCGCATCCGGCACGAGACGATCCGGCTCCCGTGGCTCGCGCGCATCACCGGGACGGCGCTCGTCGGGCGGAAGAAGCCGCTGCCGCGCCTGAAGCCGGCCGAGCTGGACGACCCGGTCGCCGCCGGGCGCTCCGCGCTGCGCGTGTGGGTGCCCAACCGCAACGGCGTGTTCCTGGCCGTCGCCGCCGCGTACGCCGAGGCGCTCGGCGCGGGCCGCGTCGTGGCCGGGTTCAACGCCGAGGAAGCGGTGACTTTTCCGGACAACTCCGAGGCGTTCGCGCGCGCGGCCACGCGGAGCCTGCGCTTCTCGACGCAGAACGCCGTGCGCGTGAAGAGCTACACTTTCCGCCTGCGCAAGCCGGCGATCGTCGCGCTGGGGCTGAAGATCGGCGCGCCGATGGACCTCGTCTGGCCCTGTTACGAGGGCGGCCGGCGCCTCTGCGGCCGGTGCGAGTCGTGCCTGCGTTTTTTCCGCGCGATCCGCGAAGCGCGCCGCGAAGACTGGTTCCGCGCGAACCACCACGGCATGCCGCGGCGCATTTAGGGGAGCGGAGGCTGATGAGCACGATTCAGGTGTTGTTCGTTCCGCTGAAGATCGCCTATACCGGCGAGCAACTCCGCTCGCATTGGGCGTATCGGTCGTACGACCTCGTCGGCGACAGCGCCGTCGCCTTCGCCGGCCCGTGCGACGTGCGGCCGGAATTCATGAAGGACGTGGAAGACCTGAAGGCGGCCTCGCGCATTTATTCCGAGGAGATGCTCCACTTCATCGTCGAGCACTTCAGTTGCGCGTTGGACATGGCGCTGCTGCGGCAGCGGCTGCTCATCGCGATCATGGCCGAGAACCTCAACCGCAGGCGCGTCAGCGACGGTCCTTTAACACGCAGCGGCTCAGACCTTTACGACGGGCGCCTGAAGCTGACGGTGTCCATCGCGAGCGTGTCACCGGTCAGCGCGCTGATCCACGCCGGCATCAACGTCTCCAGCCGCAACACCCCGGTGCCCACGCGCGGGCTGGCCGACTACGGCATCGAGCCGGCCGCGTTCGCCAAGGAAATTCTCGCGGCATATTCTTCGGAGTGCGACGGGCTGCTGCGGGCGAGGTGCAAAGTCAGACCGTGCGACTGACGGCAAATGGTTGCAGCACCCTTCTAGTGTAGTGTTTCACTCAGATGATGCCTTATCGAAGTCATGTCGCGCGCAGTAAGCTGCGCGCTCTTGCTGAGCGCAGCGAAGCATCTCACACGCATTTCTTGAGTTATGCGTATGAGACCCTTCG
>JBKQWE010000128.1:0-38807 GCA_052139675.1 Candidatus Brocadiia bacterium
CTTGCATTATCCGCGCCAAAAGTCCCTTGAGAACGCGCCTTGTGCAAGTTCGTCACCCTGAGCGCAGCGAAGGGTCTCATACGCATAACTCAAGAAATGCGTGTGAGATGCTTCGCTGCGCTCAGCATGACTTCGATAAGGCATCATCTGAGTGAAACACCACACTAGTTTCATATCACAAAAGAGTGGCGCAAGCAAGGGGCGGCGACTGCGAATGAAAAGCGGCGAGCGCGAAGCCCGCAAACCTGCGCCGCGCCGTCCCCGCTTTCCGTCAAGCCTTGGGCAGGTCCGGCCCGAGCAGGTTCTTGTACTCGCGCAGCACCAGGTCGTTGCCGGAGGTGATCGCCGTGTGGTTGGCCGCGGTGCGGATGGCGCTGTCGCGGATGAACTTCTCGGCGATGATGCGCTTGTGCGGCGAGCGCTGCGCCTCCTCGAGCAGGAGCAGGCCGATCACGCCGGCGCAGGCGGTGTCGCTGAGGCGCTTGCCCATCAGGTCGGTGTACTCGGTGTTCGCCTCGGCCTTGAGGAAGCCCATCGCGTCCTTCAGCCGCTGCTGCGTCTGGCTGGCGAGCGCGGCGAGGAGCGCCGTGCCGCCCTCGTACGTGCGGTCGGCGCGCTCCGCGAACCAGTCGTCGAGCTTGTCGCCGTTGAGGCCGGCGATGATGGCCACGGCCTGGAGCTCGGAGGTGCCCTCGTAGATCGTGGTGATGCGCGCGTCGCGGTAGTGGCGTTCGAGGTTGTAGTCGCGCATGTAGCCGCTGCCGCCGAGGACCTGGATCGCCGCGCTGGTGACGCTCAGGCCCATCTCGCAGCAGTAGTACTTCGACATCGGCGTCAGGATGCTCGCCTGCCGGTTGTAGCGGCCGCTCTTCTCCTTGATCTCCTTCGTCTTCGGATCGCTGCGGTCCGCCGTCTCGGCGAGACGCTCGTAGCCCTGCGCCAGGTCCACCACGCGCGAGGTCTCGTAGAGCAGCGACCGCGCGCTCTCGATGCCGACTTTCATCGAGACGAGCAGGTCGGCCACCTGCGCCATGTCCACGATGCGCTTGCCGAACTGCTCGCGCTCGACCGCGTAAGCGAGCGCGTCGCGGTAGGCCGCCTCGGCGATGCCGAGCCCTTGCGCGGCGATGCCGATGCGCGCGCCGTTCATCAGCGCCATCACGTACTTCGTCAGCCCGCGCCGGCGCTGGCCGACGAGCTCGGCGGGGGTGTCCTTGAAGTGCAGCTCGCACGTCGGCGAGCCGTGGATGCCCAGCTTGTTCTCGATCCGGCGGACGACCACCTTCGGGCCTTTATCGCAGAGCAGCATGCTCAGCCCGCGGCCGTCGCGCGTGCCTTCCTCCGTGCGCGCGAGCACGAGCAGCACGTCGCCGCAGCCGTTGGTGATGAACCGCTTGACGCCGTTGAGCCGCCACTGGCCGTCCGGGTCCTGGTACGCGCGGAGGCGCACCGCCTGCAGGTCGCTTCCGGCGTCCGGCTCGGTCAGCACCATCGCGCCGGTCACCTCGCCGCTGCAGAATTTCGGCAGGTAACGCTGCTTCTGGTCCTCGGAGGCGAAGCTGTTGATCGTCTCGGCGATATCCTGCAGGCCGAAGATCGTCATCAGCGCCGCGTCCGCGCGCGAGACCATCTCGATCGCGGAGGTGTAGAGGATCGTCGGCAGGTTGAGTCCGCCGTAGCGGCGCGGGAGCGTGAAGCCCATCAGGTCGGCGCCGGAGAGCGCCTGGAGCGCCTCGCGCGTGCCGCGCGCGTAGGTGACCACGCCGTCCTGGAGCTGC
Source organism: Candidatus Brocadiia bacterium (assembly GCA_052139675.1). Taxonomy (GTDB): domain Bacteria; phylum Planctomycetota; class Brocadiia; order CAIUPP01; family CAIUPP01; genus JBEKCB01. The sequence continues at coordinate 1,779 of JBKQWE010000128.1, forward strand.
GCGCCTTCGGCATCCACCTCGGGCGCGCGCGGGGCGACCACGTCGCCGGCGATCTGGCCGACGAGATCGAGGATCCGGCGATAGCCTTCCACCGCGTCCTCGTAAGACGCCGGCGCGTAGGGGAATTTCTGCCGCTCGCTGAAATCGCCTTCCTTGAGCGCCACGATCTCGCGCAGGTCCATCGTGTCGAAGTGGAAGCGGATGTCGGCGTTGTCGGTGAAGAAATTAGCCATGAGCTAGCCTCACAATGGAAGTCTGGACTGCGAGCGATGAATGACGAGGTACTTCGTCATTCGTCCCTCATACTTCTCACTTGCTCTTATACGCCTTGATGAGCATCGGGATGACCACGTTCAGGTCGCCGACGATGCCGTAGTGCGCGACGTCGAAGATCGGCGCTTCGCGGTCGGTGTTGATGGCGATGATCTTCGCGGATTCCTGCATGCCCGCCCGGTGCTGCACCGCGCCGGAGATGCCGCAGGCGATGTAGAGCTTCGGCCGCACCGTGGTGCCGGTCTGGCCGACCTGGTGATCCTTCGGGATGAAGCCGCTGTCCACGGCCGAGCGCGAGGCGCCGACGACCCCGCCGATGGCGTGCGCCAGGTCGAAGAGCAGTTTGAAATTCTCCTTGCTGCCGACGCCCGCGCCGCCGCTGACGACGATGTTCGCCGCGCGCAGGTTGACCGTCTTCTCCTTGTGCTCGCGGTGGAGGATCTCCAGCAGGAAATCCTCGTCGCGGAACGCGGCCTTCACCGGCAGGATTTTGCCCTTGCGCTTCGCGTCGGGCGGCGTCATCTTCATGACGCCTTCGCGCACGGTGGCCATCTGCGGGCGCGTCTCGGGGCAGACGATCGTGGCGATGATGTTGCCGCCGAAGGCGGGCCGGATCTGGTAGAGCAGGTCCTTGTATTCCTTGCCGCCGCCCGGCTCGGAGTGGTCGCCGATCTGCAGGTCGGTGCAGTCGGCGGTGAGGCCGGCCTTCAGTTCGCTGGCGATGCGCGGGGCCAGGTCGCGGCCGACGGGCGAGGCGCCGAACAGGACGATCTGCGGCTGCGCCTTGCGGATCACCTCGCTCACCACGCGCGAGTAGGGCAGCGTGCGATACTGCCGCAGCCGCGCGTCTTCGGCGACGTGGACCTCGTCGCAGCCGTGCGCCACCAGCTTCTCCGCGAGGCTGGCGATGTGCTCGCCGCAGACCACCGCCGAGAGCCCCACGCTCAGCCGGTCGGCCAGCTCGCGGCCTTTGCAGACCAGTTCGAGCGAGACGTCGGCGGGCCGGCCTTCGTTCTGCTCGACGAACACCATTACGTCGTTCTTGCCTGACATTCGCTTTCCACCTCAACACCACGGTTTATGACAAATTGGGTTCGTTTTTCCAGCTCGCTCCGTTCCCGCCTGAGATGCGCTTCCCGCTCGTGTTGCTTTTTGCTACGGACTATTTACGACAAGCTGGGTTCGTTTTTTCAAACCGATTTGGATTCGTTTTTTCAAATCACTTCTTGCGCGTTAGCTTATTCCCATCAATAACTTGCAAATTTCGCTGCTCGGCCGCTCTTCAGCGCCCATTCGCAGAGGGAGTATATCATAAGTTTTCTTGCATGTCAAGCGAATAGTGCGAAAAAGTTTCTGTTTTCCGGCCGCCGCCGCGCCGCGCGGGAGGCCCTTACCCGATGATGTGCTCCTCGACAAGTCCCTTCACGAGCCCGCGGATGCCCTCGTCGCTCGGCTCGATCCAGGCCAGGTCGCGGCCCTTGAAGACGATGGACTCGATTTTTTTCACCTTCGTCGGCGAGCCGCGCCCGCCGATCCTCCCGGCGTCCGCGCCGACGGTATCGGCGTCCCAGAGCGTCAGGGTCCGCTTCTCGCGCACGGCGGCGGCGATGAGCGGCGCGGCCGCGGCGGCGATCTCCGCGTCGGTCGGGGTGCGGCCGGACTGCTCGATCTGCTTGCGGATGCGGCCGGCGATCTCCGGCGCGGTGGTGTAATGGAGGTACTGGAGCAGCCGCTTGGCGCGCGGCGGACGCGGCTCGTTCGCCGTGCCGGTCACCGTCAGCAACAGCGGCAGTTGCGCGCGGACGCGCTCGAACCCGCCCTCGATGGCGCGCTCGATCTCGATCGTGCGGCCGTCGAGCTTCAGGACTTTCTCCACGTACGTCACCTGGTTGATCCCGAGTTTCTCGGCCGTCTGCGGGCCGACCTGGGCGGTGTCGCCGTCAATGGCCTGCCGGCCGCCGATGACCAGGTCGAAGTCGCCGATCTTGCGGATCGCGCAGCCGAGCGCGTAGGAGGTCGCCAGCGTATCGGCGGCGGCGAAGCGGCGGTCGGAGAGGAGGATCGCCTCGTCCGCGCCGCGATAGAGCGCGTCGCGCAGCAGCTCGCACGCCGCCGGCGGACCCATCGTAATCAGCGTCACGCGCCCGCCGAACCGGTCGCGCAGGTCCAGCGCCAGCTCGAGCGCGTTGAGGTCCTCGGGGTTGAAGATCGCCGGCAGGGCGGCGCGGTTGACCGTGCCGTCGTCCTTCATCGCCTGCCCGGTGATGTTCTTCGTGTCCGGGACCTGCTTCGCGAGCACGATGCAGTGATATGGCATAGTGCACCTTGCATCAGAGACCAGGAGGAGCATTGCGCCCGGCTCCGTCAGGCGCGGCCGGATAAGGAGTCCGCCTGTTTGCGCGAACACGGGCATTCGGGAGGCGGAGTATATCAGGCGCGGGATGGGAGGTCAAGTTTCCGCCGCGCAGCCTACTCCAGCCGGCCGATCACGAAGGACATCAGCAGGATGATGAGGACGGTCAGGGTGATGAACGTGTAGGCGCGGTCGCGCTGGTAGACGAACGCCAGGATCGAGACGGCGACGCGCGTGACAGGCGTGAGGATCAGCAGCAACAGGCCGACCGCGACGATCGCTTCGCCCCGCGTGTGCAGCGCGCCCTGGAACACCGCCGACAGGGTGTGCGGGAAATCCGCGCCGGGCTGCGTGAGTTTCTCCAGTCCCGCGCTCGAGGACAGGAACTCCGGATGGTGCACGAAGATCAGCACCAGGCCGATGAGGACGACCGCCAGGCTCGTGACGACGCCGACGCGCAGCACCCAACTGATGACGATTTCCACGCGCACCACGCGCCGGTCCTCCGGCGGAGCGGAAGGCGATGCGGCGTCGGAGCCGTTGGAGGCCATGATTAGTGTCCTTTCAATCCCTTGAGGAGCATCTGCACCGAGACGATGAGCAGCACAACCACGAAGACGTACCGGATGAGGGCGTTGTGCAGCCGGCCCATGACGCGCGCGCCGACCATCGCGCCGACGAGGATCCCGGCCGCGACCGGGCCGGCGATGAACGGGTTGATGTCGCCGCGCGCGAAATACAGCCCCGCGCTGGCGGCGGCGGTGACGCCGATCATGAAGTTGCTCGTCGCGGTGGAGACCTTGATCGGCAGGCGCATCCCCAGGTCCATGGCCGGCACCTTGAGCACGCCGGAGCCGATGCCCAGCAGCCCGCTCATCATGCCGGCGATGTACATCAGTCCCAACCCCAGGCGCGCGCGGACGACGCGGTAAGACACTTCCTTGTTGAGCGCGCCGTCGTAATAACTGCCGTGCAGGCGCAGGGCATTCGCCCACGGCGTGCCCTCGCCTTCGTCGCTGGCCATGTTGCGGCGCTGGCGCAGCATCATCACCGCCGAGGCGGCCATGACGACGCCGAAGACCACGAACAGCCAGCGTCCCGCGATGCGGCCGGCCATGTAGCCGCCGGTCAGCGCGCCGAGCGTCGTGGCGATCTCGAGCACCATCGCCACGCGCAGGTTCGTCATGCGCTCGCGCACGTACGCCGCCGCCGCGCCGCTGGAGGTGGCGATGATCGAGACGATGCTCGCGCCGATGGCGTAGCGGATGTCCACCTTCAGCGCCAGGGTCAGCATCGGGATCACGATCAGCCCGCCGCCCAACCCCAACAGCGAACCGATGAATCCGCCGACGATGGAGACGAAGAAGCAGATGAGGACGAATTCAAGCGCAGTCATTATCGCTCTTTATATAAACAAAGGAGCCGTCTCAGCCACGGATTGCACGGATGGCCACGGATTACCGGCTTCGGGTCCAAGAGCCAGAGGCGCTATCGGTACTCGGCCCGCACGGCGCCGGCGTGCCCCGCCCTGCGAGCGATCGCGTCGAGGCGGAGGGCCAGCAGCGGTCCGAGCTGCCGCCGGACGAACGACCGCAGCGCGCGGTAGCCCTCCGGCGAAATGGTCATGATGAGCGACGCGGCGTCTTGTTCGTCTTTCTCCTCCATGGTGGCGATCTTCATGGCGACCAGGTAGTTCTTCGGGACCACGGGGACTTTCAATTTCCCCACCGTGAACCTGGGGCCGCTCCTGCGGGCGGCGCGGATGGCGCCGGCGAACAGGTCCGAGAGTTCCGGATGACGATCCACGAAATCCACCGTCACCGGTCCGCCGCGGACCGCGAACCCTCCGATGCTGAGCGGCTTCGGGCGATAGCCCTTGGCGACGGACGCCCTGGCGATGCGGCCGAGGTCCTCGTGGAAAACTGCGAAATCCACGTCCTTCGTATAGGCGTGCTGCTCCGGCGGCAGATAAAGCCAGACGGCCACGCGGCCGACGAGCGCATAGCCGACGCCCGCCAGTTCCAGAATCTCGACGCCGGCCCTGGCCGAGGGCGCCGGGTCGAAAGCGGGCAGTTCCCGCGCGCTGCGCGCCGGACGGCGGATGGCTTTAACCTTCACGATCATCGCTCCTTGAGCGTTCCTGCCGATCGTCCTCGGCCTCGTCGTCGGTCGTTATAACCAGTTCGAGGACGAGGACGAGTACGATCTGGGGCGCGCCGTGCCGCGCCGCAATTCTGCCACTTCAGAAAGGATGACGCATCGCAGATGCACATCATGCTGACTGGGATACTAACGCGTCAAGTCCTTCCTTGAAAACTCGGAAACTCGTCGAGGAGTTTCGCAAGGGATCCATGTATGTGGATATGTTCCGAGCTGCCTCTATTTTCGGAAGCCCCGCAGAGTAATATCCGGCGTTCTTGAGTACGCGCTCAAGGGCTTCCCACGTACCGCCGGCGATGGCATCCGGATTCCTATACTTGGCCTTTTGCCCTAATGTTCTGGGTACTCGGGGGTATGCTCTGGCAAGAGCTTGGACGTCGCCAAAAAACCACGCCTCTAGCTCCTCGACCGCGAGACGATTAACAACTTGAAAACGCCGCCTCCCGTGCGCAGCAGTTTTCGTGAGAAGCTTTGCCTGCGCTGCATCATTCTCTAATCTGTCTTTTAGCTCCCGGCAATCCTCCCGGTCCTCGTCCACGAGCACGACGATGCAAGAGTCACGCGGCAACCACCCTCTATAGCCTCTAAGACGGCTGGGCAATTTGGAGAGTAAATCTGTTTTTCCATCGAAGACACGGACGTTGAACACGTGACCTGCGCGGAGCATTTTGGGGAGAAGATTTCGCAGCGCTGCCTCGGCGGAGCGCTCCTCTACTAGAAACTCGATTTGCACAGTCGCCTATTCTCCTTCTCAAGAACCAGAGCAATTACAATTCCGTTTAGGCCCGCCGGCGTTTTCAAGCGGATCGCCTACTGGGAAAAAACCTTCCATCCAAAGATGTCCCAACTGCGCGCCGACCTTCGTGAATTCTTCTATTCCAGTCATGTCAGAAGTCCTTTTGGCCTGCGTGAACCCTTTTTCGTCACGGTACAAAACCCACAGTTCCTCAGACTTCAATCCATTGACGAAATGCGGAGAATGCGTAGTAACCATCAATTGCGATCGCGCGGCTGCCTTTCTGCACTCCTCGGCCAGTTCGGGCAGCAGGCGAGGATGAAGCTGGTTCTCTGGCTCCTCGATTCCTATCAGTTGAGGCGGTTCTGGATCATAGAGCAAGGCGAGATAGGCCAGCATCTTGAGGGTTCCGTCCGATGCAAACTTCGCTAGAACAGGTCGCTCAAATGGAGCGTCTTTGATCTGAAGAAGGAGGCGCCCATCCATCAGTATTTCCGCCTCGACTTTTTCCAAACGAGGGACCCGCGTAGATAGCGTCTTCAATATCTTGTCAAGCTGATCGGGATGTTGTTCTTTCAGATATTGGATGACATTCGGCAAGTTATCGCCGGTGGACGAAAGCCTTTCTTGTGGTCCCGCTTCGGGAACACCTCGGGTGTTTTCAGCAGTCAGATACGAAAGGTACCACCCGGTAATAAAGCGGCGCAAAGCGCTCACGCGCGGATGTTTTGCGAATTGCCCAAGCGTGTTTACGGCCAGCATTTCCGGTGAATCAAGCTCCTCCTGTGCGCGTTCTGCTTTTTCGTCGGGCTGCTCGCCAGAAATCACGTCCCCTTTCCCTTGGCGAAAATTCAGAAACCTGAAGGGCTTGCCATGGCTTCCCGTTCGTCGCCACTGTAGCGATTCCTCTTCAACGAAAGGGCCTTTACGGGTTTCGTCTATCGCCAAGTGGTAGGTAATAAGGGGCGCATTTGGATTCTCCCGGTACTTGAGCTCGATGGTTATCGGACCTTCCACGCCTCGGGTCCGCAGTTCTTTGAAGCGTCCGCGCTTGTCCCATGCTCGCCGCAGGCCCGATGTGAAGCACTCCGAGAGAAAAGCGAAGACGTCGAAAACCGTCGACTTGCCACTGCCGTTAGGACCGAGGAATACTGTCAGAGGCGTCATCTGCTTAAGTTCGAGGTTGTGTAGCGCCCGGTAGTTCTTAACATTGAGTTGCTCGATCCGAGGCACGGATTGAAGAGGAGGGTTTGTGCTTATCATTGAGATGCTCCCCAAAAACTTGGCATTGGCACCACGCTCATCGCTCCCTCAGCGTCTCGGTGACCTTCATGCCGAAGTGGCGCGCACCGCCCATGAGGTGGGCGAGGACCGGGTCGCCGGGCTTGAGGGCGGCGACGCTGACCGGCTTGCCGCCGGGCGCGGTCAGGCGGATGGTCTCGGCGTTCTGGAGGACGAGCGCGATTTCCTTTCCGGCGAGTTCGGCCCGGACGAGCATCAGCGGGCGGCGCTCGACCTTGGCGCGGCCGATGTAGGCCACCTGCGTGCGACCGGCGTGGTCCACGATCAGGACCTCGTCGCCGGCCTTCAGCTCGCTCAGGTAGCGCGTCCGGCCGCCGGGGCACAGCGCGTAGGCGTGCACGGCGCCGGCGTTGACGCGGAACGGCCGCGCGGCGACGTACGGGTTCTCGATGCTCTCGCTGTGGACGAGCAGGAAGCCCTCGGTCGTGTTGCCGACGAGCATTCCCTGGCCGGGCTCCATCTGCGTGCAGGTGTCCACGCAGACGCGGTCGCCCATGCCGAGCGTGCGGACTTCGACGACGGCGGCGGTCTCGAGCGCGAGCGATTCGCCGATCTCGCGGACGAGCCGGATGGCGCGGCGGACCTCGTCCGGGTCGCGCGCGGCGAGGACGACGCCGTCCACGCCTTTTTCGAGGATGCCGGCGGCGGTGCGCGCGGCCTCGGCGCCGGCGACCTCGACGAGGATGTTGCCGCGCTGCGCGATGAGGTTCTCAAGCGGGATGATCGTCCAATCGGCCATGCGCAGCAGCAGCGTGCGGTTGCCCGGCGCGGCGGCCGCGGCGCGCTCGTCGGCCTTCGAGCGGATCTCCATCTCCGTCAGGTCTCGGCCGGGCTGCACGTCGCCGTCCGGCGCGACGACGGTCATGCGGCCGAGCTCGCGCATGCGCGGCGCGTCGCCGGCGGCCAGCACCACCGCGTCCGCGCCGCCCTCCAGCGCCGCGAGCGCGAGTGGCTTGTCCCACGGGATGATCCGCACCCAGACCTTTTTCATGACTGCCTTTTTTTGAGGATTCTCAGCCCGTCGGCGACGCCCTTGTTCCGGTGCACCAGCGCGCTGATGGCCTCGATCATCCGCATCGGGTTCCGGTGCTGGAAGACGTTGCGGCCGATGCTGACCCCGGCGCAGCCGGCCTTGAGCGCGCCGGCGACGACCGTGAGCAGTTCCTCGTCGGATTCCATCTTCTCGCCGCCGGCGATCAGGACCGGCACCGGGCAACCGGCGACGACCTCGCGGAAGCTCTCGACCGCGCCGGTGTAGACGACCTTGACGACGTCCGCTCCGAGCTCCGCGCCGACGCGCGCGGCGTGCTTGACGTATTTGACGTCGAACGGGTTCTGGATTTTCTCGCCGCGCGTGTACATCATCGCCAGAAGCGGAATGCCCCAGTCGCTGCACTTGCGGGCGGTGCGGCCGAGGTTGCGGAGCATCTCCATCTCCGTCGAGGCGCCGAGGTTCACGTGCACGGAGACGCCGTCCGCGCCGATGCGGATCGCCTCCTCGACCTCGGTGACGGCGACTTTCGAGTCCGGGTCCGGGCTGAGCGAGGTGCTCGCGGAGAGATGGACGATCAGCCCGATGTCCCTTCCCGAGCCGCGATGCCCGGAGACGACGATGCCCTTGTGCTCGATGATCGCGTTGGCGCCGCCGGCGACGATGCGCTCAACGGTGGTGCGCATGTCCTCCAGCCCGCGGATCGGCCCGAGGGTGATGCCGTGGTCCATCGGCACGATGACCGTGCGGCGGGAATTGCGGTCAATGATGCGTTCGAGCCGGATCGTTTTGCCGATCATTTGTGGCCTCCAAAGTCGGGTTGCGGCCGCGCGCCTTATTGCGGGATTATGGTCTCCCGCGCCGAACCTGTCAAGGCGCGCCGCGGGCGCAGCTTGACGGAGGAGAACGGCGGGCGATATAATCGCGATGGATTCATTGCGGCGTAATGTCCTTCTGAAGCGGCGGTAATTCAGTGGTAGAATGGCAGCTTCCCAAGCTGCACGTCGAGGGTTCGAGTCCCTTCCGCCGCTCCATTATTTTATGACGATGGGCGGACCAGTTGTGAGCATGAGCCTGTGGCGCGGGCGCGCCGGAGTCGCCGGCTTGTTTCTGGCCGCGACTTTCGCCGGATGCATAAGGCCCGCACAGGTGCGGCCCACCTCTTACGCCATCACGGCGCCGGAGGCCGCCGAAACCGGCGAGGTCGCGACGCCAAAGCCGCCGGCGGCAGTGCACAATCCGGGACACGGCGGGCCGATCCCGGCCGAGCCGCGGTTCGTCTGGCCGCTGCGCGGAGCGATCGCCGCGCGGTTCATGGAGAGCGGTTCCGGCGTGGACATCCGCGCCACGGCCGGCGAGACGGTGGTCGCGGCGAAGAGCGGGCGCGTGAACGTTTTCGAGAGGACGCCCGAGTACGGCAAGGTGATCGTGCTCGAGCAGGAGGACGGCGGCGCGACGTATTACGGCCGCCTCGGCGAGATCCTCGTCGCGCACGGGACCTGGGTGAAGCAGGGCGAGGCGATCGCCACCGTCGGCCCTGCCGGCGGCGCGAGCGGGGCGGAGCTTCAATTCCGCGTGATGGAGAACGACCAGTTCGTGGACCCGCTGCGCGTGCTGCCGAGATAGGCTTTTATTGGGAATGCCGCCGATGCCGATCTATGAATTCCAATGCAGCGCCTGCGGGAAAGAGTTCGAGGAACTGTTCCGTTCGAGCGGCGCTGTGAAGCCGCCGGCGTGCCCGAAGTGCCGCAGCCGCAAGACGCAGCGGCAGTTCTCCGTGTTCGGCATGAGCAGCGGTTCGGCCGGCAGGGCCGAGGCGTCATCCGGCGCCTCGTGCGGCGGATGCCGGCGGTCCAATTGCGCGGGATGCGGACATTAACGAGATTGCCGATTGCCGATTGGCGATTGCCGAATGCTGATTAGTAACGAATAAGGACCTGGCCGCTGAGGCGGCCAGGTCCTTGCTTTGTCTCGTTCTCTCACTTCGCTTTGGCAAAATTGGCCGCGGCGAAATCCCAGTTCACCAGGTGCTCCATGAACGCCTCGATGTACTTCGGCCGCGCGTTCCGGTAGTCAATGTAGTAGGCGTGCTCCCACACGTCAATCGTCAGCAGCGCGACCTGGTCGTGCTTCATCGGCAGGTCGGCGTCCTTGGTCTGCACGATCTTCAGCTTGCCGCCGTCGAGCGCCAGCCAGGCCCAGCCCGAGCCGAAGAGCGTCGCCGCCGCGGCGGTCAACTGCTCTTTGAACTTCGCGAACGACTCGAAGTCGCGCTCGATCGCCTCGCTCAATTTGCCGGTCGGCTCGCCGCCGCCGTTGGGCTTGATGCTGTTCCAGTAAAACGTGTGGTTCCAGTCCTGCGCCGCGTTGTTGAAAAGACCGCCGGGCGCGGCGGACATGATGATCTTCTCCAGCGACTGCTTCGCCTCCGGCTTGCCTTCGACCAGCTTGTTGAGGTTGTTCACGTACGCCTGGTGATGCTTGCCGTAATGATATTCCAGCGTCTCGGCGCTCAGGTACGGAGCGAGGGCGGCCTTGTCATACGGCAGCGGCGGCAGTGCGAACGGCATGGCAATCTCCTTTTCTTCACGGGCCAGTGCGACGGAACCATTATCCTTTTCTGCGGCAAGCGACCGGGCGTCCGCTGAGCGGCTTCCCGGCACGCCGAAAAGCACCGCGCCGGCGCCCGCCGCCAGGGAATACGCCAGGAAATTCCGGCGGCTCATCTCCTTCCCCACTTTGACCCCTTTCGTGAAACGCCGCGAGCTTCCGTTCCCTTTCGAAATTACGAGCCGGGACCGGGACCGGATTTAACTCTGCATCCGCGCGGCGGCCGCGCCTGGTCGCGAGCGCGGGAGGCGCGCCGACATGAGGGCTCTGCGGCAATCCGGGATTCCCCATTCGACTGTCCTCCCCACGGACAGTCAGCCTCCACACTTGAGACTAAACGGTCGAATTGCCGCTGTCAAGTGCTTTTTCGGCGGTCCGCGCTGCGCGGCGCGGCGTTGAGCGTCGCGGCCGCCTTCACCAATCATCCGTCCTGAACGGCGAGGCGGGCAGGCCATCCTTATTGTAGAGGTTCGCGCCTTCGGGGTTCATGGCGAAGGCATAGCGGACGGCGACCGGCTCGGGGACTTTGTCGCTGCTGACGAGGACGGTCTGCCCGTCAATGACGGCGTCCGCCCAGTACCAGACTTTGTCCTTGCCGGCGATCGCGAACCATCTGAGCTTGCCGTCTTTGGCCTCGCTCACCGGCCCCAAGCCGTTCTTTTCGCCGGCGATCAGCCCGCCCTCGGCGTGGTCGAAAGCGATCCGAATTTTGTCTCCTTCGATCGCCAGGCTCTTGTAGAGCGGGCCGCTGAAGACGATCTTCTTTCCATAAGTCCCGCCGAGCGCACAGAGCGCCAGGCGCATGCCCACGTCCTGTTTGTCCTTCGGGTGGATATTGTCGGCCTCGCCGAGATCAATCGCCACCGCCATGCCGGTGTTGGGGAAGGTGAGGAACCGGAGCTGGGCCTCGCGCAGGCGCGCCCAGCCGTCGCCGCCGGCGGGCTTGGCCGGGTCGGACCGCTGCCAGCCGGGGAGCTGGACGTAGTAGAACGGGAAATCGCCTTCGCCCCAGAGCTGCCGCCAGCCGCCGACGAGGGCTTTCATCTTGTGGAAATAGACCATGCCCTCGCCGCCGTTCGCCTCGCCCTGGTACCAGATCGCGCCGCGGATCGCGTAGGGGATCACCGGCGCGATCATGGCGTTGAAGAGATACGTCGGCTGGCCGTTGTTCGGCTCGGGCTCCGGCGGTTTCGGAGCGGGCGGCGGGACGCGCTTCGCCGCGACCGCCGACTCCGCCGCGGGAATCCATTCCTTGACCTTCTCGAGATATTGCAGATACGCCGCCTGGCCGGCTTCGGTCGCCGGGTTCCAGGAATCCACCCGCCGGCTGAGATCGCGCATCTGAGAATCGGATGTCGGCAGCCGGAAGCCCTCCACCGGCGTCCACGGTTCGATGGACGTGCCGCCCCAGCAGTCGCTGACCAGGCCGACGGGCACGTCGAGATCCTTCGCGATCTCGCGCGCGAAGAAATAGCCCGCCGCGGTGAATTCCCCGACGGTCGCCGGAGCGCAGACGGCCCATTTGCCCGGCGAATCGCTCAGGTCATCCCTCGGCGCTGCGGCGATGCTGCGGGGGATCTTGACCTGGCGGATGGCGGAGTTGGTCGCGGCGGCCTTCTCGGCCCCGAAGTCCATAGAGCTGCCGACATTCATCTCCATGTTCGACTGGCCGCCGCAGAGCCACACTTCGCCGACGAGCACGTCCCTGAGCGTCAGCGTGTTCTCGCCCGCGACGGTCATCTCGCGCGGCGACGCGCTGGCGGGCATCGCGTCGAGGCGGACCATCCACTTGCCGCCCTCGTCGGCCGTCGCCGACTTCTCCTGGCCGCCGAAGCGGACCGTCACCTTCTCACCCGCCTTCGCAAAACCCCAGACCGGCACGGGCATCTCGCGCTGCAGGACCATCCCGTCGCTGAAGATTCTCGACAGCCGCACCGCGGCAAACGTCTCGCCCGCCCAGAGCAGCATTCCCACCGCCAGCACGAGAGCGCAAAATGGCTTGAACCGCGCCCATCGAATCATTATTGTGGCCTCCGCTCCATTGCTTCCTGTAGGAAACGCACGATACGATCTTTATTAGCGCTCAAAGTCGAAAATTGTTTATCACATACGTCACTGAAGCGGGCTAGCACCTTGCGGCCAATCTCCTCTTGGTCCTCAAAAATGCCGACCGAATGGAACTTCAGGCCCAATTTCTCCAACTGAAGCAGGCAAATGGTAGTGTCTCGAACCTTGTCATCGCCAGGGAGTGCGTACAGGAAGAGCGGCTGTGGCATTCCATTGATGCGGCAGTCCACCGGATAACGGCCTTCCGGATCGCGCTCCGGATCGTGCCAGTCCGTAGAGCGGCGATCGTCGGGGACATTAGCCTCTACGAAACTCATGAAATCCTGCATGAAGGTTGACTTGACGTGCTCGCGCGAAAGGAAGCGGACGTCAGTGATCTTGAGTAGTGCTTGGACGAAGCTATAAAGCGCATCGCCGAACCGTTCATCTTCGATCCCGATTACCAACTCACCCTCCCGGTCGTCCACCGAGAAGGCGGAGAGTGCATTGGAAATAATCTTAGCGCGAGTACCTTTCTGAAGATCCCGATCGGAAAGTTCGTACGACAAATGCATGTACGTGTGCCCTTCGTCGGACAAGAACCAATGCTTGTCGTAGCGCTTGAGCACTATAGCGAGGTGGTCACCATCATCAAAGGTGAAAGGGGTGAAGACGCGGAAGCGGTTCATCCCTTCACTCTCGAGCCTAACCATCTCGCAGACCTTCCGCTTGAAGTCTTCTTCAATAGGATAAGTAGCCATTATAACCTCTTGTCATATCAAAGGCAGAGGGGGCATTTCAAATCCGCAATCGGAAATCATACAATCAATCGCACCTTCCAGGTCGGCATATCGATCCGTAGGTTCGGCGAAAGATTCCTCGTCCATGCCAGCCGCCTGGTAACGCTCCGTCGCCTGGTGTATGTGAAAACCATAGAATGTTTCGTGTTCCAGCTTGTTCGTGTGTTCGTGACTCTTTCCATTGTACCGCCTGAGACGAAAAAGCGTCGTGCTGCTTGCAGGCAGAATCGCCAGGATCAGCGAGAAATCCAAGGCATTCTTTTCCGATTGGCGCAAAATGATGCAAAACTGCGAACCAGCACTGCCATTGACGTCGAGCTCTGTCTCAGAATGTCCCCGCTTGGCCTTTCTCAATTCGAGACGCTTCAGATAATCTGACGGCAGGATCTTTCGCTCCAAGATTCGCGCCTGAATCTCTCTGTCGGTCAATATCTGAGCCATGGCCCGTTCTACTTAACTGGGGGAAAAGAACGATACGACATTACAATGACTAGCGGCAAAGGTCAAGCGAAAACACCTTTGGTCGGCTGTTGATCGGCCGAGGAATAGCAAACAGAGGACCGATTTTGGCAGGCGATGCAGGAACCGAGCGCATGGCTCAGCGGGCGCGTTGATGATGCCTTCATCCATGGGTCCATGGAAGGACTGCCCGGATCCGACGCGCTCGATTCCTGCACCTCACCCCTTCGCGCCGCCGGGCTTCAGCTCGGCGCCCGGCCGGCGCGTCTCCAGAACGTGCTTGACCGTCTGCTTCAACTCGGTCAGGTCGGCGGACTTGACGATGTAAGCGTCCGCGGCCCACGAGCGGAAATCTTCCTTGTACGACGCGTACGCCGTGTTGAGGATGATCGGCAGCTTGTGGTTCCGGCACAGCATGCGGCCCATGATGTCAATCCCGTCCATGCCCGGCATGCTCACGTCCATGACGACCAGGTCGGGCTTGGAGTCTTCGCACATCGCCAGCGCCTGGGGGCCGTTGTGCGCGACGAGGATGTTGTAACCTTGCTCGCCGAGTTCGCGTTCGTACAGCTCGCACTCGTTGAGGTCGTCCTCGACCAGCAGGATCGTCGCCACGGAGCGCCTCCTTGCATTCCGCCGCGAAACCGGCGAAAGACTCCGCGTTGCTTCCTCCGCCGGCGGCCGAACACCCCTTCCGTAATAGATAGCCCACGAGCGCGGCTCTGTCAAGGAAAATCCGAACCGTCCCGCAGGGTTTCAGCCGGGCGCGGTTTCGGCTTGACAGTTCCGGCGCGGGGCGCTACCTTGCCGACTGAACGGCGGGCGCGGCGCGCGGTCAATCCAAAGGAGAAATCGGCATGGCAAGGCTCTTCGACCGGAACTGGACGCGCAAGCAACTCCTCGAGCGCATCGGCGACCCTTCGCAGATCGCCACGGTGCGGCCGCACACGCTTTCCGAGGGCCGGTCGAAAGGCGTCGCCGCCGTCGAGCTGAGCACCGGATCGGGATTCCGCTTCACCGTGCTCGCCGACCGCGCGCTGGACGTGAGCGCGGCCGAGCACAACGGCCGTTCGCTCTGCTGGCGCTCGTGCATGGGCGATACGGCGCCGGAATTTTACCAGCCCGAAGGGCTCGAGTGGCTGCGCGGGTTCTTCGGCGGGCTGATCTGCACGTGCGGGCTGACGTACTTCGGCGCGCCCTGCGTGGACGAGGGCGTGCCGCTGGGCATCCATGGCCGCATCTCGAATACCCCCGCGCAGGAGGTGCGCACGATCAGCGGCTGGAAGGGCGACGACTACGTCGTCGGCGTCCGCGGGAAGGTGATGGAGTGCAAGGTCTTCGGCCCGTGCCTGTGCCTGACGCGCTCGATCTTCGCGTTCCTCGGCCAGAACAAGCTCTACGTGCACGACGAGGTGACGAACCTCGACGACAAGCCGGCGCCGCACATGATGCTCTACCACATCAATTTCGGCTTCCCGGTGGTGGACGCCGGCTCGCGGCTCGTCTCGCCGAGCCTCTGCGTGACGCCGCGCGACGCCGACGCGGAGGACCGGAAGGCGGAATACGCCTCCTTCCACGCGCCCGCCGCCGGGTACCGCGAGAAGGTGTACCACCACGACGTCGCTGCCGCGGCAGGCGGGCGGACGATGGCCGGCATCGTGAACCCGGCGCTCGGCTTCGGCGCCTACGTGGTGTACCGCAAGACGCAGTTGCCGCACCTGATCGAGTGGAAGCAGTTGGGCAAGGGCACGTATGTCGTCGGCGTCGAGCCGGCCACGAACCTGGTCCAGGGCCGGGCGAAGGAGCGCGCCGAAGGGCGGCTGAGGATGCTCAAGCCCGGCGAGACGGTGCAGTACGATTTGGAACTGGGCGCGCTGACGACGAAGAAAGAGGTCGGCGCGTTCGAGTCCGTCGTCAAGAAAATCCTGGGCAATCGCCGCGCCCGCATCGGCAGTTTCCGGCTGTAGTTTGGCGCCCCGAAAATAAGTCGCATGATTTCGGGTCATTCCGAGCGGAGCGAGGAATCTCATACGTTGCGCGAGGGCGACGGTTTAAGGTGTGAGATGCTTCGCTGCGCTCAGCATGACGCGGGCTGGACTTATGTACGTTATTTCGGGCAATACATTACCGGCGGTGGGATGCCGGCGCGTTGACCGTGTCCGAGGTTCTTCCATAAGCGATCCGAGTTTGGCGAAGAAACGATCATCCGGTCGAGCGCCCGTCCCGGAGGACTTGCCGCCGGACATCCCGGAAGAGGAGCGCCGGCCGGCGCGGATGCGGCTGGTGGCCGGGCGGCGGCTCGGCGGCGTGCGCGTGGTGCTCGACGGAGTCCACGATCCGCACAACATCAGCGCGGTCCTGCGCTCGTGCGAGGGGTTCGGCGTCCAGCACGTGCACCTGGTCGGCCTGATGGAAGGGCTGCCCGTCAACCGCGCGATCACGTGCGGCTGCGAGAAATGGCTGGAGCTTCACGCGCATGCCGACGGCGCGGCGTGCGCCCGGGCGCTGCACGAGCAGGGGTTCGGCCTTTGGGCGGCGGTGCCCGACCGCGCCGCGCAGCCGATCGAGGCGCTGGATTTCGGGCGCAAGGTGGCGCTGGTCTTCGGCGGCGAGCATGCCGGGCTTTCCGACGAGCTGCTCGCGGCGTGCGACGGCCGATACCAGGTGCCGATGCCCGGCTTCTCGCAGAGCCTGAACGTCTCCGTCGCCGCCGGGATCTCGATCTACGTCGCCGCGTCACTGCGGCGCCGCGCGATCGGCGGCCCGACCGACCTGGCGCCCGCCGAAGTCGAAGCGCTCGCGCAGGCGTGGATCGCCGAAGACGAAGCCCGTCGCGCGCGGGGACGGCTGGCGAGAGACGATGGACGATAGACGACAGGCGCTGGTCCGTCGTCGGTGGTCTATCGTCCATCGTCGCGCGCCGTTGCGCGCAATGATTCTGCCAGGGCGACGAGGATGCGGCCGAGGCGCTGCTTGGTGGCCTGCCTGACTTCCAGCCGCGCGCCGCTGCGCAGGAGGATTGTCGCGTCGGAGCGGGGCGCGCCGATGGCGGCGGGCGAGTTCAGGACGATGGCGTCGGCGTTCTTGCGGCGCAGTTTCAGCCGCGCGTTCTTCAGCGGGCTCTGCACTTCGAGCGCGAAGGCGATGATGACCTGCCGGCTCTTCGCGCGGCCGAGCGTGGCGAGGATGTCTATCGTCGGCTTCAGTCGCAGCGCGAGGGACGATTCGGCCTTCTTCGCTTTTCCCCTGACCCGGCGGACGGGCGTGAAGTCGGCGGGCGCCGCCGCGCCGATGAGGCAGTCCGCGCGCGGGAAAAGCTTCTTTGCCGCCTCGTACATCTCCTGCGTGCTGGTGACGCGGTGGACTCGCACGCCGGGCGGGACCGGCAGCGACACCGGGCCGGTGACGAGGTCCACGCTGTGCCCGCGCTGCGCCGCCGCGCGGGCGATGGCATAGCCCATCCGCCCGCTCGAGGCATTGGTCAGGAATCGCACGTCGTCGAGATGCTCGCGAGTGGGACCGGCGGTGACGATGAAGCGCATGATGCACCTCAGAAGTGATCGTACTCGTCCTCGTCGTCGTCCTCGTCCTCGAACCACCGTTCGTAACGACCGAGGACGAGGACGAGAGCGAGGACGAGGACGATATGCTACTTCCGTCCGCCGCTTTTCAAAGCGCGGCGGATCGCGGAGAGAATGTCCTCGACATCGGAGAGCCGGCCGAGCGCGATTTTGCCGCTGGCTAGGCGGCCGACGACGGGGCCGACGAACGTGCAGCCCCGGCGGCGCAGCGTGCGGATGTTCTCCTGCACGGCCGGGTGGCGGTACATGTTGTCGTTCATGGCCGGCGCGATGAGCGGCGGGCGCGTCATGGTGATCGCCATGCACGAGAGCATGTCGTCGGCGATGCCGTGCGCGAGCTTGCCGATGAAGTTGGCGCTCGCCGGCGCGACGACGAGCAGGTCGGCCCACTCGGCCAGTTCGACGTGGACCGGCCCGACTTCCGCCGTGCGGGTCCACATGCTCGTGATCACCGGCCGGCGCGCGAGCGTCTCGAACGTCAGCGGCGCGACGAACCGCTGCGCGCACTCCGTCATGATGACGGTGACCTCCGCTCCATCCTTGGCGAGGCCGGCGGTCAGATCGGCGGCCTTGAAGGCCGCGATGCTGCCGGTGACGCCGAGCAGGATATGCGCGCGCTTCATTCGTCCGCTTCTTTCTCAGGGGGCGCGGAGACGGCGCGGCCGCCGCCGCCGTCCTGGGCGGTCCAGGCGCGCAGCAGCTCGATGCGGCCTTCCTCGATCTCCCGCAGCGCGACCTCGAAGAAGTTGTTCGACGGCAGGTCCACCAGCGGCGGCGAACCCTTCACGAGTTCCGCCAGCCGCTTCTGGAGGAGCGCGGTCAGCCGGAACCGTCCGCCGACCTTCTGCGTCAAGTGCTCAAGCCTGTCCACATCCATCGTTTTTCCTCGCCTCCGCTTTCTGAATGTGCGCATGGACTTCGAGGACGGTGCGTTCGATCACGTCGTTCTCCACCCGCGCGTCGTAGCGCAGGCCCTGGGCGATCTCCTTCTCGGCGCGGCTGAGCCGCGTGCGGACGGCCGCCTCGCCTTCGGTCCGGCGGTTGCGCAGGCGGCGCTCCTGCTCGCGCGCGTCGGGCGCGGTGAGGAAGATGCAGAAGCGGTCCTGCGCCGGCAGACGCTCCATCACCTGCTGAGCGCCGTTGATGTCAATTTCCAGGATGATCGTCCGCCCTTGCTGCAACGCCCGTTCCACCGGCTCTTTCGGCGTGCCGTACAGGTTGTCGAAATGTTCCGAGTGCTCCAGGAACTCGCCGCGCCGGACGCCTTCCAGGAACCGCTCGCGCGTCATGAAATGGTAATCCACTCCGTCGCGCTCGCCGGCGCGGGGCGCGCGGGTCGTCGCCGAGACCGAGCGCTCGTAGCCGTACTGCGCGATGAGCCCGCGGCAGACGGTGGTCTTGCCCGCGCCCGACGGCCCGGAGAGGACCACGGCCAGCCCGCCACACGGATGGCGGGCCAGCCCGCACTTTCGCCCGGTTTCGCCCGGCAACATGAGCGCCTCACTCGACGTTCAGCGCCTGCTCGCGCAGTTTCTCGATCTCGGACTTGATGTCGAGCATGTCCTGCACCATCGCGGCGTCGGTGGCCTTGGAGCCCATCGTGTTCGCCTCGCGGAACATCTCCTGCATGACGAACTCGAGCTTGCGGCCGCCCGGCTCGTCCTGTTTATCGGCCTTGGCCATCAGCGCCAGGTGGCTGCGGAGCCGGGTGATCTCCTCGGAGATGTCGGACCGGTCGGCGAAGAGCGCCACTTCCTTGCGGACGTCCTCCGGGGTGATCGTCGTGCCGATCCCGCTGAGGAGTTTCGCGAGCCGCTCGGAGAGGCGCCGGCGGTAATCCTCGATCATGCGCGGGATGCGCGCCTCGACGCGCTCGACCAGCGCGCCGATCGCCACACAGCGCGCCGTCATGTCCGTCCAGATGAACGCGCCTTCCGCCTCGCGCGCGGCGACGAGCGCCTTGATCGCCCGCTGCATCGCCTCGCGCACGGCGGCGATCAGCTCGGGCGGAATCTCCTCGACCGGCTTCTTGCGGATCGCTCCCGGAAGCGAGACCAGGACCGCGAGCGGCACCTTGCCCGTCTCGATTTTCTGGAGGGCCTCGCGGTAGAACTCGATCGCGGCGGTGTCGAGCACGTAGCCCGGATCGCCGCTCACGTCGTCCACGCTGACCGCGGCGGTGACGGTGCCGCGCGACATGGCGTCGCGGAGCATCTTCTCGAACTCCGGCTCGAGCGCCTGGAGGCGTTCCGGCAGCCGCACCGTCACGCGCAGGTTGCGGTTGTTGACCGAGCGGACCTCCGCGCGCACGGTGAACCGGCCGGTCTCGCTCGAACCGAGGCCGAACCCCGTCATGCTTCGGACCATGTCAGGCTCCTGGGCGTTTCCGGCTGCCGGGTTTCACGAGGGCCACGCCCTCCTGGCACAGCGGACATTCTTCGGGCTTGTACGTCGGCAACTCGACCTGGAGCGCGAAGGCGACGCGCCGGCCCTCGAACCGTTTTGCGCCGCCGCGGTCCACGAGCGCCGCGACGCCGACCACTTCCGCGCCGGCCGCCTTGGCGATCTCGATCAACTCCGCCGCGGAGCCGCCGGTGGTCATCACGTCCTCGGCGATGACGACCTTCTCGCCGCTGTTGAGCGCAAAGCCGCGCCGCAGCGTCATCCGTCCGTCCTCGCCGCGCTCCGTGAATAAGCCGCGCGCGCCGAGCGCGCGCGCCAGCTCGTACGCCAGCACGATGCCGCCCATCGCCGGGCCGATCACCGCATCCACGCGCCTGCCGCGGAACGGCCTGGCCAGTTCTTCGCAGAGCTGCGCGCACAGGACCGGGTCCTGGCAGACCCGCGCGCACTGGAGATAGCCGGGGCTGTGCAGGCCGGAGGTCAGTTGAAAGTGGCCCCGCAGAAAGGCGCCGCACTTCTTGAACGCGGCTTCAATCTGATCATGGTCCATTATTTGGCATTCCCGGGATTCGAGGGAGCGGCGGGCGCGGCCGGCGCGGCGGGAAGCGCCGCCTTCTGAGGCATGGTGTTCGCGGGCATTTCGGGATTCTCCGCCGGCGCGGCGGCGCTCCCGCGGCCCATCCCGAGGCTGAGGCCGAGCACGATGGAGAGGGCCAGGTAGATGGCTCCGAGCCAGCCGGTGGCCTTCTGGGCGAGGGTCGTGGCGCGGGTTCCGAAGGCCTGCTCCACGCCGCCGCCGCCGAACGCGCCGGCGAGCCCGCCGCCTTTGCCGCGCTGAATCAGGATCAGCCCGCAGAGCGCCACCGTATCAATCACCAGCAACACCAGCACTATCCCGCGGTAGATGCCCACGAGTCGTCTCCCTTAATGAAGTTCTCAATCTGCGCTGCGCCGCAGGTCCGCCGCCCGGCGCGAAAAGCGATTGCCGGCGCGGCCGCGATCAAGCCTGTTTGGCCGCGCGCGCGATCTGCAAGAACGAATCGGCGTTGAGGCACGCGCCGCCGACGAGCGCGCCGTCCACGTCCGGCTGGCTGAGGATGGCGCGCGCGTTTTCCGGCTTGACCGAGCCGCCGTACTGGATGCGGATCGCCTCGGCCGTGTCCGCGCCGAAGAGCGCCGCGAGCAATTTGCGGATCGCGGCGTGGACCTCCTGCGCCTGTTCGGGCGTGGCGCTGCGGCCGGTGCCGATGGCCCAGACCGGCTCGTAGGCGAGGGTCACCCGGCGCGCCTGGTCGGCGGCCGTGCCGGAAAGCCCCTCGCGCACCTGGCGCTCGATCACGGTGAGCGTGCGGTTCGAGTCGCGCTCTTCGAGCGTCTCGCCGACGCAGAGGATCGGCTCGAGCTGCGCCGCGAGCGCCGCGCGGACCTTGGCGCGGATGAGGTCGTCCTTCTCGCCGAGGATGTGGCGGCGCTCGGAATGGCCGAGGATCACGCAGCGGCAGCCGGCGTCCTTGAGCATCGCGGCGCTGATCTCGCCGGTGTAGGCGCCTTTCGGCTCCGAGTACATGTTCTGCGCGCCGAGCGCCACGCGGCTGCCCTTGAGCGCCGCGGCCACCGCGCACAGATAGACGAACGGCGGGCAGACCGCCAGGTCCGCGCGCACGTCGTGCGCGCCGGCGGCCACCGCCATCCCGAGCTGAACGGCTTCCTGGCCGTTCGTGTTCATCTTCCAGTTCCCGGCGACGAACGATTTTCTCACGATGCGCTGGCCCCTGAAAAAGTTTTTTAAACCACAGATGAACACAGATGAACACAGATAGGAACGACTTTGTTTTTGTTATCTGTGTTCATCTGTGCCATCTGGGGTTCCAATTATCAAGCCACGTTTCCGTCGTTTTCACCGCGCGGCCGGGAAGGAGCCGAGGATCTTCATCTCGCTGCACTGCGCGTGCACGCGGTCGAGCAGGCGGGCGATCTTCGGATCGTCGCAGTGCCCCTCGAAATCAATGAAGAAGGCATAGTCCCAGGCCTTCCGCTTCGACGGCCAGGACTCGATCTTCGTCAGGCTGACGTGCGCGCGCCAGAACGGGAACAGGATGCGGTGCAGCGCGCCGGCCTGGTCCTTGATGAAGCAGAGGATGCTTGTCTTGTCGCGGCCGCTCGGCGGGACGCCGCGCTGCGCGATGACGTAGAAGCGCGTCATGTTCGACGGGTTGTCCTCGATGGTGCGGTGCAGGACGTTGAGTCCGTAGATCGCCGCGGCCTCCTCGTGCGCCACGGCCGCCGCGTCGCGCGTGCGCGAGGCCAGCTCGGCGGCGTGCGAGGTCGAGGCGACCTCCGTCAGCGTCGCGTCCGCGTAATGGCTCGCCAGCCATCGCTTGCATTGTCCGAGCACCTCGGCCTTGCTGTAAATCCTGCGGATCGCGCGCGGCGCGCAGCGCGCCAGCAGGGCGTGATGCACCTGCACGAGGATTTCGCCGCTGACTTTGAGGTCCGACTCCATGAACATGTCCAGCGTCGCGCCGATGCCGCCCTCGGAGGTGTTCTCGATCGGCACCACGCCGTAATCGGCGCGGGCGGTGGCGACCTCGGCGAAGACCGCCTCGATCCCGTTCACCGGCAGCAGGTCCACCGACGAGCCGAACCGGCGTTTCACCGCGCTGCCGCCGATGGTCGCCCAGTGCGCCGACCGGGCCGCGTGATGGCTGAACGAGCCGCGCGGGCCTAGGAAGGCCACGGTGAGCCGCCGCTCGGCCGACCGGCACGCGGAGATGATCTCGGAGTAGATCGCGCGCATCGTCTCCGGCTCGATCACCCCGTGGTCGGCGGTGTAGGCCTCGGCGCGGCGCAGCACCTGCTCCTCGCGCTCGGGCGCGAAGATCGGCGCGCCCTCGCGGTGCTTGATCTCGCCGACCTTCATCGCCATCTGCGCGCGCCGGTTCAGCAGGCTGATGATGCGGCGGTCTATCGCGTCAATCCGACTCCGAAGTTGCTCGATCTTCATTGGCCCGCTGATCAATGAACCGGACGAGGACAACATCTTCCCTGTCGCAGGCGCCGCCGATCGAACGCGAAGGCCGGTCGCCTGTAACTCCATGAGGCGGCGGGACTTGTCCGCTGGAATTCGTCGCACTCCCGCGGCCCTGAATTCTGAAGTATAGCAAGCGCGGCAAGTGAAGTCAACGGCTTTCCGTGAGGAGATGCTCGCGAATTCCGGGAGGATTGGAGGATCAACGCGTTCCAACAGCGGCATTTTCCGGCTTCGGAAAGTGGAAGCGGTCGCTCTCGAATCAGATAGAACGAATGGGACGTCAGCGCCGGCTCGGAGCCGCGCCGGCTTGTGCGCGCGCGGGAAGGTCCCTGCACGTTTTCTGGATCACGGAGCGGAGCAGTTGCTCCATGTCCGGCTGCAGGGCCGCGCCCATCGTGCCGCCGGCCAGAGCGCCGGCCACGCCGCCGACGATCGCCCCGGTCGTGTTTCCGATGGAGCCGATAGCCGCGCCGGCGCCCGCGCCCAGCAACGCGCCGCCGAAAACGGCCAGGCCGCCCTTCAGGTCGCCGGTCCCCTCTCCGGCCCAGAGCAGCGTGCCGGTCTGCACGTCCAGCATCTTGGCTGTTACGGAAATCTGCTCGTCGTCGCCGTAGTACATCTGCGCAGGCCCGGCGACCGGCACGGAGACGTTGACGACGACCAGGGTGGAGACATTATGGATGGCGAGTTGTTGGCGCCCATCGGGGCTGGTGATGCCGGAGGTGTTCTGGAATGCGACTTCGCGCTGCAAGTCCGCTATGTTGACGCGGTCAATTACGTCGTATCCTTTCTGAAGGATGCGCATGGCGAACAGGTCGGCGATCTCCTGCTGCTGCGGCGGGTAGCCGGCGTTCATCGAGACGACCACGGCGACTCTGCCGACGGAGTTGAAGTTGTAACCGGGCTTCACGAAGCTGGAACCCGAGGAGCACGCCGTCAGCGCGCCCACGAGCCCGCAGAGTGCGACGACCATCCAGGTCCTGGTATTTTTCACGGCAGTCTCCCATCCCCAAATGACCGGCGGTTCGGCGTCCCCGCAGCGATCTACCTTATCATTTCTCAACAAACGCGGTCAATGACGAAATGGGCATTCTACTTCCGCAGAAACTGCCGCTCGATGTCGCGGAGATCGAAGCGGAGCGTGGTGGGGCGGCCGTGAGGACAGGTGGGCTCGGGGCCGATCTGGTCTCTCCGGTCGAGCAGCGCCTCGACCTGCGTCCTGGAGAGGCGGTCGCCGGCCTTGACGGCGGCTTTGCACGCGATCACGCGCAGGAGCCGCTCCTGCCGGTCGGCGGCGCCGCCTTCGGATTCTTCGGCGGTCTCGCGCAGGATCTCCAGCAGCAGCTCTCGCGGGTTCACGCCGGTGGCCAGGTGCGGCACGGCGTGGACGGCGACGGTCTTCTCTCCGAACGGCTCGACTTCCACGCCCATTTTCAGCAGTGTCTCGCGCATCTCCATCGCCCGCAGGAAATCCGCCGGGCGCAAGTCCACGATCTCGGGGATGAGCAGCCGCTGGCGCGGGACGGCGGCGTGGCTGACGCGCTGCTTGAGCTCTTCATACAGGATGCGCTCGTGCAGCGCGTGCTGGTCGGCGACGAGGAACCCGCCGGGCGTTTCTTCGACGAGGTAGCGGTCGTGGATCTGGAGAAAGTTCCTGGGCGGCGCCGGCGCGGCGGAATGGGTGACTGCGGATGAGGGATGAAGCGCAGCCTGCGGCGCGGCCGGCGGCGGCTCGAACGGCGGCGCGTTTTCCGGAGGTTGCGCGGGCGGCGACGGCTCTCGCGAACCTGGAGTCCGCGCGCCGGCGCCCGGCGGCGGAAAATCGCGGCGCCCGGTTGAGCGGTCGAAGAAATCCGTCACGGCCTGACGGACGTTCTCGCGTCGGTCGGCGGCGGAGGCGGGCGGTTTTGCGGCTTCGGCCGGAGTCGGTCCCGCCGCGCGGAGCGTCTTCTCCAGCGCCGTGAGCACCTGCGCGAAGACCGCGCCGGAATCGCGGAACCGCACCTCGATTTTCGTGGGATGGACGTTGACGTCCACGCGGCCCGGATCAATCTCCAGGCTGAGGAAAATCGCCGGGAAGCGCCCGTGCGCCAGCCGCGCGCGATACGCTTCCGCAACGGCGCGCTGCAACGCCCGGTCGCGGATCGCGCGGCCGTTCAGGAAGAAATGCTGGAGCGCGGACGCCTCGCCCTCGCCGGGCGGCGAGACGAAGCCGCTGAGGAGCATCGCCGAGCTCTCCGACCGCACCGGCAGCAGCCGGCGGACGAATTCCGCTCCGTAGAGCGACTCGAGCCGCTCGGCGAGGATCTCCGGCGCAGGAGAACTCTCGCCCGGCGCGGCCGGCCGCGCGCAGCTCGGCAATTTGAGGACCGGCTTGCCGTTGTGGACGAGCGCGAGCGCCAGCGCCGGATGCGGCAGCGCCAGGCGCGTCATCATCTCGACGATATGCCGCAGTTCCGTCGCGGTCGAGCGCAGGAACTTGAACCGCGCGGGCGTGTTGAAGAAGAGGTCGCGCACCTCGATGAGCGTGCCCTCGGGCGCGCCGCAGGAGCGGACTTCGCCGGCGCGCCCGGCTTCGCACTGGACGACGGAGGCTTCGGCCGAGCCGCGCTCGCGCGAGACCGCGCGGCACCGGCTGACTGCGGCGATGCTCGCGAGCGCCTCGCCGCGGAACCCCAGCGTGCGGATGCGCGCCAGGTCGTCCACGCCGCCGATCTTGCTCGTAGCGTGGCTCTCGAAGAGCAGCGAGAGGTCCGTCGCCGACATGCCGATGCCGTCGTCGGAGACGCGCACGAGTTTCTTGCCGCCGTCCTCGAGCGCGACCTCGATGCGCGAGGCGCCCGCGTCAATCGAGTTCTCGACGAGTTCCTTGATGACGGAAGCCGGGCGCTCGACGACCTCGCCGGCGGCGATCTGGTTGACCAGCTCGGGCCCGAGGCGGCGGATGCGTCCGGCGGCTGGCGGCGAGTGATTCATGGAAGCAGTTTCAAATCCTCAAATATGATTTGGCGAGGATCCCAATCGTCGTCCTCGTCGTCGAACCGCCGTTCAGAACGACCGAGGACGAGGACGACGACGAGGACGAGGACGATTGGGCGCAGACAGATCGCTTCATGGCGCCTCCGGGCTGGGCGATTTCGCCTCAGGCTTGGGCGGTTCCGGTTGCGGCTCGGGCGCGGGCGGTTCCGGCTCCGCCGCGATCTGGAGCGTGAGGACGGTGATGTCGTCGTCCTGCCCGTGCGGGCCGGAGTGCCGGCGGACGGCGTCCTTGATTTCGGCCGCGAGCCTGCGCGCGCCGTCGGCGGTGTGCGCGCGCGCGATCTCGCAGAGGCGGTCCTCGCCGAACTGCTCGCCTTCGTCGTTCGTCGCCTCGACGACCCCGTCCGTGTAGAGCAGGAGCGTGTCGCCCTCGCGGAGCTGGATCGTCTCCTGCTCCATCACGGCGCGGAAGCGGTTCGGCCGCAGCAGGCCGAGCGCGGCGCCGCGGGGCTTGTGGCGGTCGCAGGCGGGCTTGCCTTCCGCCATCACGATGGCGTCGGTGTGGCCGGCGCAGACGAAGGTGAATTGGAGCGTGCTGAGCCGGAGGACGCCGTAGAGCGCGGTGACGTAAAGTCCGTGGCGCATCTCGGAGGTCAGCGCGGCGTTGACTTCGTTGAGGACCCACGCCGGCGAGGTCGAGCGCGGAGCGGCCATCTTGAAGAACGTGCTGGTGATCGCCATGAGCAGCGCGGCCGGCACGCCGCGGCCGGCGACGTCGAAGATGACCACGCCGAGGTGGTCGTGGTCAATGCGGTAGAAATCGAAGTAGTCGCCGCCGACTTCCTCGGCGGGCAAATACTCCGTGCCGAGCGAGAGGCCCTCGATGTGCGGCGGCTCGGACGGGATCATGCGCAGTTGGATCTCGCGCGCCACGCGGAGCTGCTCCTCGGCGCGCTGACGCTGGACGATCTCCGCGTGGAGGCGCGCGTCGTAGATGGCCAGCCCGGCCTGCTCGGCGATGAGGCTGGTGAAGCGCAGGTCCGATTCGCTGAACGGGGCGCCGTCGCGGCGGTTGACGACCTGGATCACGCCGAAGATGCCGGCCGGCCCGCGCAGCGGCAGGGCGATGGCCGTGCGCACGCGGACCTCGCCGGTCGGCCAGGTGTACTGCGCCGCGGCGTCCTCGGCCGAAGCGATGAACAGCGGCGCGCCGGTCGCGGCGACGCGGCCAATGATGCCGGCGCCCGGCGGAACGCGCGCGCTGGAGATGAGCGCGCGGATTTCGACCGCGTCGCGCGCGGCGATCTCGCCGAGCGGCAGCGGCGGCGGATAAGGCCCCTGGACGCGCGCCGGGAGCAGTTCCGAATCGGCATCCGCGCCGACGTAGATCGCGCCGGACTCGGCGTGCAGGCGGTCCAGCAGGCTGTTGAGCGTGATTTCGTAAAGCTGCGGCAGGTCCGAGGTGGATTTGAGCTGCGTGGTGATGCGGTGGAAGAGCAGCATGTGCGCGGTGCGCTCGGTCGAGGCGCGGACCGCGTCGAGTTCGCTGCGGCGATAGTTGTCGCGCAGGAGCACGCCGACGAAGAGCGTGAAGGCGAACGTGGTCAGGAATTCCTGCGGGCCGTCGAAGATCTGGACGAACGCGCCGATCACTCCGAAGACGGCGCCGAGGACGAAGATGCGCGTCTCCGTGCGCGAGAGCCAGACGCGCCGCGTGATCAGCGCCTTCCAGCCCAGGAGCGCCATCGCCGCGGCCTGGATCCCGTGGAGCAGATACGCGACCGAGCCCATCTGGTGGAGCGAGGTCGGGAATTCGTCGCGGCCGAACGACGCCTGCATCAGCAGCGCGCCCAGCGCGAAGAGGATCCCGGCCGCGACGAGGAACCGCAGGCTGTGCGACCGGAGCGACCGGCGCGGGCCGCCGCGGTCCGGCTCGCCGCCGGTCAGGCGCATGAAGTCGAAGCAGAACGCCAGGCCGAACAGCCCGACCGATGAGAGCACCGGATACCAGACCCACAACGCCGCCGGCAGGCCGATCTCCGGACCGGAATCCAGGAGCGACAGGCAGATGCCGAAGATTTCAGCGGCCATGAGGAAGCTGAACGTGCTGAAGAGGATCAGGTGCTGCTCGAAGCCGACGCGCTTGCGCCGCGCGAGCAGCGCCTGGCTGCTCAAGATGATCCCGAGCACAAACGCGCGGCTGAGGCAGCTTACCCCGCCGATCGGCAGATGGAAGTAAAGGATGTGTAACACGCGCTCCCTCGACAGCCGGCGCGGAAGGGACCGCCGGACCGACTCGCGGATTCTATCGGTCAGTGCCGGAAAATGCAAAATGAGAAATGCGCGGCGTCCTTGGACAAGCCGGCGCATCTTGCTCTTTGCGCTCTTCGATTATGGAGGCGGCTCCCTATCACGCGTTCCAGATTGAGTTGCCGCGCCTCCAGAGTGAGACGGCGAGCCTGTTCAAAAATGCGTCGAAACGTGCATTATCGGACAGGACGGATTGAGGCCACTGTCGCATAATAGCTTATTTCGGATTAGCGCTGAACGCGAATCGGCGTGCCGGCCGCGCGGCGGCGCGCCGAAGGCCGGAGGTCTGGCTCGCAAGTCGTAGCCGGCAATTCCACGAGGACTTGCGACGACCCGATTTACGCATTCGGCTCGCCGAAAACCGCGCATTTCGGCGCCTCAGCGGCGTCGTCCCAATGCTCAATTGTCCGTCCCGTTGAAGCCGAGTGTCGCTCCTCGGCACAGATTTTGCTCTTTTTCGCCTGTAATCGAAGTGCAGCCGGCGGGGGCGACCAGCGGATGGCGCATGGAAGCGGCATCCGCCCTTAACGCAAGGAAGGGAAAGCCAGATGGCCAGCCACACCTCGGCTCAAGTCGCCGAACCCGTCCTCCGCCGCGCGCGGACCAGCCGGCAACGCGCGGAAAACGGACGCGCGACCTCGGCCCGCGTCCGCAAAGTGACGCGCTTCTCGGCGAAAGCACGGGAGAAGCTGATCCTCAGTCATCTGCCGCTCGTGAAGTACGTGCTCGCGCGCGTGGCCGCGCACCTGCCGGCGCACGTGGACCGCGGCGACCTGCTCGAGGCGGGCGCGGTCGGACTGATTGACGCCGCCGACCGTTTCGACCCGGCGCGGAACGTGCGCTTTCACACGTACGCCGTGACTCGCATTCGCGGCGCCATGCTCGACGCCCTGCGCTCAGACGACTGGCTGCCGCGGTCGGTGCGCTCGGAACTCACGCGCGTCGCGCGGGCCAGCGCAGAGATCGAGCAGGAAGTCCACCGCGCGCCCACCTCGGCCGAAGTCTGCAGCCGGACGGGGATCGCGGAGCAGGACCTCAGCGAACTGCAAGATGCCGGCTCACGCGCGTTCTACTCGCTCGACGAACTGCCGCTCTCCGCCTCGGCCGACGGCGAACCCGCCTTGGCCCAGCACGAAGAGCGCGACCCGGCCCTGAAGCCGCTGGACCACGCGTCGCTCGAAGAGGAAAAGTCGCGCCTGGCCGAAGCCATCCTCCGCCTGACGAAGACGGAGCGGCTGGTCATCACGCTCTATTACTTCGAGCGGCTGGCGCTGCGCGAGATCGGGGCGATCCTGCACGTGACCGATTCGCGCGTCTGCCAGATCCACCGCGCCGCGCTCAAATCGCTCGCCAAAGATCTGGGAGAGTGAACGAGATTGCCGAATGCCGAATGATTAAAACGGGCGAAGCCCGATCTGCTTTCCCATTCGGCAATCAGCTATCGGCATTCGGCAATTCCGTTATCCTATCCCCATCAACGTCACGCCGATCAACCCGGCGCCGACAGGCATCACGAAGTTATCCCAGTCCCGCAGCGGCAGCGATTCGATCAGCGCGGCGACGATCGCCAGCGGCACGGCGCTCCGCAGCGGCAGGTAGACCGACCCGCACACGATCGCGCTGACGAGGAACGCCGTCGAGCCCTCCAGCGACTTCATCCGGTTGTGCGACCAGAACGTGCGCCCCCATCGCGCGCCGATGATGGACGCGGCCGAATCCGCCACCGCCGCGATCAGGATGCACGATTGCGCCACAGGCAGCGGCAGGCACCAGAGCGAAACCAGCATCCCGAACCCCAGCGTCAGCGGCGCCGTCGCCAGCCGGCGCGACTCCGATCTCCGCAGCACCGCCTGCGTCACCCGATGCGCCAGCGGCAGATGAACGCCGTGCACCCGCCAGAACTCCAGCACCAGGTAGCCCGCCGCGAGCGCCAGCAGCAGCAGCGAGACGCCGATCACGGAGTATCCCGCCAGGAACGGCACCGCCAGCGCGCTCATGTGGAGACTTTTGCGGAGGATCTCGTGATGCCACGAGCGCATCGCGCTCGGGTGGTGCGGCAGCAGGTGCGGGCCCGCCGCGCCGAGCGCGCACGGGAGGATGTCCGCCAGGTCGTCCGACTCGACCAGGTGGCCGACCTCGCGCCGGACGGTGTACACGGCGTGGAAGCCGATGCTGATGCCGGCGCGCCGCATGAGGGAGAGGTTGTTCGGATCGTCGCCGACGGCCACCACGCCGCTCCACGGGATCCCCTCGCGCTCGATGAGCCGCGCGACGAACTCGCGCTTGCTGTTCGTCCGCGCCAGTGCGCCGGAGATTCCGCCGGTCAGCCGGCCGCCCTTGACCTCGACGAGCGTGCCCGCGCCGCCGTCCGCGCCGAGCGCCGCCGCCAGGTCCTTGACGAACGGGTCCGGGACGCCGGCGGTGAGCAGGATCACCTGCCGGCCCGCGGCCTTCAGCTCCGCGATCGTCTCGGCGGCGTGCGGCGCGATGGCCATGCCGCGGAAGACCTCGCAGACCGTTTCCCACGGCATGCCCTTCAGCCGCCCGAACGAACGCCGCAGCAGCTCCTCCAGCCCGATCCGGCCGAGGTTGAACAGCAGGCAGTCGGTCACGGTCAGCGCGAAACTCAAAATCCCGCGCCGCCGGGCCAGCGCGATCATGAACTGGTCCGGAAAGATCACGCCGTCTACGTCCAGAACAACGAGACTCTTTGCCGACTTGTCCGCCGAAGCCCTGAGCGCAGCCGAAGGGGCGAAGGCGGATTGCCGATTGGGAGTAAGGATCGGGCTGTGCCCGTTTGAAGCGCGCTGCGGCGCGCCATCGGCGGCCATTGTGCGTTCCTTTCCACTTTGCCGTTATCATTAGACATTCGGCAATCGGCATTCGGCAATGTAGTTTATACAGTGTCAGTCGGCTTTGCTACAATGCTCTGCCGACGTTGGACCAGTTCAATCTCTGACCGGATCGCGGCGGAAAGCGGCGCTCGATGGCGGACGCACCTCCTCTCTATGCGGCGGTGGCGCTGAACGTGCCCATGGACAAACTGTTCCATTACCGGGTGCCGGAGGCGCTGCGCGGGGCCGTCGCGGTGGGCGCGCGGGTGCGCGTGCCGTTCGGCCGGCGCGAGATGACCGGGACGTGCATCAAGTTCTCGGCCGAGCCCGGCGTCCATTCCGCGCGCGTCAGGGATATTCTCGGGGTGCTGGACCAGCGCGCGTTCCTCGACGAGCATATGCGCGACCTGACGGAGTGGATGGCCCGATATTATTGCTGCTCCTGGGGCAAGACGCTCGACGCCGTGCTGCCTTCGGTCATCAAGACGGGCGCCGCGGCGAGGACGGTGCAGTGGGCATCCGCCGCGCGCCCCGCGGACGAACTGCTCGCGCGCGCCGCGCAGATCGAGAAGCGCTCGCCGCGTCAGGCGCGCATTCTCCGCGCGCTCGCAGGGGTTCAAGGAGAAATCGCGGCCGTCGAACTGGCCCGCCTCGCCGAAGCCGATGCGAGCGTCATCGCGAAACTCGGCAAGGCCGGCTTCCTGGCCCTGGTGAAAAGAGCCGCGAACGATCCGCTCCTCGATTCTCCCGTCGAGCGCGCCGCGCCGCCGGTCCCGACGCCCGAGCAGCAGGCGGCGCTCGACCGCATCCAGGCGGCGTTCGCGCGCGGCCGGTTCCACGTGGCGCTGCTCCACGGCGTTACCGGCAGCGGCAAGACGGAAGTCTACCTGCGGGCGTTGCGCCTCTGTATCGAGTCGGGCCGGCAGGGCATCGTCCTCGTGCCGGAGATCGCCCTCACGCCGCAGACGGTGGCGCGGTTCCGCGCGCGGTTCGACCGCGTCCGCGTGCTGCACAGCGACATCACCGATTCCGACCGGCGCGAGCAGTGGACGGCGATCCACGAAGGCCGCGCCGACGTCGTCGTCGGCACGCGTTCGGCCGTCTTCGCCCCGGTGCCGAAGCTCGGCCTGCTCGTCGTGGACGAAGAACACGATCCCTCCTTCAAGCAGCCGAACGCCCCGCGCTATAACGCCCGCGACGTCGGCATCTGGCGCGCGCGGCAGGAGAACGCGCTCGTCATCCTCGGCTCCGCCACGCCGTCGCTCGAAAGCCTCTACAACGCGCGCTCGGGCAAGTACGAACTGCTCACTCTCCCGCGCCGCGTCGAGGGACGGCCGCTGCCGCCGGTCGAGATTCTGGATCTGAAGAGCGAGATCAGCAAGAGGGGAGCTGCGCCGCTGCTCTCGCGGCGGCTCCGCCTGGCGATGGAAACCGCGCTCGGGAAGGGCGAGCAGGTGATCCTCTTCCTCAACCGCCGCGGCTTCAACACGTACATCAGTTGCCCGCGCTGCGGGTTTGTGCTGCGCTGCGCGAACTGCGACGTGAGCCTGATCTACCACCGCGAGAGCGACATCGCCCGCTGCCATTACTGCGCCTACAAGACGCAGCCGCCGGCGGCTTGCCCGGGCTGCGGACTTCATGGAATCAAGCTGCTCCACGGCTCCGGCACGGAGCGCGTCGAGCAGGAAGTCGCGCGGCTCTTCGGCGCCGACAGCGTCGCGCGGATGGACACCGATTCCATGAAAACCAGGGGCAGCCACGGGAACGTGCTGGAGGCGTTCCGCGCCGGGAAATCGCGCATCCTTCTCGGCACACAGATGGTGGTGAAAGGGCTGGACTTCCCCAATGTCACGCTCGTCGGCGTGATCAACGCGGACACGAGCATCCACATGCCGGATTTCCGCGCCAGCGAGCGGACCTTTCAGTTCCTGGCGCAGGTCGCCGGCCGGACGGGCCGCGGGCCGAAAGGCGGCAGAGTCATCGTGCAGACTTTCGAGCCGGACCAGTCCTGCATCCGAGACGCGGCGAGGCACGACTACGAGACGTTCGCCCGGCGCGAGCTTGAGGAACGCAAGCGGTACGGCTATCCGCCGTTCACGCGCCTCGCGCGGCTGATCTACAGGGGCCGCGATGCGGCGCAGACGCAGAAGCGCTGCACGGAAGCGGTCGCCGCGCTCAGGGCGCGCGTGCCGGTGAAAACGGTCAGCGTAGTCGGTCCGGCGGAAGCGCCCATCCGGCGCATCAACAACCTGTTCCGCTGGCACGCGCTCATCAAGGCGCCAGATCCGGAATCACTCCGCGAAGCGCTCCGCGGTGTGGACCGCCGCCGCGGTGAAGGCGTCGAGTTGACCGTGGACGTGGACCCGGTGTCGCTGGTATAGTACAGTTCGCGGTGAACGCTGATAACTAGAGGAGAGATTGAACCGCCGATGGACGCCGATGAACGCAGATACGAATTGATTTGAGTTCCTTGGGAGTTCCGGAATTCGAAAAGGCGAAAAGGATGTGGCCACTATCCCGCGACGACGCTAGACGCCTCATCCCAAAGATGGATACAGTGCTCATTCCTTTTTTCACGAAATGCGTGCGGCCTATCTGCGCTGAAAAGGACGGAGCCCCTGTCCAATGTGGTACGGGCACTCTTTTTAAGGTTGCGGATACGCCTTTTCTTGTCACTGCGTCGCACGTCGCGGATGTAATGGCTAAGCTTGGTCACGGTTTGTATCTGACGGATACTCCACAAGGGTCCCAAAGTGTACCGCTGGAAGGAAAACTGAATTCGGAGCGGAATTTGGATATCGCAATATGGGAACTTACGCCCCGCGTTGTCAAAGGGTTGCCGAACTGTCGGTTTCTTACCGTGCAGCATGCAGACCGCTTTCGGTTGCGGGTCGGAGAAGGGCTTTATTATGTGCATGGGTACCCGAACTGCTGGTCTGAAACGAAGTCCAAGGAGTTGGAAATCAGCGTCAAACAGTTTACTTACGGAACGGGCCTTTATAAGGGCCCCACAGATACGTTCGACAGATACG
The DNA here is from genome assembly GCA_052139675.1 of Candidatus Brocadiia bacterium. Taxonomy (GTDB): domain Bacteria; phylum Planctomycetota; class Brocadiia; order CAIUPP01; family CAIUPP01; genus JBEKCB01. The sequence goes on from JBKQWE010000128.1 coordinate 35,679, forward strand.
ACCCCGAAATACACCTGCTCCTTTCGGTTTCGCCCGTGAACGTTGACCTGGATGGCAACGTAGCAGAGATGCCCCAGTCGCTAAGCGGGATCAGCGGTTGCAGCCTTTGGCAGGTATACTATCCCGGGTGCCCTATTGACAACTGGCAGGTGGACGACGCGGTGATTGTTGCTGTGCAAACGGGCACATACCGAAACGGGACTGTTGTAAAAGGCACATATTGGGGAATAGTCGACGAAATGATCAAGAAAGCCTACCCGAATTTGGCGTCTGCCTTGAATCTAGTCGTGCCGCACAGGCGCGTTATCCGGCGCTGATCTCTGGGAACTCCTTGAGGAGCCATGAGCTGCGGCGTATATTGCCCTACAGGCGCGGCGAAGCGAAGGGCATGCTGACGTGCAGCATGACTCCCTTTCTGCCGCTGAGTTCTGGTGGAGTTAAGTGGTGTGCCGCTGAACTCCATTGAAGAATATAAAGGTCCGCTTGCCATGAGTTGGAAAAGTCTGCCTGCAAAGCCGACCGTGCGGAAGTATTTGATTAAATGTTGTGCTGTGGCTGCAATTGCAGGTGCGGCCAGTCTCATGTATCCGCACCACAATGTCCTTTACGGTTCCGAGAGTTCAGGCGACACTGGAAACGAGGTTGGAATTATGAGCAAGTCGAGCGAAGCGAAGGTCTCAGTGCAGCCGGCGCCGGCGGGTGAACCTTTGTCGGAGGAGTATTCGGTTGCCGTCGGCGGCGTCGCCGTGCCGGTGTATTCCTGTCGCGTTTCAGCGGTGCCGTTGGACCAGGTCTGGCCGGGGTACCAGCGGCCGATGGACCAGACCGAGCTGGCGGCTTTCGCCTATTGCGACGCGGCAGGCCCCGTTTCCGTGCAGGTCACGGCGCAGCGGGAGATAAAGTCGGTGGTGGTCCGGCCGCTATCCAGGAAGATAACGCCGTCGGTCAAAGGCCAACAGATCAGCTTTAAGGTTTCGGGCCCCGGGCAGGTCACGGTGGAAGTGAACGGGTGGCACAACGCGCTGCACTTGTTCATCAATCCGCCGGAACAGGCGGCGCCGCGGTCCGATGATCCGAACGTCCGCTATTTCGGGCCGGGCGTGCATCATCCCGGCAAGATCGTCCTGGAGAGCAACCAGACGGTTTACGTGGCGGCCGGGGCGGTTGTGTACGGCAGTATTTCCGCCCAGAAGGCCAACAACATTCGGATCCTCGGCCGGGGCATCGTGGATGTCAGCGAGTCCGAGCGCGGCAAGGGCGGCGGCGCGATCCGGTTGCGGGACTGCTCGGACATCAGGATTGACGGCCTGGTGCTGCGGGACCCCGACGTCTGGTGCTGCACGCTCCTCGGCTGCCGCAATGCGGAGATCAGCAACGTCAAGTGCGTCGGCCTGTGGCGCTATAATTCCGACGGGATTGATCTCTGCAACAGCCAGGACATTCACGTCCACGATTGCTTCGTGCGCGCCTTCGACGATTGCATCGTGCTGAAGGGCTTGATGGGCGGCGGCGGAGGCAAATCGGCCGTTTCATTCGTTGACCGGCCCGTGCGCGGGATCCTGGTCGAGCGGTGCGTGATCTGGAATGACTGGGGCCGCGCGCTGGAAATCGGCGCGGAGACCAGCACGCCGGAGATCGCCGACGTGGTCTTCCGCGACTGCGACATCATCCGGACCGACTACATCGCCATGGATATCCAGCACGGCCACCGCGCCAACGTGCACGACATCCGTTTCGAGAACATCCGCGTGGAGGCCGACGACTTCAACCTGCGGCCCGTCATTCAGAAGACCCGCGACGAGAAGTACGTGACCGATCCGAAGGACGACTACCGGCCCTATCTCATGTACATCGTCATCGAGCCGAACTCCTGGTCGGCCGACCCGAATCACGGCGTGGTGAGGAACGTGGTCTTTAAGGACATTACCGTCACCAGCAAACTTTTCCTCCCGTCGCGTTTCCAGGGACTGGACGCCGAGCACGACGTGAAGGGCGTGACGATCGAGAACGTGCGCGTGAACGGGCGGCGATGCGCCAACGCGGAGGAAGTGCACCTGGAGATCCGCCCGCACGTGTCCGACGTGAACTTCGTAGGCGGGGCGAAGTGAAAACGGGAGATCGAAGGCAGGAGAAGACGGGCTCACGCTACGAGGCAAGGAGCTCTTTTTCTCCTTAAGCCGAGATCAAAAACTCACGCGGCTTGCTGCAGGCGGGCGATTCGCTCGAAGAGGTCCTGCAGGACCAGGTCAATCGTGGCGTTCGCGTCAATCTGGCGGCGCGCGTCGCAAACCGCTTCGTGGATGCCGAGCAGCCGTCGGGGCGCGAGCCGCTGCGCGGCTTCGGGAAGCGGGACGGCAGAATCAAACTGGCCCTCTTTGCCTTCGCAGACCGCGCGGACCATGATGTCGCGGTAGGTGCTTTCCAGCATGTAGAGGAATGCGCGGAGGCGCTCGCGCTGCGGCTCGAGTTGCTTCGAGGCCGTCCTGGCCCAGTCGAGCACGTCGTCGGCGAGCTCGAACACGTCCTCCGCCGGCAGCGCCAGGATGCGCGCGAGCGTCTTCCTGCGAATCTCCAGGCAGCCCGATTCGATGAGCTGGAGCGCGCGGTCCGCGGAGCCGCCGGCCAGGCGCACGGCGGCGGCGACGTCCTCCTTTTCGAGGCCGGGCCGCCCCGCTCTACGCAGCTCCGCTGCTACGGCGGGCGAAGAAGAGCCGTCGAGGATGGCGTGCAGGTGTTCGTCGGAGAGCGGCTCGAAGCGGATTTCCTGGCAGCGCGAGCGCAACGTTGGCAGCAGGGCGCGCGGCCGCGACGAGGTGAGGATCAGCAGCGCGGCGGCCGGCGGCTCCTCGAGGGTCTTGAGGAGCGCGTTGCCGGCCTCCTCATTGAGCGCGTCGGCATCGCGGATGATCGTCACGCGGCGGTCGCCCTGGACGGGCATCAGGCTGAGCGTGCGGATGAGGTCCTGCACCTGTTCGATCTTGATGACGCGGCTCTCGCCTTCCGGCTGGAGGAGCAGGAAGTCGGGGTGGCCGTCATGGGCGAAGAGCCGGCAATCCTGGCAAAGCCCGCAAGGGCGCTGGCCTTCGCCGCGGCAGAGCAGCGCCTTGGCGGACTCCTGCGCTAGGAGCG
>JBKQWE010000129.1:0-14440 GCA_052139675.1 Candidatus Brocadiia bacterium
AGTACGCCGGATCGGTCTGCGTGAAATTACGGGCATCCATGACGGAGCTTTCCGTCTGCAACACCGCGGGGTTCTTGTACGGCAGCACCCGCAACTGGTCAATCCGGTCGTAATGGAACTGGTCGGAGGGCGTCGGGTCCTGGCAAGGATAGAGAAACTCGCCGTTCTCGTAAGTCCCCGTGCGGAAGTCATATCCCTTCGGCGCGTCGGTGTAATAGATCTTGTCGAAATTCGCGTTCCCGCGCAGCTCGTCGGCGGAAGCGCACCGGGTCCAGTTCGCGCCGAACACAATGGAAGCATCGAGGACCGCCTTGCCCGCGCCCCAGCCATCGCCCTTGTAGGTGATAAGGCCGCCTTCTTTCCCCGAGGCCGGAATCTCCACAGAGCCCCGATAGATCACGCCGCCCTTAAACAGCACCGCGTCCCCGGGCGCCAGCGCCGCCGACCGAGGGTTGTTCTTGGAATTGGCGTCCCCGGGCGCGTGCTTCCAGGCGGTGGCCTGGGTCGTCCCCGGTTGAGCGTCATCGCCCTTGTCGAAGTCCACGTAATACGTGGCGGCCCACACCGGGCTGCCGAGCAGGAGCACGGCGATCAGGAGGCTTTTTCTCATGGCTCACCCACCATTCTAGTGCTTCCTTGCGGAAATAGACGTCCTATTTCCGCAAGGAAGCATGACCGCGATAAGCCGCGTCGTTATATTGGGTTATGCGTTCCGTTGGACAGTGTTTAGGTGCGTATATTGGCGTAACATTTAACGAAACTTAACACTATTTCGGGGATAAGTGTTCATAAGGCCCGATATCCACGGTCGAACCCTGTATTCGCGGCCGGCCGTCCAGGTCCTTGTCAAAATCGTAATCGGGAAAAGCGGCCCTGGGATAGAGCCCGCTGACGTCCGCGCCCGCATCCACGGCTGGGCTGCCCGCCTTGAGGTGACAGTCCTCTTTCGCGGGAGCGACGAAGAGGTTCTTCTCGTCGGCGACCTTCTTCTCGCTCGCGTCGAAAAGTCCCTGCCGCGGGTCCAGGTAGATATTGTTCCTGAACTGGTTCGTCTTTCCGTCAATGGCGGCTTCTCCGGAGAAGGAGCCGATGATGTTGTTCTCGAAGGTGCAGTCGGTGACCACCTTGTTCACCGCGTAGATGCCCTGGTTCTGCGGCCCCAGGACGAGGTTGTTGAGGAAGAGGAGGTGCTTGTGGGGCCGCCCGCTCCAGAGGCCGACGGCCAGCGTCGTGTCGCTGACGAGCGAGTTGTTAATGACGAACACGTTGTCGGAGTCCTGAAGCGTGAGCGGCCGGTCGGCGTGGGAGACGCGGTTGCCGGCGATGAGGATGTCGGCGCAGTTCACGTAGACGGAGATCGCGTTGGAGTGGACTCCGTGGTTGTCCGTGACGGTGTTCCCGACGACCTGGCTCTGCTCCGCCCGCATCAGCCAGATGCCCACGTAGCCGCTCTTGCGGATGAGGTTGCCGCGGACGATGCACCGCCTGGCGGGATGGACCAGGATGCCGCAGCAGCGCCTGTTTTCGCACACGCGGTTATTCTCCACGAGCACGTCCTGGCCGTCGTCCACCGCGATGCCCGCGCCGTGCGCCACGCCGCCGGTCCGGCCGTGGTTGCCGAACCGCACGTCGTTGTCCCGCACGGTGACGAACTCGCTCTTGCTCACCTGGACGCCCATCGCCGTCTGCTCGTCGGCGCAGAACTTCTGGATCGTGAATCCCTGGATCACGACGTGCTTCCGGCCGGCGACGACGAACCCGGTCCCCAGCCGCGAGACGCTCGCGCCGGTCTTGAGAAGCTCCTCCGCCGAGTGCGGCCACAGGAAGACCCGCTGCCGGCCCGGTTCATCGCGGAGGACGTATTCCCCGGCGGCGTTCAGGCACCGGAGGCTGTTCAACACGGCGTAGCTCGTCGGCTTCGTCAGGTTCCCGGAGTGCGTCACCCGGTGAGCGGCGGGGTCGTAGGCGGTCACCTGGACGAAATAGGCGTAGTTGGGATCGGCGTAGACGATCAGCCACGCGCCGTCCCACGCGTCGGCCTCCGGCTGCGTGAAGACCTGCGGGTCCGTGATGGTGTCGGCGGTCGCCTGGACGATCCTGCGGTGGCCTTCGGGGCGGTCCTGGTAAAAGGGGTCCTGCGGTTTCGGATCCTGCGCCAGCCAGCACATTTTTTCGCCCTGGTACATGTTGGACGAGAAGGGCGCCACCGGCGCGGAAAGCCATGCCCAGTAAATGTTCTTCCAGTTCGGGTTGCCGCCGGCCTCCTCGGCCGACCTGCACGGCTGCCAGCCGGAAACGACCTCCGAGCCGTCAATGACCGCACGGCCCTGGCCGAACCGGCCGCTGTTGCCGTCGAGGGTGATCGGGCTGCCCTCGGCGCCGGAGGAGTTCACCACGATGCTGCCGCGATACGTGACGCCGCCCTTGAAGAGAACCGCGTCGCCGGGCGCCAGCGTCGCCGACCGCGGCTTGCCTGCGGCATTCCGGTCCCCGGGCGCGTGCTTCCAGGCGGTGGCCTGGGTCGTCCCTGGCTGCGCATCATCGCCCTTGTCGAAGTCCACGTAATACGTGGCGGCCCACACCGGGCTGCTGAGCAGGATCGCGGCGATCAGGAGGCTTTTCCCTGTGGGCATGGTCACTCCGCGCTCGGCGGGCCGCCGCGGGCCTCGTCCTGCAGTCTGCGATTCCGGCTGACGCAGTCGCCTGACAACTCCAGGCCCTGCTCACGAACCATCTTCATCACGGGGATCTTCGGGTCGTTGGACCAGAAAATGCCGCCGTCCTCGGCCTCGCTGTAGCGGAAGCCGACCGCCTTGCCGTACTTGTCCGCGAGGGCTTTGCCGTTCTCAAGTTTGACCTGCCAATCGAGGAGGACGTACGAGAGATCCACCTGCTCGACGAGCACGCTGGAGGGCTTGGTGGTCTGCGCGATGACGGCGCCGGTCGGATCCACCAGCGTGGCGTTGTTCCGCCAGGTGCTCGTCAGGAGGTAGTAGTGGTGCTCGTGGGAACGGCACTGCGCGCCGATGATCTGCGGAGACTGGGTGGACCAGACGACGAGCTCGGCGCCCTTGCGGGCGAGCGTTTCCCAGCCGGCGTCGTAGGACATGTCGAAGCAGATCTGAATGCCGAGCTTCCCGAAGTCGCACGGAAACACGGGGAAATCCTTCCCGGGCAGCGCGCCGCCTTCCAGGACGTTCGCATCGTCGGCGACTACGTACACCTTGCGGTAGATGCCCGCCACTTTGCCTTGCCGGTCCAGCAGAATGCACGCGTTGTAGACCTTCTTCTTCGAAGCGTCATCGGCCAGAAAAAGCGGCACAATGACGTAGGTCTTGTTCTTTCTTGCCGCCGCGCCCATGATCTCCAGCACCGGTCCCTGCAAAGGCTCGGCGATCTCGGCGGCGGAGCCTGCACGGCCGCCGTTGACGGCGACCTCCGGCAGCGCGACCAGGTCCAGTCCGACGCCGTACTTCTGCCGGGACTGTTGCGCCATGTCGTCAATGAACGCGGAGAGCGTCTGAAGGCGTTTCTCCAGGCCGGGGTAATCGCGGTACATGGCGTACATCAGCGACCCGACGACGATTTTCCGCGGCGGAGAATCCTTTTGTGTGGTGGACATGGCGGCAGTTGACTCCTTTTCTGTCTGGCCGGACGAGGTCTGGACGGCAACCCAGGGCGACAGCATCAGGACCATTGCTCCTGCGGCCGCCCACGTCACGCGATTGTTCTTCATCTTCCATCTCCACGGAAATTTCCCACGGGGCTGTCTCTCTGAGGACGGCCGGCGCCAGGACGAGCTATTGTACGCCCGATGCGGCCACTGTCAAGCCCATCACTTGCGCTTCGCCAGGAAAGCGCGCGCGGCGGCGGCCGGGTCTTCGGGGTCAGTCAGCGCGGAGATGGCGGCGATGCCGGCGACGCCGGTCTCCATCACCTGCGCGGCGTTCTCCGGCGTAATGCCGCCGATGGCGAGGATGGGGATTTTCGCCGCGGAGACCAGGTCCTTCAGAGGGCCGATCCCGATCGGCGACACCAGGCCTTCCTTCGACGGCGTGTGGAAAATCGGTCCGAGCAGCGCGTAGCTCGCGCGGGTCTGTTCCGCGGAATGAATCTGCGGCCCGTCGTGACAAGAGAGGCCGATGAGGAATTTCTCCCCGGCGAGTTTGCGGACAGCCGCCGGGTTCAGCGACCGCCAGCCGAGGTGCACGCCGTCCGCGCCGGCGGCGAGCGCCACGTCCAGCCGCTGGTTGACGATCAGCGCCGCGCCCGCCTTGCGCGTGACCGCGCGGAGCTTCAGCGCCAGCTCGTGGAGCTCGCGCGCGCTGAGGTCGCGCTCCCGCAACTGCACCGCGTCCACACCGCCCGCCAGCGCCATCCGCACCGTCTCCTCCAGCGGCCGCTTCGAACGCCGGCGATCCGTGACCAGCATGAGCTTGAACATATTCAATCCCCTGCGAAATGGACCTCGAACTTCACCAGTTCAATGGAGTCGCCGGATGCGCTCGCCCGGACGGATCCGGAGTCCTTCCTCGCGCTCAACCAATCGGTGAGCTTTGCGGCGAGCGATGCGTCGCCCGGCGTATCGGTCTGAAGAGTCACTCCCATCTCCGCGCGCCTCGGGTCATGAAACGCGCCGCGAAAATGCACCTCCCGGCTGCGGGCGAGGTCGGGAAACTGCGCCGAGAGCGATTCCATGAGCGACTGCCAGTAGCCGACCGATGCGGAATCCGCCGGGAAAAAATCCTTGAGAGGAATTTCCTGCCAGGTCCGAGCCCAGGCCTCGAACGCAACGGGCGGGAGCGTCGCCGGCGCGCGCGGCAGGGGATCGGCGGAGAGATCGGCCTTCCTCTCCAACCGGTCAATCAGCGTCTCCGCGGCGGCCGGGTTCGCGCAGCGCAGCAGCGTGCATTCGGCGAGAGAAAATGTGCTCAACGCGGGCGATGGCTCGTCGGCGAAGAAGATGGCCTTGCGCTGGCGGTAGCGCAGCGACAGGGGCAGGGTCTGCTTCTCCACGCGGCGTTCGAGGTCGCGGCGCACCAGCCAGAACCGGCCCGGGAATCTGCCCAGGCTGACGGCGAGGCTCTTTTCCGGCCCGTGTGCTCCCGGAAACGCGGAGAGCACGATCTGGACCGGGCATGGCCGCGGGCCGTTGGCGAGCGCGAGGAGGCGCTCGATCTGCGGAGGCGCGCCGTCGGTGAGGAATCGCAGCGTGCGCGGCGGAAGGTCCCGCAGGCCGTTGGCGCGGATGACCAGCCAGGCGGTGGCTTGCGGGTGAATGAGCAGGTTCGGGTCCGGCAGCGGCGCCGGCGCGCTCATCCAGTACGTCAGGCCGAGCAGGACGATGAAGAGGAAGAGGATGATTCCGCCGAAAATGGTGACGGTGATGTACACGGCGAAAATGCGCCGCGACCACTTTTTCGGCAGTTCGGCCATCAGCATTCTCTTGCGTCAATCACACGCGCAGTTCGGTTTTCTTGCTGTCCAGGTCGCGGGCATAGCGCCTGCGGATCGGCGCGACATGTTGCTTCAGGAATGATGACACCTGAGGGCCGGCAAGGCCCGTGAAAACTGCGGGGTTTATCGCTATCGAGCGAATACTCTCCCTCGATTTCAGAAGGAGCGGGTCTCCTGCCAACCGTTCCAGGAGGTCGTTCTTTTCCGCGCCTGCGCGAATCGCTTCGGCGGTCGCGACCGAGTGCTTGCGGATAAGTTCGTGCAGTTCCTGCCGGTCTGCTCCTGCCTTGACGCCTGTCATAATTATCAATTCCGTCACCATGAAGGGGATTTCGCGATTAGCATTTCGCTTGATCATCTCCGGCCGGACGACGAGGCCGGAGGCCACGTTGGTCGCGATGTGCAGGATTGCGTCCGCGGTCAGGAACGCCTCGGACAAGCTGAGCCGCCGGTTCGACGAATCGTCCAGCGTGCGCTCGAGCCATTGCTCGGCGGCGTTGAGCGCGGCGTTCGGCTCCAGGCAGATCAGGAAGCGCGCCAGCCCGGTGATCCGCTCGCAGCGCATCGGGTTGCGCTTGTACGCCATCGCCGACGAGCCGACCTGGCTCTCGGCCTCGAACGGCTCTTCCACCTCGCGCAGGTGCTGCAGGAGACGGATATCGTTGGCGAACTTGTGCGCGGACTGGGCGATGCCGCAGACGGCGTTCAGGATGAGCGCATCGAGCTTGCGCGGGTACGTCTGGCCAGTGACAGCGAAAGGTTTCGTCTCAAATCCGAGTTTCTTCACGACCAACTGCTCCAGCAGTTCGACCTTTTCAGGTTTGTCGGCGAAAAGTTCGAGGAAGCTCATCTGCGTCCCGGTAGCGCCCTTGATCCCGCGCAATTGCAGGTTGTCGAGCCTCGACTCGATCTCGTTCAAGTCGAGCAGAAAATCCTGCGCCCACAGGCACGCGCGCTTGCCGACGGTCGTCAGTTGCGCCGGCTGGAAATGCGTCCAGCCGAGCGTGGGCAAGTTCTTGTACTTCGCGGCGAACGTTCCCAGCCGGTCAATGAGGTTGACCAGCTTCCGCCGCAGGATCAGCAGCCCGTCGCGCATGATGATGATGTCGGCATTGTCGGTGATGTCGCAGCTCGTCGCGCCGAGGTGGATGATCTTCGCCGCGTCGGGGCATTGCTTTCCGTAGGCGTGGATGTGCGCCATCACGTCGTGGCGGAGCTTCGCCTCGAGCTCGCGCGCGTCGGCGAGGTTGATGTCGTCCTGCTGTGCACGCAGCTCTTTTATCTGTTTCTCGGTGACGGCTTTGACGCCGAGCTCATGTTCCGCCTCGGCGAGCGCGACCCAGACTCTGCGCCAGGTGCGGAACTTCTTCAGCTCGGAGAAATTCTCCAGCATCTCCCGGCTGGCGAACCGCTGCGCGAGCGGAGAGGAATAAATCTCGGGCGACGGAGACTCGGACATCGCTCTCCTCCAGGTTCAATGCGGTGCGGCGTACCGCACCCGATGACGTGTTCAGCCTGTGGATGGTACTTTGCGGAGCGCGCGGCGTCAATGCCGACCTGGCGCGGCCGCGGCGCTACGGCCGGTCCTTGCGCGGCAGGGTGATGACGAATTCCGTGCCGCGTTCGAGGCTGCTGACGACGCGGATGCTGCCGCCGTGGTCCTGGACGATGCGCTGGCTGACCGACAGGCCCAGCCCGGTGCCGCCCGGCTTGGTGGTGAAGAACGGCTCGAAGAGCTTCGGCAGGTCCTCGGGGCGGATCGGGTCGCCGTTGTTCGCGATGGTGACTGCCACCGCGCGCGGCTCGTGCGCGACCCGGACGATCAGGCGGCCGCCGTCGCGCATGGCGTCGAGGGCGTTCCTGAAGAGGTTCAGGAAGACCTGCTTCATCTGGTCGGCGTCGATCTGCAGGCGCGCCGGGTCCGGCGGCAGGTCCAGTTGGATTTCGACGTGCTGGTCCTGCGCGCGCTGGCGCAGCGGCTCGAGGGTCTCGCGGATCACCGGCTCCACGGCGCCCTCGCGCAGCAGCGCCTTGGGCGGGCGCGTGAAGTCCATGACGCGCGCGAGGATCTCCTCCAGGCGGCGCACCTCGCTGACGATGATCTTGAGGTAGCGGAGCACGTCGTCCTTCGGCGAGTCGGGATGCTCCAGCAGCGTGTTGGCGAACCCGCCGATGGTGACGAGCGGGTTGCGGATTTCGTGCGCGACGTGGGCGGCCATGCGGCCGACCGCGCCGAGCCGCTCGGACCGGACGAGCTTGTCCTCCGCCTCGCCCAGGTCCCGGTACGCCGCCTCCAGGTGCATCTTCTCCTCCTGGAGCCGGCGGTAGTTGCCCGCGTTCTCGATCGCGATGGCGGCCTGGTTGGCGAACATGCTGAGGAGCTCGACGTGGTCCTCGCTGATCGGCTGGCCGCTGAAGAGGTTGTCGGCCAGGATGACGCCGACGGGCTCTCCGTGCGCGATGAGCGGGGCGAGGACGAATTCGCGCGAGCCGACCAGTCGCCGGAAGTCCTCGCTCACGCGCGGGTCGTCGAACGGGCGCGAGACGACGATCGGCCGGCGGCCGAACGCGCAGGCGACGGCGATATGCGAGGTGTCGCTGAGCGGGATGTGGACGTCGCGCGCGAGCCGGTCGAGCGTGGACGGCGTCTGAGGCATGGCGCGGTCGTAACGCGCGAGCAGGTCCTCGAGCGTCGGGGCGTCGCGCGAGATCTGGCTCCAGATGCGCCCGGCCTCCTCCGCGCTCGCGGGACCGACGCCCATCTTCCCTTCGAGAAGGTTCCGGTCCTTGTCCACCAGGAAGAGCAGCGCGCGGTTGAATCCCAGCGCCTGGCCGGCGGTGACGCAAGTCAGCACGAAATGCAACAGCCGGTCGAGGTCGAGCACGCCCTGCATCAGCTCGGCGATCTGGCGCAGCCGCGAGAGCTGATAGATTTTCTTCGTCTCGTCGGTCACGTCGAGCGTGAGCTTGAGCACCTGCTCCACCTGGCCGTTCTCGTCGAGCACGGGCGTGGCGGCATGGTGGTACTCGCGCAGGGCGCCGTCGGAACGGGTCAGGATGACTTCCGCCTGGCTGTTGACGGTGGTGGCGAAGCATTGCTCCGACGGGCAGGAGAGGCACTTCGTGTCGCGCCGGCAATAGACTTCGTGGCAGCGGCGGCCGACGACCGGCGCGCCCCGGCCGAACCAGTCGCTGATCGTGCGGTTGGCCCAAAGGATCCGGTGGTCCCGGCCGATGAGCGCCAGGCCGGCGCCGATCAGGTCCACGACGTGCTCGAGCTTCTGCTTCTCGCGGAGGACTTCTTCGCCGGCGCGGCGCCGGTCGGTGATGTCCTCGAACAGCAGCAGCACGCCGCCGCCTTCGGGGACCTGGGTCGCGGCGACGTGCACGTTGAAATAACGCTGCGGCTGGTTCGGGGCCTGGATGCACAGGTCAGGGCAGAGGAGCGGCTCGCTCTCCGCGGCGGCGCGGAGGATGGCCGACTCCAGGCCGCCTTGCTGGAAGAGCGCGGCCGGCAGGAGCCGGCGGATGTCCATGCCGTGCAGCTCTTCCGCGGTGCGGCCGAAGAAGCGGCAGAAGCGTGGGTTCACGAAAAGGATGCGCATCTGCGAATCGAGCACGCACAGGCTCGAAGGCACCGCCTCGAGGACGCTGCGGTTCAGGTCGAGGAGCAGGTTCGTCTGCTCGAAGAGCTGCGCGTTGGCGATGGCCTGCGCGAGCTGGTCGGAGAGCGTCTCCATCGTCATCACGTCGCTGTCGTCGAAGGCGTTGACCTCGCGCCGCTCGACGTTGATGACGCCGAGCGTCTTGCCGTGCAACTGGATCGGGACGGCCAGTTCGGAGAGGAGCGCGGCCTCGCCCAGGAACGCGACGACGTGCCGCGGGTCGTTGCGGACGTCGTTGGCGAGGACGGTCTGCCCGTGGCCGGCGACCCATCCGACGAGGCCGACGCTGAGTTTCTGCCGGTAGCCCTTGATGCCCTCGCTGTTGTAGTCGCCGGCGTGCGCGACCAGGACGCACTCCTGCGCGTCCGGGTCGAGCAGGAAGATGCTCACGTCGTAGTAGCCGAAGTGCCGCTGGATCGCCTGGGCGGCCGTGGCGAGCAGGTCGCCCATGTCGAGCTTCGAGAGCGAGGCGCGGCCGACCTCGAAGATCAGGTTGAGGTGCACGCCCGATTTCGGGCCGCGCTGCGCCTGGGCGGCGTCGGCCGGAGACGGCGGCGAATTCTGTATCGGCTGGTCGGCCATAGGCACGATCTTACATTATCGGGCGGAACATGCAAGGCCGCCCTGGGATTTGCGGGACTCCGCGAATGCTGCGAAGTCCCGCCATTCACTTCTCAGCGACTTCAAGGCGCAGCGTGAAAATCATCTCTTCGCCGGGCCGTGCGTTCAGCGGCCAGTGCGGGATGACGGCGGAGCCTTGGTAGACGCGCTCGAAACCGCCTTCCGAATCGCTCACGGTCTCGACCGGGTACGCCCAGAACGCGGCGCTCGGCTCGGCGTGGAGCCAGAGGGCGACTTTGAGCCATTCGTCCACCAGGCCCAGCGCCGGCTCGGCGGGGCGCGAAATCAGCGTGCTCAGGTTGTTGAGGTTCTCGCGCGCGTGGGAGAAGTAATTCCGGTCCGGCGCGTTCCCGGCCATCAGGCCGAAGTTGAACTCAACGCCGAAGACGGTGTCCGGCGGGGCGCCTTCCGGGAAGCCGAGCGCGTAACGCGCTTCGAGCGTGCCGCCTTTGCCGAGCGTGATGCGCTTGGAAATCTGCACCGGCGCCGTGCGGCCCGGCGGGCCGGCCCGTCCGGTGCGGCTGAGCGTGACGGCGCTGCCGTGCGAAGGCGGCGCCTTCAGGTCGTATTCGGCGCCGATGAAATCGCCCCATTCGGCCACCTCGTTGCGCTTAAGCGCCGGGACGGCGGCATCGGCCGGGTAGAAATGGTCGAGCAGCGACTCCCGCACGTGCGAATCGTACTGCAGGAGTTTCTCGAGGCCCGGTTCCTTGCAGCGCACCAGGTCGTGGATGCTCTGCGCGGGCCCGCCGGGCTGCACGAGAAAGGCCTTGCCGGACTGCACGGCTTCGACCAGCCGCCGGTGCGCGGCCTCGCGCCGGCGCGTCATCACCGCGGTCAGGTTCCAGCCGCGCTCGCGGTCGTCCAGCTCGTAGAGCGCGCCGCCGCGGTCCGGCTTCAGATAGCAGTTCAGCGCCCGGTTGTGGAGCTTCACCTCGGGGCGGCCGTCGAGGTCCAGGTCGCCGACGCGCCGGCCGGGGTGCTCGCGACGGTCGGCCAGGAGATTCTCGGCCTTCAGCAATTGCTCATAAATCGCGAAGCGGAGGAAGGGCATGTACAGGCCGCCGAAGACGCCGTGCCAGTAGGCGCAGTTGCATTGGCCGCGATAGAGCGCGCGCCGCGCCTCCTCATAATTCCGGGCGGCCTGGCGGTCGGCGACGAGGCGGCTGACCTCGGTCATCCGCGCGTACATCTGGGCGGCCTCGACGTACTTCGCTTTGAAATTGCGCCACGTCCCGCCGCGCATGAACGGGCGCGCCGGGTCGAGCAGTTGCGCCGCCTTCAGCCGGTCGAGCAGGCCCTCCAGTTCGAGTTGGGCCTTGACCGGCAGCGCCCATTCGGTCATCTCGCGGTACGACGCGTCAGCGAGGTAAATCCGCCCGCGCGGCGGCAGCTCGTCGAGCGTCTCGGCGAATGTCGAGAAGCGGATCCAGTCGCGGTTCTCGTCCAGGAGCTTCAGGAAACTCCGGAGCCAGCCGCGCTCGTAGACGTGCTTGTACGTCTCCGGCCACATGCCGAACTTCTCGCCGTCGTCGGCGTAGACCACCACGTTGCGCCCGTCCTCGGTCGCGAACCGGCGCAGGTACGCCAGGGTATCCTCAGGCTCGCGGAAGGGGATGGAGTAGCGGAGGAACTCGCTGCCGCTGAACATGCGCAGCAGCTTTCCCTGGTCCTCGGTGACGTAGTAGCCGGTGAGGTCTTCCTCGCGCAGGCCGACAGCACGGAAATGGAAGTCGTCCACGACGGAGTACTCGATGCCGGCCCTCGCGAGGACGCCGGCGAGTTGCGCTTCCCAGATGCGTTCGGTCAGCCACAGGCCGCGCACGGGAACGTTGTACCGGCGGCGAAGGCGCTCGCAGAAAAGGCGGATTTGGCCGATGGCATCATCGGAGGAGAGCATGGTGAGGATCGGCTCGCCGAAACCGCCGCCCATCAGCTCGAACCGGCCGGCGCGGACGCCGGCGACCGCGCGCTCGATGAGCCTCGGATCGTGCGCCTCCGCCCACTCGAAGAGCGGCCCGGAGTAGTGGAGCGTCAGCCGGATCGCGGGGAACTCTTCAGCCACGTCGAGGAACGGATGATAGGCCATTCGGCAGGCCTTCTCGACCACGTCCTCGAAATTGCCCACCGGCTGGTGGTTGTGCAGCGCCATCACGAATCGGACGGTTTTCATGGTTCGCCCCCGTCGGTTCAGTGCCGGGCCCGGTCTCCTGATTGATGAAGCGCCCGCGCCTCGGCGTAGAGATCGAGATAGCGTTTCGCGCTCGATTCCCAGGACCAATCCTGCGACATGCCGGCGGCCATCAGGCGTTTCCAGGAGTCCGCGTCGCAATAGAGATCGAGAGCCCGTTGGACGCATTCGCCGAGCGCTTCCGGCGTCGGGTCATCGAACAGGAACCCGGTCGCCGTCCCCGCCGCGAGCGTCTCCGGCGTGCAGTCGGTCACCGTGTCCACCAACCCGCCGGTCCGGCGGACGATCGGCACGCTGCCGTACTTGAGCCCGTACAACTGCGTCAGGCCGCACGGCTCGAAGCGCGAGGGGACCAGGATCATGTCCGCGCCGGCGATGATGCGATGCGCCATGCGCTCATCCATCTGCGCGAAGCAGCGCAGGCGGTCCGGGAACTGCTTGGCCACGCTCTCGATCAGGACCTGGACTCCGTCGCCGCCGTCGCCGAGGATGACGCATTGGAGCGGCCCGCGGTCGAACAGCTCCGGCAGCGCCTGGGCGGCGAGGTCCAGCCCTTTCTGCTCGGCGAACCGGCTGACGATGCCGATCAGCGGGACTTTGCGCTGCGGAAGGCCGCATTGCCGCTGCAAAGCGGTCTTGCAGGCGGCCTTGCCGCGCAGGTTCTCGGGGCCGAAGCGCGTCGCCAGGTGCGGGTCGGCGGCGGGATTCCAGACTGCGTCGTCAATTCCGTTGACCACGCCGTGCACCACGTCGTGCCGGTCGCGCAGGACGCCGTCCAGGCCCCAGCCCTGTTCCAGCGTCTGAATCTCGCGCGCGTAGGTCGGGCTGACCGTGTTCACGACGTCGGCGTACATAATCCCGGCCTTGAGCAGGTTGATCTTGCCCCAGAACTCGAACTCGCGGACATTGAAGTGCGACCAGTCCAGCCCGAGCAGGTCCATGTCCCAATGCCAGAAAATTCCCTGGTAGGCGATGTTGTGGATCGTCAGGAGCGCGGCGGCGCCGCGGAGGAGCGGGTCCGCCGAGTACAGGATGCGCAGGTACGGCGCGACGAGCGAACTCTGCCAATCGTGAAGGTGGAACACGTTCGCGTCGAAGCCGAGGCTTCGGACGGCCTCCAGCGCGCCGCGCGACAGGAACGAGAACCGCTCGCAGTTGTCCGTGTAATCATCGGTGTAGCCGTAGAGCCCGTCGCGGTCGAAATACGAGTCCTGCTCCAGAAAATAGGCGGCGGCGTCAATGCCGGGAATCTCGCCGCGCCAGAGCCGCGATTCGATCCAGCGTTTGCCGACAGGCACGACGATGCTTCCCGCCTCGGAGAGGGCCGCGCCGGAGTGGCGCACCGCGCGGTGGAGCGGCAGGATCAGGATCGGCTCATGCCCGAGCCGGAACAGCGCCTTCGGCAATGCGCCCGTCACGTCGGCAAGCCCGCCCGTCTTCGCGAACGGCACCGCCTCGGACGCCACGATGGCGATTTTCATGCTGGATTTCTCGCTGGTTCCTAGTGTTTAGTTGCGTAAATTGGCGTTCCAATTTAAGCAACTAAACACGGTCCAATGTAACGCATAACCCAATACAACTACGCGGCTTATCGCGGTCATGCTTACTTGCGGAAATAGGACGCCTATTTTCGCAAGTAAGCACTCGCCGCAGAAGTGTGTGCGCATTCCGGCGCTAGCGGGCTTCGGCCGGAACGGCTGCTGGAATGACCCCGCTCTCCGGAACTCTTAACACCGTCTCATTGCCATGCCGGACCTCGACGTAGAATTGTATCGGATTTTCAGTCGGCCCGACAAGCGCCGAGACCGGCGCGCTGAAGCGGGCCGCGCCGGAATCCCGCTGCGAGGCGGGCGCGGGCGCGACGGAGACTCGTTTCATGCCGGAGTTCGCGAAGACGATGTCGAACTGGACCGCTTCGCCGTATCCGCCGGCCTTCAGGTTCAGGAAGAATTGCTTGTCGGCGAACCAGTAGACCAGCGCGCCGGCGACCTCGCCCGAGCGGCGCATCGCCGAACTCTCCGCTCCGAAACGCCGATACCCGGCCGGCTTCCAGCCCGCGTGGACGCCCGGCAGCCCGTCGGTCGCCAGGTCCATGTCGAGCCCGCCTTCCTGCGCCGCCTTCAGCGGTTTGCCGATCGGCTGCGCCAGCGACGCCGGCGGTTCCAGCCCGATGAACCGGTACATGTTCGACAGGTGATTGCGGAACAGCTCGTCGAACAGGTAGTCCTGGTCCGAGGTGCGGTCGCCGCCGAGCCACCAGCACCAGTCGCTCCCCTCGGCGTCGTAGATTTCCTCCCAGGCCATCCGCAGCGCGTCCGGGTCGAGCGGCGGGCCGGCGGCGATGCGGCGCGTCAGCGCATTGCGCGCCTCGGCCCCCAGGCTCCACGCGGCGCGGTCGTCCGGGCTGCCGATCCAGACCGCGAAATTCGCGTCAATCCACGAGCCGGCGGGCAGGCGCTCGAGCTTCTTCTCCGGCGGGTGCTCATGGAGGTATTCGCACAGCCGC
>JBKQWE010000130.1:0-73696 GCA_052139675.1 Candidatus Brocadiia bacterium
TTCCTGAGCAAGGCGGTCGTCGCGCTGCCGTACTAGTGCGGCGTCCCGGAAATAAGTTGCGTAATGCGCGGTCATTCTGAGCGAAGCGAAGAATCTCATACGCTGCGCGCTCTGGCTGAGCGCAGCCCTTCGGCCGTGAGCTCAGGGCCGAACGGCGAAGCATCTCACACCATAGGCCATTACCAGTGCGCAACGTATGAGATTCTTCGCTTCGCTCAGAATGACCGCGCATTACGCAACTTATTTCCGGGACGCCGCACTAGTACGGCAGCGCGACGACCGCCTTGCTCAGGAACGTGATCCCGACGCCGACGGTGGCCACCAGCCCCATGCCGCAGGCGAAGCCGGCGGCGACGACGGGCACGTATTGCCGCCACTTCAGGCCGAGTTTCTTCCTGAAGTAATACCGTCCGATCAGCGCGCCGATGAACTGCGGGATGATGATGTGCGGCAGGCTCTGGCCGAGCCCGCGCACGAGACCGTAGACCAGGAAGATCGGCGCGCCGAGCTGGGTGAGAACGCCGAAGATCATCACGCCGAACCCGGTGCCGATGAACACGTTCTTCCATTTGAAGGCGTCCTCGAAGATGGAATAATCCCCGGTCGTGGAGGAGTAAACCACGCACGAATTGGCCGCCGAAAGCTCCCACATCTTCTGAGCGTTTGGATATACCACCGAGGGAAGCTCGGCCAGGCCCCAGATGAAGCTGGAGAAGAGGACCGTGCAGATCAGGATCACCGGGAAGAGAGCGACGACGCTCTTCCAGATGCTTCGGAAGTTCGTGCCGGTCAGCTCGCACTGGCGGTAGAAGACGGTCATGCCGCTGATCTGCGACATGCTGGAGCTGGCGGTGGGCAGGAACCAGACCTGGATGCCCCGGAACCCGCTGAGGATCATGCCGGCCTCGCGCACCATGGGGATTTCGACGACCTGCCCGGCGATCCCCTCGAGGCGGGTGGTGACATAGCCGATGAGCGGCGTGTAAACGAACCCGATCAGGACGAGCACCAGCATGACTCCCTTGTGCCAATGGACGAGCCAGCCGGAGAGGAGGATGTAAGAGAGCGTCAGGAGCGTATAGCCGGCGATGACGATCCACAGCCGGAAATCGCCGCGCCCTTTGGGGATGTCGCTGGCCGCGGTCCGCCCGGCGGCCTTTCGCGCGCGGGCGCTCCGCACAAAGGCGCGGACCGCCTGCAGGATGCCGACGATGGCGATGGCCACGGAGATGCCGATGCCGAAGCTGAAATAGAAGTCCACGTTGTTCTTGAACAGCGTCGTGATGGTGTCGTCACCGGGCGTCCAGGAGGAGAGGACGCCCGCATGATAGAGGATCGGGTTGGCGGCCATGGACATGATCAGGCCGATGAGGCTTCCGAGCATCGCCCAGAACGGCAGCACCATGCCGACAATCAGGGCGCCGAGGTCCCAGGCCATGCCGGTGGCCACCGCCGGCAGATAACTCTGCGTCTTGACGGTGAAGTCGCTGAAGGGGATCGGCAGGAGCATGACCGGTTTCCCGGTCAGCCCGCCGGTGAGGGTCGGCAGGAGCAGGTAAACCGCGCCGAAGGCCAGCCCGATCGCGCCGCCGATCGCGAAGACCCTCCAGCGCCACGGGCGCTCGCCGGCGGCGGCTTCCTTTTTCTCCACGTCCTCCGCCAGGGCCATGACGCCCTGCGCGCCGATCGGCGCCATCGGGAAGGGCAGCTTCTCCACGTCGCTGGTGGCCCGGAAGAACGCGTAGCCGATGAGCATGATGCTCAACTGGCCGACGATGAACTGGAAGACCATCAGGGCGATCGGCACGAGCCAGTCCATGCGGAGGAAACTGCGCTGGTTGTAGGAAGCGGAATCGGCCGGCGGCGCAAACCAGGAGGGAATCTTCCCGGCCAGGCCGAAGGCGGTCGCGGACTCGCTGCGCGCGAAGAACTGGTTCCAGAGCAATCCGCCGGCGCCGCCGGCGGTGGCGGCCATCATGGTGCCGGCCATGAAGAAGAGGACGAAGATCTCCGCGCCTTTGAGTTGCTTCTGGGCGCGGCGGGCCACCTCGATGAAGAGGATCACGGTTACCCACTGCGCCGCCGGCCCGATCCCCTGGCCGGCCAGCAGGCCCATGTAGATGGCCCCGGGCACCATGAAGAGGCCGATGAAGATCGCTCCGGCCAGGGAGGTCCAGTTGAACCCTTCCTCGAAGGTGGCCGGCGGCGTCATCGCGCCGCGGAATTCCTCCAACTCCCGGTCCTGTTTTTCGACGGGTTCAGCCATTTTTCAGCTCTTGTCCTTCTCCGTTGCCGGGTCTGCCACTCTGCGCCCGCTGCTCCGCATTCTTCCGGTACGAATCCATCGTCTCCGGCGCGAGCGAGCGCCAGATGAGGAACTGCTTGCGCAGGTCGTCGAGAAAGAGCTTGTTGAGGCGCTGCCAGTCCTTGGGTTCGCCGGACTGGCGGACGAGCAGGAGAGCGACTTCGTCAATTCCCGGGATCTCGCTGGGGCGATAGGACAGCTCGAAGTGCTGCGCCACTCCCAGGTCGAAAGGCGCCAGGGAGACGGCGGAGACCAGGACCGGCCGGCCGTCGGTTCCGCGCGTCACGCACGTGTCTTTGGCAATGAAGACGCCCAGGCCCGTATCGCCGAAGTTGTCGAAATGCTCTTTCAGGAAGCCGATGACGCCCTCGACATCGTGATCGGAAATCGTGAACGGGAAGACGATGTCGCAGCGGTCTCCCTTCGGGCGCGGCGGGCGCCAGGCGCGGAGGATGCCGGGATTGGCGCTGCGGCTGGCGCGGATCGCCGGGTACAGCGCCGAGAGCAGGACCGTGCCCATCACGATCAGGATCGAGATCACCGCGTTGCCGGAGGAGTAATTCATCTCCGGCCTGCGCATGATGCCGAAGCCGGCCAGGAACGAGAGCGTCTTCACCATCCCTTGCGCGACGAGGTAGCCGCCCAGTCCGCCCAGGATGGAGTAGACCATCGCCTCGGCGAAGAAGAGGCCGGCGACGTGCGGCGGCGCAAGGCCGAGGGCGCTGAAGCTGTAGATTTCCTTTTCGCGGTCGGCCACCGAGCCGAGCATCGCGCCGAAAATCACCAGGCCGCCCAGCAACAGCGGGAAGAACAGGTCGGCGGCGCCGCTGGCCTTCAGCTTGGGGCCCAGCAGAAGCCGGTAGACGCCGTCCTGCCGCGTGGCGTTGACCGGGAACGGGACCATCCGGGTCAGGTCATCGGCGATAACGGCGGCTCTGCCGGCGTCCGCCGCATAGAGGTGCGCCACCCGCAGCGTCGCGCCGAGGGCCAGCGAGGTTTCGGACGAAATGATCGCCGTCGAGTCCACCGGGAGCGCGGACCAGCTTTCCTTGAGCGGCGCCAGCATCGCTTCCGGCGTCTGCGGCGGCGGACTGCTGCGCGGCTGCCGGAAATCCACCGGCACGATGCTGCTCTCGTCCATGTCCTGCAGGATGGAGAGCTGCGCGGAGTCGAGCAGCGGCCCCACTTCCAGCGGCTTGCCGCCCAGGAGCACCTGCTCTCCGGGCGCGACGCCCAGTTGAGAGGCCATGGCCCGGCTGATCCAGATGCGCGGGACGCCGGAGGCGGACGGCTTGCCCAGGAGCTCCGCCAGGTCGGGCCGAGAGCGCGCCTCCGTGGCGTCCATTCCCAGCACGCCGAGCAGCGGGGCGGGGCGCGTGCCATCGCGGCGCGTGAGCGCCCACTGCGGCTCGTCGTCGTTGTCGCGCGTCAGCCAATAGCGCGGGCAGACGACCGCGTCGGGCCACCGGCCGCGAAGGACCTCCAGCAGGTGCGTGTCCAGGATTTCCCAGTTGACTCCGTGCAGCATTGCGCCGGCATAAGGGGTCGGCGGGCCGAGGCGGAGACGGATGACGCCGAGTTCCGTCCCGAAGGAGGCGAAGCAGAGGATCGTGAAGGTCAGCAGGAGGATCGTCACGGCGGTCAGCACCGTGCGCAGCGGGCGGCGGCGCATGGTGGAGACGCCCATGCTCATGGCCGCCATGATCGTTCCGAAACGGGAGACGTCGGCGCTGTGAACGGTGGTGGTCATCCCGCGGAGCGCTTTCAGCTCGGTCTCGAATTTCCGCATGATGATCGTGATGACGACCAGCGAGAGCACCAGGACGACGAACCCCAGGAAGATGATGATCGAGCTGTTGGAGACGGCGAACGCCGGATGCGTGAAGAAGAGCAGCAGAAATGTGGCGACAAAGAAGATGCCGAACCAGAGGATCTGGCGGTAAATATTCGGCGCGCCGATCAGCAGGCGCTCGAGCGCGAAGGCGAAGGGCACCGCGAGGGCCAGGAGGATCAGCACGGCTCGGACGAGGTCGTCGAGCGAGGTGCGGACCTCGGAGTAAATCGGCGCAGCCGCCATGAAGGAGGAGGAGCGCAGGGCCTCCGCGACCTGGACGCCCTCCGTGGCGCCGGCCTCGCGGAAGAGGTCCTCGCTGCGGCCCTGCAACTCGTCAAGCGCGTGGTGCATCACGCCGCGCGACTGGAGCGTCTGCATGCGGTCCTCGTCCAACCGCCAGAGGTCCTCCGCCGAACGCGCGGTCACGTTGGTGTAGCGGACAGGTTGGTCGCTCAGAGCCACCACGGAGCGCAGGCCGAAAAGTTTCGTCGCGCGCACTTTCTCTTCGCAGAACCAGCCCACGGTGTCGTCGCGCGTCATGGTCCAGGCGTGTTCGTTGTCGAGCGGGCTGTCCGAACGCGCGTCCAGGACCTGCGCCTCGATCCGCGTCGCAACCGGGTCGCCGGCCATCGCGCGCTGGGAGACGACGAGACAGCCGTGACTCGCGGGGAAGGTCTCCAGCCGCTCGTACGGCGTCTCCCAACCCGAGTAGTACGTGCTCGACTGGAGGAGCTGCCCGTGCTCATCGAAGGAGGCGGCGAACGATTGGAGGGTCAGATCGGACGGCTGCGGGCGCACCGGGCCGAAGGGATAGGCGCCGTTCCGGTTCGTCCGCAGCAGGATGTAATCGTCGAAGGCGTAAGCGCGCCGGGGACCGGGGCTGAACTGTTGCCGTCGGTCCGCGAGGACCTGGACCATGGCGCCGTCCAGCGGGTGGTCGGCCAGCGCGCTGCCCGGCGCGCGGCTCATGACCAGCGGTCCGTGCGAGCGGTGATCGGATCCGAAATAGGCCGGGAAAAACTGGTAGTCGGGCACGATTACCCGGAGCGCTGAAAGCTCCTTGCAGTCGGCCAGGGACTTGAGGAACGGGGCCATTCCCTGCGCCTGCGTTTCGATCCGCGCCAGGTCCAGGGCCGCCGGGACGTCGTCCGGCGTGCCCTCGAGCCGCAGGTCCTCCTGCACCGTGCCCAGCACGGCATCGTAGATTCCCATCCGCCCGGCGACCTCGCCGCTGTGGGCCAGCTTCGGCGCGGCCCAAAGCGCGCGGCTCTGCGGGAACGAGAGGTCCGCCGAGGAGATCTCAAATTGCTGGACATTCGATTCCCTGGCGGCGGTCAGGGCGGCGGCCTGGATGCGGTCGTAGAGACCGGGGTTGTCCTGAATGGCATGGAACCGCGATTCGCCGCCGATGATCAACGCGCAGCGCGGGGTCGTGTCTCCGAGCATCAGTGAAAGATGAAGGCTGATCCATCGCTGTCCGACCAGGCCCTGGAGCCGGTGGTCTGCGTCGAGCATGCGGCGGTCGGCGGCCAATTCCGCCCGTCGGGCGTCCACGTCCTCGCCGACCTCTTTGAAGACCTGCGTCAATTCCGTCCGGACCGCCTCGACTGGCGTTCGACGCGACAGGCAGCGCAGCAGCGCGTTCCACTGTTCCTTGGCCGCCTCCGCCTGGGTGATCCGGCTCTGAAGCGCTTCTGCCTCCGCCGGCGCCGCCGTGCCGAGCGCGGCGCTTCGGCGCCACTCCGCCAGATCAATGCTGAGCGTGCTGGCGTGCCATTTGGCTTTTTCCTTCAATCGAAGGAGCAGCTCGTCGCCGACGGCCGCCGGAGTGAACGGGTCCTGCGACTTCGCGGCGACCACCAGTTCGCCGAGGAATTTCGTCTCCTCCTTCCAGGACGCATCGCGCTTCACGAGCCCGGCTTCGTTGTCGGTCGGCTCGAGCGCCAGATAGAACGCCCGGCTTCCGGCGTGCCCCTGCGCCTGGCCGTCGAAGAAGGCCAGGAGCACGTGCCGGCGCGGACGATGCGCCTTCAGGTACCGCGCCAACTGGATCAAGGCGGCGGCATTGGCCGCGCCGCGCGCCCCGGGCGAACGCTCGGGGACCTCGCCGAAGCTGTCCAGGTTCGCCGCCAGGATCAGGCATTCCTCTTTCTCCATGTCGAACGTCGGCTCGGTCCCTTTGAGGAAACCGAAGACGTTGCGGCCGATAGCGCTTTCCCACACGATTTCGCTGTGAAGGGTGGCCGGCGCGCCGTCGGGCAGGTCGCTCACCGGACCCGGATAGTAGAACCGCGGAAAGTTGGCGTGGTTCTCGATCGAGTGGGCGGGCGGCGATGTCGTGGGGCCGTTGCGGACGAACACCACCGCTTTGGCTCCCATTCGGAAGGCATCCAGCCACGCCGAGCCGGCGTTGTAGTCCAGGACCACGATCGCCCCGGCCGGCGGGCGGCGGCCGTAGTCCTCCAGCCGGCCCATCCCGGCGTATTGAATCGGCCCGGTGATTCCCTCCGCCGGTGTGACGGGGAGCATCAGTCCGTTCGCGCGCATCGGGAGCAGATCGAGCCGCCGGGAATTCTCCAGCGTCAGGTCGCAGCGCTTGACGACGGACCGGATGGCGGGGAACTCCTCGACGATGACCTCGTCCATGCCGCTCGCGCGCAGCCGCCCCTCGACGTAGTCGGCCGCGCGGCGGTATTCCGAGCTGCCGGTCAGCCGATGAGCGTCCGCGGTCAGCGCCAGGCAATCGGCGCGGAACGCGGCGGGGTTTTCCGCCGGCGCGCGCGAAGCGGCGGCCAGGAGCAGCGCGCCGATCAGCGCGACACGGAGTGAATGCGAGAAAACAGGCATCCGTCTTGGCCCTTAGGCTTTTTCTCCGCCGATGCTGCCGACTTCGATCTGGACCTGGTCCCGGCGCGCGATCCGCTCGACGCGGCCGTCGCGGATCCAGATCAGCCGGTCGCAGATGTCCAACATGCGATGGTCATGCGTGGCGCAAAGAATCGTTATGTTGCGTTCCTGGTTCAGCATCCGGAGGATCTCCAGGATCTCCCGGCCGGTCTTCAGGTCCAGGTTGGCCGTCGGCTCGTCGCAGAGGAGCAGCGACGGGCGATTGGCCATGGAACGCGCGATCGCGACGCGCTGCTGCTGGCCGCCGGACATCTCGATCGGCCGATGGGTCCACCGCTCCTGCAGGCCCACCAGCGTCAGGAGCTCCATCCCGCGCGCGCGGGCTTCGTCGGGGTCCACGCCGGCGAATGCCATCGGCGTGGTGACGTTTTCCAGCGCCGTCAGGTATTGGATCAGGTTGTAGCTCTGGAAGATGTAGCCGATCTTCCGGCATCGCAGGAAAGCCAGTTCCACGGCCGTCAACTGTGCCACGTCCACTTCGTCAATGAACACGCGCCCGCTCGTGGGGCTGTCCAGGCCGCCGACCATGTTGAAGAAGGTGCTCTTGCCGGAGCCGGACGGCCCCATGAGAGAGATGAACTCGCCGGTGAGGATCTCGACGTCCACGCCGCGCAGCGCCTCGGTCACCACGTCCTTTTTGATGTAGATTTTTTTGAGGTTCACTGTGCGGATGATCACGCGCCCCTTCGCGGATGTTATGACGATGCTCGTATTCATGATCTGTGGCCGCTCATTCTACAGTCTGCATTCCGGTCATTCCACCCGCATCGCTTCCATCGGCGCCAGCCGCGCGGCTTTGAACGAGGGGTACAGCGCCGCGACGGCGGCCAGGGCGATTCCGACCACGACCGATCCGGCCATGGCCAGGCACAAGGCGCCGATCGGCGTCGTTCTCAGGGCGATGGCGCCGAACGCGGCGCTCATCCGGCTCAGCCCGAGCAGCGCCCCGGCCAGCGCGCCGACCGCGCCACCCGTCACGCCGAGGATCGTCGCCTCGATGACGCACATGCCCATGATGGTCCCGTCCAGCGCGCCAAGACATTTCAAAGTCGCGATTTCACGGAAACGCTCCGTGACGGACATGAGCATCGCGTTGGCGATCCCCACCGCGCAGACGACCATCGAGACCAGGATCAGCCAGAGCATCCGTTCCTGGATTCCGGTCTCGCCCTCTTCGACATCGGCCTGAAGCGGCAGGAGCTGCGCGAGCGTCGCCTCCTCGGTCTGGACGCGCGCCAGGGTCGTCAGGCGCCCGGGCGTCAGGCCGGCCGCGGGAATGCCGGCTTCCTTGAGCCGCTCGAGATACCATGCGGCGCTGTCGCGGTTTTTCAAGAACTCCCAGAGGACCAGCGGGTTGACCTCGTTCAACGTGAGGTCCAGCCGGCCGGCGACCGCCTGCCGCACGGCGGGGCGGAGAAGCCCGGCCTCAAGCGACTGGCCGTCGCACGCTTGGCGCGCCTGCTCGGCCACGGTGCGCGCGGTATCTTCCGAGAACCGGAACCCGGCGGCCCGGATCGCCGCGCCGAATGCGCCGTCGGCTTCGGTCAGCGCTTCCATGACCGTGCGGCCGTGGAGGGCGGCTTGAATCTGCGCGATCGCCGCCGCCCGCGCCGCGCGGATGCGCTCAAGCTTTTCCTTCACTGCCGGCCACTCGCTCAGGAACTTCTGGAATCCCTCGGCGCCGCCCGGAAGCCGGATCGAACGCATCTCCTTCACCTTGGCGAAGAAATCGGCCTGGACCGGCGGTGACCAGAGGGCATCGAAAATGGCCGTTCCCTCCGCTTGATGCGTGAACTGCCGCCGCGCGCCGTAATCGAGCGCCGCAAAGAAGCGCAGGTATCCGGTCGCCTGCCGGCACCGGCTCTCCAGGAAGCCCCGGTCTTCCGGCGGCAGCTTCGCCATGGAGACGGCCTCCTCAGTGGTCTCGGGGTGCGGCGCCGCAATCTCCGCGAGAATGGAATCTACCATGCCGGGGTCCGAGAGCTTCGTGGCCCACACGTAAGCCTGGTGCAACTGGGCCGCGCGCAAGGTCGTGGCCCGGAGCACCGCGCCCCGGACGAGGCTCTCGCTGAGCACGTTCATCAGGAACGCCATCGCCACCGCCACCACGCCGACGGTCACCAGCGAACGGAAAAGGCGATAGCGGATGCCGGTGAGCGTCAGGGACAAGGTCTTCCCGACCCCCAGCGACGGCTGATCTTTGATCTCAATCTGTTTCATCAACGCCACCCGGTGCGGAAGCCGGCGTACAGGACGGTCCATAGCATACCGGAATGCGCGTCAAGATTCATGAAACATTCCTTGTCCGCAAGACCGGCTAGCCCGGAAGAATGTAGAAACTCTTCGGCGGCAGCCCTGTGGACAGCCAGTAGACGAAACCGACCGCCATCGGCGCGAGCCCGCCGAGCATCTCGCCGGCGATCAGCCCGAACATCAGCGGCTTGAGCCGCTGATACCACAATGCTCCGCCGTACCGGGTCACCAGCAGCTTGACGCCCCAGCCGCCGAGGAACGAGGCGCCGAACTGCTGCCCGGCATACGTGCCCCAGACCAGGAACAGCACCGGGTGCAGCGGCCATTTCGGCCAAGCCAGCCGAAGCGCCGCAAACGCGAGTACAATCCCCAGCCCGCTCCCGAACCCGATCAGGCAGGGCGCCTTGGGCGATATCTCCGCGAACCGTCGCCAGCCGGTCGTCGCCTCCGCCGCCGCCAGGGCGCCTTGCGCCGTCAGCCGCTGTCGGACCTCGACGGCCTTGTCGAACGGCCTCTGCGGCACGATCTCCGTCGCCCACCAGTCGTCGTGATCAATGCCGCGGTCGTACTGGAACGACAGGGTCACCGGCACCGCCACCGCCAGCCCGACCAGAAGCGCCACGCCGCACCACGCGGCCGTCCGCCCGATTCTCACTCGCTGCAGGTCGAGCAGCTTGAAGGCGTTGACCAGGAACGGCATCAGCGCCTCGCGGGGGTCCACGGCGAGGACGGCCGACAGCAGCAGCATGATCAGCACGGTCTTCGCTCCCAGCGCCCGCGCGCCGAAGATCCCCCAGAGCGTGACGCAGGGAAACCAATACGGCTGCACCATGAACGCTCCCGTCTCCGCGATGAGGCGGGCGACGACGAGGTAGAGCATGAAGATCAGCCCGGTGTACAGGACCGCCAACTGCCAGTCCAGGCCCACGCAGATGAGACTGACGGTGAAGAGGGCAGCGCAGACCAGGAACACGCGCGCGCCCCAGACGGCCTCCGGCGGTTGCGCCTCGGCCGTTGGGATCAGGATCGCCTGGCGAAATGTCCGGCTGTAATAATGCCGCCCGGTGTAGAGGATCGCCAGCAGCAT
The DNA here is from genome assembly GCA_052139675.1 of Candidatus Brocadiia bacterium. GTDB lineage: Bacteria > Planctomycetota > Brocadiia > CAIUPP01 > CAIUPP01 > JBEKCB01. Next base: position 10,387 of record JBKQWE010000130.1, read on the forward strand.
GCCGAAAAAGGCGCCGAAATTCATGAAGCTTTGCGCGTTCGGCGCGGACATTCCGCCGCCGGTGAGCGAAAGTCCATAGCCGGCCAGCGCCCCGACCAACACCGGATAGAGGAACGGTCCGATCCCCATCGCCAAGGAGACGTCCGAGGCCAGGAAGTACGCGAAAGCCAGGACGGTAAAATACAGGGTCGGATGCAACATCTCGCCCCCGTTGCCCGCGGCGAAAGTGGGAAACAGCGTCGCCAGGGACGAGAGGTCCACCCTCGTCGGGACCGTCACGAGGAATTCCGGGAACCAGGTCGCGAGGTAGTTGTTGAGATGGATCAGAAACACAACCGCCGCACCGATCCAGAACATGCGGTCCCCGAGCACGGCGCCCCAGCGGTTTCCCGCTTCCGGCAGCAGCGCGTTCGAGAACGTCGCCAGCGGATAACGGAGATGCTCGTGCTCCGACCATTGGCGATGCACCGCCAGCGCCAGCCCGATCAGCCCGATCCATAACAGCAGAATCACCGGGATCCAGAAGACCAGCGTTGCGCGCCAGGCCCGCCAGGGCACCTCGCGCGGACTGGGCAGCCCGCGCCCGCTGCCGATCCCGCGCACGAAACCGTTCAGCGCGTCCTCCTGGTTCCCCGGCGAGGCCAGCATCTGCCGGGGCGCCGTCTCGACAATTCCCTCCGCGCGCCAGCCCGGCGTGCTCCGCTCCCAATGCCACGGCATCATCAGCGTGGCCGTGAACGTCTCCATCAACCCGGCGCTGGGAATGCAGCACATCACCGTCACCAGCGCCAGCGCCACCGCCAGCTCGCCGGCCGAAAACGCCCAGCGTTTCAGAAGCGGGTTGAGGATCAGAACGAAAAGGATCAGGCCGCCGTACACCGAGATCGGCATGTTGCTGCCGATCAGCATCGTCTGGTGCATGACCGCGTCGTTGAAGTAGCTGAACGCGCAGACGAACGCGCCGCCCACAAGCCCCGCCAGAACTGCGCGCCACGTCATGGCTGGGAATCCCTGTTCAGATGACCTCTAATCTCGATCCCATGCATCAGCACCGGCTAGTGTTTAGTTGCGTAAATTGGCGCACAATTTTACGCAACTAAACACGGTCCAACGGAACGCATAAACCAATACAACGACCTGGCTTATCGCGGTCATGCTTACTTGCGGAAATAGGACGCCTATTTCCGCAAGTAAGCACTAGTTCGGCAAAATATTGAACACCTTCGGGGGCAACCCCGTCTTCAGCCAGTAGATGAATCCGATCCCCATCGGCAGGAGTCCGCCGAGCAGCTCCCCGGCGATCAGCCCGAACATCAACGGCTTCAGCCGCTGATACCACCACGCTCCGGCGTACCGGGTCACCAGGAGCTTGATCATCCATCCGCCCAGGAAAGAGGCGGACATGTCCCGCCCGGCCCACGTGTTCCACACCAGGAACAGCACCGGGTGCAGCGGCCATTTCGCCCAGCGCAGCCGCAGCGCCGCGAACACCAGCACCGCCGTCAGGCCGCCCGCGAACCCGATCAGGCAGGGCACCTTGGGCGATATCCTGGCGAACCGGCTCCAACCGCTCGTCGCCTCGGCCGCCGCCAGACTGCCTTGCCCGACCAGTCGCTCTTTAACTTCGATGGCCTTGTCGAACGGTCTCTGCGACGCCACCACCATCGCGAACGCGTCGTCGCGGTCAACTCCGCGGTCGTACTGGAATGCCAAAGTCGCCGGCACCGCCACCGCCAGGCCGATCAGAATGGCCGCAACGCACCAGGCGGCCGTCCGTCCCATTTTCTGCCGCCGCAGGTCGAGCAGCTTGAAGGCGTTTACCAGGAACGGCATCATCGCCTCGCGCGGATCAATGATCAGGACCGACGACAACAGCAGCATGATCAGGACGCTCTTCACCCCCAGCGCTCTCGCGCCGAAGAAACCCCAGAGGATCACGCCGGGATACCAATACGCCTGGACCAGAAACGCCCCCGTCTCCGCAACGAGCCGGCCGACGACGAGGAAGAGCGCGAAGATCAACCCCGTGTGCAGCACCGCGAGCTGCCAGTCGAGGCCCACGGCGATGAGGCTGACGGTGAAGAGGCCGGCGCAGATCAGGAACACGCGCGCACCCCAGATCGCCTCCGACGCCTGCGCCTCCGGCGTCGGAATCAGGATCGCCCGCCGCATGACCTGGCTGTAATAATGCCGCCCCGTGTACAGGATCACCAGCAGCAGGCCGAAATAAGCGCCGAAATTCATAAAGCCCTGCACGTTCGGCGTGCTCACCCCGCTCCACTGGAGCGACAGCCCGTAGCTCGCCAGCGCCCCGACCAGGAACGGATTGATGAACGGTCCGATTCCCATCGCCAAGGACACGTCCGAGGCCAGGAAGTACGCGAAAGCCAGGACTGAAAAATATAACTGCGGCTGCAGCAGGACCCACCCGCCGCCTGCCGCGTAGGTGGGGGACAGTTGCAGGAGCGAGGTCAGGTCAATTTTGGTGGGGACCGACACGAGAAACTTCGGGAACCATACCGCGAGGTAGTTGTTGAAATGGATCAGGAATACGAATCCCGCCCCGATCCAGAACAAGCGGTCCCTGAACACGGTGGCCCATCGCTTCCCCGGCTCCGGCAGCAACGCATTCGAGAACACCGCCAGCGGATAGCGCAGGTGCTCGTGCTCCGACCATTGGCGATGCACGACCAGCGCCAGCCCGATCAGCCCGACCCACAGCAGCACCGCCAGCGGAAGCCAAAAGGCCAGCGTTCGGGCCCAGTCCCGCCAGGGTACCGCGCGCAGGCTGGGAAGCCCGCGCCCGTTGCCGAGCCCCCGAACGAAACCGTTCACCGCATCGTCCTGATTCCCCGGCGAGGCCAGCATCTGCCGGGGGAGCGTCTCCACAATGCCCTCCGCCCGCCAGCCGGGGTTGCTTCGCTCCCAATGCCACGGCATCATCATCGCCGCCGTGCCCGACCGTAGCAATCCCGCGCCGGGAATGCCGCACATCACCAGCGTCATCGCCAGCGCCACGGTCAGCTCGCCGGCCGAGAATGCCCGTCGTCCCAGCAGCGGGTTGATCAGGAGAACGAAAAGGATCAGGCCCCCGTACACTGAAATCGGCATAATGCTGCCGACGAACATCGTCTGGTGCATGACTGCGTCGTTGAAATAGCAGAACGCGCAGACGAACGCGCCCGCCAGCATCCCGGCCAGAACCGCGCGCCATGTCACCGCTGGGAACCCTTATCCAATCTCATTACAGCTTCCTTGCATTCACGGTACAGACGCATCGTCTCCACGGCATCTTCCGGCATGATCGCCGGCGGCAGACCGTGCGCCGGCTCAAAAGCGCGACAGGGGCTTCGCGCGCGACGCCGTCGAGAGGGGCCCGTGGTCAGCGGAGCGGTACGGATAAAAGCAAGACACCGGGCGCGTTACGACACGCTGCGTCAGCGTGTCGCTATTCTATAACCCTCTTGAAGAATGTCAAGCGGAATTTCGTTAAGATGGGCGGATGGACGAGGAGTTGCTTGACAGGCGCGACCTTCGCTGTCAGAATGTCACGCTTCATGCCCCGGCGTCGCATGGCGCGTCGCCTGGAACGACTTGAGGAACATTATTCAAATGCGCGCGGATTCCCAGTATCTGCTGGCCGACCATGGAAAGAGCGACTGGAAGATCGTCGTCGGCGCAGATGCCATCGCGCCGGAGCGGCACGCGGCGGAAGAGCTTCAGTATTTTCTCCGGGAAATCAGCGGAGCGCATCTTGCGATCGTTGCGGACAATGTTCCGCTTGCCCGCAACGAAATCATAGTGGGCGACAACAAGCATTTGTTCGGGACGGGCGTTCAGCTCGATTGTTCTAAGTTGGGGAGCGAAGGTTTCTGCATACAGACGGCCGGAGGCTCTCTTGTCATAGCCGGAGGCAAGCCGCGCGGAACATTGTACGGCGTTTATACTTTCCTGGAGGATTACCTGGGCTGCAGGTGGTTCTACCGAAAAGTCTCCCGGATACCCAAGCGAGACAAGATGGAAATCGGCGAGATCCATGACGAGCAAATCCCGGCGCTTGAATACAGGGATCCTTATTTTGCCGGCTCCGTGGAAGGCGAATGGCACGCCCGAAATAAGTCCAACTCCCACTTTGCGCGTTTAGAGGATATCCATGGTTATAAAGTGGTCTACAGCCATTTCGTGCATACGTTTGACTCGCTGCTTCCCGTGGCGAAATACTTTGATTCGCACCCGGAGTATTTTTCGGAAGTGGACGGCCGCCGGATCTCCGACAGGACGCAGCTCTGCCTTACCAATCCCGATGTATTGAAGATTTCCATCAGCAGCATCCAACGATGGCTGAAGGAAGAACCAAAAGCTTCCATCGTGTCGGTGTCGCAAAATGACTGGAGGAATCCATGCCAGTGCGGGAAGTGCAAGGCCATAGATGAGTATGAGGGCTCGCACAGCGGGACGCTGATCCGCTTCGTCAATGAAATCGCCGAGGCGCTTGAGCATGAATTTCCTCATGTGGCCGTGGATACTCTGGCATACCAGTATACGAGAAAGCCTCCCAGGCATGTCAGGCCGCGCAAAAACGTCATCGTCAGGCTGTGCAGCATTGAGTGCTGTTTCGCTCATCCACTTGAAAAATGCCACAGCGAAGTAGGAGCGTATGGACCCGATAGGTCGCGCACTTGGGTAAAAGGCGGTTTCTCCGATGACCTGGAAGCCTGGTCCAAGGTGTGCGACCGGTTGTATGTCTGGGACTACGTAACTAACTTTCAACATTATGTCCAGCCTTTTCCGAACTTTAAAGTATTGCAGGCCAACATCCGTTATTTTGTCAAGCATCATGTCAAAGGCATATTCGAAGAGGGCAATAATTCAGCCAAGGGCGAGAGCAGTGAGTGTGATCAGATGCGCCAGTACGTCCTCGCCAAATTGCTGTGGAACCCCGACTATGACGTCGAGGTCGCAGTAAATGAGTTCATGACGGCCTACTACGGAATGGCGGCTGCGGCGATGCGCCGGTACTATGACCTCATTCATAAGCAGGTCGAGGCGCCTGGCGTGCACATGAGCATCTATGATCCGCCGACCAGCGCCTATCTCAACGAAACCATGCTGGACGAAGCCGACCGGTTGTTTGACAAGGCTGAAATGATCGCGGACAACGAAGAGGTGTTGAAGAGGGTGCGGACCGCCAGGTTGCCCATCCGTTATGTCAGGTTGTGCATTGCTCCCGCCGACGCCGCGGGTTTGGAAGAGCGGATTGAGCGGTTTTTCGAAGACGTCAAAGCGGCGCAAATCAAGGAAATCGCGGAAAGCCGTCCTCTGGAGGAGTCCAGAACCCTTATGCTCAAGCGTGTAACGACCGCTCACAACTTAGGAGGCATCAAGCCATGACGGACGCATCCTCTTCGGCCTATCCCGTCTCGTGGTATCAATTCACCGAGCATCCGGAATCGGATTCCTGCTGGTCATTGTCGGTCGGCCCCGATGGCCGCATTTACGCCGCGGCCTGCGCCGAGGGATCGCCCGGCAAATCGGTCAAGCTCGTGCGCTATAATGAGAAGACCGACGCTCTGGAGTATCTCTTTTCGCTCGACCGGATGGTGGACGATCCGGCCGACTCCGGCCGCGCGACGCAGTGCAAGATTCATTACAGCTTCGCGCCCTCGATGCACGACGGCGTTCTCTACATGGCGACGCACCTTTCCGGGCCGCCCATTGACCTGCCGGCCTACTCGCCTTGGGGAATGTGGCATGACAAGGAGCGCTGCTTCCGTGGCAGCGCGCTGCTGGCCTTCGATACGCGGACCGACAAGGTGCTCTGGTGGGACACGATGATCCCCAAGGAAGGCTGCCGCTGTCTGCTGCACGACGAAGAGCGCGGCCTGCTCTATTCGCTGAGCTATCCGCGCGACCATTTCTTCATCTATGACATCGCCAGGCGCAAGTCCCGCGACGTCGGCCGCATCGGCTCCGTCAACGCGCAGGCCCTTTTCCTGGACAAGCGGCATCGCGTCCTGACGTCGAATGACGACGGCCGAATCGTGCGATACGATCCCGACAAGGACCGGCTGGAGACCTCGCCTTACATCCTGCCCCATGATCCCACTTACCAGACAGGCTGGCACAGCGTGTTCTACGATGTCGCGCCGTCGCCGGACGGGGAATGCGTTTACGCCTCGACGTGGATCGCCAACCCGAGGCTGATGCGCATCTGGCCGAACGAGGGCGAATGGGGGCGCGTCGAGGACCTGGGGCCGACGACCCAGCCTCGAGACCTGACGCTGCCCTTGTCAACGTTCCTCGACCACTGCGGCGGGCTGGTGTTCGGAGGCGACGGGCTTCTCTACTACTGCGCGTCGAGATGGCGGGAAGGCAAGACGGATGACTCGCCCCGCGAGGCGGGCGACGGCAGCGTCAACATGTGGGGGATCGTCTATCGGCTGAATCCTGTCACCCTGGAGCGCGAGGAGGTCTTTCAACTGAAGCGGCCGGGCCAGGCGGCGCAGTACGTCTCGCGCGCCGCGATAGACCACAACGGCGACCTGTTCTTTGCGCACGTCGGGCCGAGGCCGGTCGGCATCTTCCGGGCGGCGATGCCGGCGGACCGGAAGAAACCTAATGCTCATTTGCCCATCCGCATGTGGGGATAGAAGGGAGAACGCTTTGAAATCCGTCAAGAAGCCGCTGGACTGGCATGACCCGGAGGTGAGAGCCCTCCACGATAAGATCGTTCACGGATCGTTCACCAACGAAGGGACGATGGTGGCATTCCCGATGTGTTTTCCGGGCGTCACCGTTCCCATTATCGCGGATGAGAGCCGGGTCAACGCCCTGGCTACGACGCGCGAAGGCGTCATCTACGGCGGCACAAGCGGAAAACGCGTCCACCTGTTCGTCGGCATGTTCCGCGCCGACATGGGCGCGGTGTACGACATGGGCGTCGTGGATGGCGCAGAGCAGTGCGTCGCCGTCAGTTGCGGGCCGGCGGGTTTCGCGGCCTTCGTCAACGGGCCGGGCGGCGCGCGCATCGTCAGCCGGGAACTGGAGCGCGCGCCTTTCAGCCTGATCCAGGAATGGGGCTTCACGCGGAAGCCGTTCAAGTATCACGCCGTCCCGGCGGGCGGAGAGCGAATCGTCCACGCGGTGACCGACCCTTCGGGACGGCGCGCATTCGCAACGACCCTCAAACATCTCCTTGGAGTGGAAATCGAGACCGGCGCCGTCGAGGTCCTGGGCGAAGTGCGCGGGACGGGCCGACTCACCGTGGACGCGCGCGGCGGCATTCTGGGCTTCGATGACGGCGATACATTGTGGCGCTTCGACCCCGCGGCGAAGAAGCTCGATCGCCGGGCCGTTGCGCTTCCCGCCGGCGACTGGGCGCATGCGCCCAGGCTGTGGGCCAGGCGCCGCGGGCCGGGCCTGCTCTACACGGCCGATGGGAAAGGGGACGTCTTCTCGCTCGACGAGGAAGGGCGGTTCAGCGGCCCGCTCGGCCGCGCGGGGCTGACTCCCGTCGGGCCCATGGCGGTGACTCATGACGGCCGCGTTTTCGGCTTCTGCGGCGACGAGATTTCCAGGATGTTCTGTTACGACCCCGACGCGGGAAAGGTCACGGACATCGGCGCGGCGGTTTCGGTGATCCAGCGCCGCCGGTACGGCTACGTCTTCGGCGACGCCATCGTCGGGCGCGACGGCGAGGTCGTGTTCGGCGAGGACGACGACTCGGGACATCTCTGGCTCTATTTCCCGCGGATCGTTGAGAAAACGGCGAAGCCGGCCCGACCGTAAGGGCCTCATCGCCTGCAGGAGATCGCGGTTGAAGAGTTTACGAGAGCCAGTCCGATTCCTCGCCTTCGAGGAGATGGAGATCATCCACCGCAAAGCGCTGCGGATCCTCGCTGAAGTCGGGATGCGGATTGACCACGACGAGGCGCTGGATTACCTGCAGGCGGCCGGGTGCAAGGTGGACCGGCAGAAGAAGCAGGTCCGGTTCCCGGAGGACCTCGTCGAGAAGCGCGTGAAGAAGATGCGGCGCAACTTCGAGACGCGCGAGTTCCCGGAGCGCATGGCGGTGCGCTACTCGCACGTCCGGTTCCGCAAGGAGCCGTTCGGGATCCACCCGGACTTCACCGCCAGCGCGGGCGGCTACTGCGTGTTCATCTACGACTTCGATGGCGTGCGCCGCCGCGCCACGCTGCAGGACACGCGCGACTCGCTCAAGCTCGCCGCGCAGCTCGACCAGATCGCCTACACCGGCCTGCCCGTCGCCGCGCAGGACGTGCCGCTGCCGATCCGGCCGGTGCGCATGGCGGCCGAACTCGTCAAGATCACCGACAAGTTCGGCGGCATCGAAACGCTGACGCCGTTCGACGTCGAGTACACGATGCGCATCGGCGAGGTCGTCCGCGGCGGCCGCGAGGAACTGCGCAAGCGCCCGATCCTCGTCGGCTACGCCGAGGCGAAGACGCCGCTGACGCTCGACCGCAACATGTGCGACATCATGCTCGCGTACGTGAAACACGGCATGCCGCAGTCGCTCGATACGATGCCGAACGCGGGGGCCACCGCGCCGATCCACCCGGCCGCGACGCTGGCCGTGGGCCTGGCGGAGACGCTCGGCGGCCTGGTGCTCTGCTATGCGGCCGACGAGGACGCGGTGGTGACGCTCGACATCTGCCCGTCCTTCGCGGACATGCGGACGGGGATTTTCCGCTACGCCGGGCCGGAACGCGTCTCGATGAACGGCGCGCGCATCCAGATGATCAGCGAGTACTACGGCTGCCCGAGCGGCGTGCACGGCGGCAAAACCGACGCCTGCCTGCCGGGCGCGCGCGCCGGAGCCGAGAAGGGCGTGACGATGCTCATGGCGGTGCTCTGCGGCGCGGTCGGCTACGGCGTCGTCGGCCACCTCGAAAACGCCGTCACGTACTCGCCCGTCCAGCTCGTCCTCGACAACGAAGTGACGCGCTACGTCCGCCGCGCGGTCCAGGGATTCGAGGTCACCGACGAGGCGATTGACGTGGACCTCATCCGCGAGGTGGGTATCGGCGGGAACTACCTCTCCGAGATGGACACCGCCAAGCAGTTCCGCAATTTTCTGGACCTGTCGCCGTTCTTCGCCGTCGCGCCGTGGGGCGTGGACCCGCGCGGCGACGAGGCGCGCCAATGGGAGAACATGGCCCGCGAAAAGGCGCGGCAACTCATCTCCAACGACATCGCCTCGCCGCTCACGCCCGGCCAGATCAAGGACGTGGACGAGATCGTCAAAGAGGCCGAAGCCAGGCTGCGCGAAGAGGGCAAGCTGTAGCGCGGGCCGGCGCTAATTGCCGCAAGGCCCGCTCACGGCTTGCGCGCCTGCATTTCCGCCAACCGCGCGTTGTATGCGGCGAGAAGCTCCTGGCGGCGCAACAGGCCGAGGACCTTCCCGGAGTCCGCGTCCACCACGGGCAATTCGGGGTAGTCCTTTTCCGCGAACAGGGTGATCACGTTGGATAAGTCGGTGTCCAGGCGAAGCGGCTCGATGTTCTCCACCGCGATGTCCTCGACGATGACCAGTTGTCCCATCTCTTTCTCGTAAATGACGCGCCGGATCTGGTTCAGGTGGAGCAAGCCGTGGTACTTGCCCTCCTTGTCCAGGACGGGGAATACCGTCTGTGTCGTGACGGGGATCGAGGCGGTGACGCGGGTGAGCGGCGCGTCGAACGGGAAAGTCACCACCGGTTGCGCCGGTGGCTTCCAGATTTTGCCGACGGACATTCCCTTGAGGATGCCGATGACGAAATCGCCGCGGTGCGCGTCGGAGTAGAGGCGCGAGGGAACCTGCTCTCGGTAGATGGACCAGCCACGGCTGAGGAGGTACGCGAAGGCGGAGACCCACATCGCCGGGATCAGCAACTCGTAGCCGGCGGTCAGTTCCGAGACCATGATGATGGTGCTGACGGGGACCTTGGCGGCGGCGGAGAAGAAGCTGGCCATGCCCAGGATGACGAACACGTCCACGCGCGTGACGACCGTGGGCATCCAGTGCTGAAGGATCAGGCCGACGGCGCCGCCGAGGGTCCCGCCGATCACCATGCTCGGCCCGAACACGCCGCCGGACCCGCCCGAGCCGATGGTCAGAGAGGTGGTCAGGATTTTTCCGATTCCGATCGCGCCGAGCACGACCACGGCGCCGACGAGGTGGTGATGGTACGGGCCATCGAGCAGATTCTGCAGGATGCCGTAGCCGAAGGAGAGGATGTTCAGCGAGTCCGTCTGCGCCTCCGGCCCGAAATACTGCAAGGCGCGGAAGACCCCCAGCGCGAAGAGGCCCGTGGCGAGCGCGCCGATCGCGGGCTTCACGTGCGGCGGAATCTTGAAGCGCTTGAAGAGCCCCACGACGCCGTAGAAACAGCGCACGTAAATCAGCGAGGCGACGACCATGAACGCCGCCAGGATCGTCAGCGGCAGGAGCAGCGCCGGCTTGTCGAACTTCAGGCCGGGCTGGACGGCCAGCAGCGGGGAGAAACCCGAGCCGGTGCCGAACCCATACAGCGCGATCATCCCGAACACGCAATAGGCGACGGTGCAGGAGATGAAGGCGGGAATCAGCGCTTCAGCCTCGAAGTCTTCGTCGCGGTAGAGCACCTCGATGGCGAAGATCGCGCCGGCCAGCGGCGCCTTGAATATGGCCGCGATGCCCGCCCCCAGGCCGGCGGCCAGCAACATCCGCCGCTCATGCTCGGAGAGTTTCAGCACCCGGGCTATGTACGAGCCGAACCCCGCGCCGATTTGGGCGATCGGGCCTTCCCGGCCGCCGGAACCTCCCGAGCCGAGAGTCAGCGCCGAGCAGATGATCTTCACCAGCGGCACCACCGGCCGGATGATAGCTCGTTCCTTGTGATAGGCCTTGATGGCCGCGTCCGTCCCGTGCCCTTCGGCCTCCGGCGCGAGGGAGTAAACGATGAGGCCTGAAAGCAATCCGCCGGCCGTGATGACGACCAGCAGCATCCAGGGCGTAAAGCTGCCGAAGATCGGCCGGATGGCCCCGAAGATGCTCCATTCGCCCGCAGGGCCGGCGGGCTTGTAGCCGGCGAGGAACTCCAGGCCGTACTTGAGCACCAGGTGCGATAGGAACTGAAACGCCACCGCGCCGAGGCCCGCCACCACGCCGACGAGCCCGGCCAGCAGGACCATTCGACCGACCGCGCGCAGGTGCGCGGGTTCGGCGGGCAACAGTCCCCAGCGTCTCAACAGATCAACCATTTCATTCGCCTTGGAATACTATCCTTGCAGGTCGGCAATTCAGCAAATCTACCACGAAGGCCGGACAACCGCAAGAAGACCGCTCCAGGCTTGTTATTGCGGCAGGGTCCCATATCGGTTGCGGAGCTGGAGATTGACGTCAAGCACGTTGACGAACGGCTCGCCGGCAAGCCCGCCGAGCGGCGCCGACGCCTGCGCCTTCAGGAGGCCGGCGATTTCCTGACGCACGTCCGCCGGGTTGCGCTTGAGATCGGCCGCCCACTTGGATGCGACGCGGTCCAACTGATACTCGGCGTTCTGCAGGGTGATGTGCGGGTCAAGCCCGGAGGCGGAAGTCGTCACGAGGTCGCCGGGGACATCCTGGAGCGCGATGTCCGGATGCTCCTGCCGCCACAGGTCGAAGAAATTCGATTGAACGTCCGCGCCGTCCATGACCACCTGAATCTTCGTGACCGGCTTGCCGTCCGGTCCGTTGGCGGTGACCGCCGAGAGAAATCGGCCGGGATTCTCCTTGGAGAACGCTTCAAAAAACAGGACCGCCAGGTCGGACGGCGCCGGTTCGGTGATCGCGGGGTTGTCCTGCCTGAACTTGGCCACGACGGCGGCATGGGTCTTCTCCCAGTCCAGCACGTACTGCTGTTGCGGAGTCGGGTTCTTGGCATCGAACGTCGTCCCCACCCAGGCCTGCGCCAGGCCGTTGTGAGCGTCGGCCCATTGCGCGACGATATTCGGCCCGTCCTGGTATTGATCCTTCTGGAACCATGCCTCGATGTCCGGCGCCACCGGCTTGCCGTCATTCGGGCCGCCCTGGTATGCGGCGATCGGGCCAAGGGCCGCAGCGACTCGCCCGCGAAGCGCATAGTTGCTGGCCGCCAGCGCCGACGAGGAGGAAGCCGATCCGTCGTAGGAGCAGGCCGACGGGCGCGGCTGGAAGTACTCGTCTTTCGTGAACGGCTGCGCAATGAGCAGCGATCCGACCACCGCGCCGTCGGGACCTTTGACCAGGCTGCCGTTCGCCTTGTCCTGAAACAGCGTCTGGCCGACCGCCCAGAGCGCCGCCGGGTAGATGACGCAACAGATGATCACGAAGAGCAGCAGCAGCTCGAGGCTTCTTGAAATGATTTGCCGCATCTTGAGCGCTCCTTCTTCCTGAAAGTTCAGTTGACCAGGTGCAGCGCGACCATGACCACGTCAATGAGCTTGATGCCGATGAACGGAAGGATCACGCCTCCGAGCCCCCAGATGAAAAGGTTCCTTCGCAGCAGCGCGTCGGCGCCGAGCGGCCGGTAGGAAACGCCTTTCAGCGCCACCGGGATCAACGCGGGGATAATCAGCGCGTTGAAGATGATCGCCGACAGAATCGCGGAGGTCGGCGAATGCAGGTGCATGATGTCTATGGCCTTGAGCCACGGCAACGTCCCGGCGAACAGCGCCGGGATGATGGCGAAGTATTTCGCCACGTCGTTGGCGATCGAGAACGTCGTCAGCGCGCCGCGCGTCATCAGCAGTTGCTTGCCGATCTCCACCACTTCGATCAGTTTCGTGGGATCGCTGTCCAGGTCCACCATGTTCGCCGCTTCCTTGGCCGCCTGGGTGCCGGCGTTCATGGCCAGGGCGACGTCGCCTTGCGCGAGGGCGGGCGCGTCGTTGGTGCCGTCGCCCATCATGGCGACCAGTTTTCCCTCGGCCTGCTCCTTGCGGATGAACGCCAGCTTCTGCTCCGGCGTGGCCTCCGCCAGAAAATCATTGACTCCCGCCTCGGCCGCAATGGCCGCCGCCGTCAACGGGTTGTCGCCGGTGATCATCACGCTGTTGACGCCCATTTTCCGCAGGTGCTCGAACCGTTCCTTGATGCCGCCCTTGATGATGTCCTTCAGATGAACCACGCCGAGCACCGCGCCCTCGCTGGCCACCACCAGCGGCGTTCCGCCCAGGCGGGCGATCCTTTCGACCGACTGCCGGACGTCCGCGGGCATCCTTCCGCCGTGTTGCTTCACGTAGGCCTCGACGGCTTCCGAGGCCCCTTTGCGGATGTGCCGGCCGTCCTCCAGGTCAATGCCGCTCATGCGAGTTTGAGCGCTGAACGGGATGAATGTCCCGCGCAGCTCGCCCGCCGCCCGGGCGCGGAGCTTATATTTGTCCTTGGCGAGGACGACGATGCTGCGGCCCTCGGGCGTCTCATCGGAGAGAGAGGCCATCTGGGCGCTTGAAGCCAGCAGTTCGGTCGCCACGCCTTCGGCCGGGATGAATTCCACCGCTCGCCGGTTGCCCAGGGTGATCGTGCCGGTCTTGTCCAGCAGGACGACGTCGATGTCGCCGGCGGTCTCGACGGCCTTGCCGCTCTTGGCGATAATGTTGGCCTCCAGGGCGCGGTCCATTCCCGCGATCCCGATGGCGGCCAGCAGGGCACCGATGGTGGTCGGAATCAGGCAGACCAGCAGCGCGATCAATGTCGGCACGTCGGTGCCGAGACTGTGCAGGGGCTCTTGAACGCCCAGGTAGCCCATCATGTATTGCTCGGCGTTCCAGGCCATCGGGTAGAGCGGTATCACGACGATCAGGAAGACCAGCGTAAACGCGGAGAGGAGAAGCGTCAGGGCGATTTCATTGGGGGTCCTCTGGCGCTTGGCGCCCTCGACGAGCGCGATCATGCGATCGAGGAACGATTCGCCGGGTTGCGCCGTGATCTGAACCACGATTCGATCGGACTGGACCGTGGTTCCCCCGGTCACGCCGGAGCGGTCGCCGCCCGACTCGCGGATCACGGGCGCCGATTCGCCGGTGATCGCCGCCTCGTCCACCGATGCGATCCCTTCAATCACCTCGCCGTCGCCGGGAATGATCTGCCCTGCGCTCACGACCACCTTATCTCCCGGCCGCAGCGCGGCGGAGGACACCTGCTCGATCTGCCCCTTGTCGCGCAGGCGATGCGCCACCGTCTCCACGCGCGTCCGGCGCAGCGATTCGGCGTGCGCCTTGCCGCGCGCCTCGGCCAGCGCCGTGGCGAAATTCGCAAAAAGAACAGTGAGGAACAGCCAGATATCCAGCGTAATGAAGTAGCTCAACGGCACCTGGCTGGCGGCCGTGCCGAAGATCGCCTTGCCGATGTAGAGCAAGGTCAGGCAGGCGCCGACCTCGACGACGAACATGACCGGATTACTCCACTGGATATCCGGCCGCAGCATGATCACGGCCTGCCTCAATGCGGGCAGGCAGGTGTCCGCGGTCAGCAAAGGCTGCCGCTTGACCCGGCGCGGCGGGCGCGCCTGCGGCGACGGGTTGAGTTCGGACGCGGCGGCTGACCTGGCATCGAGCACACTATCGGGCGTCATGATGAGCACTCCTTATCAGTCATGGACGAATTCGTTTCAGAGACATCAACCGCCAAAGGGAATCGGCCCTAGGTGTTCCGCCAGCGGCCCGAGCGCCGCCACCGGCAGGAAAAGCAGGGCGCCGACGATGACCACTGTCGCGAACACCAGGAATCCGAACGTGGCGGTGTCGTCGCGCAAGGTCCCCGGGCCGAACGGCGCGGGCTTCTTCGCGCCGAGATAAGCGGCCATGGCGATCGGCGCGATGATCGGAAGATAGCGGCTGAACAACATGATCAGGCCTGTGGCGATGTCCCACGGAATGGCCTCCGGCGACGGATGCGGATTGTTGTAGAACCCGTAGGTCACGCCCAGTCCGTCGAAGGCCGACCCATTGTTGGCCGATGCGGAGGAGAACTGGTACACCAACTGCGAGAAGCCGTGCGAGCCGGGATTGCTGGTCGCCTTGATCCCCCAATCCGTCGCGGCGAACAGTCCGGTGGGGAACAGGATCATGAACGGATGCACGAGCAAGGCGATGACGGCGAGCTTGACCTCGCGGGCGCCGATCTTCCTGCCGAGATATTCGGGCGTCCGGCCGACCATCATCCCGGCGATGAAGATGCCGATGATCACGAAGATCAGCATGTTGATCATGCCGACTCCTTTGCCGCCGAAAATGCAGTTCAGCCACATTCCGGTCATGGGCGACAACGCGGCGATCGGGTTCAGGCTGTCGTGTTCGGCGTTCACGGCGCCGCAGGTCACATCCACCGTGACGGCGGCGAACGTCGCGCCCGCCGAGGTGCCGAAGCGCATCTCCTTGCCTTCGAGATTGCCCAAATGCTGATCCACCGGCAGACCCGCGACCGCCGGCGAGGTCACAACGCGTTTTCCGCCCGGCGCTGTGGCGCTGGGGATCTCGTAGGTTTGTGCGATCGGATGCGCGGTCAACCCGGGGTTGGGTTTCAGCGTGTCGAAGTGGATCACCCACACGATCGTGCCGATCATCATGAGCATCATCACCGCGAAGATCACCGCGGCATGCCGCAACCGGCCGAGCATTCGGCCGTACATCAGCACCAGCGCGAAGGGGAACAGCATCATGGCAAACGTCGTCACGAAGTTGGTCAGGCCCGTGGGATTCTCGAACGGGTGGGCGGCGTTCATGCCGTAGAATCCGCCGCCGTTCGTGCCGAGCATCTTGATCGGGATGACGGCCGCAACCGGGCCGACCACGATGGTTTGCTGCTTCGCCTGGCCCTTGTCGTCCGTGCCCATCGCGCCGGCCTCGAGCGTCGAGACCTGATACGCGCTCCGGTGCGTCATCGGCATGCCCTGGGTGATGAAGATCACGCCGATGATGAAGGCGACCGGCAGGAACGCATAGACCACCACGCGCCACATGTCGAGAAAGTAATTGCCGACGGTCTTCTCGCCGCGGAAGGCGCGGATGATCGCCGTCAGCGCGCAAAACCCTACCGCGGCGGAAGTGAACTGATTGAAGATGACGAAGAACACCTGGCTGAAGTTGGAAAAATGCTGGTCGCCCGAATAGTGCTGGATGTTCGTATTCGTGATGAAGGAGACGACCGAATTGAAAATGGCTGTCGGCGACAACAGGGTCAGCCCGCGCGGGTTCCACGGCATAAACGGCTGGAGCGCCAGCACCAGGTACCCGAAGACGAACATCACCCCGTTGAATATGAGCAGCGCGGCCGTGTACCGTTTCCAATCCTGCGGGCCGGTGTCCAACCGCTTTTCAAACCAGCCCAGCAGTTTCGGGGCGCGGTATTTCCCGTCCATGATCCACGCCAGGTAGCGGCTCAACGGGATCGCGCAGAGCGTTGTGAAGACCAGCAATGCAAGCGGCAGAAGCCAGATTGTCATGGGATATGCTCCTTCCTTATCAGGACGCCGGATCGCCCTGGTATAGAACTTAGAACCATTCCGGCCGAACCATGGCGACGATTAAATAGATAAACAGGAACGCCGCAATCGCCGCAGTTAGATAGATCATCAGCCTCTCCTTAGATTTTCTCGCAAGCGATCAGGAACAGGTAACACAATCCCAATCCCACGAAGCCCAGCACAAACATTGCCGGCAACCAGAACGCGAGATTCATAGGACGCTCCTCTCTTTCCGGAGGTAGAACGTGTCGGTGAGGTTCACGCGATTCTAAGAAGAGTAACACAGCGGGACATTAGGTTGCTGTAAGAATGGAGGGCAAAGGTGTTAAAAGAACGTTAAATCAGCAGGACCCGCGATCTGCAGACTTAGGCAGGCCGAACAGACTTAGTACGGAAACCGCTCGTTGTATTTCGCGGCGGAAAGTTCGACAAGGACGTCCGCGATCCGGGCGACGGTCGCCTGTACGACCTTTTCGCCCTTCTCGCGGGTCGCCTTCGTCGGATCTCCGACGCCGCCGTTCCGGGTGAAAAGATGCCAGGGCCGGCTGAACTTGCCGTACTTCTTGAGCAGCGGAAGGCGCGACGGGTTCGTCGGCGCCGGTCTCGCTGCGTCCATGTTGACGAATTGCGGGAAAAGCGCCAGCGCGACCGAGGTCTCGATTTCATCCGCGTGCTCGATCTCCGCCGTTTCGCGCACGGCGTCCACCACGTCGGAGGCGACGGACCAGCAGTCCATCCGCGCGAGGAAAACTTTGTGCTTGCCGTAGAGCTCGCGCAACGTCGCGTCGAGCGTGCCGCTGTTGCCGCCATGCCCGTTGAGCAGGAGCACCTTTCGGATCCCGTGCTGCGCCAGGCCGCCGACGAGGTCGTCCATGACCTTGAGGATCGTGCTCGGGCTCAGGCCGACCGTGTACGGAAACTCCATGAGGTTCTGATCGCAGCCATAGGGCAGGCCCGGCATCACGAGCACGACCGCGCCGCGCTCGGCCGCGAGTTCCGCCGCCCGGCGCGCGAAGATCGCCGCCTGGAACGCGTCCGTCCCGTACGGCAGGTGCAGCCCGTGCACCTCGCACGATCCGATGGGCAGCACGGCCACCTCGACGGATTTTCCCTTGAGGTCGGCTTGGCAGGTCTCCTCGAGCACGATCATGCTCATTCGCGGCCCTTTCGATTTTGCGGCCGAGAGGCCGGAGCGGGGTTCATCTCTTATCCGCAGGGGCATCGAAACTGATCAGGTCGCAGATGGGCGCCGCCTTGCGGTCCAGGCCCGTTGGAGAAGGCTCGATCCACGGGCAGGAGTACAGCTTCCCGTTCGGGTGGACGAGGAGCGTGTGCGCCATCGAGGGGTAGCGGCCGTCGGGCAGCCGCAGCACGCCGTGGTCGGCGTAGTCGCCGGTGCGAAGATGATACGTCACCAGGTGCACGGCCTCCTTGACGCGCCGGCCGTCCTCCGTCGTGAGGCCGTGAGTGCTCGTGAGGTAGTAGACGGTGTGGCCGTCGGGGCCGAGGCGCAGCGAGAGGTAGCCGTAGCGGAACGGCTCGAACTGCCCGCTCTCGCGGAGTTCCTGCGCGCAGATCCGGTCGAGCAGCGTCAGCCGCGGCGCGGCGGGATCGAAGCGGAAGAGGTAGCCGGATTTGGGATGCACGCCGTAGAACACGCGATCCGCCTCGTGCCAGAACAGGTCGCGCCAGTTGTATCCCTGGTGGCCGGGCTTGTGCGGGTCCCACGCGCCGAAGATGTCGCGCTTCATGTGGACGCCCGCCGCCGGCTCGACGCGGTCCCGCGAGAAACTGTATCGCAGGATTTCGCCGTCGGCGTTCGTGAAGTAGACGTCGCCCGTCTCCGGCCAGACGCCCATGCTGCGGCACAGGCAGAGGTAGTTTTCGCCTTCGCCGACCTCGCCGTCGCGGGAGACCTTGCCCAGGTTGCGCAGCCGGCGCGCGGCGATGTCATAGACCAGGAAGTAGCCCTTCGGCCAGGTCAGCCCGTAGATGCGCTTGCGCGCGGGGTCGAGCTGCATCGCGATGATGCCTTCCTCCGGCACGCCGATCACCAGGTCCTCGAACCGCCCGCTGGCCAGGTCGTACGAGATGAAATGCCCGCCGGGATACGGCTTGTATCCCTCCGGCACTCCCGCCGGCCGTTCCTTGTCGCCGGAGGACTGGAAGAAGCCGTACTGCGTGGAGAGATACAGTTTCCCGTCGCACTCGAAGAACGGGCAGTGCGATTTGCCCTGCGGAATCGTCTTCCGGCCGGCCTCGCCGACCAGTTCGCCGAGGTCGCCCAGGAGCTTCACCCGGTCGGCTGAAGGCTCGTAGCGATAGACGCGGCCGTGCGTATTCAAGTCGTGCGATGAGAGCGTGTAATACACGTTCCCGTCGCTCGCCGGCGAAAGGGAATAGAAGTTGGAGTCCGATTTCTCGAAACCCGAGGCGTGCAGCCGCGCGGGAATCACGGCGTTCGGCGTGCTCTTCATGCTCATGGTTGCTCAACGCTCCTGCGATGTTAATGGGTGACTGGTATTTATTCTCCGGCCCGCCCGCTCCGGTAATAGATTCGGCTCTGGCGCAGCCACGCCAGGCGTTGCCGGATGTGCTTCATCAAGTTGCGCTTGCTGCTGAGGATGAACTTCTCGCCTTTCTCGCGCGAGGCGAGCGAAGCGTCTCCGTAATTGCCCCTGGGCGAGACGAAGCCGACGCCGAACGTCGTGAGGTCCGGCTGTTCAAAACCCTTGACGCTGAACTTCAGGCGCGGCCGGCCCCGCTGGACGAGGTCGGGCCGCAGGGCGAGCATGACGGAAGTCTCGCCTTCGCCCGCGTGGATGTCCGGCTTGCCCTGCGCGGTCGAGTCGAGGCCCTCGTCATCCTGGAAACCGTACCACGTCACGAGCAGGATTTTCAGCTTCCGGTCCGAGCGGTTGATGTCGCGCACGACCGGGACCAGCGCGAAGTTTCCGCCGTGGCCGTTGAGGAGGATCATGGTCGTCACCCCTTGCCGCTCGACCTCGCCGGCGATGTCGCGGATGATCTGCATGAGCGTCTCCGGCTTGAGCGAGACCGTTCCCGGGAAGCCGGTATGCTCCAGGCTGGTCCCGTAATCCAGAGTGGGCAGCAGCGCCGCGCCCAGTTCGCCTGCGACGAACCGGCCGAAGTACTCCACCTGAATGTCATCGGTGGCGAGCGGGAGATGCTCGGAATGCTGCTCGAACGCGCCGACCGGCAGCACGCACAGTTTCGGCCGGGCCTTCCGCCATTGCGGCGACGAGCGCGTTCCGTCGAGCAGAGAATTCTGTTTGGGCATCGCGGTCTCCTTTCGCTCATCCTGCGCCCGAGGGACTCTAGCACGCGCCGCCGGCAACTGCAAGAAGGGCGGGCTATTGCTCTTTCGCCGGGACCATTCCGAGCAGCGATTGCGGCGTCTCGAAAAGGATCTCCCTGGCGATGTCGAGCGCGTCCCGGCGCGTGTACTGCCCCGACTCGATCCTGTCCGCCAGCACCCGCGCCATGACTTTGCGGATGACGAATGCCTTCCCGTAGGTCCATTCGAGGCTGTAGGCGTCGGTGAAAAAGCCGATCTGCTTGTTGAGCGGGAGCAGGTCCAGGCGCTCGGCCAACACCTGCCGCATGATATCCGGAAAGAAGTTGTGCCACCAGTAACCCGCCAACGAGAGATTGGGCAGTTCCCGGCAGAGCGTGCAGAGCGACTGGTTGGCGTGGCGGCTCGCGAGGAAGCAGAGGAATTTGACCTTGGGATGGCGCGCGACGACGGCCGCCAGGTCCGCGATGGCGCGCTGCGGGACCAGGCTGGCCGTCTCGAACGGCATCGGCTCGGCGGCAAAACTGAACTGAAAGACGATCGGGTCGGCGAGCGACGTCAGTTGTTCCAGGAACAGCTCGTGGATGCAGGAAGCGTACAAGTCCCTCTCTTCGGGTCCCGCCTTGGCGCGCCGCGCCAGCGCCGATTCCATCTCGCCGTCCGTGACGCGCCGGAAGGCGATGTCCGTCGAGATGTGAGTGGCGATCGAGAGCACGCGCGACGCCGCCAGCTCTTTCACGAAATGGGCCATGGCCGCGCGCACGTCGTCGAGAGTCCGGATGGTCCGCTCGGAGGCCGGCCGCCGGCCCGCCGCGTGCGGGATCGGCGTCCCCGGCTTCTGGCCCCAGCACCGTTCCAGCTCGTAGAGCGCCGTGTCATATTCGCCGCGCTGCGTGCGCGTAAAGAAGGCCCATTCCATGGAGTAGTGAAAGAGATCGTCATCGCATCCGTCGCCGCGCCGGGACAACTCGGTGGTGAGCTTCTGGACGCCGGCCCGGCGGATCATCGTGCGGGACCAGGCGCGATCGTCGGCGCGTTCGCGGATCAGTCCGTCGAGCGCCTGCCAGTTCTTATCAGTGATCGGCTCGTTCCAGTCATACAGGTCGCGCAGGATGGTCCGCAGCGCCCAGAAGAGGCTCGTGTTCCGGATCCTGTCGAGGTACGGCAGCGCCTCCCGGATTCTCGAGTGCGCTTCCTCGCGCGTCGGCCAGCCCGGATACTGGGTCAGGCGCGCGCCGCTGGGACAACCGGCGGAATACAAGTCCGTGACCAGCATGTGGTAAAGCAGCACGTCGTGCAGTCCTCGCGCGGCGAGTTTTCCGCACGTCAAGTGCGTATGGATGTCCAGCGCGGGGACCTCCGCGAGTTCGCCCTCGAGGTCTCGAACGACCGAATCCGAGCCCATCGAATCCCTCCTTCGCAGTTGCATGTATCCGCCTGTTCCCGTCAACCGCGCCCCGCGGCGCCGGTCATGGCGATCCACTTCCGCAGCACCGGCTCCATCGCCTGCATCGCCTCCGCCTGCGCCAGCGGCAGCCAGAGGTTCCGGCCGTCGCGCCACTGGCTTCTGAGCGATTCGCGGACGGACGCGATCAGCTCGGTCGCCACGTTGATTTTTGCGATGCCCAGCGAGATGGCTTTCTTGATGTCCGCCTCCGGCGTCCCCGATCCGCCGTGCAACACAAGCGGCACGCGCACCGCCTTGTGAATCTCCGCCAGCCGGTCGAAGTCCAGGCGCGGCAGCCGGGTATACTGTCCATGGGCATTGCCGATCGAGACCGCCAGGACGTCCACTCCCGTCTCCTCGGCATAGCGGGCGGCTTCGGCCGGGACCGTGAGAGTGGAGCCGGGCGCGCCTTCGGTGGTGACGTCGTCCACCTTGCCGACGTGGCCGATCTCTCCTTCCACGGTCACGCCCAGTGGATGTGCCCGCTGAGCGACCTGCCGGAGCGCGGCGGCGTTCTCCGCATTGGGGCGCGCAGAGAAGTCGAGCATGACGGATGTATAGCCGGCGGCGAGGCAGGCCTCCGCCTGCTCGATGCTGTCTCCGTGGTCGAGGTGCAGCGCGGCGCGCACCGAGTACCGGGCCGAAACGGCAACGGCCGTCGCCGCCATGGCCGCCGGCGGAAGGAGCGCAAACTCGCTGGGGCCATTCATCAGGATCACCGGCGCGCGGCATTCCGTGGCGACGCGCAGCGCGCAGTCCATCGCTTCGGCAGTCCAGACGCAGAACGCCGGGACGGCGTATCCGCGCGAAGCGGCGTCGGACAGCAGTTCGGACATCGGCAGAAATTTCATTCCGCTACTCCCCTGAGACTCGCCGGATGACCTGCGTTTCAGCCGGCCCTATTCAGCTTCAGCCATTCCCGCGCGCCGGGCGCTTCGATGATCGGCCAGGACGCGCGCAGGGGGTCCTGGTACGGCCCGATCTTCTCCACCGGGATCGGCTGGAACCCGAGCTTGAACGCCGGCGAATCGGGCCTGAGACGCCAGTCGTCTTTCTCCGGCGCGACGAAAAACGGGTCGGCGACGAGCGAGTGCCGGTCGAACCCCAGCGCCTGGAGCGATTGCCACTCGTCCAGCGTTTCCGTTTCGACCAGATGGACGTCGCCAATCCACACCGTGCCGTCGCCGGCCGTCAGGTCGAACCGGGCTCGGACCGCCTTCATTTGCGCATTGTAGTCCTGCTCGCCCTGGGCCGGAAATCGGAAGACCAGTTCGTAATCCTGCCACTCGGCGCCGAGGCTGGCCGGTGTCTGCCTGCACCAGAAGTATACGTTGGCCACGTACGACTGGACCATCAGCTCGGCGCGCGTCCCGGCCTTGGCGGCCTTCATCTTCGCGGTCAGCCGGTAAGCATGGCCCGGTTTCGCGGCGACCTCATCGCTGACGACCACAGGCCACGGAGGATTGCATTTTGCGTCCTTCACCGGCACACCGGCGATCTTCAGCGACCGTTTGCCGCCGGCCGCAGCCTCCTCCGAAACGCCGGCCTTGCAGTCCGCGCTCGGCCTGGCCTGCCAGATCCAGCCGTTGGGCAGCTCGTTGGCCTGGCCGCCTTCGAAGCGGGGGTTGACCAGCAGGTTATCGGAGATCGTTTTGCCCGCCTTGAACTGTCCGGTCGAGATCGGCAGCCCGCAATGCCAGACCAGGTTGTCATCCGCCCGATTGTGGTCGAACGAGACGTTCGAGAAGCGGTACAGCGCGGCCGCCGGGTCGCGGTAGTAGAAGATATTGTGCGAGAGCGTGTTGCCCGACATGATCAGCCCGCCGGGCAGGATGGCGTCCTTCGGATGCGTCTTCATGTTCCGCATGTTCTGCCATGCCGGCTCGTGCGCGACCATCTCGTATCCCTTGACCATCGTGGGAAAATGGTCCTTCCACATCTGCGAATCCTGCGTCCAGCCGTTGTATTCCGCCTGGGAGAGGCCGTTGTCCGCGAAGACGTTGTTCTCGATCAGGTTATCGCGTCCGTTGTGCAGGTGCAGGCCCGCCCGCGAGCAGCGCGCGACGATGTTGCCGATCACGTCCACGCCGCCGGTGTTGTCGTCCAGGTAAACTCCCCACGCGAAAAAGGGCATCGTCCACCGGCCGTCCTTCTTCCCGAAGCCGAGCATGTCGTGGAAATAGTTGTAGCGGATCACCGTGCCGCGCGAGCTGATCCAGTCGCGCCCGCCGGTGTAGACCGCGCCGGTGTCCTCGGTCTCCAGGTTCATGTGGCGGATGTGGTTGTATTCGATGACCAGGTTATTGCCGCCGAACAGGATTCCCATCCGCGGGCCGTCGTGGATCAGGTTGTGCGACGCGCGGTTGCCGACGCCATCGAGCGAAATGCCCACGCCCTGTTTATAGAACACCCCGACGTGGTGGATATAATTGTTGTCCGCGTAATTGCCCGCGGCCGTGAGCGTTTTGCGGTCGCCGCCGCCGATATAGACGCCGTCGCGGCCGACTTCGGAGATGTCGCATCCGGCCACGCCGTTGCCCGAGCCGCCGACGATGATCACGCCCGACCCGTTATAGTCGCCGACGTTGCGAATCACGCAGCCGGCGATGAGGCAATTCGTCGTCTCGTAAAGCGTCACCGCGTTGCCCTCGCAGCACTCGATGTCGAAACCGCGGACGGTGACGTCCGAGACGCCCTTGCCGACCTCGATGATCGCGCGAAGGGTCGGCGCGAGGACCGCCTTGCCTTCCAAGGGCGCCGGCGGCCAGAAGTAGAGCTTGCCCGCGGCCTTGTCCAGGTACCACTCACCGGGCGAATCGAGTTCCTCGAAAAGCCCCTGCACGTAGTAGCGGTCGCCGGGCCGGATCGCGTAGGAGCAGTCGCCGGCCAGAGTGATGACCCGCTTCTCGCGGTCCACTGACGCGACGCGGACGATGTCGTTCCACCAGTTGTATCGCGCGAAGATGCAGACCTCGGCCTCCTCCGGCCGCGAGATCGCGCGGGCGTCCCCGGCCTTGAAGTGCAGCAGGCGCCGGGAGTCGTCCGGCAGGTCCTGGTACATCTCCACCGGCTTGCCCTCGACATAGGCCCAGCCGCCGGCGTAGGGGTTCATCGGATCGAAGTTCGGATATCGCGCCAGGATCTGGCGGTGGCCGTCGAAAAAGAGCTGCCGGAAGGCGACGCCCTTCAAGCCTTGCGAGGCCACGTCGGCCACGAGGATCTTATCCTTGTACGGCGCGAAACCGGTGACGGGTTTTCCGCCGAGCAGCAGCGGCCGCGTCGCGGCGTCGCCGAGATAGACGACCGGCGCGTCGGCCGTGCCGGAATCCTCGGCGGTGAGCTGGAAGGTCCGGTCCAGGAAGTACGTCCCGCCGCGAACGTGTACGGTCACGGATTCATGAAGGCCTTTTTCGCGCTTGAGCCGGCGGACTTCGTCGCGGGCACGTTCCAGCGAGGCGAAAGGTCCGTCCTTGCCGGCGGCATCCGGCGCAGCGAGCCGGCCGCTCCATGCGTCGCGGCCGTCGGAGGCGACGTAGAGGTCGAGGGCGTCGGCGCGACGGGAACTTGATATCGCACCGGCCAGCGCCGCCAGCAGCACCGTTCCAACCAGACCCAGCGGACTTTTCATGATTCTCCTCCTGCCTGGTCTCACGGGTAGTGGGCAATGACTTTGCCGTCCGCGCCGGGATGGACGCCTCCGGCCCGCCGGTTTCCACCGCGGACAACGCACCGGGACGCCGAGCTTTGCCCGAAGCTCAGCCTCCGCTTTCGCCGGGACGCGCCGGACTCAGGGGAAGATGTCCAGCGGAGCGCTCGTGACCTTCCGGACTGAGCGCGGATCGAGGCGCTCGACGCCCGGCCTGCCCGCAAGCCGGTCGCAGTAATCCGCGCGACACAGTTCCAGGCGGACTTCCATCGGCTTGGTGGGTATGAGCGGCGCGGCCTTCCCGACCAGCGACATCGCGCGGCGGGCGGCCTCGCGGATGCGGGCGCGCGCCTCTTCCAGCGGCACCAGTTCCGCGCGGTTCCGCCCGATCCCTCGTTTGACGACGGCCGTCTCGACCGGAGAGAAGAACTGCCGCGCCTCGACGCAGGCGGCCTCGTCGCCGCTGACCATCAGCATCGGGATTCCGAAGTTCCCCGACACGATCGCCCACTGCGCCAGCTCGCCCATCCGCCGCCCGTTGAGCCAGTAATTGTACCAGCTCTCCGAATTCTGCGTGTGGTCCAGGAATGCGTTCTGCGTGCCGGCCATCGCGTGCGCGCCGATGAAAAAAGTGCCCGCGTACGACGTGTCCATCTTGCCCCACCACTTCTTGTTTTCCTTCCGGTCGTTGTCCGCGCGGCGGTCGAGCAGTTCGAGGATGAAGTTGCCGCCGCCGCCGTGGCTGTCGAGCACGGTCACGTGAGTCGCGCCGCCCTGCAAGGCGCCCTCGACCGCGGCGTTGAGGTCCGCCATGAGAAGTTCGTTCGCCTCGCGCCGCCGGGGATGGTTCGGCTCGATCATCTCATCCGAGTCCACCCCGGAGATTCCCTCGAGATCGGTGTGAATGTAGATCTTCATCGCGTTTCTCCTTTTTCCAGATAACAGTTCTTCACACGACGGCCGGTCATCGAAGGCCACATTCTGACGATTGAGGCCGCGCCCGTCAAGCCATTCTTCTGCGCGTTTGGACAGAAGGGCGCGACTGACCTATAATGGAATGAGCAACCCAATCGGCTCCCTTCAGGCGGTCGTCATGCTCGCGATGCTTTCACGGGCGTTCCTCCTCGGACTGGCCACGGCCCCATTCTGCGCGGCGGCGTGCGCGCCGGTGTTTCTGCCGGTGGTCCTGTCGCGCGAGAAGGCGCGGTTCGGCGCGCAGGCGGCGGCGCTCGGGGAGTTTCTGCTCGGTCGGCTCGTCGCCTATGCCGCGGTGGGGCTGGCCGTCGGGTGGATCGGCGGCGCGGCCGGCGCGAAGATGCCGCCGTGGGCGATGTCCGCTTCCCTGGCGCTGCTCGGCGCGGCGCTGCTGCTCTACGCGGTCTCCGAGACGACGCAGGAGAGCGCCTTCTGCCGCACGGTGAAACGGTGGGGCCGCGGCGGGACGTTCCCGCTGCTGCTGGGTTTCCTCACGGGCGCGAACATCTGCCCGCCGTTCGTCACGGCCATGGCCGACGCCCTGCGCGCCGGCGGCGCGTTCAACGGGCTGGCGTACTTCGTCGCATTCTTCGCCGCGACGAGCCTGGTTTCGCTGCCGCTGCTGGTGCTGGCGCTCGGGAGTTTCCTGCCGGTCATCCAATCGCTGGGCCGCATGGCCTGCGGAGTCGTCGGCTTCATTTCCCTGTGCGCGGCGGCGTCGTATATCGCGCCGGCGGCGGGCGCGCAGGTCGAGATCCTCGATATCAAACCGGAGCCCGCGCTGCTCCAGCAGCTCCTGCCCGGAGCGCGCGAGTTCCGCGAGGAGCGGAAGCCGGTGCGGCACTTCGTCGGGACGACCGGCTCGCGGGAGGTCGGCATCGTTGTTCTCTCCAGCGACCTGGCGCCGGAAGTGCAGGGGTTCGGCGGGCACGTGCCGGTGGCGGTGGCGCTCGACCCGGACGGGCGGATCGTGGAGGTGCGCGTGCTGCCGGGCCGGGAATCGCCCGGCTACCGCGAGAAGGTCTACGCGCCGGAGTTCGCGGCGCAGTTCCGGGGAAAGCGGTATTCGGACGCCTTGTCGCCGGGCCGCGGCCTGGACGCGATTACCGGAGCGACAGTCACGTCGTCGGCGGTGATGGACGGCGTGCGGCTGACGGCGCGCCGCGCGGCGGAACAGGTGCTCGGCCTGAGCGCGCCGGCCGAGACGCCCGCGCAGCGCGCGCCGTTCAATCCCTGGCGGCTGGCGGTGCCGGCGTTCTTCATCCTCGCGGCGATCGGCGAGGCGCGGCGGTTGCCCTGGCTGCGGCCGTTCGTCCTTGTGGCCTCCGTCCTCTGCCTCGGGTTCGGACTGAAGGCGTTCTTCTCGCTGATTCACATCCTGGACATCGCTGCGGGCAAAGTGCCTTCGCTGAGCGCGCAGCCGCTCTGGTATCTTCTGACCGCCCTCGCGCTGGGCAGCGCGCTGCTGGCGGGGCGGCTGTACTGCGCGTGGATCTGCCCGTTCGGCGCGATCACCGAATTCCTCGGCCGGCTCGTTCGCTCGCCGCTGGAAATCAGCGAGCCCTGGGACCGCCGGCTGCGGCGGGTCAAGTACGGCCTGCTCCTGATCCTGCCGCTGATTTACGTCATCTGGCGGAACACGGGCGTGCGCGACGTCGAGCCGTTCTCGGACGCGTTCACGCTCGGGTTCCTCTCGGCCGGGAGCGACGCCACGCCGCGGATCGCCTGGCTGATCTTCCTGGGTGTCGCCTCGCTTTTCGTGTTCCGGTTCTTCTGCCGATACCTCTGCCCGGCGGGCGCGGCGATGGCATTCCTCGCGCGGCACCGCCTCTTCGGCCGCATCCGGCCGAACCGCTGCCTGGAGTGCGGCGAATGCATGGTCTCGTGCCCGAAGAAGAAAGATTGGACGCCGAATTACTCATCGCAATGAAAAGGATCGCAGGACATGGAATCGCGCAGAGATAATTGGATCGTCACGGGCCTGGTGCTCGCGGGGCTGGTGTTGATCGCGACCATCGTGACTCACGGCTTCCGCGGCGAGACGGCCGTGTCGTCGGCGGACGCGGCGGGCGCGCGGATCGAGCGCCGCATGGTTCCCGGCCTCTCCGCCGACGAGATCCGCACCGCCGGCCTCAGCATGCGTGAAGCGATGTACTACGAGAAGCTTCCCGGCGGCAAGGTGCAGTGCACGCTCTGCCCGGTGATGTGCGTCCTGGGCGAGGGCGAGCGCGGCTCGTGCCGCGCTCGGATCAACATCGGCGGCATCCTTCGAACGCTGGTCTACGGGCACCTGCTGGCCGAGAATGACGACCCGATCGAGAAAAAGCCGCTCTTCCATTTCCTGCCGGGCTCGCGGTCGTTCTCCATCGCCACGGCCGGGTGTAATCTCGGCTGCGTGTTCTGCCAGAACTGGCAGATTTCCCAGGCGCTGCCCGAGAAGGCGCCGTACCATCTGATGACGCCGGAGCAGGTCGTCGCGGAGGCGAAGCGCCTCGGCTGCAGCTCGATTTCCTACACCTACACGGAGCCGACGGTCTTCTACGAGTTCATGCTCGACTGCGCGCGCCTCGCGCACAAGGAGGGAATCCGCAACGTCTGGGTCACCTGCGGCTACATCAACCCCACGCCGCTGCGCGAGCTCTGCAAGGTGCTCGACGCGGCGAACATTGACGTGAAGGCCTTCGACGAGTCGTACTACCGGCGCTATTGCGGCGGCTCGCTCGAGCCGGTGCTGACGGCGCTGCGGATCGCGCACGAGGAAAAAGTGTGGGTGGAGGTGACCAACCTCATCGTGCCGGGCGGCAACGACGCTCCGCGCATGATCGCCGACCTGTGCCAGTGGCACATGGCGCACCTGGGGCCGGACGTGCCGATGCACTTCTCGCGGTTCTTCCCGATGTACCGGATGCAGGATGCCGCGCCGACGCCGCTCGGCACGCTTCAGAACGCCGCGCGGATCGCGCGCGACGCCGGCATCCGCTACGTCTACGTCGGCAACATCGCCACGCCCGCCGGCGAGGATACGATCTGCCCGAAATGCGGCCGCACGCTGGTCCAGCGGCAGGGCTTCATCGTGGTGCGCAACGATATCCGCGACGGCCGCTGCCCGTACTGCGGCGCCCCGATCGCGGGCGTCTGGACGGCGAAGTAGGGCGCCCCGCGCGCACCCCTCGAGCGCCTGACCTGTAAGAGACGACTGAGCGATTTACCGTAGGTCCGAGATGTACAGGTACGTCAGCCTTCACATGGCCGAATTTCTTGTCGACGGCGCCATCGCGCAGCAGAATTATTGATGAGCCGAACACACCATTTCTACCGTGCAGCGAGCCAGAGACTTGGGGGGCATAGAGCGCAGCAGTTCGTGACCGAGAATCTGCTTGACAAAAGGAATACTGGCCGCCAGAATCTTTCCTCTGACGGCGACCCTCGTGTGAGCGGCGGCCATTCGCGACATTTCTTCGATTTAAGAGCGAGAGGGGCGACTGTGGGCAGACTTGTGGCGGCGGTTGTCGCGCTCGGCATCCTCTGTAGTGCCGCCTTCTCAGGCCAGCTTGAGGATGCCGCCGCGCGCGGCGACTTGGCAAAGGCCAAAGCGCTGCTCGTAGATAATCCACTCCTGGTGTACACCGAAACCAACAACATGACCCCTCTCCAGTGGGCTGCTTCCGAAGGCCGCCAGGACTTTGCAGAACTCCTCCTGGCCCACGGCGCGAAGGTCAACGTCGGCAACAATGGCGGGCGAGCGCCGTTGCACTTTGCGGCGGCGGCAGGCCATAAGGACATGGTCGAGTTTCTGCTCCGGAATGGAGCCGAAATCAGTGGCGCGGACGGCGGGGGAAATACGGCTTTGCATTTGGCGGCGCAAGGCGGCCACAAGGATGTCGTCGAAGTGCTCCTCGCCAACCAGGCAGATGTCCATGCCAGGAACAAGCTTCGCCAGACACCTTTGTATTGTGCGGCGGTCAATCATCATGAGGACATAGTGCAACTGCTCATGCTTCATGGCGACGCATCCGACATTGTCGAGCTGGCCGCCGCCGGCGCCTTGGACAACCTGAAGGCGCTGATCAAAGACCATCCCGCGCTGGCGTCCAGCAAAAACGAGGACGGCGCGACTCCTTTGCACCGTGCGGCGGACAGCGGCCATACCGATGTTGCGGAATTCCTCATTGCCAGCGGGGCGGATGTCAATGCGAAAGACAACAAGGGCTGGACGCCTTTGCACGGTGCGGTTGGCCAGGGCCATCTGGACGTGGCAAAACTGCTCATTGCCGACAAGGCGGACGTCAATGCTCGAAATTGGTTCGGGTGGACGCCCATGCACAACGCGGTGGAATGCCTCGCCTGCAATAAGGAAACGGCGGAATTGCTTATTTCCAACGGGGCCGATCTCAATGTCAGGGATCACAATGGAAACACGCCTTTGGATATGGCGGCTTCTACGGGGCGGAAAGAGTTCGTGGAACTGCTTGTCGCCAATGGAGCCGATGTCAATGCCCGGGGCAATGGAGGCTTTACGCCTCTGCACTGTGCAGTAATTAGAAGAAATGAAGAGATAGCGGAATTGCTCATCGCCAACAACGCGGACGTCAATGCCCGGGACAAGGGCGGCCGCGCGGCACTCCACCTTGCGGCGGTCAATGGCTTCAAAGACATCGCAGAACTGCTGCTGAAGAACAACGCGGAGGTCAATGCCAAGGACAACCAAGGCGCGACGCCTTTGCACCTTGCGTTGGCTAAAGGCCACAAGGATGTGGCCGACCTGCTCCGGCAGCACGGTGGACAGGAATGAGTGTCCGGGATCTCTCGCCGAAGGGCTGACGTAAGGCTCCGCCGGGCGCCGGACGGACGACAGCCCTGTATGGCGCGGGCCACGGCGCACCACATCCGCGGAACGCGGTCAACTCTCTCACTTCGCTACGAAGAACATTATGGCTTCGCCTCGTACGCGGCGAAGCCCGGGCTGCGGGTCAGGCGCATCTGGCCATTTTCGTCGTAGGTGATGAACAGCGCCTCGGCTTGGGGGAACTTCTCGAGCAGCGCCAGGCCATCCCGGACTCCCAGGATGCTCAGCGGTTTGCAGAGGATGTCCGAGGTGACGGTGTCGGGCGCGATGACGGTCACGCTGGGAACGCTCTCGGCGGTCCGGCCCGTGCGCGGGTCCACGATGTGCGAGTAGCGCCGCCCCTGGATTTCCACGAACCGTTCATAGTTGCCGGAAGTGGAGACGCTGCGGTCGGCGAGATCCAGCGTGGCGACGATCCCTTCGGGGTTGCGCGGGTCCTGCACGCCGACGCGCCATGGGCCGCCTCCCAGGTTGCGGCCCAGGGCGTGAATGTCGCCGGCCATGGCGACCAGGGCCGATTTCACGCCGCGCCGGACCAGCAGTTTCGTCACCTCGTCCGCGATGAACCCTTTCAGGCCGCCCAGGTCCAGGCGCATGCCGGCGACCGGGAACCGAATCGTGCGGCCGGCGGGATCCAGGATGATCCGGCCCGCTCCCAGGAGCGGCTTCACTCGGGCGAATTCCTCGGCCGTCGGAAGGCGGTTCAACTTGCCGCAGGTTTGCCAGAGCTCCACGAGCGGTCCCACGGCGATGTCGAACGTCCCCATGGTGCGGCCGCACCAGGTCACGCCGGTCTCGACGGCCCTGTAAAGGTCGTCCGAGACCGCGACCGCGCCGCGCCCCGCTTGCGCGTTGAGCCGGGAGAGCTCCGAGTCCCGCCTCTGGAAGCTCATCACCTTGTCGAGTTCGGCGATGCGCTCGAAGCCGGCGGCGATGTCCGCGCGCGCCTTCGACTCGCTCTCGTCCACGACCGTGAGCGTGAGGTACGTGCCGAGCATGCTGCGCGTCTCGGAGATGCTGACGGGATGGGCCCCCGGATTTTCGGCTTGCCGGAAGAGTTGCGACGACCGGGTTACGCGGAAGCAAACTCCGATGACGAGCGCAGAGGCGAGCAGGCACAGGAGCAGCGCAGACCACAGCGTTCTGCCGGACTTCGCCTTCCATGCCACGGCTGCGGCTCTCAGCGGCTGAAATATGCGGCGATTCCGTCGGCGATCGAGCGGGCCAGCCGCGCCTGGTTGGAGCGGTCGGCGAGCATCTCCGCGTCGAGGCCGTTGGACAGGTAGCCCAATTCCACCAGGATGGCGGGGCATTGGGTGACGACGAGGACGCGATAGTTCGCCTGCCGGATGCCCAGCCCTTCGAGGCTGGCGCCATGCAGCGCCTCATCCACCGCCGTGGCGACGTCGCGGGAGCCTGCCGAGGGATCGCGGCAGGTGTAGACGGTGAACCCTCTCATGAACGGGTCGGGGCACGCGTCGGCGTGGATGCTGACGAACAGGTCCGCCGAAAAGCGATTGGCGATGGCCGCGCGTTCGTCCAGCTCGACGAAGACATCGGACTGGCGCGTCATGATGACATCGAATCCATCCTCCTTCAGCAACCGCGCCAGTTCTTTGGCCACCGGGAGAGTGATGGTCTTCTCCTTGAGACCGATGCGGCTGATCGTTCCGGGATCCTTGCCGCCATGGCCGGGATCCACGACAACGCGGTATGCGCGCGCCAGAGTCGGCCGGGTCCGCTCGGGAAGCGGCTTGGGGACGGCCGCATGGGTCGCCGCTTCCGGCGGCTTGAGCGCGGTCCGGATATCCGCCTCCAGCGTCTCCGGCACGAAGAGAATGCCGCGGACCCGCACGTAGCCGCCTTCGGGCCCGACGCGCAATCCATTGACGTAAGCCTGCCCGGCCGGGTCCGGGATCACCATCACGCGGTTCCTGCCGTTGCGCAGCGTGACCATCGAGGCGGTGTCTTCCTCAACGGCCAGCCCCAGCCGTTGCGCGAGCTGTTGAACGGAAATCGTCCCTTCGGGGACCGACATCACCTCGTGGCCGGCCTGAATCGGCTCAGGGGTCCGGCAACCGGCGGCCATGAAAAGCGCAGCCAGGAGAACGCCGCATCCGATCAGTCGTCTCATCTATGTCTCCCTGTGCGATTGAGCGTCAATCCGGAATTCGCCCTGTGGCGCGGTCACGCCACCGCCGGGCATTCAGTACCACATTGTGACGGCTGGAGCCGCTTCCGTCAAATGACGCCCCGGCGGGAATTCCGGAACATGTCCCAACAAAAGCTTGACGTCGGCTGCATCAGGTGTATAATCCCACTCAGGAAAGACAGCCGTCTCTTGCCGGATGACCGCGTAACAGATTCCGGGCGGCGCATGCGGCGCAGGAATCGGTTCATCTCCTGCGTAGCGCAGGGAGTCCCTGTGTACGGTCCGTGCGGAGATTGACATGCCAGTCACCTTCAAGTGTCCCCATTGCGGGCGCAGCCTGCTCGTGCACGACGAACTGGGAATGAAGGCCCGGCGCTGCTCCGGTTGCCGCCAGATGGTGGAGGTTCCGGCCACACTGGAGTCAGTGATTTCCCAAACCGCTCCCGCGGAGGCGATGAACCCGCTGGCCGCGATCGAGTCGGGACACCTGGAATATTTTGCGGAATTCCTGGCTGAAAAGCACCACACTCCGCAACAGCGGAAGATAGACGCCGGCAAAGTCTGGGGCTTCTTCGTCATGTCGCCCGCCGAGGTCGTTGACCTGGTCCGCGACTAC
Source organism: Candidatus Brocadiia bacterium (assembly GCA_052139675.1). Lineage (GTDB taxonomy): Bacteria > Planctomycetota > Brocadiia > CAIUPP01 > CAIUPP01 > JBEKCB01. Next base: position 43,851 of record JBKQWE010000130.1, read on the forward strand.
CAGGGCAAGTTCGACGTGTTTGTCGAGGACTCCTCGTTCCAGAACGGCCGAGGACTCTGCGTGCTGCTGCATCCGGTCCGGAGAGACCGCGGCTGCCTGTGCCTGACCGGCCTGGTGCTCCCCACGAACCTGACGGCCTGGGCGACTGAGCACGGTTCCATACCGATGAAAGAACTCCGCATTGAAAAATCGCCGATGGATGGACATCCCGTCCAGCTCAGTTTCATCGGAACCGTTCGGAAGGACGCTCCTCGTCCCACCCTGCCCAAGGTGACCTCCGACGGCATTTCCATGGTCTTCCGCGAACGGCTCTACACCTTCGGATGGAACCGGCAGGAGGTCGAGCTGATGTACTTCGGCGTCCGTTCAGGGGACCTGAGCGTCAAGGCCACCACCGGAGTGGTAGGGCCTTCCACGCCGAAGCGCGTACTGCGGAGTCCCCGGGAACTGGCCTTGCTGCAGCGGATCTATGCCTGCAGGACCGGCGCCCGGCAGGTGGAGGACGCGGAAGGCGGCGTGTCCGCCGTCCTCGCGGCCCCGGTCATCTCGCGCGTGTTCGCCGCGGACGTCACGGACCTTCTCAGCCAGTACAATGACACTCTTCTCTGCGGGGCTTTCGGCGGGCTGGATATGACCACCATTCCGCTGAACGACAGTTGCGACAAGTACTATCGAAGAGAGGAAGGGCAGTTCGCCGCGCTGGTGGGGACCGACCCGCGGATGATCACGCTGGTCTTCACCCTGGCCGCGCTCGCCGAGACGGGGCGAATGGCGCCGGCCGAAACCCTGGCGCAGAAAGTCGTCCCGCGCTTCACCGAGAAATGCCGCCTCGGCGCCTCGCACGACAAGAATGATGAGTGGTACATCGGACGCTGGGGCAAGGCCTATTACACCGTCGCGGCGGCGATCATGATGAAGGAGAAGGTGGAGCACTATACTTGGGCGCTGCCGCTCCTCGATGCCGTCGTCGTCGAGTACCACCATGCCGAGGAGCCTCTGTACTGGCGCGCCCTGGCCGCTTACAGGTACTGGCTGCTCAAGCCGGACAGGCCCAACCGCGTCCAGATGGCGCAGCAGCGATTGCACTCCGTCATCTCCTCCGCGCAGAAAGAGCCGATTGACCCCGCGCGGCTGGAAACCATCCGCCAATATCTCGCCAAGATGGGCGGCGGCCGCTAGCGGATTTTTCTTCGTAATCGCAATCCTAATCGTAATCGCCGTTTTTCCGTTCCAGCCCGACGAAGGCCGATTACGATTAGGATTACGATTACGAGGTTTTCAAGTCGGTACGGGTCTTGACTCGGACCACCGCCGGGTGATAGCGTGGCGGTGTGTTCGTCTCGTTCGCTTTGGGCAGCGCTACCGGAGGGATTCCATGAGCAAGAAAAGCAATGCCGCCAAACTGCCGCGCCGCGCCTACGGCAGGGACGGAATCAAGCTTTCGGTCATCGGCTTCGGCGGGATCGTGGTGATGGAGACGGAGCAGAGCAAGGCGAACCGCGCCGTGGCCTGGGCGGTGGAACGCGGCGTCAACTACTTCGACGTCGCGCCCTCCTATGGCGATTCGGAAGTGCAGCTCGGCCCGGCGCTGGAGCCTTACCGCAAGGACGCCTTCCTCGCCTGCAAGAGCGGCGAGCACGCGCGGGCGAAGGCGGAAGCGGAATTCAAGCGGTCGCTGAAACGCCTGCGCACCGACCATTTCGACCTCTTCCAGCTCCACGGCCTCTGCGACGTCAAGAAAGACGTGGACGCGTCCTTCCGTAAGGACGGCGTCATGCCGTGGCTCATCAAGAGGAAGGAGGCCGGGCAGGTGCGGCACATCGGCTTCTCGGCCCACACCGCGGAAGCGGCGCTGGCGGCGCTGGACCGCTACGACTTCGATTCCGTCCTCTTCCCGCTCAACTTCGCCGCGTGGCACCGGAACCAATTCGGCCCGGCGGTGATCGAGAAAGCGCGCGCGAAGGGCGCGTCGCTCCTGGCCCTCAAGATGCTCGCGCGCCAGAAGTGGCCGGAGGGCGAGCGGGAAAAGTCGGCGTTCAGGAAATGCTGGTACCAGCCGATCTCCGACGCACGCGAGGCCGAGCTGGCCGTCAAGTTCACGCTCAGCCTCCCGATCACCGCCGCCGTAACCCCCGGCGAGGAAGTCCTCATGCGCCTCGCCATCGAGTCCGCCCTGAAGTACGAGCCGATCACCAAGGAAGAGCAGGCAGAGCTGAAGTCCCTGGCGAAGACGTTGAATCCGCTGTTCTGATAACGCGGGGTCGTCTCTTCGCCCAGGTCAATAGTTATGCTGTCCCCGAATTACCCAGGAGTCAACCTCATGGGCCTGCCTGAGCCGGCTGGCGCGGAGTTGCTGAATGCAATCATCAGCTTAATCGTAGAGGGTGCCAAGCCGGAGAGAATAATACTTTTCGGCTCTCGTGCGCGGGGAACCGGCCGGCCGGACAGCGACGTGGACCTTCTTGTCGTGAAATCTACGTCATCCCGCCGGGAACTGGCCATGAAGATTTACCGTCGGCTCGTGGGGGTTGGCTGCGCGGTGGATGTGATCGTTGTCACCCCGGAGGATGTCGAGCGCTATCGCAAGGTCCCGCACCTGATCATTGAACCTGCGCTGCGTGAGGGCAAGGTGGTATATGCCGCCTGAACATCTGCCGCCGGAGGACCCGCGCGAATGGCTCAACCGAGCGCGGAGCAACTTGGCGGAAGCGGTCGTGCAATGGGTGGCGCAACAGATTTCGGAACCCAAGGACAAGTGAGATACCCTCGCAGAAATAGGATTGTGTCACCAGATTAGCCGCCGTAACGCCCGGCGAGGAAGTCCTCATGCGCCTGGCCATCGAGTCCGCCCTGAAGTATGAGCCGATCACGAAGGAAGAGCAGGCGGAGCTGAAGTCCCTGGCGAAGACGTTGAATCCGCTGTTCTGACGCTGCGGGTCCGTTTCGCCGCCCGTCTCAAGAGTTATGTGTGCTGTCCACGGAACGCCCAGCTTGATATTCACTCGCGAGAACTGAAGCGCCGGTGCCAGGGACTGTTCGGCGGTTAGCCGGCTAACGGTTCGGCGCACCGTGCAACGGACTCGCCTGTTCGATTCGCCGCAGTGCCGCCGCCCGGAGCGCGGACAAGTTCGCAGCCTGGGCAGGCCCCGCCGGCGCCCGGCTCTGGTCGAGCGCCTTGAGCGCCTCCGCCGGCCGGTCGGCCAGGAGCAGATACCGGGCGAGATCGAACGCCATTCCGGGGTCAATCCCGCCGCTTTGGGAGCGCTCGTCCGCCCCTCTCTGCATTTGCAGATCGGCCCCATTCCGCAGAAAGCGCGCGGCGTCCGCAACGTCGCCGCTCAATCCCGCCGCCAGGCCGGCGGTATGCCAGCATTCCGCGGCCTCGCCGGGACTGCCGGCGATCCCCGCCGCGCTGACGGCCAGCGCGGTGGCCTCGCCGAGCTTCCGGCCGTACACGAAGTACATCCATGCCAGATTCTTCAGCGCCAGGGCGGAAGGGCTCAGCCGGATGGATTCCAGGTAGAGCTTCTCCGCTTTTCCGTAAACGCCGTGATGCGCCAGGACGTTCGCGCGGTCGGCCAGGGCCAGCGGCCGGACCGCCTCGCAACGCGCGGCTTCGCGATAGGCCTTCTCCGCCATGTCCGCGGCGCCGGCGGTCTCGAACTCCTGCCCGCGAGCCAGCGCCGCGCGGGCCTCGGCCTCAGGCAGAGGCGCAGTCGCGCAACCTGCCGCCGCGAGCAGGCAGCCGCTGAGCATCCACGCCGTCAGTGGGCCGAGGTTAATGGGTCCACCCTGCCTTTCGGCATCACGAAAATCGCCGAGTGCAGCGTCCGAGCCCAGCATTGATCCAGTTCGTCGTGCCGCCAGAGCGAATACGCGTTGTTTCCCGAATGACAGAGGAAGTATTGGTCGTTCCGGTCGTAGCCCACCACGAGCAGGACGTGGTGAATTCTCGGCAGCCAGCCGAACAGGGCATAACCGAGCACCGGAGAGACCTGGATGAAATGCCGGGCGAAGGCCGGCTCGATTTTCAGAAACAGGAGCACCGGCCGGCCCCGCCGGACTTCGTCGCGAACGGAGTCCAGGGTGGCTTGCCGCAGGCGCGCCTCGTAGTCGCGACGGTTCAGGCAGGCCAGGATGCGAGTGATCGCAGCGTCGCCGCCCTCGAGCGGCGCAATCTCGGCGGCGATGCCGCGCCAGTCTGCCGGGTCGCCCCAGTAATGCGTCAGCGACTCCAGGGCGGCCACGCCGGAGTACTGGCGATGGTCGGGCGCGGAGGGGACGGGCACGGCGTCAATACGGACTTCGTCGCCGGGCCACCGCGGGGCGCTCCCGAACGAAGAGAAGAACGGCATGAAGGAGTAGTAAGAGGAGGCCGACGAGGCTTGCGAGATCGCCGTGACGGCCGAAGGGCTAACGAACGCGGGCGTGACGGCCGCGCACGAGGTCAGGAGCGACACAATCGCAATCGCCAGCGCCGCGCGCAGCAGTCCCACATTCGCTCCCTTCAGGTTCTCAAATCTTGTCAGCGGATTCTATCATGCCCTCCGGGCGCATCCAACAACAAACGCGTTCGAGGCGGCCAGCCCTGAGATGGCGTTGTGCGCCGCTCCACCGATCTTGCGCTGCGGTTTGCAGGGCTCCTGCCAGGCACCCTCACAACTGCAAGACGGCCTACTCCGCAACATCCGCGTCGTCTGAAACAGCGGGGATCGGTCTTTCATCGGCAGGAAGCAGTCGGCACGCAAGCCCGAGCCGAGAGCGGCGGTTATGCAGGCACTTGCCTTATCTACAGACGCCTGGCGATCGAGTCCGCGCTGAAATATGAGCTGATTACAAAGGAAGAGCAGGCGGAGCTGAGGTGCCTGGCGAAGACGTTGAATCTGCTGTTCTTAAACGACGCGTCTTTCGCCCGCAACCGCTCAAGTCGGGAGGGCGGATTTCAAGCCTTCAGAAACTCGCAAACGTTTGAATTTACGGCGGCGCATTTAGCGTGATTCGCCGCCTAAGCAGGGCAGAAGGGCTAAAGTTAAAGCCGCGCCGCCTTTTGCCTTTATGGATGCGATTAAGGACCTACCGCGCGAGACACCTTTTCATCTCATCAATGTTGCCAATAGCATTACCTTCAGGCAGGGCGTCTATCTCTGCCTGCTTTACTCTTAGCATTGTGGCACTCGACAATCCAAAGGGCTCTACATACTTCCAGTGGGCGACATAATAGCGGGTACCCTTCCGAACATAATACACATTAGACCTCAAGTCACCCTGAACTACCTTGCCTTCCCACTCAGTTTTTCCAGCTGTTGTCCCGCCATCTGCCCTTCGTGACAAATGTGACTCTATCCTGTCCAAACGCTCGATAATATACTGATTTGTCGGTTCAGTTGCCGCAGCCTGGCGAAATACGATTGACTTGCTAACCCGAAATACGGGATTATCTGGTTCTTTCTCTTTTTCAGCCTCAAGTACATGAGACTTGAATTCCGCCCTGATTGTTTCCACTGCCGCCATGTGGTTAGTATAGAATACCGTTCGCTCTTGGTTGATATCGAACGGCATGGGAGTGCCTTTTACGGTCAGAATTACAGTAGGCTTACCTACGGCATGCCTCACGGCCAATTCGTACATAACATTCGCATTTAGACCCGTAAGGTTCGCGACAACCAACGTATCATTCAATAAATGCTCGATAATTTGCCCTGTGATATAGCCCGGCTTACCTATCCTGTGCGGAATTGTGATGCGGTTATCCTCATATCCAAGTTCTTTGAGAACGGGGCATATCACGGCAGAGATTAGACCCTCAGCGTCAATCCGTGTCTGTGTCCCTTCGTCCCCTATCGGCGTGATAATAAAACACGTTTTTATAACTGGCTCTTTAATTTCTGCCGCCATGACTTACCGCATGCATAATCCGCGCCATTGAAGCCACTACGCCACCTGTGCGGTAGCATACACCGTATGGTGAAAGAACGCAAGCCCCGGCAGGCCGCTGCTCAGTAAGCTTGGCGATACAGTTCGATTATCTCCTCAGCCGTCGGCACGCGCGGGTTGTTCGCGGGGCTGCCGCTGGCCAGGGCGTCGGCGGCCATTTTGGGCAGGGCCTTCTCCAGGGCGTCGCGCGGGATATTGCAGTCGCGCAAGCGGGGGACTTGCAGGTCCGCGTTGAGTTTCACCAGGGCGGCGACGGCGCGCTGGGCCGCTTCGGGCGCGCCCAGGCCCGCCACGTCCAATCCCATGGCGCGGGCGATGTCGGCGAACCGCTCGCCGCACGCCGGGGCGTTGTACGCCATGACGGCCGGGATGAGCACGGCGTTACTCAGGCCGTGGTGCAGGTGGAAGAGCGCGCCCAGCGGACGGCTCATGCCGTGGACGAGCGCGACGGAGGAGTTGCTGAAGGCCATGCCGCCCATCGTCGCGCCCAGCATCATCGCCTCGCGCGCGGATTCGTTGCCCGGCTCCGCCCAGGCGGTGCGGATGTTCCCGCTGATCTGCCGGATCGCGGCGAGCGCGAGCACGTCCGTGAGCGGATGGGCCTTGCGCGAGATGTACGCCTCCACGGCGTGCACGAGCGAGTCGAGCCCCACGTTCGCCGTCAGCCCCTTGGGCATGGACATCGTCAGCTTGTAGTCCACCAGCGCGGCCGCGGCGAGGAAATGGAGGTCGAGGCACATCATCTTGATGTCCCGTCGCGTGTCGCCGATGACGACGACCTTGGTGACCTCGCTGCCGGTGCCGGCGGTGGTCGGGATGGCGATGACCGGCGCGCCGGAGTTCGGCACCTTGTGATACCCCATGTAGTCGGCGATGACGCCGGGGTTGGCGCTCATGACGGCGATGGACTTGGCGGCGTCTATCGGGCTTCCTCCGCCGACGCCGACGACGAGGTTGCAGCCATCGCGCCGAAAGATCTCCAGCCCTTCCGCCACGTTCGCGTCCGTCGGATCGGGCTGGACTTTGTCGTAGGTCGCGGCGGCGACGCCGGCCTTGGAAAGCGAGCTGAGGACCTGGTCGGCCACGCCCATTCGAACGATGCCCGGCTCGGTGACGAGCAGCACCCGGCGGGCCTTCAGCCGCCTGGCCTCCTCGCCCACGAGATCGCTTGCGCCCGGCCCGATGATCACCTGCGGCGGCGTGTTGAATCGCGGCAAAGCTGCCATGGCCTGTCTCCTGCGAGTTGCTCGCGTAAATATCGTAATCGTAATCCTAATCGTAATCGCCGCTTTCCGTTCCAGCGGGACGACGGCCGAGTACGATTAGGATTACGATTACGATTACGAGATATTATATCCACTCATAGCCACAATGGGCGCGGCGGCGGTCACGGCGCCTCCGCCATCTTGACGAACACCTGGCTGACCGCCGGCGAGACGATCTCGATTTTTTGGGCCGCCGCCCGATAGAAATTCCGGCGGAATATCCTCAGCTCTTCCTCGTGCCCGGCAATCTCCTCCGGTTCCGCGCCCGTCTTCGGCGGCGGCGGCGGGAGCGGATAGTCGAAGCCGGTGATGGGCTCCAGGAGCATTTCGTTGACGAGCTCGCGGCGCATGCGCTGAAGGCGCACGATGTTCTTGCGGGCCTCCTGGCCGGCGGATTTGCGCTCGGGCGACGGCGCCGCGTTCCTCGCGGCCTCGTAGAACTCCGCGGCGCGTTCCTCCATGTCCAGGGCGAACTTCAGGATGACGCCGAATTTGTTGAGCTCCACCTGATGACCTGTTCCATGTAAAAAAACACACAAGTCCGATCTGCGTCATGCTGAGCGAAGCGAAGCATCTCACATCTTAAGCCGTTGCCGGAGCGCGGCGTGTGAGATTCCTCGCTTCGCTCGGAATGACCGGCCATTATGCAACTTATTTTCGGAGCTCCACCTACATCCACCTCTCGATGACGACTTTCCGGTCGGTGAAGAACTGGATGGAGTCTTTTCCCTGGCCGTGGAGATCGCCGAAGAACGACTCCTTGCGCCCGCCGAAGGGGAAGAACGCCATCGGCGCGACGATGCCGACGTTGACGCCGATGTTGCCGCAGTTCACGCCGTAGCGGTACTCCCGCGCCGCGCCGCCGGAACTCGTATAGATGGTCGAGGCGTTGCCGTACCGGCTGGCGTTCACTGTGGCTATCGCCTCGTCCAGATTCTTGACGCGGACCAGGGCGGCGACCGGGCCGAAAATCTCCTCCTGCGCGATCTTCATGTTCGGCTTCACGTCGTCGAAAATGGACGGGCCGATGAAGCAACTGTCGGGCAGGCCGGCGACCTTCAGTTTCCGGCCGTCCAGGACCAGCTTGGCGCCTTCCGCTTCGCCGACCGCAATCCAGTCCAGCACGCTCTTCTTCTTGCCGGGCGTCGTGAGCGGGCCCATTTCGATGCTCTCGTCCATCCCGTTGCCCACTTTGAGCCGCGACGCCGCCTCGACCATGCGCCGCTTCAGCTCGGGGTAAATGTCGCCCACGGCGAGCACCACGCTGCCGGAGAGGCAGCGCTGGCCGGTGCAGCCGTAGACGGAGGTCATGATGTTGGGGATCGCCTTATCGAGGTTCGCGTCGGGCATGACGGTCAGGAAATTCTTCGCGCCGCCCTGCGCCTGGACGCGCTGCCCCGCGGCGGCGGCGGTCTTGTAGACGATGCGGGCGATCGCGGAGGAGCCGACGAACGAAATGCCGACGACCTCGCGGCTGCCCATGAGGACGTTCGCGGCGTTCGGGCCGCCGTTCACCAGGTTCAGGACGCCGGGCGGCAGGTCGATATCGTCAATGAGTTCGAAGGCTTTCTGCATGGTGAGCGGCACGAGCGGCGACGGTTTCACCACGTAGGTGTTGCCGGTGGCGATGGCGAAAGGGAAGAACCAGAACGGCACCATGGCCGGGAAGTTGAAGGGCGCGAGGCAGGCGAACACGCCGAGCGGCTGCCAGATGGCGTACTCGTCAATGCCCGGCGCGATGTCCTCGGAGTTGTAGCCCTGCATCAGGGACGGGATTCCCGCGGCGACCTCGAGCATCTCGATGGCGCGCCGGACCTCGCCGCGCGATTCGTCAATCGCCTTGCCGTGCTCGCGCGTGACCACGGCGGCGAAGTCGTCGAACTCCTCCTCCAGCTTGTCGCGCAGCCGCAGCAGGTAGCGCGCGCGGGTCAGCGGCGGAACGCGGCGCCACTCCGGGAACGCCTTGTGAGCCGCGCCGATCGCCGAGCGGACCTCGTCGGCCGTGGACATCGCCACCTCGCCCAGCGATTCCCCGGTCGCCGGGTTCGTCAGCTTGTTGACCTCCTTCGACGCGGACGACACCCACTTGCCGCCGATGTAGTTCCTGCATGTCTTTCCCAAGTGTTCGCCTCCTTAAATGGCCGGCATCGGAAACGGACGGCGCCTCACTGGCTCTGGAAGACCTCATAGGTGCGCGACTGGTCGTCGCACAGGCGCTGGATGGAGACGGTGATGACGCCGTCGGAATCGCAGGAATAGGTCTCGCAGACCCACTTGTCGTGCAGGTCCTCCCTGTCTTGGACCATGTCCGGCTCGAGGTGCTGGGCAATCGGGATCGCCGGGTCGTACGGGAAAAGCAGTTCCGACCACGCGCGGACGCCCTCCGCCGGCCGCCCGGCCGCGTCCATGCCGGCGCATTCCAGGTAGCGCAAGTGGCCGATGTTGTGGCGGGGCGCATAGCGCACCTGCGAGCGGAGCGCCGCCGCGCCGCGCTGCGGGAGCGGCATGCCGGCCTTGAAAACCGGCGCGAAAAATTCCCGCCGCCCGTAGTCCGCCAGCCGCATGACGCCGAAATTGCGCGAGAGGATGTCCTGCAGCCGGACGGACTCCGCGCCGTGGATCGCCGCGCCGGTGGCCGTGGAGCTGAACGGCTTGTCGCTGACGATCAACCGCGCGCCCGGGAACCGGCGGGCGATCATCTGCGGGATGAGCGGCAGCTTGGACGAGCCGCCGACGAGATAGATGCCGACGAGCGTCTCCGCCGTGATCCCCGCCGCGCGCGCCGCTTCGCCGTTGATGAGCCCGTGCAATTTTTCCAGGGCCGGCGCCAGCAGCGTGGAGAGGTCCGCGAAATAATCCGCGACGGGCACGCGCGCGATCCCGCCGCTCAACCCGGCGTCCTCCGCCGACAGGGTCAGCCAGCGGCCGGCGCCGGAGCTGATGTTCTCCTTGATCTGCCGGGCCCGCATCAGCAGCAGGGACCGCGGGAAGGGCGGCAGTTCCTCGAGCGTCGTGCCGAATTCCCGCGCGAAGCGCCGCGCGAGGATCTCGTCGAAATCGTCTCCGCCCAGCCGCTCGACGCCGCCGGAGGCCACGACGCGGAAATTGCCCTCGGCGATCTGAACGAGCGCGGCATCGAAGGTGCCGCCGCCGAGGTCGAAGATCGCCGCCGACGCCGTGAACCGGCGCGCGAGGGTGCGGTTGCCCCGGTTCATGCGGTCCGCGAACTCGATGGCCGCTGCGCTCGGCTCGTTGAGCGCGTCCAGCACGTTGAAGCCGGCCCGCTTGAAGCACTGGCGCGTCACGTAGCGCTGCGCGCCGTTGGCGTTCGTCGGCCAGGTGATGACCGTCTCGAGCGGTTCGTGCTCCGGGACGAGGCCCGAACGGAGGACCGATTCGCGCAGCGCCTGCGCGAACTCGCCGACGATCGTCATCGCGTCGAACCCCTCGGGCCGGATGTCGCGGCGGAACCGCACGCCCTCGGCGTAGTCGCGCATCAGCCGCTTGGGCGATTCGATGAGGGCGTACTGCTCCTCCGCTCCGGGCCGGCAAAGGCAGCGCTCCACGTCGGCGCCGAAAATCAGCCGGCCCGTGTGCCGGTCGTAGACGACCGCCGACGGGAATACCTCCCGCGCGACGGGGCCGATGGCCGTCTCCGTCATGTGGAGCACCACCGGGTAGCGGCCGCGGTCGCTGCAGACCACCACCGTGTTCGTCGTGCCGTAGTCAATGCCCAGCCGCACGGCGTCAAGCCCTCCGGTTGATGGCCACGCCGGCCTTGGCGACCACCCGGCCGCGGCAGGTGCGATAGCCGGGGACGACCGTCTCCAGCACTACGCGGTCGGGCGCATTCGCGTCCTGCCGCTCCGCCAGCGCCTGGTGGATGAGCGGGTCGAAGTAATCCAGCCGCTGCGCCTCGAACCGGACCGCGCCCATGTCGTTCAGGAGCAGGTCGAGGCGGTCCACGACGGCGCGGACCTTTCCCTTCGTTTCGGAAGCGGCCAGCGAGCGAACGGCCGCGACCTCCGCGATCACCGGGTCCATGCGCGATTCGAGCAGTTCGGTCAGCAGCCGCCGCATGGAATCCACGCCGCTCTCCAGCGCCGCATCGGCCGACGGAGGCGGCGCGGAGAGCCGCTCGAGCAGCCGGCGAAGCGCCGCCAGCTCCGACAAAATCCCCTGCGTCGCCGCTTCCTGCGCAGGCGCGCTCGCGATCGGCGCGGCGGCGGGGCGCGCTTCCGTTGCCAGAGGGTCCGGCCGGACCTCAACCGCCGGCGCTTTGGCGCTTTCGGCTTTCACAACGCGGTTGCCGCCGACCGCGGCGGCGCTTTTAATGGACTTCTTCGCCTCTTTCATCCTGGCCTCCATGGCTCTTCATTTACGTTCGTGGGAACGGCACAACGGTCCGGCATCACGCGTCCTATTCTTACGACTCAGGCCGCCCCCGTCAAGCACGGTCCCGGCGGCCGCGCCGCCTCCGGCCTACTTCAGGAACAGCTCGATCACCGGCACGGCCACATTGGGCTTCTGCGCCGGCAGGTTGAGCACCAGCGCGTAATGCGTCGAGCCGATCTGGCCCTTGCGGCCGTCGGCGTCCGCCGTGTCGGCGGGATTGAGCACGGGCGTTTCGTCGGCCTCGCCGATCTGGGTGGCATGCCAACTGTCCAGGCCGGTGCGAATCTCGCTGGCGTCATTGAGCAACTGGGCGTATTCCACGCGCTCGACATAGGCCTTTCCAATGAGGTGCAGGTGCTTGTAGGGCCAGGCCAGCACGTGCACGTAAAGGCGCTTCTTCTCCGGATCGTAAGTGAGCGAGCAATTCTTCGGACAAACGAATTCCCCGGGCGCCTGGGTGCAGCCATAGATGCTGCGGCTGTGGCGCTTCATCCATTCGCCGATGCCCTGCAGGCGGTCCAGCGCGCGTTCGTCGAATTCCCCGCGCGCGGTGGGGCCGACGTTCAAGAGCAGGTTGCCGCCTTTGCTCACGCAGTCAATCAGCGTGCGGATCAGCTCGTCCGTGCTGCGCCAGGAACTCTCGTCGCGGTGGTAACCCCAGGAGCCGGAGAAAGTCTGGCAGGCCTCCCACGTCACCCGCTTGCCGGCGACGGTCAGCCAGCCGCGCGGCTGGGTCTGCTCGGCGGTCTTGATGTCCCAGGCCGACGGCAGGTCGAGGCGATCGTTCAGGACGACCCTGGGCTGGAGCTTTCGCACCAGTTGGACGAGTTTTTCGCTCTGCCAGTCCTCGCGCCCTTTGCCGCTGCCGTCGGGCTTGGGGTAGCTGAAGTCGAACCACATGACGTCCACCTTGCCGAACTGCGTGAGCAGTTCCCGGACCTGCCCGTGCAGATAGGCGGCGTACTTCCGCTGGTCGCGGCCCCGGTTCATCTTCTCGCGGTCCGCATGCGCGCGGTAGGGGCCGATGTGCGGATCGAGGACATACTGCGGATGATGCCAGTCAATCAGCGAATGGTAAAAGCCGACCCGGAGATTCTCCCGCCGGAACGCCTCGACCATCGGCCGCAGCAGGTCCCTCCGCGCGGGCGTGTTCGGGGCCTTGTAGTCGGTCAGCTTGCTGTCCCACAGGCAGAAGCCCTCGTGGTGCTTGGTGGTGACGACGAAGTATTTCATGCCCGCCTGCGAAGCGGTCCGCGCCCAGAGCTTCGGATCGTAGAGGTCCGGGTCGAAGCGCTTGAAGTACTTCTCGTACTCCTCATGGGGAATCTGCTCGTTGTGGCGCACCCACTCGTGCCGCGCGGGCAGCGCGTACAGGCCCCAGTGGATGAACAGGCCGAAGCGGTCGTGGACCAACCAGGACGTATCGCCATGAGCCGCCGTCTGCGCGCTTCGCGTTGATTTCGCTTTCATCTGAGCGCCTTTCACAGGAACCAGGCCGGGATTCGTCATCGCGTCTTTGTTTTCGAGCCGACGCAGAACAGGCTCGTCTCGCCGCGGAAGTAAATACAGCCGTCCCCGAAGGCCGGCGTCGCGAGCAACGGCTCGCCCAGGTTGCACGCCGCCGCGACGGCGGGTTTGTCCCCGAGATCGAGAATGTATACTTTGCCGTCGCCGCCCGGCAGATAGGCGCGGTTGCCGGCGAGAGTCGGCGAGGCCGAGAACGCGCATCCGAGCAGGCGCTCCCACAGCAGCTTGCCGCTCCCGGCGCCGTAGCACGTAACCCGGCCGCCGGTGGTCGCCTGGAGGAAGAACCTGTCGTCGGCCACGGGGCTGGCGGCGTCGGGCATGCCGTCGTCGGCGCTCCAGGCGACGTTCGTCTGCGTCACGTCGCCCGCGCCGCCGGGGCGGATCGCGAGCACCTTCGCGTTCTCGTTCGTGACGAAGACCAGCCCCGCAGCGAACGTCGGCGAGCACGCCACGTCGTCCGCCATCCCGGCGCAGCGCCACAACTCCCGGCCGGTCTCCGGGTCGTACGCCATGATCCATGGGCTGCCGTTGGCCACGATTTCGATTCGTTCGCCGGCGGGGACCAGGATGGGCGTGCACCAGCAACTCCGCACCGGCCGCGGAGTGCTCCACACCGTCTTTCCGGTCTTCGCGTCCAGCGCCAAGAGGGTGGAGAGGCCGTCCGCCGGCTCCGCGCCGCGGTCGAACTGGACGATCACCTTATCCTTATAGACGAGCAGCGAACTCGCGCGCCCGTACGTGCTTTCCGGCTTGCCCAGGTTCCGCGACCAGACGACTTTGCCGTCGAAGTCCACCGCCGCGACGTCGCTGCTGGCGTAACTCGCATAGACACGCACACCGTCGGTGGCGGGAGTCGGCGAGGCATAACCGGTCTCCGGCAGGACCTTGATGTCGTCCGGCTTGACCTCGCCCCGCGGCGCAGCCACTGCCGTCCGCCAGAGCAGCTTGCCGGAGCCGCGATCGAAGCACATTACTTCCTGCCGGTCCGCGTCCGCGCCGGTGAGGAAAAGTCGGCTTCCCCAGAGCACCGGCGAGCTGTTGCCCGGCAGTGGGACCGCCGTCTTCCAGAGGACGTTCTCGCCGGTCTCGGCGCCCCATTTCACCGGCCAGTCGCCCGGCTTCACGACGCCCGTCCCATCCGCGCCTCGAAACCGCGGCCAGTTGTCCTTGAACGAGCCGGCATCATCGGGTTTCGCCGCGCCCATGAGCGCGCAGGAGAGCAGCGCCGCCGCCAGCGCGGCCGTTACCGCGAGCCGGCGCAGCCGCCGGATGGCGACGACCGGTCGGCCGCGCGCGATCTCCTGAAAAAGGGACGGCACGTCCGTTTGAAGGGCGTGCCGTTCCCGTCGGACAGGCTCAGGCATATCGAACACGGCTTCTCACTCGATCGTCCACAACGCCACCGTGTCCTGGTCCCTCACGAAAATCCTCTTCCCGGCGATCACCGGGTGCGCATAGGTCGGCGTGTCGGCGACCTTGATCTTGGCGAGCTCGTCGTAACCCTTGTCGCTGGGCTTGAAGGCGATCAGTTCCGAGGTGCTGGGCAGGGCGAGGATCACCGAGCCGGCGTCGAGAACCGCCGCGAAGTTCCCGCCGCGCTTCGTCGTGTCAACCCAGTCCGTCTTGCCGGTCTTGGCGTCCAGGCAGAAGAACATGCCCTTGTCGGACAGGCCGAAGAGCAGGCCGTCGTTGAGCACAGGCGTGTTGAACTGCACGGCGACGTCCGGGTTGCTCCAAAGCTCCTTGGCGGCGAAGGCGTCGCCCTGCTTTTCGATCTTCACCGCCCTGGTGCCGCGCCCCTGGCCGGCGAAGATCACCGTGTCGCCTTCCACGATCGGCGTGGCGGCGTTGTAGGCCATTCCCTGGATCGGGAACGGGACTTGCCACAGGAGTTTCCCGTCGGCCAGGGCGATCCCGACGAGGCTTTTCTCGGTCAACGTCACGAGCTGCTTCACGCCGCCCGCCGTCATCAGGACGGGCGACCCATAGTCGGGGCCCGCGCCGTCCCACTTCCACTTCACGTCGCCGGAGGCCGCGTCGAACGCCATGATCGCGCCATGGCCCGGCCCGCCCAGATAGGCGATGGCCATCCCGTCCGCGATGATGGGCGACATGCCCGTGAAGAATTTCGGCGTGACGCCGGGGAACTCGTCCTTGCGCCATAACTCTTTGCCCGACGCGGCGTCCACGCACGAGAGAATGCCGGTCGCGCCGAGCGTGACGACCTTTCCATCCGCGACGGCGGGCGAGCCTCTGGGTCCCGGATGCCGGGCGGCCGGCCCGGTCACCGCTTTCGCGGCGTACTTGTCCTCCCACAGCGGCTTCCCGTCGGCGGCGGAGATGCAGGCGATGACCTCATCGCCGCCCTGCCGCGAGAAGACGTAAAGCTTGTCGCCCACCAGCGCCGGCGTCGCGTCGCCGGTGCCGACCGTCGCTTTCCACTTCAGCGTCAGCTCCTTCGGCCACGTCTGGGGCGCGGTGAAGCCTGTCACCTTGTCGTTCCGGTCGGGACCGCGCCACTGAGGCCAATCCTGCGCGAAGATGCGCGGAGTGCCGACCAGCGCCAGCGCCGCCAATGCGGCGCCGATCACGCGATTTGTGTTCCTCATCTCTCCTCCAGTTCGGCGCTTCCGCGCCGAGAATTCCAATGGCACCTGTGTTCCGTCCCGTGAACAACGCTCGTGAGGCCGTTCGACGTCATGCTGAGCGCAGCGAAGCATCTCATACCCTGCAACGTTGCCGCGCGCTGCGCATGAGATTCCTCGCTCCGCTCGGAATGACCGGCAATGGCGCAACTTATTTCCGAGCCGCCTCCTTTCTGCACAGGCTCCTTCCCGCGTCGCAAAATCCGGCCGCGAGCGGTGGCCCATGTCCTCGAGTCGCAGACGCACTCATATTGTGCGGACTCATCTCGCCCGCGTCAAGTCGCGCGCAGTACGCTGCGCGCTCTGGCAATTCTTCGGCAGTCGGCCCGCCTCGAAGGGCGGCTCACCATTTATCATGATGCACGCGCGCGGCGTCGTATCGCCGGGCCGGCGCCTTCTTCTCCGCCGGGCGGCCGATCGGGACGAGCGCGAAGGGCACGATATGGGGCGGCGTTCCCAGGAGCTTTCGAAACGCCTCAACGCGCTCATCCAGCGGGTAGATCCCGCACCAGACCGCGCCCAGACCCGCGTCGGTGACGGCCAGGAGCAGGTTCTCCGTGGCGGCCGAGCAATCCTGCACCCAGAACCCCGGATACTTCTGCTTCTGCAAGTCGCCGCAGACAACGATGGCCAGCGGCGCTTCCCTGGCCATCTGCGCGTACGGATGAATGGCCGGAATCGCGTCCAGCACCGTTCGCTCGCGCAGGACGATGAACTCCCAGGGCCGCTCGTCTCCCGCCGAAGGCGCGGCCATGGCCGCTTCCAGCAGGTCGTGAACCAGCTTGTCCTCGACCGGTTCGGACGTGTAGCGGCGAACGCTTCGGCGCGCCAATATGGCTTTCATGGCTACTCCTTTGCCAGGAACAGATGCCCGTACCGCTCCAGCTTCTGCGCCGCGTCGCCGCCGGTCCAGTGGAGTTCGACGGTCGGCTGGCCAAGACGGTTGTGGCCGATCAGGCTGACCTGGATCGCGAGCCGTTTTCGCTTCGCCTTCGGGATCTCGAACCCCGCCCAGGGCAGCACGGCTTCCACGGCGTAGCCGCCCGGAATGCGGCGCGACTTGGAAGTGGCCAGGTTCTCGGCGGCGCCCCAGGGCTGGAAAACCCGCACCGAAGGCGCCGCGTCCTCGCCCGGCGCCAGGAATCCGATTTCGTAGAACTTGCTGCTGCGCCCGGGCCGGCCGGCCTGGTCGGATGGGCGGGCGTCAATCCACAGCGTCACACGGTCGGTCTGGCCGGGCCGCCGGTCCTTTGAGGCCGGCGCATGGAGGTCGCTCTTCACCGCGGCCGAAAAATAGAGCGCCTTGTCGTCGTGCGCGAACCGGCACGTGGCGCTGTTGCGCTCGAGGACCCGACTCGTTCCCTTCGCCAACTGCTCGCGAAGGCCCAGGCGGATCGGCACGCCGTGCGCGGCCCGCGCGCCCGATTTCCCGGCGGGCGCCGCAAACGCGACGTGAAAGCACTTGCCGAACAGGTCCACGGTGCTGGCCGACTTGACCGCTGCGCCGGTTTCCACGAGGCCTGAGAACGGGCCGCCGCAGCATGCGATTTCCAGGCGCACGACCTTGCGCTTGAAGGAATCGAGCTTCGCCGCGCTCTCGGACGGAACGATGCGGACACCGTTGGAATCTTTGAAGGTCACCGCGGCCTCGGCCGGGTTATCGCTCATGTTGAGCACGTCGAGCTTGCCCGCGAGGGTCGCCGACCATTTGCGGGAACCGGCGCGCAGCTTCGTCAAGTCCGTGGGCACAACGCGCGCGAAGAGATGCCCGTAAGCTTCGTCGAGCGTGCGCACGCTCTCCTTCAGTTGCCGGACGATGTCAATCTTCTGCGGGCACTTGGACTTGCAGGCGCCGCACGCCATGCAGTACCGGCCCTGGCTGGAGAGGCGCGCGTAGGCCTTCCGCGCCTCTTCCTTGAGACCGTACACCCGCTGGAGGTTCAGCGCGGAAAAGTTGCCGGGGATGTCCACGCCGTAAGGGCAGGGCATGCAGTAGCGGCAGCCGGTGCAGTAGAGTTCCGCGAGTTTCTTGAACCGGCCCATGGTCGCGAGCACGCTCCGCTTCTCGCCGGCCGAGAGCGCCGTCTTGTGCGAGGCGACCGGGACGTTCTCCTCGAGCTGGCGCAGGTCGGCCATGCCGGAGAGCGCGACGGTGACGTGCGGGTTCGACAGGACGAATCGCAGCGCGACCTCCGGCACGCTCCGCGCGCCCCGGATCATCCGGCGGATTTCCTCCGACTCTCCGCCGAGCCGGCCGCCGCCGACCGGTCCCATGACCACGATGCCCATCCCGCACTTGTCGCCGACGAATTCGAACGCCGGCTCGTTCGAGCGGTCGAGCAGGTTGTACTGGAGCGTGACGGCCTCGAAGAGGCCCGTGCCCGCGAGCTTCTTCAGGTTCTCCATCTTATCGTGGAAGCTGAAGCCGATGTGGCGGATCCGCCCGTCGTCCTTCGCCCGCTGCATCCACCGGAGCTGGCCGTCGGGGCCGTCCACGTGCTCCTGGAACGCCTTCCAGTTCAGCCCGTGGAAGTTATAGAGATCAATGTGGTCGGTGCGGAGGCGCTCCAGCGAATTCTCCAGGTTCGTCCACCAGGTTTTTTCGTCCTTCTTGTTGTAGAACGGGTTCTTGGTGGAGAGGATCACGCGGTCGCGCATGCCCTCGAACGCCTCGCCGACGACGCGCTGGCTCTCCTGGTTGCAATAGCCCACCGCCGAGTCGAAGTAGTTGACCCCAAGCTCCACGGCGCGGCGGAGCAGCGGGATGCTCAAGTCGCGGTCCACGTGCTCGCCGCGCATCGGGAAGCGCATGCAGCCAAAGCCGAGGCGGGAAACGCGCAGTTTCGTCTTTCCAAGAATAGCGTACTGCATCCGAATCTCCCGTAGTTGTGGACTATGAGCACTGCGGAAATGCTCGTCAGCCTAGCTGGCTGACCGCAACACTGTGAAAAGCGAATCTTTCATGTAATCCGTTGTCGCAACGTTTCAGAGTTGAAAGGCCTTTCATCGAAATCCCCGGAATGTTGGAATACCGCCCAAATTAATAAATCGTTTCGAAAGGCTGCTGACGCAAATATTTAGATGACCGACATACTCGTGAGTGCTTACGACCGGGTCTTTGAAAAAGTCCTGCCCTGAGACTATCCAATTATGTGGTGCCGTAATGTTTCGAGTTGCGGGCATATTGGCTAGTTGGCTAATTCTCCAGTGACCTTGACAATTATCTTGGCGGGTTTCTCTTTCAGTAACAGAAGAAGAACAGCGTCAACGTAGCCCACCTGCCCTGTGGCTAGGTCGAACGGATCGCTGAGGTGCCTATCCCGGCCCTGAAAGTTTCCCTTGGAATCATAGGCCGTGAACGTGACCGCCACGTACTTGTAATTCCTATGTTCTTTGTTCCTTACTTGTCCCCAGATATTAAGCAGCTTGTATTCCTCGTTCCATTCGGCCTTCTCGAGTTCGAATTCCAGCGGAATGTCTTCGGAGGTCACATCAGTGCTCGCATCGAAAATGATGCCATTCATGCTTGGCTGTAGCGCCGTTGTCGTTGCTTTTAAGCCAGATTCCTTATTCACATGTGGCGTGGGTTCGTGGTCAATTCTGAGAACCCAAATCGGGGGTTCGTGCTTAGCCAGGGAGTTTGCTCCCATTTCGCCTGGCTCGGTGTGACCGGTTAGATCGGTCACTTTTTGCCCCCCGCCTTCATCCATAGGCCAACATGCCCGCAATCCAGCTTCGTCTCCGCGCAGGTGACTAAACATCGTTGCTCGAATCTCTTCCTGCGTCCTCGCCACCGCCCAAATCCTGACCTCTCCAATGGACCCTCGCCAGTCTGTGACACCCTGGAACGGGGAGGAACCTATCCAGAGCGGCAAATTGTTGACCTTCATTGGTTTATTGTACGGCCGATTGCCTGCGAGTGCGCCATTCAAGTAAAGCTTTTCATCAGTTCCATCCAAGACAGCCGCAACATGAATCCATTCGCCCGGCTTGGCATCGAAAGGAACTTCCGTCGTAAAACCAACCAACTTCTTTCTGCCGGACTCACCTCTTACGCGAAGACCGTAGCCTGTGTCGCCCATGTTCTTTGAAATGATGTAATTATAATAGTGCGACTGAAGTTCTTCGCCGGCTTGCACCCAGGCCTCCATCGTCAACGATCCCGTTATTGCTAACGCCGGCGCATCGGGCACTCTTACAAACTGGCCATCGTTTGCGAAGTTCAGGGCAAAGTATTTCGTTGGAGCAGGTGTCCGTTCCTGCGCAACATCGTCTTTGCCTTGTGCGGCTACCGTGAGGACGATACTGCAAACAAGCGCCGTCGCGGCTACAGCATTAAACTCTCTCAAGGCGCGCCCCTTTCTAATCCTTAACGTGATCGGCATTCTCGGATCTGGTCCTTTCAAAGTCAAGGGCTTTTTATGTTCTGAGGACGCCTAGCTCCTATTTGTCATAACGGGGCAGAAAGCCATAGGACAATCACCGCCTTTTGACAGAAGCAGCCTCCGTATCGCGTCATCGGTTCATCACGCGCGTTTCCGCATATTCTTCTCGACTTTCGGCGCGGACGCGCAATGCACCTGTCCGCGCAGTTTCCGGCCCGAGGCCAGCGCCCTGGCGGCCCAGCCGGGATCGAAGCTGATGAGCTTGATCCCTTTGTCAATCGTGTTCCGATAGATCGCCTCCATGTCGTTGAGTTCCGGCTGGCTCATGGCGATGGCGTTGATGCCGCGCATCGCGGACATGCTCGCGATGTAATGGTCGCCGCGCCCGCAGAAATGGACCGCGCCGCCGCCGAAGGCGTCGAAGAGCCGCTGCTCGTACGGCCGGATGAACTCGTCGAACATCCCGGGCGAGAAGTTCATGGCCGAGTCGGTGCGCAGCATGATCCGCCCCTTGTGCATCAGGCCCCAATGGAAACCGTAACCGTCCATCGCCGCCGGGACGATGCGGTTCCACTCGCTCAGGAAGCTGATGTACGTCCGGCAGACCAGGTCGAGGAAGCTCTTGACGAGGTCGGGATAGTCGGCGACGTCCGTAAAGAGCCGGCTGCCCCAGATGACCTCGCAGACATCCATGGCGCCCTGCAAGTCGGGGTGATAGACCTGGACGTACTTGCCGATTTTGGGGTAGCGCTCCTTGATCGCCGCGAGCCGCTCGCCCATCTCGAGCGCCTTGGCCCCGAGGCTCTGGCGAAGCTCCGGCGCGCCGCGGCCGACGAGGCGCTTGATGGCGTCCAAGTCCTGCAGCGGCATGGAGGTCGGCAGCGTGTCCAGGTCGCGCTCCATGATGAAGAGCCGGACGCCGAAAAGGCTGGGCAGGATGCTCGTCCCGTAGTCGGACCGGACCATCATGACGGAGCCGGCGGCTTTCTCCAGCGCTTGCGAGCACTCACCGAATTGCGCCAGGGCCATCAGGTCGTAGTCCTCAAGCGCATCATTAATCAGGACCTTCGGCCAGGCGAGTTTCGCAGGCGCCGCCTTCCTGCGCGCCGGGACGAAGACCTCGCCCTGAAAGCGGTTGTCGGTGAACTCCTTCCAGCTCGCGAGAAGCTCTTCCTCGACACCCTCGTCAATGCGGTCTTCGAGGTCTTGGAGGTACTTATCGAGTTGCATGATCCTCAGCTTCTCTCATAAACCGCGAACGGCATTCTCTCGCCAAGCCGCCAAGAACGCAAAGAACGAAAAATAACCTGATTATTTCGTTCTTGGCGCTCCCCGATTACGAATTCCGGGGACAGGCCTTTGCGTCTTTGCGAGAGACTTTTTCTTTTCTTCACGAAAAGTGCCGCGTTTAGCCTCCGCATAGCTCCACGCCAACTCGCGCGCCATCGCGCGGACCTTGTCGCCGGTGAACCCATTCGGATAGATGGGCCAGTCGTAGCGGAAGTCGTTTAGAACCTGAACGTACGGGCAGTCCGCGCCCGGTTCCCGCAGCGGCAGCTTTCCCGCTTCGCCGGGCTTCAGCTTGTTTTCGTCGAGCAGGCATTGCAGGTCGCGCCGGTGCGCCGATCGGTCCGAATAGACCGTGGCATAATCGGCAAACTCGACATCGCGCCTGTCTCGAATCCAATCGAGCAGCCGCCGCATCCGCTCTTTCAAGACCTGGATATGCGCGGCCGGGCGAAGCGGGGCGGGCGGCGCCGGCGGCGGATACGCGTCCCGGTAGAGCGGGTGGTCCCAGAACCGCGTCGTCACCAGCCGGCACGGATGGGTATAGACCACCATCACGCCGTCCTGCGATTTCCGCGCAAGCGTCTCCTCGAACGTCCGCTTGAAGCGCTCCTCCTCGGCGGCTTCCTCGCCCATGAAGGAGTCGAAGGCGAAATCGTAGTTGAGGGACAGCAGCCCGCAGTACCATGCGGGATTGAGAGTCTTCGCAGGGACGGAGGCGCACCAGACCTTGACGCCGGCGGCGGCCATCGCCAGCAGCACGTGCGGGGTCCAGGAATCGCCCGGCGGGCAGAAGCTGATCGGGACCCGCCGAAACGTCTCCATCACCAGCGCCCAGCCGGCCGCCTGGCGCCGCAAGACCCATTCGATGCCCTCGGCCAGCCCGACTCCCTCGAGCGCCGTTGGAGGAACAGGGGGCTCGGAATGCCGGTCGGTATGGTAGCCGATCTCGTGCCGCGCCAACGCCTCGATCACGTCCTCGCGGCCCTTGCGCCGCAGGACGCGGATGACCTCGGCCACGCACTGGAAGGAGCCGCGCATGCCGCGCGTCGTGAGCTCATCGGCCCAGAATTTCTCGGCATCCAGCGCCTCGGGCGTGACGTAGTCTTCCGTGTCGAAAGACAGTACCAGTTGCAACATCGCGCGCCTCCCCAAAGGCCATCTTGCACGGGACGGTCATGCATCGAATGCCGTATTGTGACGGCTGGGGCCATTCCCGTCAAGCGATTCCTCCGCTCCTTGATTTTCTCCGGAGCAGGTGCTAAAAGCGCGCAGAGTTGAGCCGCCGCGAGGGCGGCTTGAAACCTCGAAAGGTCCACCGCGCCGATGGCTGAACCTCTTGCGCCGCTTGACGGCCGGGCCGGCGAATCACCCGCGCCGTTCAATGCGCGCGCGGTCCTGGCGGCCGCGTTGCTCCTGGGGCTGGTCTTCGCCTTCTGGGAGCTCGATTTCCCGCTGCAGGGCTCCGAAGGCCGCTGGGCGATGGTCAGCCGCGAGATGGCTTCCTCGCACAACCTGTTCTCCATGACCATCGGCGGGCGCGCGTACGACGACAAGCCGTTCGGGAGCTACTGGCTGATCCTGCTGGCCTCGAAGTTCACCGGCAGCATGAGCGAGTTCACGCTGCGGCTGCCGAGCGTGATCAGCTACGTGCTGACGGTGCTGCTGGTGTACGCGATCGGGCGGCGGACGGCCGGCTCGCCGGCGACGGCGGCGCTGGCGGCGTTCATCTACGCGACGATGTTCCGCATCCTGTATTTCAGCCGCGAGGCGAGCGCCGACGCGCAGACGGTGCTGGGCATCGCCGCCGCGCTGCTGCTGGTGCTGGAGGCGGGCGAGAAACCGCGCTGGTTCATCTTCCCGCTCATCGGGCTGGTCATGGGGCTTTCGTCGCTGATGAAGGGGCTTTCGGGATTCGCGGCGCCGTGTTTCGCTGCGTTCCTCTGGTGCCTGCTCGTCCGCGGCTTCCGGTGGCTGCGGCCGATTCCCGTGCTGCTCGGCATCGCCGTATTCGCGGCGACGCTCGTCCCGCCGTTCCTGATCGCGCACGCGCGGCAGGGCGGCTGGCATCCGGTGGAGCGGTTGTGGATCGAGTCGGTGGGCCGCGCGATGAGTCCGTCGGACCATCGCGAGCCTTTTTATTTTTACCTCTGGAATCAGTTCGAGCTGCTCATGCCGTGGTCGGTGTTCCTGCCGGCGGCGATCGGCCTGTGGGCCGTCCGCGTCCGCGCGCGCGCCGCGAAACATGGCGGCTGGGCGCTGCGGATGTTCGACCATGAAGCGGACCGCCGGCGGCTGTTCCCGTTCTTCTGCTATGCGGCGATTTTCCTGTTCTTCACACTCTCCGGCTCGCGGCGGACGTACTACCTGATGCCGGTGGTGCCGTTCGTCAGCGTGGCGCTGGCGCAGGCGCTGCTCGAGGATTTACCGCGATGGGCGCGCAGGTTCGAGCGCGCCCTGTTCTGGGTTTTCGCCGTCGCGATGATCCTGGAGGGCGCCGCCGCGATTTTCGCCGGCTGCCTGAGACTTTCATTCAACGCGCCGCCGCAGTTCTTGAACTCGGCGGCGCGCTGGCTCCGCCTCGACGGCCCGTTCGCCCCGGAGATGTGGCGCGCCGTGCCGCCATGGCTTGTGCTGGCCGGCTCGCTGATCGTTTTCGGAGCGGCGCTCGCCCGGCGGACGCTGCGGAACCGGCCGGCCCTCGCGCCGCTGATGTGCGGCGTGGCGGTCGCCGCGCTGACGATGGTGGGAATGCTCGACTGTTTCCGCGCGGTGGACCGGACCCGGCCGATCTTCGGCCGCAAGGTGGACGCGATCGTGCCGCCCGGCGAGTGCATCGAGCTGACCGGCACCGAGGACAGGGAGACGGGCGCTTACACGGGCATCGCGGCCGAGCTCTACTATATCCACCGCGAGCCGGCCTCGGTCGCCCAGCGGCCCACGCGTTACCGGATCGTCTACTTCCGTGCGCTGCCGCAAGTGCTCGCCGAAGCGAAATACGCCGTCCTCTGCAAGGAGTTCGAGAACCTGTCGCCGGCGGAGGAAAAACTCACGAAGAACGCGACGCTGGTGGAAAGGATGAAGGATGAGTGATGAAGGATGAACGGGAGCGCTTGCGCGCCCCTCTTGTACTTCATCCTTCATCCTTCGTAGTTCGGATTTCCGTCAGCGCGTCCATCGCCGCCGCCAGCCGCGCGCGGTCCTGGCGGTCGGCGGCCTGGAGCGCGGCCTTGACGAGGCGTTCCTGTCGGAGCGTGAAGAGCGCCGCTTCGCCCTGCGCGGGCATCTGCGGATAAGCGGCCGCGACGATCCGCTCCTCCATCTCGCCGAGGCCGGCGCCGCTCGCGGCGGATACGACCACGGGCCGGCAGCCGGTTTTCCCCTCGATCAGCCCGGCCGGGACCGCCGCGGGCAGGTCGCTCTTGTTGAGCACCGGCAGGCGGATCCCTTTACCGCCGCGCGCGAGGATGCGGAGGTCTTCTTCCTGGAGCGGGACGGAGGCGTCGAAGACCAGCAGGGCGATGTCCGCGCGCCGGAGCGCCTGCGCGCCCCTGCGGACGCCCTCGCGCTCGATCTCGCTTGCGGCCACGCGGAGTCCGGCGGTGTCCACCAGCGTGAAGGGCAGCCCGCGCAGCGACAGGCTCTCCTCGATCGTGTCGCGCGTGGTGCCCGGTTCCGGGTGGACCAGCATGCGGTCGAAGCGGAGCAGGGCGTTCGCCAGAGTGGACTTGCCGACGTTGGGCCGGCCGGCGATGACGAGCCGGGGCGGCCGGACCATGCCGCGCCCGAAAGCGGCGGTCGCGAGGAGCCGCCGCAGCCGTTCGGTGACCCAGGGCCAGTCCGGCGGCTGCAATTCCGCGCGCCGGAGCAGTTCATCGCGCACCGCCCTGAGCGCGCCTTCGTGCTGGGCGACCAGCATTTGCGCCGCGCGGAGCGTCAGCGCGTGCGGGATTCGGCGCGCCGCCTCTTCCTGGATTCGGTCCAGCAGCCCGACGCGCCGCTGCCGGGCGAGGTATTCGTTCTCCCGCGCCGGCCGCGCGCCCTCGGCGGCGAGCGCGCCCATCGTCCGCTGCGAGGCCAGCGCGCCGCCGTGGCAATTGATGACGAAGACGCCGCGCTCGCCGGCCTGGACGCATTCGAGCAGTACTTCGTCGAGGGGAGCGCCGTCGCGGACGAGGCGCCCGTAGAGCAGGCGGCCCGGCGCCATTTGCGCGACGCAGACTCCGCGCGGGTTCTGGAACAGGCGGTCGAGGATGGCGGCGGAGTCGGGGCCGGAGAGTTCAATCAGGCTGATGCCGCCTTCGCCGACCGGCGTCAGGCGGCAGGCGAGCGTCCGGCGGGTGGAATCGCGCGCGGCCACTTTCAGTCGAGGACGAGGTAGTAGGCCATGTTCTCGCGGTGCGGACGGTACTTGGCCATTTCCTCATCGAACAAAGGCTTCGGAGGGGCCTTCTTGCCGAAGAGCGATTCGTATTCCTGGACGTGCGCGGCGAGGGTCGCCTCGAGCTTCGTGATGGCCGCGTACGAATCGCTCATCCGCTTGCCGTACGTCTCTTCATACTTGAACTCGGCCAGGCGCCCCAGTTGGTGCTCCAGCCGGGTCACGCGGCTCTGAAAGTAGGCGGCCTCTTCCGTCTGTCCCTTGCGCTTCGCTTCGTCGAGGAGGGACCTTTCCACGGTGAGCTGTTTCTGCGTCAGCGCCTTGGCCGCGCGGCACAGGTCCAGGTTATACTGCGCATCCGTCGCGAACCGGTGGTAAAAGCGCAGGACCGCGACCATGTCATTGATGCCGTCGAGGCAATACTTCTCGGTCAGCGCGGCGTACGACGCGGAGCCGCACGCCAGGACGAGCATGAGAGCGATCAGCAACCAGCGCGTTGTGCGTGAGCGCATATAGGCTCCTCCGGTCAGGACCGTGCGACTGCACGTATCGTACATGGGCAAGGCCCGCAAGTCAAGCCCCTTCGCAGGCTCGAAATGCGGAGACTTTTTTCCGGCGGATCAGTAGAATCGTTCCGGCGCAATGGGAGAAGAGAAGTCGTATGAAACCTCGGATTCTTCTGGTCAATCCGCCGATCTACGATTTCGCCGCGCATGACTTCTGGCTGCGGCCGTTCGGGCTGCTGCGGGTGGCCGGCTATCTGCGCGGCCGGGCGGAGCTGCGGCTGTTCGATTACCTCGACCCGCTGCACGCGCCGGCGCCGCGCGGCGCGGAGGATCCGCCGGACCGCTGGGGACGCCGCCGCATCCGCCGCGCGCCGGCCGCGAAGCCCGCCGCCTTCGGCGCGCTCCGGCGGCGCTACCACCGGTTCGGATTCGCCGGCCGCGAGCGCTTCCGCGAGTGCCTCGCCGCGCAGCCGCCGTTCGACGCCGCGCTCGTCCAGACGGGCATGACTTACTGGTATCCGGGCGTCGCGGAGGTCATCGAGGACCTTCGGCGAATTTCTCCGGCGACGCGCATCGTCCTCGGCGGCGTCTACGCCACACTCTGTCCGCAGCACGCGCGCGGCCTCGGCGCTGACCTCGTCATCGCCGGCGCGGAGCTGGACCCGCTGTGGCGCGCGCTCGGTCTAGCGCCGGACCTGAATGCGCCCGCGTTCTGGGAGGCGTACGAGCGGCTGGAGACCGGCGTCGTGAAGCTGACCGACGGCTGCCCGTTCCGCTGCACGTACTGCGCGGCGTCGCGGCTCTCGCCGCAGTTTGCGCCCAGGCCGCTCGAGGTCGCCCTGGCGGAGATGGACCTGCTGCGCCGGCTGGGCGCGCGGGACGTGGCGTTCTATGACGACGCGCTGCTCTTCCGCCCGGAGGAGGCGCTGCTGCCGTTCCTGGAGCGGATGGGCTCGCAGAAAATCCCGATGAATTTCCATACGCCCAACGCGCTGCACGCGCGGCTGCTCACGCGCGATATCGCCCGCCTGATGGTGCGCGCGGGCGTTCGGACGTTCTACCTGGGGTTCGAGAGCCTGTCCGATGCGTGGCAACGCGGGACGGACGGGAATTCGGCGGGCAAGGTCGCGCCCGATGAACTGGCGCGGGCCGTGGCGCATTTGCGCGAGGCGGGCGCCGATCCGCGCGAGGTCACCGCCTACCTGATCCTCGGCCATCCGCGGGCGGAGGCGCAGGAACTGGAGACCTCGATGCGGTTCGCGCACGGCCTGGGCGTGCGGCTGATGCTGGCGGATTTCTCGCCGATTCCCGGAACGCCGGACGGCGAGCTCTGCCGCCGGTGGGTGGACATGGACGAGCCGCTCTGCCACAACAAATCGGCGTTCCCGGCGGCGCTGCTGGGCGAGCGCGAGGTGGACCGGCTCAAGGAGCTTTGCCGGCGATTGAACCGCCGGCTGCCGGCCGCCAGCCCTGCACGCGGAGTTTCATGAGCATCCGCAGCGCGCTGAACGATTCGCCGATGTTGATCTTCGACTGGCCGGCCCTGCGCTCGGAGAAAACGATCGGGTGCTCCGCCGGCGTCACGCCAAGGATTCGGCAGCGCAGGAGCAGTTCCTCGAGCACGGCGTATCCGCGCGCGGTCAGCGTGGCCGGCTGCAATTGCTCGAGCACGTCCCTGCGATAGCATCGGAACCCGCTGGTGCAGTCGCGCAGCTTGACGCCGAGGAAGAGGCGCGTGAGGAAGTTCGCGCAGGCGCTGTTGACCTTGCGGGAAAAGCTCCAGCCGATGGTGGCGCCGCCGGGGACGTAGCGCGAGCCGTGCGCCGCGCCGCGCGCCTGGGCGAGCTCGCGCAGCTTCGGCAGCGCTTTCGGGTCGTGCGAGAAATCGCTGTCCATGGTGCAGGCGTAATCGCAGCCCAGCGCCAGCGCGCGGCTGAGCCCGTCGCGATACGCCGTGCCCAGCCCCAGCTTGCCGGCGCGGTGGAGCACGTTCACGCGCGGGTCGCGTGCCGCCAGCGCATCGGCCGCTTCGCCCGTGCCGTCCGGCGAGCCGTCATCCACGATCAGCACGCGCCAGTCCGGCCCGTTCGCGAGCACCGCCGGGACGATCGCCTCGATATTCGGCCGCTCGTTGTACGTCGGCATCACCACGATGCAGTTCATCCTGCCCGCCTTGCAAGTTCAGCCGTTCCCATCGCACGATATATATCCGCGCAACAAACGCAGCACCTGTTCTCACCACGAAGTTCACGAAGAACACGAAGGAAGAATTTCAAGGCATTTCAACTCCGTCCTTCGTCCCCTTCGTGTCCTTCTTGGTGCGACAACAATCCGGTCAGCGCTGCGCGTTTTCAGACGCGCTGTCGCCGATCACTCCATCGCTGAACAGCGTTATCTGCGTCATCTCTCCAAACGGCCACGGCCCGGTGCGGTAAGGCGCCGGCTGCCAGACCACGGGCACGCGCCGCGTCCCGTCCGGCGGCGCTTGCGCCCAGACGAAATTCCTGCCCGACAGAGTATCCACGAGCATGTCCGGCTGCAGGCCGAGCTCCTCGGCGCCGCGCGGAAAGCGGCCCCGGGTCGCGCGGAACTCGGCGACTTTCCGCCCGATCGAACTCAGGTTCGTGCGGGTGACCTCCGCCCGCGCCTCGATGATGGATTCTCCCACCACGTCATAGGCGCCGAGGCCGACCGCGATGAGCAGCAGCACGCCGGCGGCGACGAACAGAGGTTTGAACCTTGCCACTCCCGCGCCTTTCTATCAGGTGGCCGCCACGCGCTCGGCCTGCCGCGTGAAGCGGGCCGCCAGGTCGCTGATTCGGAACTTCGGTTTGCCGTTGAGATACGAAAAAACGGTGTTGTGGAAATTTCGATGCCAGTGGCCCGGCACGCCTTTGCGGCCGACGACCGCGCCGACGATGCTGCCGGCGGTCGCGGCGGTGCAATCGTTGTCATATCCCATCGCGACGGTCTGCCCGATCACCCGCGTCACGTCGGCGCCGCCGATGGAAAGACCCCAGATCGTCAGCACGGCGTTGTTGATGGTGTGCACGGGAGGCATTCCCTTGTACCGCCGGTCCGCCGCCTCGCGCGCCTGGCGGTAATCGCGGATGCGCGGCGCCTTCTTCAGCGCCCAGCGGACCTCGCGCGCGAGGGCGCAACGGCGCGGAATCTCCGTCAGGCCGATCTCCAGCGCCTCGACCGGGTGGTCCGCCGTGAAGGCCGCCGAAATCGCGGCGGCGAAGAACATCTCGCCATAGATGCCGTTTCGGCGGTGGCTGAGGCAGGCGTCGCGCCAGGCCATCTCGGCGGCTTTCTCCGGCCAGCCCGGCGCCAAGTAGCCCCAGGGATCGGCGCGGATGTCGGCGCCGATCCATTCGCAGAACGGGTTGTCCTTCTCCGCCGCCCGCTCGGCCGCGATTCCGTTCCGGAGATTCGCCAGCGCCGCTTCCTCCGCGGTGCAGGCGTACGGCAGGTGCTTCAGCCACGCCCGGCCGACGTCCGCGATGGTGAAGTCCGGC
>JBKQWE010000131.1:0-12816 GCA_052139675.1 Candidatus Brocadiia bacterium
CGTCCTCGAACTGCGCATCCGAACGGCCGAGGACGAGGACGACGACGAGGACGAGGACGACACGAGCACCGCGTTCCTCGTGTCAGTCGTGTATCAAGCCTTTCGCGGGTTATGAAACAGGCCTTAAACGAAAAACCCCGCCTCACGGCAGGGTCTTCACCACGCGGAGAGACTCCCACCGTGCCGTCACACACGATAGGAGTCATCAGCCGGACGCAGGCGTTTATACGGGGGACTCCATCCCCAGGAAAACGATTATAGCGGGTCGAAACCGGCGGCGCAAATGAGAGATAGGCCAGTTTGCCCTTCTGGATTCCCGCTAAAACAGGAACTCAGGCCGGAACGTCTTTATATAATAAAAGTTCTTGACACCGGAGCCTCCACATGATAGAATGCTTTGGTCCTAAGATGCCATCAAATGAAGGAGTTAGAACTAAAGACACGATTTGAAAAAACGAACCCAGTGAGTTGTAAAGCACTGCTACACATAGGCTTATAACAACATACACGTAACATCCTGCGCCAACGTGACTTAGGGCAAGGCTTGGCTGGCCAGGCAAAAGCTTAATACGAAGCGTTGTCAGCAGATTCGGGGCAGTTGCTCGCCATAGGGCGCGGCGACGATGCGTGTGCCGCCGACGCGCGTGCGAAGGATTACCCGGCCCGTTCGACTGTGCTCAGGGCCAGGTCGCGCGGCTTTCTTCACTAAGCCGATCCGCACGGCGCCTGCGCCTAGCGGATGGCTGCGGAGGCGCTCGACGAGCGGGGCGGCGGCGTCTTCGGCGCAGAAGATGATCAGGCGGCCCTCGCTCGGGACGTAGAGCGGATCGAAGCCGAGCATGTCGCACGCGCCGGCGACTTCGGGGCGGACGGGCAGAAGGCTCTCCTCGATCTCGATCTCCACCTTCGCGGCGGCGGCGATTTCGTTGAGCACCGCCGCGGTCCCGCCGCGTGTCGGGTCGCGCATGCAGTGAACGGCAGTGCGGAGTGCGGAGTGCGGAGTGCGGACTGGGGAGCGCGGAGCGAACAGCAGTTCAAGCAGGCCGGCGAGCGGGGCTACGTCGCTCTGGACGGGCGATTCGAACTCGATGCCGCTGCGCTGGCTGATGATGGCGATGCCGTGGTCGCCGAGCGTGCCGGTGGCGATGACGGCGTCGCCGGGGCGGACTTCCGCCGGCGAGAGATTCACGCCGTCGCAGACGGCGCCGATGCCGGCGGTGATGAGGAAAAGTTCATCCGCCGCGCCGCGCTCCACGACTTTCGTGTCGCCGGTCACTACCTCGACGCGCGCCTCGGCGGCGGCTGCCGCGACGGACTGGAGGACGCGGTCGAGGACGGAGATTGCCAGGCCCTCCTCGATCACCAGCGACAGGCTCAGCGCCAGCGGTTCGGCGCCGACGGCTGCGAGGTCGTTGACCGTGCCGCAGACGGCCAGGCGGCCGATGTCGCCCCCGCGGAAGAAGATCGGCTTCACGACGAACGCGTCGGTGGTGAAGGCCAGCCGCGAGCCGCAGGGCTCGAGCACTGCGGCGTCCTCGAGCCGGTTGAGCGTGGGATTGCCCAAGTGGCGCAGGATCAGCCCGCCGATCAGTTCCTGCATCATCACACCGCCGCCGCCGTGGGCGAGCATGATGCGCGGTTCGTCGGCGCGGTCGGCGGACATGGAGTATCCTTAGAAGGCAGGAGGAGAGACGATAGACGATGGAGCAGGGACGATGGACGATGGACGATAGTCCCGCGCGCCAGCCCATCGTCCATCGTCCATCGTCTATCGTCCCTTCTCCGAATCCCGGAAATTGAAATGCGCCGCGCAGGTGCCTTCGCTGGAGACCATGCAGGCGCCGACGGGCGCGGCGGTGGTGCAGCGCGTGGCGAAGAGCGGGCATTCCTCCGGCTCGATAAGGCCGCGCAGCACCTCGCCGCAGCGGCAGCCGGCGGGTTCGCGGCCTTCGGGCACTTTCAGATCGAGCGCGCGGACGGCGTCGTGCTCGGCGAACTCCTCGGCCACCTTGAGGCCGCTGCCGGGCAGAACGCCCAGGCCGCGCCACTCGGTATCGCACGGCGCGAAGCACGCGGCCATGGCTCGGCGCGCGGCGAGGTTGCCCTCGGGCCGGACGACGCGCGAGTACTGGATCTGGACCCTGGGCTTGCCCTCGGCGATCTGCCGGATGAGCATCAGGACGGCCTGGAGGATGTCGAGCGGCTCGAAGCCGGTAATGACCGCCGCGCGGCGGTATTCGTTCGGGATGAATTCATACGGCGCCGCGCCGAGGACGACGCTGACGTGGCCGGGCAGGATGAAGCCGTCGAGCGCGACGGCCTCGCTCGCCAGCAGCGCGCGGAGCGCGGGCGGCACGACTTTGTGGGCCGAGAACAGCAGGAAATTTCCGGCGCCGCGGCGGCGGGCTTCGAGCAGCGTGGCCGCGGTGGCCGGAGCGGTGGTCTCGAAGCCGACGCCGAGGAACACCACTTTCCGGTCCGGCCGTTCCTGCGCGACGCGCAACGCGTCGAGCGGCGAATAGACGATGCGCACGTCGGCGCCGCGGCCGCGCTCGCGCTCGAGGCTCGATTCGGTCCCGGGGACCCGGACCATGTCGCCGAAGGTCGTGACGGTCACGCCGGGCCGCCGCGAGAGCTCCAGGGCCGCGTCCACGTAGCCCATCGGCGTCACGCAGACCGGGCAGCCCGGCCCGCTCAGGAGGCGGACGCTCTCGGGGATCAGCGACCGCAGGCCGGCTCGAAAGATGGCCATCGTGTGCGTGCCGCAGACTTCCATCAGGCGGACGGGGCGGCCGATGGCGGCGGCCGCGTCGCGGATCTCGGCGGTCAGCCGGCGGACGAGATCGGGTTCGGCCCGCGAGAGGCCGTTCGGCGGCGGGGATGAGGGCGCCGGCGCGTCAGGCGGCGCCATGGGCGATTTCCTTCAGCAGTTCCAGCGTGCGCAAGGCCTCCTCCGGCTCGTATTTAGCGATGGCGAAACCGGCGTGGAGCATGATGTAGTCGCCGACTTTCGCATCCTCGACCAGCGAGAGGTTCGCTTCGCGGATGTTTCCGCCGATCTCCACGCGCGCCGTGGCGCCGTTGATTTCAAGAACTTTCGCGGGCACGGCCAGGCACATGGAAGACCTCCTCCTCAGGGAACCGGGGCGATTGTACCATTAAAGACCGGAGTCGCTCTAATTCTATAAAGTCTTAGCACGGGGGGCTAACGTAACTGCGGAGTTGTCCGATAACAGAATGAAGGCCGGTGCTGCCAGGTTGGACCGGGTGCTGGAGGCGTCATGCGCGGAGCGATGCAGCGAAAAATCAGGGCTGGACACACGTTTTCGAGCGTCGAGCCGCTCCGGAAGCCCCGGATTCAGGCCACTTTCGAGGATCGGGGCGCAACAGTGTTTGCGAATTTCGGACAATTGTGCTACAATGCTACGCCACGTGGCAACTTGGAACGCAACTCCTTCCGTTCGCTGCCGGCTAAAGCCTTACGCCGCGATAAGATAGCAGCGAATGCACGAGAACGTCAATACGGCATGGCCTTTGCGGCAGATGATGCCCGGACACTTGGAGCTGTTCAGGAATCGAGCATCTTTACCTGCGAAAGGAGGCCAAGCCGTTCCAATCCGTCGGCGGCGCGGACGCCACGTCGCTGAGATATCCAGAAAAGCATGGACGAAAGAGCACGTGCGTTCTGGAAAGATGTGGTGTCTTTCCCGCCCAGGCGGGGGATGCGGCGCCGACTGCGGTGTCCGCGGGTTCAGGCGGTCCGGTTACCCTTTTCACAGGAGGAGAGTGCGAATGAGAAAGCTCATTCAAAACTTGCGACGGAAACAGGCGTTTACGTTGGTTGAGTTGATGATCGTGGTCACGATCGTCGCCATCCTGGCCTTGATCGCCATTCCGCTCTACTCGGCGAACACGACCGCGGCGATCATGTCCGAGGGCGTCGCCGGCGCCGGCACGATGCGCACCGCGCTGCGGACGTACTACTCCCAGAACGGCAGCTACACCGGCGCGACCTACCCGGGCACGCTGATGGTCGGCGCGACGGACCTGCAGGGCAAGTATTTCGCCTCGACGGACTACTCGCTGCTGAGCGTCACCGCCTCGACCTATACGATCAAGGCAGGGCCGCCTTCGCAGACGACCAAGACGACCCAGTACTATGAGATCAACCAGCTCGGTTCGGAACTGGGCACCTATTACACCAACCAGTAGCGGAGCGGCCCGAAGCATTGGACCTTCTGCCTGGTTCGGCTAAGGAGCGAAGCGAATGGAAAAAGCGGTTCAACGGATAGGGCGGAAACGGGCGTTTACGCTTGTTGAGCTGATGATCGTCGTCACGATCGTCGCGATCCTGGCGTTGATCGCCATTCCGCTCTATTCCGCGAACACGACCGCCGCGATCATGGCCGAGGGTGTGGCGGGCGCAGGCACGATCCGCAGCGCATTGCGGATCTACCAGGCCCAGAACGGCAGTTACACCGGCGCCACGCTGCCGAGCGGCGGCTCGGGAGGCACCCTGCAGATCGGCACGACCGACCTGCAGGGCAAGTATTTCGCGCAGACGGACTACTCGCTCGTCAGCGTCAGCAGCTCGACCTATACGGTCAAGGCGGGTCCGCCTTCGCTAACCACCCGGTCGGGCATGCCGTACTACGAGATCAATCAGCTGGGTTCGGAACTGGGGACGTATTACAGCGGCCAGTAGCGGAGCGGCCCGAGAGTATCGGGGCGTCCGCGCGGCTTATTCAGAGGAGGACGGGAAATGACGAAGCTCGTACGGAGGATGCGGCGGGAAGACGCATTTACGTTGGTTGAGTTGATGATCGTGGTCACGATCGTCGCCATTCTGGCCTTGATCGCCATTCCGCTCTACTCGGCGAACACGACCGCGGCGATCATGTCCGAGGGCGTCGCCGGCGCCGGCACGATGCGCACCGCGCTGCGGACGTATTACTCCCAGAACGGCAGCTACACCGGGGCGACGTATCCGGGCACCCTGACGATCGGCGCGACCGACCTGCAGGGCAAGTATTTCGCTTCGACGGACTACCAGTTGCTCAACGTGACGGCCTCGACCTATACGATCCAGGCAGGGCCGCCTTCACAGACGACCAAGACGACCCAGTACTATCAGATCAACCAGCTCGGCTCGGAACTGGGCACGTATTACACGAACCAGTAAGCGAGGACGATGCCTGGATCGAGACGGCCCGGCTCGTCTGGAATCCGTAACGCAAAGGCAAAAGAGAGGCCGCAAATGCTGCACATGGGCACTTTCTCGTCTTCGACCGGCGGCGCGTCGCGCGTGCGCCTTGTGAGAAAAAAGGCGCACTGCGCGGCGCAGGCGTCGCTGACCGAAGTAATCGTGGCCGTGGCAATTCTGACCGTCGTGGTCTGGGGAATGGTGGGCTTCCTGATGAACGGGCGCGTCCTGGTGGAGCGCACCGGCCAGGGAGTCATCGCCGCGCAGATCGCACAGCAGCAGCTCGACAACACGCGCGCCCTGGCCTACGCCTCGGTGGCCAGCACCAACGGAACGCAAACGGTCAGCGGCCTCCTGTATACTTGGGTGCTGACGGTGACCACCGCAAAGGCGGACCCAGCCGACGCCAACAGCACATTCAAGCAGGCCGGAGTGAGCGTTACCTGGCCGACGGCGCCTAATGCCAACGCCGTGCTCTACACGGCCATCGCTCCCCCTGCTCAATGACCGGAGAGGCTCATGCGACGCTTTCATGCAATAGGGCGAGGAGTGACGCTGCTCGAGCTGATCGTCTCGATGGCAGCCGCCAGCATCGCCATGCTCATCGGTCTGACGGCCTGGGGAGTCGGGTGGACACAATATAAAAACGTGGAGAACGCCAGCCGGGCCTACCTGGACGCTTTCGGCGTGATGAACTCCATCCAGGAACAGGTCCAGCGCGCCAATACGATCGATCTGCTCACGGGCGGCAATGCGACCAGTTACGGGACTGTGGTCGGCAGTCCGGGCAGCACCAACTACTCGGGGGTTTTACTGCTTGTCCCTAATCCGAACAGCGAGACGAATCCGTCCGTTGCCACGAACCCGTTGCGGCGCGCGTATTGGCTGTCGGGGAACAACCTCTTGATGCAATGGCCCGACGAGAGCATCGGCCCGATAACGCTCTTCAGCGACGTCACCTCGTTTTCGGCGGCCATCCAGAACTCGCCGACGAATTCGCTCGTCAAGATCACCTGCACGTGCGCCGACGGAACCGAGACGATTACCATGTCTACAGTAGCCTGCATGAGGAACTGACCATGCGCACGAGAAACCGACGAGTCCGCGGGCGACCCCTTCCGCAGCGAGCGGCCCAGCGCGGCATGGTGCTGCCTTACGCCCTGTTCGTCACCGTCCTGATCCTGATCCTGGGCCTGGCGTACCTGCAGACGAGCGCCACCGAAAGCCTGGTGGCCACCCGCAACGTCCAGCGCCTCCAGGCCAACGCGGCGGCCGAGTACGGCCTGGCCCGCGCCTGCGCCATGGCCGACAGCCAGCATGGCGTCTGGTTTACCATGACCTACAACGGCAGTCTCCTCAGTTGGACGCCGAGCGCCTCCTACGGCGGATACGAGGTCTCCAACCTGTTCACCAACCAGGCCGTGCCCTCTTCCGCCGAAGCGACCTACTCGGTGGTGATCCAGGACTTGACCGGCGACATCGTCAACAGCGGCACCTATCGAATTCACAGCTACGGCACGGTCGGCAATTACACGCGGCACGTGTCGCTCGATTCCCAGGCGCTCACCTTTGCCTCGTTCGGGTGGCTCACCAACTCCGAGAACGGCGTCTGGTTCAGAACCGGCGACTGGCTCAGCGGCCTGATCTGGACCAACGGCCAGTTCAACATTGACGGGGACCCCACGTTCAACGGCCATGTCTACAGCGGGAGCGGCTCCCTCAACTACATGAACGGCGGCCCGCCGACGGACAATCCGGATTTCGTTGACGGGATTACCTACAACGCGGGGGACATCAACATCGCAGGGCTGCTCAGCGGCGGCGAAATCACCGCGATCCAGAACGTCGCCAACGCCGGCGGAGTTTCCAAAGCCAAAGCCGCAAACGGCTATGGCTACACCCTGACCTTCAACTCCGGCGGCACCTTCACCCTCGTGGAAAACGGCGGCGGCAGCGGCCACAGCGCCAAATCGCCCGTCACCCTGTACAACAACTCGCCGCTTTCGGCGATCAACGGCGTCTTCTACTTCCAGGACACCGTCGCGGTCAGCGGCACCATTGACGGACAGGTCACCGTCGCCACCTCGTCGGCCGGGGATATTGACATCACCGGTAACCTGGACTATTCGTATCCGGCGAACCCCGCGACGATGTTCGCGGTCGGCTTCAATCAGAGCGATCCGCTCCTGACGAGCAAATGCGCCCTGATCTCCGGCGGCAACGTCGTCATTGATCCGCCCGCCTGGTCGGATCTTGGGACGGACATGTACATCACGGCAGTCTGCGCCTCGGTGAGCGGCTCCTTTGAGAACCAGTACTACACCTCGTCGCCTCAGAAGACGCTTCACCTGTACGGCGGCATCACCCAGATCACGCGCGGCGCCGTCGGAACGACCTCGGGCACCGGCTTCCTGAAGGATTACCTTTACGACACGCGTTTCTTGACGTCGCCGCCGCCGGCTCTGCCGCCGGTCGGCGCCCAGTACAGCAACTGGCAGCTCTTTTGATTGAACCGAGTGTAAGTCATGCGACACCGCGAAGGGCCGATTGACTATCCGTTGAAATTTGCGGATTTTCTTCGCCGCGGGGGTCAACTTTGCGTCGGTTATGCCGATCTCAATAGCAGCAGGGTTGCGCGCCGCGCAGGAAATGCAGCGCTCGACCGGCCGCGGTCAGCCAGGAGCTGAAAGCGGCGAGTCCCGAAAATGGGAGGAAAACAAGGCGCATGATCCTAGGAAATGCCACGACTCTGGGCTTGGACCTCGGCGCCACGGGCGCGCGCGCCGCGGAAGTCGCCTGGCATGGAGGCCGCCCGATCCTGGTGCGCTGGGCGGCCGCCGATTACCCGGCCGAGGTGACCGACTGGCGCGGCATTGACCGGCCCGCCGTAGTGGCGCTGCTGCGCGAGATGCTCTCGCAGTCGCGCATGGACAAAATCAAATGGGCGGCTCATTCCATCAGCGGCGAATCGGTCGCCCTTCAGTACTTCAATTTCCCCAAGCTCATGTCCGAGGACGTCGCCGAGGCCGTCCGCATCGAAGCGGAGACCGCGCTGCCGTTCCGCGCGGAAGGCGCGCTCATCTCCTACGTGCTCTACCCCGATCAGCGCTCCGCCACGGGGAAAGCGCGCAGCCACGGCCTGGCGATCGCCGCCGACGGCCAGTTCGCCAAAACGCGGATGGACATCCTCCGCGAGGCGCGCCTGGAACCGTTCTGCGTCGAGACCGACGCCACCGCCACCTGCAACGCTTTCCTGGCCACGCACGGTTTGAAAAACGCCGGCGCCGGGACCACCGCGCTGGTCAACATCGGCTACCAGCGCAGCAACCTGGCCGTCCTCAACAGCAAAGGTACGCTGCTCATTCGCGACGTCCCCTGGGGCGGCATCCATTTCACCAGGGCCCTGGGTGAACTTCTGCGCATCCCGGCCGAAGAGGCCGAAAGGGCAAAGCGCGAGGACTGGGACGCGGACGATGCCGCCGTAAAGCCTCCCGCGCAAAGCCGTGTCCAGGAAGCCATCCCTTCCGGCGCCAAGGAATTGGTCGGCCGCCTGCACGACACCATCGAATACTGGGTGAGCGAGCAGCTCGCCGAGAGCCTCGAACATGTCTTCATCACCGGCGGCGGTTCCCAGATCCGCGGCCTGCCGGAATTTCTGGCCGACGCGCTCGCCGTGCCCGTCGAGCGATGGTCGCCGGTGCTGGATTCCCAGAGCCGGGCCGCGATTGCGGGCTCCGGCGACCGAAATGCGAAACCCGAACTCCAGAAGTGGAGCTATCGCATGAGCGTGGCCTTCGGGCTCGCCCTGCGGCGGTTCGGGGAAAAATAGGACGACGCGGAACACGCACAACGGATAGCTGACAGCCTTTTAGGGAGACGGTTCCGGCAATGGCCAACGCACCGAACGACGTCCGTCTTTTCGAGGTCAACCTGATCAGCGATCAGGTCAGCATGCTGCTGCGCCGCAGGGCCTTCCAGCAGCTTTCCGGGATCGCAGCCGCGCTGATGCTGGTCGCCGGAACGCTCCTGGCGGGCATGATGGCCATGCACCTGATCACGGCGCTCCACATGCGAAGCGGCACCCAGCTCAAGATCAAGGAACTGGCGGACCTGCAGAAGATCTGCACAGACCTGGATACACAACGAGAGAATGCGAAGGCGCGCGTGGACGCCGTCGCGCCGCTGCTGCCGATCGCGCGCCAGCGCGTGGCGTGGGCGCCCAAGCTCGCCGCCGCGGCCGCCGCCCTGCCGCCCGGCACCGGTATCATCAACCTCCAGGCCACCCAGCGCGACGTCTTCGTCGTCCGCGCCGCCGCCGGCCCGAAGTCCGGGACCTCTGCGTTTGCGGACGAGGCCGGGCTGCCGCAGATCGCCATCGCCATTCTCTACAAGTCTTCGGCGGGCGTTGAGGACAACCTCGGCTTGTATGTGGAACGGCTCAAGAAGGATGCGACATTCATGAATAAGTTCGACGCTGTCCACCTGGTGGCCATGGAGCAGGATTCCTGGGATGGCAAGCCGGTGGAGGTTCTGCACATCCACGCACAGGGAACTCCGAAATGAAACATAACTGGTCACTCGTATTGGTGATTCTCTTCGTACTGGCAGCCGGAGCGGCCGAACGCTTCAGCTCTTTCTACGTCCATAGCCTGGAGGCCAAGGACAAGGTCCTGGACCAGCGAGCCGAGGAGATGCGGACCCGGACCGACGGGGCCGCCGCCGAGACGAAGAAGTACCAGGAGATCGAGCGTATCGCCGCCCGCGTCCAGGACCAGATCCGGTGGGAGGCGGACAGCACGCGCGTCATGCGGTCGTTCGGCGACATCGCCGCGAGATTGGGCGTGAAGCTCGCCGAGACGCGCACCGTGCCGGTCAGTGCGGAGAGCATGCACGTGGCCGGAGGCGTCTACGAGAGGATGCGCATTGAGTCGCGCCTCATGGGCTCGTTCTGGGGCCTGGTCCAATTTGTGGACAGCATCGAGCGCAGTGCGCAGCCGATGGTGGTCGAGAGCCTCGGCATGACGGCCGACCGCGACAAGACCGGCTCCGGCGAACTGCGCATGACCGTTTCCGCGCTGTATCCTGCCTCGATTCCGGCGGGATCGGGCGCCATGACAGGGAATGTGAAATGAGCCAGCGGAACAAACTCATTATCCTCGGTGCGCTCGTCGTCCTGCTGGGGATCATGGCGTACGTCCAGTTGGGGCGGTCGAATGAACCGGCGCGCAGCAGCGCCGCGGCTCCGGCCGCGGCCAGCGCGCCGGCGACGGCGAACGCGGGAGCCGCCGCTGAAGCCCAACCGGCCGACTCGGCCCAGGATTCCGGGCCGTCCGCCGCCGATCTGCGCGACCTGGCCGACTGGTTCGACGTTCTCGGCCCTACCGGCGCCGTCATCGCCAGGAGCAGCGCGCCGGTTTTCGGCGTCGCCATGACCACGCCTCCTCCCGCGATGCTGGGAGGCTCGCAAGAAACTTCGCAGACGCAGACGCCCTGGCTGCCGGAGCCGGGCAAACTCGATGGGATCGTCAAGGTCGGCAACGGCCCCGGCGAGGCGCTTTTCAAGGGGGAACTCTATAAGGCCGGTGACACAGTCCGTGGAACGAGTTTCGTCATCATCGCCGTGGACGATGACTACGTAACCCTCAAGAGCGGCGACCATGTGATCTGGCGCTTCTGGCACGAATGAAAGGAACCCGATGAGGTACGGACATGACTCGTTAGAGCACAGGCAGTGCGGCGGCGGCGGCCCGCCCTTCGGTGTGCGCGCGGCGATGAACCTGGTCGTGCTGGCGATCTGCGCCGGAGTCTGCGGCGCGCAGGTCCAGCAGGAAACGCCCAAGCCGGTGGACAGCGGTCTCTCCCAGGTCAGCCCGAAACCGGATGCGCCCCAACCGGCGGATAACGGTTCCGCCCAGACCGCCTCCAGGCCGGAAGCGCCTAAGCCGGCGGACACCGGGTTCTCGAAACTGACCGAGTTCAAGGGCCTCGACACCGTCGTCAGCGTGCGGGTCAGCGACATGGAACTCGCCCAGGCCCTGCGCCTGCTGCACGACGCCTCCGGCATC
Organism: Candidatus Brocadiia bacterium; assembly: GCA_052139675.1. GTDB lineage: Bacteria > Planctomycetota > Brocadiia > CAIUPP01 > CAIUPP01 > JBEKCB01. The sequence goes on from JBKQWE010000131.1 coordinate 11,269, forward strand.
AACTTCGCCATGGGCGCCGAGGTGCGGGGAAAGGTGACGTGCAGCATCAAGGACAAGACCGCGCGCACCGTCCTGAACGCGTTCCTGGAGCCGAACGGTTATGATTACGTGGAGAAGGACGGCGTGCTGATCATCCAGTCCGCCAGCAAGAGGGCCAAGCCCGAGACTCCACCCCCCGGCATGCAGCAGGGCAAAATCGTCCGCCGCTCGTTCACCATTCCTTACCTGGGCAGCGAGATCCTCACCGACGTGGTGGGCGGAGTCGAGAGCGGCGGCGGCGGCAGCACCACGGTGGCGCAGCCGGCGGCCTCCAAGCCGATGGACCAGGTCATCCGCGAGATGCTCTCGCCGGCCGGGAAGATGGTCTTCTACGACCGCGAGCATCTGATCATCGTTGAGGACTACGAGCAGATCATCCAGAACATCGCCGACCTGGTCGAGCAGCTCTGGGCCGTGCCGGCGCAGATCTACATTGACTCCAAGCTGCTCGAAGTGGACCTCAACGACGACAGCGCCATGGGCCTGCAGTGGCAGGTGGCGGCGGACCCCGCCAACCGCACGAACTTCCCGAGCACCTCGAGCACGAGCATCGTCCCCAATCCCTTGCTGTCCGGGAATCCGGGCACGGCTCTGGGCGGATACACGCCCACGGTGCCGACCTTCTCGGGGCAGAGCGGGAACGGGTTCATTTTCGGCATCTCGAACCAGCACGTGGATATCTTCCTCACCGCGCTCGCCGCGCGCAGCCGCGTGGATACGCGCAGCAACCCGCGCCTGCTGGTGGTCAACCATCGCAAGGCCACGATCGTCGCCGGCGAGGAAGTGCCGTACCTGACCAGCATCCAGAGCACCGGCGCAGAGCCGATCCAGACCTACTCGTTCAAGGAGGTCGCCGTGCATCTGGAGGTCACGCCGCACGCGTCGGAAGACGGCATGATCTTCATGGATGTCCACCCGACCGTGAAGAACGTGATCGGCTACACCGGGTCGCCGGCCCAGCCGGTGCTGAGCGTGCGCGAGGCCTCGACGAGCGTCGTCATGCCGGACGCCACCACGCTGATCATCGGCGGCCTGCTGAAACGGGACGTGAACAAGTCGTGGCAGGAAGTGCCGTTCCTCTCGCGGATTCCGCTGATCGGCTGGCTGTTCCAGCAGAAGGCCGCCTCCGACGAGAAAGACGATCTGATATTCCTGGTCAACCCGCGCATCGTGACGCCGAAGCTGATGAAGGAACTGGCCCGGCAGAACAATGCGGCGCGGTTGCACGACGACATGGATGCCCGGAAGAGCCTTCGGTACGCCGAACCGCCTGAACACTCAGGCGAATCTCCGGCGGACAAGTCGAAGTGGTAAGAGAGAAGGATGAAGCGCGGGCGATGAGGACGGATGAAACCCTTCATCCGTCCTCCGCCGGACTTCTGAGCTAGAGCATGTTAACATTTCATGCCTACGATGCAGTGACGAAAAAAGCCCAGGCTGTCCTGTGGGGAAACAGCATCGAGCGCCAGAGCGATGGCTTCCTCCAGCGCGTCATGCGTTCGCGCGCAC
>JBKQWE010000132.1:0-35046 GCA_052139675.1 Candidatus Brocadiia bacterium
CGTTTAGGTTCCGTGCACCGGGTCTAATCCCACCGGCTTTCAGCCGGTTGACTTTCAGTAGGTCGTTTCTTTGTTCGCTCATTACTTGCGAAAGGGCTGAGGTGAGTGCTCGTCATGCTGAACGAAGTGAAGCATCTCACACGCAGCACGTGAGCGGCGCACGGGGTGTGAGATTCCTCGCTTCGCTCGGAATGACGCCCGCCACTTCAGTGGCTCCTTTCGCGACTTTCAGTCGCGGGCCAACCTGCCGCCTATAGGCGGGAGTGGATTAGTTGCGTAAATTGGCGTACCAATTTACGCAACTAAACACGGTCCAACGGAACACATAACTCACCAACGTGACGGGGCTTAGCGCGGCCATGCTTTCTTGCGGAAATAGGACGCCTATTTCCGCAAGGAAGCACCGGCCCCGAGAATCGTGACGGTTCGGACACGGCGAGTATATAACAGCGCCTACCGGGCGTCAACCGGGGCGAGCAGCGGCGCCAGTCCTTTTGCGACGAGGGACGGGACGTCTTCGCTTTCGCCGAGATCGTGGAACGCCGCGCCGCTGTCCTCGGCGAACTGCTTCACGGACGGAATTTCGGAGAAAGTCCCGATCGTGAAGACGGCGCACCGCGCGCGTGCCGCTTTCAAGTGCACGACGGCCGCCGGCAGGCTCGCGTCAGGCCTCCAGCCGTAGCACAGGAGAATGACTATGCGCTGCGAGCCGGGGAACTGCTCGAGGCTGTAGCTGATGGTGTGGATCGCATCGGCGGGCCTGCCGAGATCGTCGTTTTCCCAATCCGTCGGCGGCTCGCTCCGCGCATCCTGCGCCGGAATGTAGCGCAGCGATTGGCGCGGCGCCTTGTACGGGACGCCGGCGTGCGCGACGGTCACCGCGTCGAACGGCGCGGCCGCGGCGGCGATCTTCGCGATCTCCGGCGAGGGATAGATCAGGCCGTGGAAATGCCGCAGCGCCCGCGACTCCTCCGCAACCGGCGCCGACTGGACCACGAGGAGCACGATTTCCCGCTCCGGCGGCAGGGCGGGCCGGCCGGCCTTCTGCCATGCGGCCAGCCAGAACCCGGCGACCGCGTTCGCCGCCTCGCGCGTGCGCGTCTCCACGATTTCGCCCGCGCCTTCGTTCAGCTTGAGATAATAGACTTCGCTATCCAAAGGCGCCGCCCGCCGCGCATCGGTGTCGGCTTTCAGGAACGCCGGACAGAAGCTGAGGCTGCGCTCAAGCTGCTGAAACGTCCACTCGACCGGATCGCCGACCTCGGTGATGCCGCTGGGCGCGATCATGGAGACGTTGTGGAAGCGGGCGACCATCTCCACCTCGATCCGGCGGTGGATGCCGTTGTTGCCGGTCAACTGGCCGTCGTAATTGCGCGTCGCGTGCAGCGGCATGGTCGTGTCGGCGACGAAGTGGGAAAGGTACGCGGCGGCCATGCGCGTCTCGTCCCAATCGCGCTCGCGGAACGCCTTCACCAGCCGCTCGAACTCCCGGTTGACCGTCCAGGGCAGCAGGCCGTGCGCGACGACCGTCGCCGCGCCGACTTTCTTCTCCAGCTCGGCGCGGTCATGCGGCAGGTCTTTGAACGGCGGCTCGCCGTACGTGTCTATGTCCAGGAAATGCTCGGCCCGCTGCGCGGCGGTCCGGTTGGGGATGTAGTCCGGGTCGGGGCTGTGTCGCGCGATAAAATCGCTGTTGACCAGGAAGAACGGGCGGAGCTCATCGGGCAGGATTACCGCCGCGCCGCGGGAGACCGCGCGGTGCGTCTCGTCTCCCCATCCGAACGCCGCGGCGGCGACGCAGACCGTCAGGAGCAGGGCGACGGCGCGCGCGCGCCAGGCCATATCGGTCAGAACGTGTCGCATGGCAGTCCGAACGCCTCCGCCACGGCGCGACAGACGAGCTTCCCGCCGATCACGTTGACCCCGCGCCGGATCGCGATGTCCGCCTGCGCGGCCGCCTCGATGCCGCGGTCGGCGATCTGGACCGCGTACGGCAGCGTCACGTTGGTCAGGGCGTAAGTCGAGGTGCGGCTGACCGCGCCGGGCATGTTGGCGACGCAGTAATGGACGATGTCGTCCACCAGGTACACCGGCGCACTGTGCGTGGTGGGCCGGCTGGTCTCGAAGCAGCCGCCCTGGTCAATCGCCACGTCCACCATCACCGCGCGCGGCTTCATGGTCTTCAAATGCTTGCGGCGGACGAGCACGGGAGTCCGCGCTCCGGCGATGAGGACGGCGCCGATGACCAGATCGGCGGTGCGGATGCAGGCGTTCACGGAATGCGAATCGGACATGAGCGTCCGGACGTTCGGCGGCAGGACGTCGTCGAGGTAGCGCATGCGGTCGAGGTTCACGTCGAGGACCGTCACGCGCGCGCCCATGCCGGCGGCGATCCGCGCGGCGTTGGCGCCGACGATGCCGCCGCCGAGGATCAGCACGTCCGCCGATTCGACTCCGGGCACGCCGGCGAGGAGCACGCCGCGGCCGGACATCGGGCGTTCGAGAAACTTCGCGCCTTCCTGGATCGCCATGCGGCCGGCGACCTCGCTCATCGGCGTCAGCAGCGGCAGGCCGCCCGACTCCGGCTCGATCGTCTCGTACGCGATCGCCGTGGCGCCCGATTTCATCAGCGCCAGCGTCAGCGGCTTGTCCGCCGCCAGGTGGAAATAGGTGAAGACGAGCTGTCCCGGCCGCAGCAGCCGGCACTCGGAAGGCTGCGGCTCCTTCACTTTCACGATCAGGTCGGCGGTCTTGAAAATCTGCGCGGCCGGCTGGACGATCTCCGCGCCCGCGCGGCGGTACTCCGCGTCGGAAATGCCGCTGCCGACGCCGGCGCCCGCCTGCACGCGGACGCGATGCCCGTGGGCCTTCAGATGACTGACTCCGGCCGGCGTCATCGCGACGCGGTACTCATCCGTCTTGATCTCTTTCGGAACCCCGATGATCATGTGGCGTCCTTCTCTTATGAACGCTCGCAATCGCCTCGTGGGCGGATGCGGAAAAGGGTCTCGCAGCGACAGAGTGAAGTTGAGAAGACCGCGACGCCCCTCGGCGTTACCGCTCTCCCGGAGCCTTCAGCGGAGCGCGGCTAGCGGTACCTTCCGAAGAGGCCGGGCTTGCCGACGCCTTTGACCGCCTCGTCCTCGTCCTCGTAGATGGCGATCAGCTTGTCCAGGCGCGTGATTTTGAAGACCTGCATGATGTCCGGGTTGATGTTGCAGAAGGCCATCTGGCCTTTCTGCGCGGTGATTTTCTTGTTGAGGGAAATCATCTTGCCGAGCACGGCGCTGCTGAGGAACTTGATCTTCGAGAAATTGATCACGAGCCGGATCATGCCCTGCTTATCCACCAGCTCGTTCAGCTCCTGGCCGAGTTGCTGCACGTTGAACTCGTCGAGTACCTGCGAGGTCAGGAAATTGACGACCGCCACGTCGCCGACCTGGGCCGCCATGATCAACGCATTCTGTTTGTTGTCCATTCAGCGCTCTCCCATTGCAGCGGCAATCGTACGCCTTGCCGCCGCGAGACGCCCGGCTTCGGTTCCCGATGACCGATTATGATAACAGCGGCGCGCGGCCCTGTCAATCAGCTTAAAGAGGGCTCGATTTGCATTGCCGCCGGCGCTGGTCTAGGATTGTGGCGGTCCCGGATTGAGCGGAGGCGGACATGGCCGGCCGGCTGGCGCATCGGACGTTCCTGTGGCTGATGGCGCTGTGCATTCTGATCGTTCTCGGCATCATCGGCCGCGGCGTGTGGCTGGCGAGCCGGACGATCTTCGATCTGCTGACGGAAAATCGCCAGCTCAAGACCGCCATCTCCAACCTGACCGCCGAGAGCCAGATCGGCCTGGCGCGGGTCATCGGGCAGGAGCGCAAAGACGGGCGGCTGCTGACCCGCGTCCGCTTCATCGAGACGGCGCGCGACGATCCGTCCAGGCAGATCCTGGCGCGGGAATATGAGATCGAAGGGGACATCGTTCACTTCGACGCGCTGATCGTGAAGTTCGACAACCGCTACGTCGCCGACGGCAAGGGGCGGGCGCTGTATCTCTGGCGGCGCATCTACGGTGAGAAGATGACGCCGGAGTCGGCTTTTCCCATCGAAGCCGCCGGCGCCGAGCCGAAGCGCTACGACGAGCTGCTCGCGAAACTTTCGCTCCGCGATCGCAAGCTGTTCTGGACCGAAATCTGGAAGCTCTCCAACGACCCGGACCGCCTGAAATCGGCCGGCGTCCAGGCGGTCTACGGGAACGACTTGTACGCGAGCCTCGTCCCGGACAAGCTTTATATCTTCAAGATCGGCAACGCCGGCCAGTTCTACATCGAGACCGTCCCGGTGCCGTGATCCGCCTCAAGCCGGGACCGCGCGCCCGTACCTCAGCAGTTGAACCAGCCACGACGTGTAGGTCTCGAAGTCGCGCTTATTGACGAACGTCAGCGGCTCCCAGACGACCTCCGACCCGCCGGCGGCGAGCAACTCCACGCCCCGGTTCATCGGAACGCCTTGCGCGAGGTGGCGCAGGTTGAACGCGCAGCGATAGAGCGGTCCCACCGTACTCGCCGGCTCGCGCCGCATCTCCGTCAGCGAGAACGCGGCGGCGTTCTGATCGAGCCGCAGCATGCGCCAGGGCTCGAACAGGACCACGTCAATCAGGAATTCGTGCCGCTTCTCCATGACCAGCGGCGTCGTCCGGCTGCGCGCGTCCGCGATCAGTTCGTCGGGCGCTTCGACGACATATTCGATCTCGAGCCGGCCGCAGGAAATGAGGAAGACCTCGTCCCAGCGCGCCGCGATGCGCTCCGTCCGGTCCCACGCGTACGCCTCGCAGCGGATCCCTTCGGCGGTCACCATCGTGTCGCGTATCCGCATGACCGGCGGGAGCGCGACGCAGTCCGCGTCGGCGAGGACCAGCACCGGAGCGGAAAGTTCGCCCTCGGCCCTTTCCGCGAGCGCGAGGGCGGCCCGCGCGGGCAGTCCCCTGGCGATGAACCCTCGGGAGTTGCGCAGCTCTCGCGTCACGTCCGGCAGCGGCCGCTTGACCGCCTCAGCCACGAAGCGCCCGACGCGGCGGACGTCCATTTCGCCGCCGCCGGCGTAGAGGACCGTGCAGGGGCCCTGGAGCTGTGACCGGTCCGGAGGCGGGACCGCGCGAGGGCGCGGGGCGGGCGCGGCGGAGGGTGCTTCGAGAGCGGCGCCGCAGGAGGCGCAGAACCTCGCGCCGCCGGACGCTTCCTTGCCGCATTTCGGGCATGATGGGATCGGGGAATTCATCTTCTCACTGCATCGTCCCGCGGCCGGCGGCGATCGGCGACTCCGTCCGCACGTATTGGCTCAGCGCCTCCGCCCATGGACGCATGAGGTGGCCGGTCCTGCGCCGCAGCTTCTCCACGCTCAGCGGCGAACAGGCCGGGACGGCGGCGGCGCGGGGAAAGGCCGAGGAATCCACCGGCCGCAGCCGCGTCCGCAGCCCGGCGCACTCGAACATCCGCTTCACCTGTTCATACCGCGAACACGCGCCGCTGTTGGTCGCGTGGAAAATCCCCGTTTCGCCGGACCCCGCCAGCGCGATCAGCGCGGCGGCCAGGTCGCGCGTCCACGTCGGCGAGCCGGCCTGGTCCGTCACGACGGAGAGTTCTTCCTTCTGCAAGCCGAGCTGCAGCATGCGGTCCACGAAGTTCATCCGCGCTCGGCCGTAGAGCCACGCCGTGCGCGCGATGATCCACTTCCCCGCGCGCTCGGCCACCAGCCGCTCGCCCGCGAGCTTCGACCGGCCGTAGACCGAAAGCGGCGCGGGCGGATCGTCCTCGGCATACGGCGCGCCCTTCCGCCCGTCGAACACGAAATCCGTGCTCACGTGGATCAGCAGGGCGCCGAGCGACGCCGCGGCGGCGGCCACCAGCCCGGCGGCGGTGGCGTTCAAGGCGAAGGCCAGGTCGTGCTTGGACTCGCACCCGTCCACGTCGGTCATCGCCGCGCAGTTGAAGATCACCGCCGGCTTCAGCCCGGCCAGTGCGCGGCGCAGCGAGTGCTCGTCGGTGATGTCCACCTCCGGCAGGTCCGCCGCAAGCACCTCGGCGAACGCGCCGGCATTGCGGCACGCCTCGACCAGGTCCGCTCCGAGCATCCCGCGGCCGCCGAGGACCGCCGCATTTCCGAGTGCCGCCATCCCTTATTCCTGCAATCCGTGGCGTTCGTGGTAGTGCTTGCGGTAGTACTCCTGGTACTCGCCCGTCTGCACTCGGCGCAGCCAGTCCTGGTGCTCGCAGTACCAGCGCACGGTCCGGGGAATGCCTTCGGCGAGGGAGACGAGCGGCTTCCAGCCCAGCTCGCGCGAGAGCTTCGAGGAGTCGAGCGCATAGCGCCGGTCGTGCCCGGGCCGGTCCTTCACGAACTGGATGAGCGACTCCGGCTTTTTCAGCTCGCGCAGGATCAGGCGCGCCAGCTCGATGTTCGGCAGCTCGTTGGCGCCGCCGACGTTGTACACTTCGCCCGCGCGGCCGCGCTCCATCACCGCCTCGATCGCGCGGCAATGGTCCTCGACGAACAGCCAGTCGCGCACGTGCAGGCCGTCGCCGTAGACCGGGATCGGGCGGTCCTGCAGCGCGTTGCCGATGAAGACCGGGATCGCCTTCTCCGGGAACTGGAACGCGCCGTAGTTGTTCGTGCAGCGCGTGATCGTCGCGTCCATGCCGTAGGTCCGTTGGAAGGCGCGGACGAGCAAATCGGCGCCGGCCTTGCTGGCCGAATAGGGATTGTTCGGCTGGAGCGGCGAGTCCTCCGTGAACAAGCCCGAGGGGCCGAGCGAACCGTAGACCTCGTCCGTCCCGACCTGGAGGAACTTGCGGACCTTGTTCTTGCGGGCGGCCACCAGCAGCGCGTGCGTGCCGCCGACGTTGGTCAGGATGAACGGCGCCGAGTCCTGGATGCTCCGGTCCACGTGCGTCTCGGCGGCGAAGTTGACCACCGAATCCACGCCGTCGGCGAGCAGCCGCCCGACGAGCGCCTCATCGCAGATGTCGCCGCGGACGAACCGATGGCGCGGGTCGCCTTCGATCTCGGAGAGGTTCGCCAGGTTCCCGGCGTACGTGAGCTTGTCCAGGTTGACGACCTGGAGGTCCTTCCGCGTCCGCAGGAGATGAAGGACGAAGTTCGAGCCGATGAACCCGCACCCGCCGGTGACCAGGATCTTCCGCAAAGCGGCGCCTCCTCTCGCACATTGGAAAACACCGATTATATCGGTCGCTCTCCGAAACGGCAAGGCGAACGAGCGCGTTGACACGCCGAGCGCCGGGGTGCTAGTGTGGCGCCCAAGGAATAAGTTTCGTAATACGCGGTCATTCCGAGCGAAGCGAGGAATCTCATACGCAGCACGCCGCCAACGGTCTGTGGTATGAGACCCTTCGCTGCACTCAGGGTGACGCGATGTGGACTTATGCGTGTTATTTCCGGGACATTGTAACCAGGCTCACACCAGTCTTCGCCCGGAACGCCATTGAGGACCGCGATGTTCTCGATTATCGAGTGGGACCGCTCTCCTGAAACGGACCCGGTTCTGGTCCGGGGCGCGGACGAGGGCCGGCGCGAGGTCGCGCGTCCCGCCCGGCTCGACGCTCCGGCGCCGGGAGAGACGCTCGTCTGCTTCAAATCGGACGCCCCGTCCGCGGAAGAGTCCGCCACGCTGCAAACCCTGTTCGCCCTGGGCAAGCTGCTCGATGGCGCGCTGCTGGCGCGCGTGGTGCTGCCGAGGGAGCCCTCGCACGATCTGCCGGCACTGGCCGCGCATTACGGATTGAAAGAAGCCGGCCCCGGCGCGCCCGCGCGCGCGCTCGCGGCGGCCGAGCTGTTCGCGCGGCTGGTCGCCGACCTGAAGAAGAAACCGCTCGCGGCGCTCGACGAAATGCGCCGTCTGCTCGCGCCGACGCAGCACCCGCTGCGCCCGTTGATCGAAGAGGCCGCGAAGCTCGCGCTCAAGGGCGGATTCGGCGCGCGCGCGAAGACGCTCCGCGACCTATTGCCCGCCGAGTCCGGACCGCGCTGGACCACCCGCGAGCCGCCGGTCGAGCCGCCGGCGCTGCTCGACGTGGAGCGGGTCTGCGGCGTCTTCTCGCCGCAAGGCGCGCTCGCGCAGGGCTTCGCCGCGTACGAGCATCGGCCGGAGCAGCTCCGGATGGTGCGCGAGGTGTGCGAGGCGTTCAACGAGGGACTCGTCGTCATGGTCGAAGCCGGCACCGGCACCGGTAAATCGCTCGCGTACCTCGCGCCCGCGATCCTGTGGGCGGCGCAGAACCGCGACCCGGTCGTGATCTCCACCAACACGAAAAACCTTCAGTCTCAGCTCTTCGAAAAAGACCTGCCGTTCCTCGAAAAGGCGCTCGGCGGGAAGATCCGGTACGCGCTCATCAAGGGGCGCGCGAATTATCTCTGCGTCCGGAAACTGCTCATGCTCCTCGGCGCGGCGGAGCGGGAACTCTCCGACGGAGAACGCGTCGAAATCCTCCCGGCCGTCTCCTGGCTGGCGGAGACGCAGACCGGAGACGTGGCCGAACTCTCCGGCCTCAAGGGCGGCATGGAGTCGGACCTGTGGGCGCGGATGGCGACGCAGCGCGACGAATGCCTCGGGCCGCGATGCCGGTTCGCGCGCAACTGCTTCGTGCGCAGGGCGCGGGCGCGCGCGCTCCAGTCCGACGTGGTCGTCGCGAACCACTCCACCGTCTTCTGGGAAACCGGCGACGCCAGCGTGGCGCTTCCGCCGTTCCGATGCATCGTCTTCGACGAAGCGCACAACCTCGAAAACGTCGCGACCGACGCCGCGACGATCCGCGTGGCGCCGTGGCAGCTCTCGCGCGTGCTCAACCGCCTCTTCCGCGCCCAGCGCGATGGCGCGGGCCGCGGCCTGTTCGCGAGCTTGCAGCATCAGCTTTCGCTCGCGGCGGCGGAATTGCCCGCCGGCCAGGCCGACCGGCTGGCCGAGGTGGTCCGGCTTTCCATCGAGGCGTTCCCCGAGGCGCGCGGCGCGGCCGAATCGCTCTTCGGCGGCCTGGCGATGCTCCTGGATGCCTCCGGAGAGCGCGTCGAGCGGCTCCGGTATGACGCCGACCGCCGGCCGGACGATTGGCCGCAACTGGCTCGCTCCGCGCAGGCCTTCGCGGATGTCGTCGAGCCGCTAGCCAAGGCGCTGGAGGGGCTGGCGAAGCCGTGCGCCGAGGCCGCCGACGCGAAGGCCGACCGCGAGCCATTCGCCACGCTCAGGGAAGTGGCTGCGGAGATCGCCGCGCAGGCGTCGCTGTTGCGGGAGATGCTCGAGCACCTCGACAAGGTCCTCAAGGCCAGCGACGAGGACGCCGTGTACTGGATCGAGCGGGAGCCGGGCCGCGCCGGCGCGTCGTTCAACGCGGCGCCGCTCGACATCGCCGCACTGATGGAAACGATGATCTTCTCCCGGGTGCGGACGGCGGTCTTCACGTCGGCGACCTTGACCGTCGCGGGGAGTTTTGACTTCATGCGCGACCGGCTCGGCATGCGCGGCGCGGTCTCGACGCGCCTGCGCGTGGCCGACCTTGGCACCTCTTTCGACTTCGAGCGCCAGGCGCTCCTGGCCGTGCCGTCGTTCCTGCCGGAGCCGAGGACGGACGGGCCGGATTTCGTCCGGCCGTTCAGCGCGCTGGCGGCGGACATCCTGACCGCGACGCGCGGCCGCGGGCTGGTGCTCTTCACCTCGCACGCCATGCTCCGCGAGGCGTACCCGGCGATCAAATCCGCGCTGGCGCGCAGCGGCATCCGGGTCATGGCGCAGGGCGTGGACGGCGAGCGGTCCAGGCTGATCGCGCGCTTCAGCCGCGAGACCTCGTCGGTGCTGCTCGGCACGCAGAGTTTCTGGGAAGGCGTGGACGTGCCGGGCGAGGCGCTCAGTTGCCTGATCGTCGCCAAGCTGCCGTTCCGCGTGCACACCGACCCGCTCGTCTCCGCGCGCTGCGAGGCGCTCAAGCGCAAAGGGCGGAACGACTTCAACGATTACATGGTGCCGGACGCGGTGATCCGGCTCAAGCAAGGCTTCGGCCGTCTCATCCGCACGCGCTCCGACCGCGGCGTGGTGATTGTGTGCGACCCGCGCCTGGTCACCAAGAGCTACGGCAAGACGTTCCGCGACTCGCTGCCCGCCCGGACGCGCGTGTTCAAGGACCAGGCGCAGTTGGTCGGGGCGGTGCGGAAGTTTCTGGAAGTCAGGTGATTGGGAAACAGGAGGACTGCTTGAGAAAATCGCTGCGCTTTTTCCGGGAATACTGCCGGAACGTCAAAGAGATCGGCTCCATCGTGCCGGACTCGAGGAGTTGCGTAAACTCACTGCTCCGGATGGCGCCGTTCGCGACGGCGAAAGTCATCGTCGAGTTCGGCGCCGCCAGCGGCGCGGTCACGCGCGAGATCATCAGGCGCAAGCGGCCCGGGACGATCTTCATCTCCTTCGAGAAAAACCCGCGCCTGCACGGTCCGTTGGAGGCAAGCACGAAAGGGGAGAACGTGTTCCTCGTCAACGAGGACGTCTTCAACTGCCCGAAAGTCCTGGCCGACGTATTCGGCATCCTCGAAAAAGGCGTAGACTGCATCGTCTCGACGCTTCCCTGTTCCTGCATGGATTTCGACGGCCTGCTCCGCCATTCGGTGCTGCCCGTTCTCAAAGACAACGGCCATTTCATCCAATACACGCACACGCTGACCCTGCTCAAGGGCTTCAACCTGAAGCGCTTCCTGGGGAAACACTTCGCCACCCTTCATTCCGATCTAGTTCTGTTCAACATCCCGCCGGCGCTCGTATACACCTGTCTCAGGGCGCCCAGGATAGCGTCTTGGAATAGCTCTGCGCGTGGATAGGGTCCGCTTGGGCAACACGGGCTAAGATCGAGACTGTAGAAATAAAATCGGTTAATGTCCGCGGAACGGTGGAGTTCCTGAGAAGGATTACGGCATGGGGCTTCGCCCTCTCAAAATTCCGTTCGCCGAGCGCAACGGAGCCCTTGTCCACATTTCAGAGGTGGCGAGCGGTCTCCGACGCGACTGCACGTGCCCAGCTTGCCATAGTCTTCTGATAGCGAAGAAAGGTGTTCTAATCCGACACCACTTTGCCCACTTTGTGGAAAATGTCTGTCAACCTGAGACAGTCTTACACTTACTTGGGAAGCGGCTAATTGCCGACAAGATCGCGGGAGCGCTCAAGACAGGTGCTCCTTTGCCCTTAGTTTGGGAGTGTGATGTTTGCCGCCGTCAGCATAAAGGGAACCTTTTGAAAAGAGTTGCACGTGTGGCGCTTGAGGAAACGCTTTCGGGATGCCGTCCGGACATTGTACTGTATGACTCGGATGGCAAGGTCGTGTCATTGATCGAGGTGATTGTGAGCCACGAACCAGAGGAAGGGGTATATCGATTCTGCCAGCACAACAAGGTGATCTTAATCGAGTATCGTCTCAACAGTCCCGAGGACTTGGAAGCGATAAAAGGCAACTCGGAATTTAAGCCGAGTTTTGTTGATCTGTGTATTACGCCGAAGTGCCCCGCATGCCAATCCCCACTTTATGAGCGGAAGCTGTGCATCGTGGACCGCAAATGCTGGTCCTGCGGCACTGTAATGAAAGCTGCGGTCATTGGCGTGGCTGGCTATGAATTCAACCCGGAGCAGTTCAGTCCTTCAGAGCGTGAATTGGCTGAGAAACTTGGCGCATGGTTACGTTTCAATTACAGCCATACCGTAGGACACAAGTACCTATCCAACACCTGTCACCAGTGTGGGAAACTCTTAGGGGACCACTACCTCCACGTTGAGATAGGAGAGGAGGAGCAGGGACGGACCACTGGCTTTCACTGTTTTGAATGCGATAAAGATTTTGCGGAGTTGCCGGGAAATCTATGAGCAAGTCAGCCGGCGGTGATTGAACCTATGAAGGTGGTCTTCGGCGGGCTCTGACTTGACGGAGAAAAACGAAACTGCCGGCGTTCACCACGTGGCGAACGCCGGCAGTTTTTCGAGCTTAACGGCTAGCGCCTTACGGCGCCACTACGAACGAACCGTCTTTTATCGCACGACGCCTTCGGCGGGCGCGGCTTCTTTGTCTTCCTCTTCCTTGATCTCGGTGACCATGGTCTCGGTCGTGAGCAGCAGGCCGGCGAGGCTGGCGGCGTTCTGAAGGGCCTGCTTGCAGACCTTGGTCGGGTCTATGATGCCGGCCTTGATCATGTCCACGTACTCGCCGACGTTGGCGTCGAAGCCGACGGTGGGGGGCTTCTCCTTGACCTCGGCGGCGACGACGGAGCCATCCACGCCGGAGTTCTTAGCGATCTGGCGGATGGGCGCTTCGAGGGCGCGAGCGATGATGTCCACGCCGGCTTTTTCGTCGCCGCGGAGTTTTTCGCGGATGGCCTCGACGGCCGGGATGGCGCGCAGGTATGCCAGGCCGCCGCCGGCGACGATGCCTTCCTCGACGGCCGCGCGAGTGGCGTGAAGGGCGTCCTCGACGCGGGCTTTCTTCTCGAGCATGGCCGCTTCGGTGGCGGCGCCGACCCGGACGATGGCGACCCCGCCGGAGAGCTTGGCGAGCCGCTCCTGGAGCTTCTCACGGTCGTAATCGCTGGTGGTGGTCTCGGCCTGCTTCTTGATCTGGGCGATGCGGTCCTGGATGGCGGATTTCTTGCCCGCGCCCTGGATGAGCGTGGTGTTGTCCTTGTCCACGGTGACCTTGCCGGCCTTGCCGAGGTCGGAGAGGGCGATGTTCTCGAGCTTGACGCCGAGGTCCTCGGTGAAGCACTGGCCGCCGGTGAGGACGGCCATGTCCTGGAGCATGGCTTTGCGGCGGTCGCCGAAGCCGGGGGCTTTGACGGCGCAGCAGTTGAGGACGCCGCGGAGCTTGTTGATGACGAGCGCGGCGAGGGCTTCGCTCTCGACGTCCTCGGCGATGACGAGGAGCGGCTTGCCGGACGAGGCGACTTTTTCGAGGAGCGGGAGCAGTTCGCGCAGGCTGCCGAGCTTCTTTTCGTGAATGAGGATCAGGCAGTCCTCGAGGACGGCTTCGCGGGTCTGCGGCTTGGTGATGAAGTAGGGGCTGATGAAGCCGCGGTCGAACTGCATGCCCTCGACGACTTCGAGGGCGGTCTCGATGCTCTTGCCTTCCTCGACGGTGATGACGCCGTCCTTGCCGACTTTATCCATCGCGTCGGCGAGGAGCTTGCCGATGGAGGCGTCGTTATTGGCCGAGATGGCCCCGACCTTGGCGATGTCGTCGGCGCCCTTGACCGGGCGGCTGAATTTTTCCATGCTCTCGACGGCGGCGGCGACGGCCTTGTCCACGCCGCGCTTGAGGGCGAGCGGGTTGGCGCCGGCGGCGACGAGCTTGAAGCCTTCCTCGACGATGGATTCGGCCAGGACGGTCGCGGTGGTAGTGCCGTCGCCGGCCTTGTCGCTCGTGCGCGAGGCGACTTCCTTGATGAGCTTGGCGCCCATGTTCTCGAACGGGTCTTTCAGCTCGACTTCCTTCGCGACGGTGACGCCGTCTTTGGTGACACGCGGCGAACCGAAGGATCGTTCGAAGAGGACATTATGGCCGGTGGGGCCGAGCGTCACCTTGACGGTTTCGGCCATCTGCCGGACGCCCTTGAGGAGCTTCTTCCGGCCGTCCTCGCCGTACATCAGTTGCTTGACCGCCATGGCTATCTCCTTTTAGGTGAGCAAGCTGAATGACGATCGGCGAAGCGCATCCGCGATCATCATTCGCAACTCGCGCTTCTATTCGACTTTCGCGAGAACGTCGGATTCGCGCATGATCAGGTATTCCTTCTCGCCGACCTTGACATCGTTGCCGCCGTACTTGGCGTAGAGGACGATGTCGCCCTTCTTGACGGAGGGTGTGGCGCGCTTGCCGTCTTCGAGCAGCTTGCCGGGGCCGACAGCGACGACTTTGCCCTTCTGCGGTTTTTCCTTGGCGGTGTCCGGGATGAGGATTCCGCCGGCGGTCTTCTCTTCGGCTTCCATCGGCTCGACAACGATGCGGTCATCCAGCGGGTGAATATTCATCGGTCGCCTCCATTCTGAAAGAAATATCCGGTGCGGCGGATGGGACTTGCTTCGTCACCCATCCATCTTCCTTGCGCCGCCCGTTCACATGCCCATTCCCATGCCGCCCATTCCACCCATTCCGCCCATACCGCCCATCCCACCCATTCCGCCCATGCCGCCGTGACCGTGGCCGCCGGGCATTTCGGGTTTCTTCTCGGGGATGTCCGTCACCAGGCAGCCGGTCGTCAACAGCAGGCCGGCGACGCTGACGGCGTTCTGCAAGGCGCTGCGGGCGACCTTGGTCGGGTCCACGATGCCGGCGTCGAAGAGGTTGCCGTACTTCTCCTTCTCCGCGTCGAAGCCGAACGCGTCGTCCTTCGAGTCCTGGATCTTCTTGACCACCACGGCGCCCTCGACACCGGCGTTATTGGCGATGGTCGCGGCGGGCATGGTGAGCACGCGGCGGATGATCTGCACGCCGACGGTCTCATCGCCATCGGCCTTGACGGAATCGAGCGCCCGGCTCGCGCGGAGCAGCGCCACGCCGCCGCCGGGGATGATTCCCTCCTCGATCGCCGCCCGCGTCGCATGGAGCGCGTCCTCGACGCGCGCCTTCTTCTCCTTCATCTCCGTCTCGGTCGCCGCGCCGACGCTGATCTGCGCCACGCCGCCGGCGAGCTTGGCCAGGCGCTCCTGGAGCTTCTCGCGGTCGTAATCGGAAGTCGTCGCCGCGATCTCGCGGCGGATCTGCTCGGTGCGCCCGACGACCGCCGTCTTGCTGCCGGCGCCCTTGAGGACCGTCGTGTTGTCGGCGTCCACCGTCACCTTCTCCGCGCGGCCGAGGTCGGCCGTCTCGATCGTCTCGAGCTTCACGCCGAGGTCCTTGAAAATTGCGCGTCCGCCGGTCAGGATCGCGATGTCGTCCATCATCGCCTTGCGGCGGTCGCCGTAGCCGGGCGCCTTCACCGCGCAGCACTTGAGCGTCCCGCGCATCTTGTTGACCACCAGCGTCGCCAGCGCCTCGCCTTCGACCTCCTCGGCGATAATCAGGAGCGGCCGGTTCTCGCGCACGCAACGCTCCATCAGCGGAATCAGGTCCTTGGCCACGCTGATCTTTTCCTCGTGGATCAGGATGTACGGCTTCTCCAACTCGCAGGTCATCTCCTCCGGATTCGTCACGAAGTGCGGGCTGAGGTAGCCGCGGTCGAACTGCATCCCTTCGACGACTTCGACCGTCGTGGAGATGCCCTTGCCCTCTTCCACCTGGATCACGCCGTCCTTGCCGACCTTGTCCATCGCCTCGGCGATCATCTCGCCGACCTCGGACTCGTTATTCGCGGCGATGGTGCCGATCTGCGCGATCTCCGCCTTCTGCTTCACCGGGCGGCTCATCTTCTTCAACTCGGCGACGACCGCGTCGCACGCCTTCTGCAGGCCGATCTGAATCTTGATCGGATCGGAGCCGGCGGTCACATTCTTCAGGCCTTCGAGGAAGATCGCCTCGGCGAGGACCGTCGCCGTCGTCGTCCCATCGCCGGCCACGTCGCTCGTCTTGGAGGCGGCTTCCTTGACGAGTTGCGCGCCCATGTTCTCCGTCGGCTCGGTCAGCTCGATCTCCTCGGCCACGCTCACGCCGTCCTTGGTGACCGTCGGGCTGCCCCAGCTCTTATCGAGCACCACATTGCGGCCTTTCGGGCCGAGCGTCACCTTCACGGCCGCGGCGAGTTTCTCGACCCCGCGTCGCAGCGCGTTCAAGGAATCTTCATTGAAGATAACCGATTTTGCCATTCCAAGGCCTCCTTTGTCAGTCTAACAGAGAATACCAAGCTTCGAGTCTGTGCCCGCAGCGGATAGCTGTCAGCGCACAAAAGTGTCCGCTCAGAGCCTTACTTGAGCTAACGTATAGCAATAGCTATGCCGAGAACGCCGGCTCACGTAAACTACATTCACAATGAGACTTATGCATTTGAACGGGAGCGTTGCTGCTGCCATTCTGACAGGTAATTCGGAGAGCGCTGGCTGTCAAATTGACAGAAACGAGCCGCCAGAAGGCGGAAGTGAAAGGGGCATTGCCCCGATAATCAGTGTTTCAGTCGCTGCGCCGGTTTGGAGTTTTGCGGCACAGCCGTGATGACCTGCGGAACATAGATCAGCGACGGCGCGGAAAACCATCCCTCGCTGACCGGCAGCCAGTCCGAGCCGTTCGGCCACATACTCTGCTGCGGCTCGTAAGAGTACGGGCTGGTCGGCGGCGGGCTGGCCGGCGGTGAGGTGGGCGGCGGCTGGCCGAGCGGCGGGGAGCCGGTCGGCGGCGAAATCGGTTGGACCTGCAGCACGTTCGCGGGCGGCGTGACCGGCTGCGGTTGTTCCTGCGGCGAAGGGGGCGGCTGCTCGGGCGGCTTCGGCGTCATCAGGCGCCTGAGCTCGATCAGCAGGTCGCGGCGAGCCTCGACCTGCTTTTCCGCCGCCTGCGCCTCCGCCAGCGCTTTGCGCTCGCGGGCTGCGGCAGGCGCATCTACGGTGGTATTGGTGGAGGCCTTGACCAGGGCTGCGGTCGCGGCTTCGATGCGCACCTCGGCTGCCGTTGCCTGGGCTTCGTTCTCGTTAAGCTTCAGCGCAAGGACCGCGCGCGCGTCGTCGCCGAGCGAGAGCAGTTCGTCGAGGATCGGCTGGCGTTGCGCCGCCTCGATCCTGCGGATAATGATCGGCGCCATGGTCGCGGCATATGCGTCGGCGGTCAGTTCCTCGCCGGTCGCGTTTTCCGCCGGCGCGGTGGCGGCCAGCCGGCGAAGTTCTCGCAGCGCCGGCGGGCCGATCGCGATGAATCGCTCGATGGCGCTCTGCCCCTTCATCGCCTGCTCCGACTTGAGCAGTTTCATCGCCGACTCGATGGCGCGGTTCTGCTGGGGCGTCGGCTCCTGCTCGGCGACCGGCTGCGCGAACTTCTCAATCAGCGCGGCCGCCTGCCGGAGCGTCGCCGGCGCGAGGTCCGTCCGGTTCAATTGCGGCGCCTGCGTTTCCGGCGCTTGCCCGCCGGCGAATGGCACAACGATCAGCGTCAAGCCGACGGCCGACGCCGCGATTGCAACGCTGATTCTGCTGAATGTACCTGTCATTGGAAGCTCCCTCCGCGGGTATTCTACCTCACGAGCGCGACGGTAGCAATGACCTTTCGCCGCAATTGCCGCCGGCCCGCGCGCGCCTCGCTGATGCATCGCGCCCTCCGGCGCGGTATAATGAAGTCTGCGAAGGGCCTCGCGGCCGCCATGAGCGGGAGGAGCCGTCAATGAAACTCTCTGAACTGGCCGACAAGCTCGGCGCGCAGATCGTCGCCAACGCTGAGAAGGCCGACGAGGCGCAGGTCGAGCGCTTTCACGTCTCCGACCGGATCAGCGACCTGCTCAACTCGGCCTCTGAGGAAACCCTGCTCGTCACCGGGCTGGTCAACGTGCATCTCGCGCGCGTGGCGGAATTGATGGACGCGCCCGGGATCTGCCTGCTCGATGGGCTCGCGCCGGACGCGCCGCTGCTCCATGCCGCCCTGCGGCGCGGCATCGTGCTCATGATCTCGGAGTCCGGCCGCGAGGAGACCGCCGGACTGCTCCGCGCCTGTCTGCTCGAAGAGCCGCCTGAAGAAGCGGTTTAGCCGTTCTTGAGTTTTCTCAGACGAGAAAAACGCGAAAATGAAGAGCTGCTCGTACCGGATTTCCGGCGGCGATTACGCCAACGCGGGCGCGGCTTCGAGCGACCTGAAAGGGGTGCTCAAGCGCATCGGCGTCGAGCCGGCGGCTATCCGCCGGACGATCATCGCGGCGTACGAGGCGGAAACGAACGTCGTCATTCACGCCTCGCGCGGCGAGATGCGCGTGACCATCGAGCCGGGTCGGATTGACGTCGAGGTGGACGACGACGGCCCCGGAATCCCCGACATTGCGCAGGCGATGAAGGAGGGCTTCTCGACCGCGCCGGCGGCCGCGCGCGAGCTGGGCTTCGGCGCGGGAATGGGGCTGCCGAACATCAGGAAAAGCAGCGACCGGTTCACGCTCGAGTCTACCGTCGGGCAGGGCACGCGGCTGCGGTTCACGGTCCATCTGAAAACGCACCCGGTCGCCGCCGCGGTCTCGAGCGGCATAAGGATTTCGCCGGAGCGCTGCACCGGCTGCCTGCGCTGTCTGCGCGTCTGCCCGACGCAGGCGCTGCGAGTGCGGCGCGGCCCGAATGCGCCGGCGATCCTCGAACATCTCTGCATCAACTGCGCCGAGTGCGTCGCCGCGTGCGCGCCCGGCGCGCTGGCGATGAGCGCCGCGGCGGCGCTGCCCGGTCCGAAAGGGCGCTCGCTCCTGGTCCCGTCCTCGTTCCTGTACCAGTTCGGCGCGGGCGTCGGGCCGGAGAGCGTGCGGCGCGCGCTGTCGGAGATGGGTTTCTCCGAGGTGCGCGAGCTCGGCCCATGGCACGAAGCGCTGCGCCGCGCGACGGAGCAATGCGCGGCGCATTCGAAGGCGCTGCCGGTCATTTCGCCCGCGTGCCTGGCCGTCGTCAACCTGATCGAAACGCGTTTCCCATCGCTCATCCGCAACCTGGCGCCGTTCCTCTCGCCGATTGAAGCTGCGTGCCGCGATTGGGCTGCGGCGGGGAAATCCGTCATGGTCGCCTCCTGCCCGGCCGAATGCGCCGCGCTGCTCCTTCGTCCGGCGGCGGAGCGCCTCGAAACGGACATCGTCCCGCCGGCGCTGCTGGCGCAGAAGGTCATGCCGCTGGTCGCGGCGAAGCGCGGGGCGGAAAATTCGGCGGCATCTTTGGAAGTGAAGAACGGCAATTCGAGGACGACGACGAGGACGAGGACGATGGAAGGGTTGCTCGAGGTCACCGGCGTCCGCCACGTGATGCGCGTGCTGGAAGAGGTCGAGAACGGGCTGCTGCCGGACGTGCGCGTGCTGGAGCTTTTCGCCTGCGAGCAGGGCTGCTTCGGCTCGCCGCTGCTGAAGGAGGATGCGTTTATTTCGAGATGGCGTGCTCCTTCAGGGACCGCCGCGAAGGAAGCCAGGGCCGTGCGGCGAGAGAAGCCGTTCACCGCGCGCGCCGGGCTGCGCCTCGACGAGGACATGGCGAAGGCGATGGCGAAGCTCTCGGAGATCGAGAAACTCCGGCGGACGCTTCCCGGCATAGACTGCGCCCTCTGCGGTGCGCCGACGTGCGACGCGCTGGCGGAGGACGTGGTCCTCGGACGGCTCGCCGCAGGGAACTGCGTTCACATCCACGCATAACGCGAACGGCGGCTCAAGCAAGGGATATGCGATGAAACTCAGCGAGATCGCGAAGAAGCTCCGCCTGGAATGCCTGACGCCGGAACTGAAATCCGAGGCGGAGGCGGACGTGACGCGCGGGTATGTGTCGGACCTGCTGAGCGACGTGCTGGCCAATGCGCCGCAGGGCGGCGTGCTGGTGACGGTGCAGGTGCACATGAACGTGCTGGCCGTTTGCTTGAACGCGGAAGTCGCCGGTGTGATCTTCGCGCACGGGCGAACGCCCGACGAGGCCGTGCGCAAGCGGGCCGTCGAGGAGCGCATGCCGCTCTACCTTTCGCGCGAGCCGGCGTTCGACGTCGTCGGCAAGCTCACAGCGCTGGGCGTGACGGGAGCGGGCTCAAAATAAATGCGGTCTCACCGCCGGCCGCGCAGTGCTTCCTCGCGGAAATGGGCATCCTATTTCCGCAAGGAAGCATGACCGCAATAAGCCGCGTCGTTATACCGAGTTATACGTTCCGTTGGGCCGTGTTTAGTTGCGTAAATTGGTACGCCAATTTAGGCAACTAAACATTAGGCAATCGTCGGGAAAAGAATCCGATGGAAATCAGGGCCGACCTGCACATTCATACGGCTCTCTCGCCATGCGCGGCGCCGGACATGACGCCGCCGGCGATCGTCGCGGCTGCGGTTGAATGCGGGCTGGCGATGATCGCGGTCTGCGACCACAACAGCGCCGGAAACGCGGCGGCCACGCAGCAGGCGGCGGGGAACTTGCTGGCGGTGATCGCCGGGATGGAGATCATGTCGTCGGAGGAAGCGCACGTCGTCGGCCTTTTCCCGGACGCGCCATCGGCCTGCGCGGCGGGGGCGGAAGTCGCGGCGACGCTGCCGGACTTGAAATCCCGGAAGCAGCGCCCGGGCCGCATCGAGCAAAGGCTGATGGACTCGGCCGGGCGCGTGATCGGAACCGAGCCGAAGATGCTGGCGGCGGCCTCGCGATTCACGCTGTCCGAGACGGTGCAGCTCATCCACCGGCACGGCGGCCTGGCCGTTGCCGCGCATCTCAACCGGCCGTCCTTCAGCGTAATCAGCCAGTTGGGCCTGTTCCCGGAAGATGCAGGATTCGACGCGGTCGAGATTTTCGAGAGCCCGATGTTTCCTCCCGTGCCGAAGCCCGTGACGTACGGACTGCCGGCGCTGCGTTCATCCGACAGCCACGACCTCGTCCAGATCGGCTCGGTTTGGACTGCGCTGGAAATGCGCAGGCCGGTTTTCGACGAGTTGATCCTCGCACTGCGGCGAACGGCCGTGTGATTACGATATCCTCTCTGGAGGGCGCGAATGCGGGATTTGTCGCTGCACGTGCTGGACCTGCTGGAGAACTCCATTCGCGCCGGCGCATCGGTGGTCTCGGTGGCGGTGCGGCAGGATTCGGCGCGCAACCGGCTCAGGATCGTCGTCGCCGACAACGGGCCGGGGCTCGCGGTGCCGGCCAGGGTCGCCACCGATCCGTTCTTCACGACGAAGCGCGGCAAGCGGACCGGACTGGGACTGAGCCTTTTCGCGGCGGCGGCCGAGCGCGCGGCCGGGAGACTGGCGCTGCGAAAGTCGCGGCTGGGCGGCTTGTCCGTCGAAGCGACGATGCAGCTCGACCACGTGGACCGCGCGCCCCTGGGCGATCTGGCCACGAGCCTGGCGGCGGTCGCCGCGGCCAATCCGGCGCTGGAAATCCGTTGCCTGTTCTCGGCCGGGAAACGGCGCCGGGAAGTGCGTTTCAGCCGGGGAAACCGGGCGTTTTCCGCGTCAGGTCCGGACGGATTTTCCCGCGCCGCCGCGCTGGCGGAAGCGGTGCGGAAAGGGATTGCGCAGGCCGGGATTTTGTGCTAGCATAATCGCTTCCTGCCTGGGCCTCTGGGAGCATCGAAGGAGAGAAGATGAGCGAGCAAACTGTCGCCTGCGCCTGCGGCGCGGAAGCCACCGAAGAGCAGCTTCTGGCGCGGCTGGAGGAAGTGCTGAAGGAATACCACGATCGGCCCGGCGCGCTGATCCCGGTGCTGCAGATCGCGCAGGGAATTTTCGGCGGCTACCTGCCGGAATCGGCCCTGAAGCGGATCAGCCTGCGCCTGGACAAGACCTACAGCGAGGTGGCCGGCGTGGTGACTTTCTATTCGTTCTTCTCGACCGTGCCGCGCGGCAAGCACCTCGTGCGCGTCTGCCTGGGGACGGCGTGTTACGTCCGCGGCGGGCGGCGCGTGCTCGACGCGATGAAGCAGAAACTCGGGATCGACGTCGGCCAGACGACGCCGGACCGCCAGTTCACCCTCGAGGTCGCCCGCTGCTTCGGCGCCTGCGGCCTGGCGCCGGCGGTGATGATTGACGAAGAGGTCCATCAGCGCGTCAAGCCGAACAAGCTGAACGACCTGCTGGAACCTTATCGCAACGGCGAGAGGGCCGAGGTCAAGCCGCAGATGACTGCCGAAGTGAAAACCATTCGTTAAGGGAGCCAGACATGGCCCGGAAGATCGCGAGCGTTGCGGACCTGAACGCGCTGAAGGCCAAGGCGCAGGGCGACGTGGACCTCCGCAGCGGGGCGAAGGACATCGTGGCGACCGTCCACATGGGCACGTGCGGCATCGCCGCGGGCGCGCGCGACGTGCTCGCGGAGTTCCTCGCCAGCCCGGACGTCGCCGGCCGTGTCACGCTCCGCCAGACCGGCTGCCCGGGTCTGTGCGACCAGGAGCCGATGATGACGCTGCTGGACAAGTCCGGCAAGAAGTTCGTCTACGGAAAGCTCGACAAGCACAGGACGCGCGAGATCATCCGCGAGCACATCGTCGGCGGGAAGCCGGTGGCGCGGTACCTGATCCAGAGCTGAACTTCAGGTGATTGGGAGATTGGGTGATTAGGAGATTGGGACATTTGGAGACTTGGGCAGCTCAATCGCCCAATCTCCTAATCTCCGAGTTTCCCTTCGAAGCAAGAATGGAAGGCTGGAAGTCATGAAGAGCGTTAGAAGCCACATCCTGGTGTGCACCGGCGCGGGCTGTGTCGCCTCGGGGGCGATGGAGATCAAGTCGGCGCTCGAGGAATCGCTGCGCCAGCACGGGCTGGCCGAGGAAGTGCGCGTGATCGGCACCGGCTGCCTGGGCCCGTGCGCGGTCGGCCCGGTGGCAGTCGTCCATCCCGACGGCGTGTTCTACCAGGGCATCAAGCCGGAAGACGCCGGCGTGATCGTCTCGGAGCACTTGCTGAAGGGCCGCGTCGTCGAGCGGCTCGTCTACAAGGATGCCGTCAAGGGCCGCAGCGTGGCCGCGCTGCAGGACATCGGCTTCTTCCGCAAGCAGGTCAAGAACATCCTGCGCAACTGCGGCGTGATAGACCCGCTGAAGATCGAGGAATACGTCGCCAACGACGGATACCAGGCGCTGTCGAAGGCGCTGTCGGCGATGAAGCCGGAGGAGGTCATTGACCTGGTCAAGCGCTCCGGCCTGCGCGGGCGCGGCGGTGCGGGATTCCCGACCGGCCTGAAATGGGAGCTGACCCGCAAGTCCGCCGGCGAGACGAAATTCGTCCTCTGCAACGGCGACGAAGGCGACCCGGGCGCGTTCATGGACCGGAGCATCCTCGAGGGCGACCCGCACAGCGTGATCGAGGGCATGGCCATCGCCGGCTACGCGATCGGCTCGTCCCAGGGCTACGCATACATCCGGGCGGAATATCCGCTGGCCGTCGAGCGGTTCGGCAAGGCGCTCGTCCAGGCGCGCGAGTACGGCCTGCTCGGCAAGAACATCCTCGGCGCCAAGTTCGATTTCGACGTGGAGATCCGCATGGGCTCCGGCGCGTTCGTCTGCGGCGAAGAGACCGCGCTGATGACCTCCATCGAGGGCAAGCGCGGCGAGCCGCGTCCGCGTCCGCCGTTCCCGGCGGTCAAGGGTCTCTGGGGCAAGCCGAGTCTGTTGAACAACGTCGAGACGTACTCGAACGTGCCGCTGATCCTGACGAAGGGCGTGGCCTGGTACACCGCGATCGGCTCGGCGAAGAGCAAGGGCACGAAGGTCTTCGCGCTGGCCGGCAAGGTGAACAACACCGGGCTGGTCGAGGTCCCGATCGGCACGCCGCTCGGCGAGATCATCTACGACATCGGCGGCGGCATCCCCGGCGGCAAGAAGTTCAAGGCCGCGCAGATGGGCGGGCCGTCCGGCGGCTGCATCCCGAAGGAGCACCTCAACGTGCCGGTGGACTACGAGACGCTCACCGAGCTCGGCGCGATCATGGGCTCCGGCGGCCTGATCGTGATGGACGAGGACAGTTGCATGGTGGACGTGGCGCGGTTCTTCCTCGATTTCGTCCAGGACGAATCGTGCGGCAAGTGCGTGCCGTGCCGCATCGGCACCAAGCGCATGCTCGAGATCGTCAACCGCATCTGCGAGGGCCAAGGGCAGGAAAGCGACATCGAGCGTCTGATTGATCTGGGCGGCAAGATCAAGGACACCGCGCTCTGCGGCCTGGGCCAGACCGCGCCGAACCCGGTGCTCTCGACGATCCGGCATTTCCGCGACGAGTACGTCGCGCACATCCGCGACAAGCGCTGCCCGGCGGGCGTCTGTCCCGCGCTCGTGCGCGCGCCGTGCCAGAACGCCTGCCCCGCGGCGGTGGACGTGCCCGGCTTCGTGTCGCTCATCGGCGAGAAGCGCTACTCCGAGGCGCTCGGCCTGCACCGCGAGCGCAACCCCTTCGCCTCCGTCTGCGCGCGCGTCTGCTTCCACACCTGCGAGGACAAGTGCCGCCGCTCCACGCTCGACGAGCCGCTCTCCATCCGCGGGCTGAAGCGGTACCTCGTCGAGCAGGAAGTGACGATCCAGCTTCCCGAAATCCGCGACGACGAAAAGAACGCCAAACGCAAAATCGCCATCGTCGGCGCCGGCCCGGCCGGGCTGAGCTGCGCGTATTTCCTCGCGCGGATGGGCTACCGGCCGAGCGTGTTCGAGGCCGAGCAGCGGCCCGGCGGCATGCTCGTGCAGACGATCCCGGCGTACCGGCTGCCGCGCGAGGAGCTCGCGCGCGAGGTGCGGATGATCGAGCGGCTCGGCGTGGACATCCAGACCGGTATGCGGCTCGGGAAGGACTTCACGCTCACGAGCCTCCGCAATGAGGGATACGAGGCGGTGTTCCTCGGCGTCGGCGCGCCGCAGGGGACGAACCTGGGCGTGCCGGGCGAAGAGCTGGAAGGCGTGACCGACGCGATCGGTTTCCTGCGCGAGTACAACATCCGCGGCTCGGCGCGCGTCGGGCGCAAGGTGGCCGTGGTCGGCGGCGGGAACGCGGCGGTGGATGCGGCGCGGACGGCGATCCGCCTCGGCGCCGAGTCGGCGACGATCCTCTATCGCCGCAGCCGCGACGAGATGCCCGCATACGCCGAGGAGATTGACGAGGCCGAGCATGAGGGCGTCGTCCTCAAGGTGCTCGCCGCGCCGGTGGAGATTCTCGGGAAAGACGGCCACGTCGCCGGCGTGAAGTGCAGCGCCATGGTGCTCGGCGATTTCGACCGCAGCGGCCGCCGCCGCCCGATCGAGATGAGCAGCGGCGAGTTCGTCGAGGAGGCCGACCAGGTAATCGTGGCCATCGGCCAGGCGGTGGACGCAGGCAGCCTGACCGACGGCGTGGATCTGAAGCTGACCCGGAACAAGTTCATCCAGATCAACCCGGTGAACGGGCAGACCTCGGTGCCGTGGATTTTCGCCGGCGGCGACGCCGCCACGGGCCCGTCGTCGGTGGCCGAGGCGGTCGGCAGCGGCGAGAGCGCCGCCGTCGGGATGGACGAGATGCTCACCGGCGCGAAGCACGCGTTCTGGCGCGTCGAGCGCGACGTCGGGACGGCGTTCGACCCGGAGGCCGACCCGGTGCAGTACCCGCGCGCGCAGATGCAGTTGATCCCCGTCGCCCGCCGCCGGCAGAACTTCAGCGAGGTGGAGCAGCCGTTCGGCCCGCAGGACGCGCTGCGCGAAGCGAAGCGGTGCCTGCGATGCGATTACCGGGCCAAAGTATAAGGAGTCGTGCGGCATGCCATCACTGACGATTGACCAGATCCCGGTCGAAGTCCCGGACGGGACGACCCTCCTCGACGCCGCGCACAAGGCGGGCATCATGGTGCCGACGCTGTGTTACCTGGAGAACGTCCAGGCGATCGGCGCGTGCCGCGTCTGCGTCGTCGAGGTCGAGGGCGCCAGGACGCTCGTCGCCTCGTGCGTGGCGCCGGCGGCGAACGGGATGAAGGTGCAAACCAATTCGCGCCGCGTCCGCGAGGCGCGCCGCATGGTCGTCGAGATGCTTCTCTCCGACCACGACGGCGATTGCCAGACCTGCGACCGCAGCGAGAATTGTGAGCTGCAGTCGCTTGCGCGGGAGCTCGGCATCCGCCAGGTGACCTACGCCGGCGACAAGAGCCGCAAGATCGTGGATTCCAGCACGCCCGCGCTCAAGCGCGACACGTCGAAGTGCGTGCTCTGCCGGCGCTGCGTCACCGTCTGCAACGAGATCCAGGGCGTCGGCGCGCTGCAGCCGCAGTATCGCGGGTTCAAGACCGTCGTCGGTCCGGCGTTCTGCAGCGAGCTGAAAGATGTGGTCTGCGTGCAGTGCGGCCAGTGCGGCGCGGTCTGCCCGGTCGGCGCGATCACCGAGAAAGAGGAGATTGACGAGGTCTGGGCCGCGCTGGACGACCCGAAGAAGCACGTCGTCGTCCAGACCGCCCCGGCGATCCGCGCGGCGCTGGGCGAGTGCTTCGGCTATCCGGCCGGCACGCTCGTGACCGGCAAGATGGTCAGCGCGCTGCGGCGGCTCGGGTTCGACGCCGTCTTCGACACCAACTTCGCCGCCGACCTGACGATCATGGAGGAAGGCACCGAGCTGCTCACGCGCCTGAAGCGGGCGCTGGTCGAGAAGAAGCCGGTCGCGCTGCCGATGTTCACGAGCTGTTCGCCCGGCTGGATCAAGTACCTGGAGCATTTCTACCCGGAGATGCTCCCGAACCTCTCGACGTGCAAATCGCCGCAGCAGATGTTCGGCGCGCTCGCGAAGACGTACTACGCCCAGAAGATCGGCCGGAAGCCGGAGGAGATGACCGTGGTCTCGGTCATGCCGTGCACCGCGAAGAAGTTCGAGGCGCGGCGGCCGGAGATGGACGGCAGCGGCGTGCGCGACGTGGACGTGGTGCTGACCACGCGCGAGCTCGGCCGGATGATCCGGCAGGCCGGGATTGACTTCGCCTCGCTGCCGGACGGGAAGATGGATTCGCCGCTGGGAGCGTCCTCGGGCGCGGCGGACATCTTCGCGAACACCGGCGGGGTGATGGAGGCGGCGCTGCGGACGGCGTACGAGATCGCCACCGGGCGGCCGCTGCCGTTCGAGAACCTGCACGTGAAGCCGATCGAGGGGCTCGACGGCGTGAAGGAGGCGTCGTTCCAGATCACCGGCGCGCTGCCGGCGTGGTCGTTCCTGGAAGGCGTCACAGTGAGCGTCGCGGTGGCGCACGGGCTGTCGAACGCGCGGAAGGTCATCGAGCGCATCAAGTCCGGCGAGGGCGCATATCACTTCGTCGAGGTCATGACCTGTCCGGGCGGCTGCATCGGCGGCGGCGGGCAGCCGCGGCTGACGACGAACGCGGTGCGCAAGGCGCGGATCGCGGCGATCTACAAGGAAGACGAAGGCAAGAAGCTGCGCAAGTCGCATGAGAACCCGGAGGTCCAGCAGATCTACCGCGAGTTCCTCGGCGCGCCGCTCAGCGAAAAGTCGCACCATCTGCTCCACACGGAATACACCGCGAGGACGAAAGTCTGAGCGGGCGCAGGATACGCACTGACCGGATTTGCCGAAGCGGGGTTTATTCCATGCTCTCCGCGTTTCACCTGCTATTGTCTTACAAGTGCACCCTCGCGTGCGATCACTGCTTCCTCTATTCCGCGCCGAGCGCGCGCGGCACCATGACCATCGGGCAAATCACGAACGTGCTCGATGAATCTCAGAAGCTCGGCACGATCAAGGACATCTACTTCGAGGGCGGAGAGCCGTTCCTGTTCTACGCGCTGATGATCGAGGGCATTCGGCAGGCGCGGGAAAGGGGCTTCAAGGCCGGCATCGTCACGAACGGTTATTGGGCGACCAGCGTGGAAGACGCAAAGCTGTGGCTCAAGCCCGTTTTAGCCCTGGGCGTTTCCGACCTGACCATCAGCGATGACGAGCTCCATCACGGCGCCATGGTGCAAAGCCCCGCCAGGAACGCCCTGGCCGCGGCGGAGCAACTGGGCGTGCCCGCTTCCGCCTTGCGCAAGGCCAGGCCGGAAGTCGTGAAATGCTCGGCGGGCAGCCAGGAAAAGGGAACGCCCGAGATCAGCGGCGGGATCAAAATGCGCGGCCGGGCGGTTGAAAAATTCGCCAAGGGTCTGCCGACCCGGCGCCGCGCGGAACTCGTGCGGTGTCCCTACGAAGCTTTGGCGGAGCCGGCCCGAGTCCACCTCGACGCGTATGGAAACGTTCAAATCTGCCAGGGGATCAGCATCGGGAATTTCCTGCAGAAGCCGCTGTCCGCCGTCGTGAAGGATTACGACCCGCAGCGCCATCCCATTTGCGGGCCGCTGCTTCGCGGCGGGCCGATCCGCCTGGTCGAGGAATACCGCCTCGACTTGCCCGGCGAGTACATTGATGAGTGCCACCTGTGCTTCGCGGCGCGGCTGGCCTTGCTCGACAGGTTTCCGGAATACCTCGCTCCCAGGCAGGTCTATGGACTCGGCTAAAACGCCGGCGCTCGTGATGGTCGTGGATGACGATCTCGACTTCCTGGAGATCTGCCGCCACGTGCTGCAAGCCGGCGGCTACCGCGTCGCCTGCGTCGCCGAGCCGGACGAGGCGCTCAAGCAGATGGCCGTCGAGACGCCCGCCCTCGTCATCAGCGATCTCATGATGAAGACCCTCGACGCCGGGTTCCAGTTCGTCCAGCAGCTCCGCGACGACGCGCGGTTCCGGGCCTTGCCGGTGATCATCATGACCGGCGTCGCCGGCCGGCGCGGATACGATTTCCAGCCGCGCACGGCGGAGGACCTGGCCGCCATGCGCGTGAACGCGTTCCTCACCAAGCCCGCCACCCCCGAGCAACTGCTCGCGAAGGTGCGCGAACTCGTCGGCTGAGCGCGCCGCGCTTTTTGCCTTGACCCTGCCTCGCCGATAGCGCATAATCGCTGATAGGGGGCTTCGCGCGAAATCGCGGCAGGGCTGTTTTCGTCGGGTTCACTTTCGAGGCTGGAGGCAGGCGATGAGCCAACGCGCGCGGGGCGGCGCCTCTCGGGCGAAGCGCCGGGCCGCGTTCGACATCGTGGCCATTGGCGCGTCGGCGGGCGGGCTGCACGCATTGATGAGCGTGGTCGGTTCGCTGCCGGCCGACTTCCCCGCGGCGATCGTCATCGTCCAGCACCTGGACCCGAAGCATCGCAGCATGCTGGCCGATATCCTCAGCCGCCACACGCCGCTGCGCGTCAAGGAGGCGGAGGACGGCGAGGCGATTGCGCCCGGCGTCATCTATACGGCGCCGCCCGACCGGCACCTGCTGGTCAACGGCGACGGCACGCTCTCGCTCTCCCGGTCGGAGCTGGTCCATTTCCTGCGGCCCAGCGCCGACCTGCTGCTGGAATCGGTGGCGGCGAGCTTCAAGCGGCGCGCCATCGCCGTGATCCTGAGCGGCACCGGCAGCGACGGCAGCATGGGCGTGAAAGCGATTAAGAAGATGGGCGGCGCGGTGATCGCACAGGATCCGAAGACGGCGGAGTTCCCGGGGATGCCCGGCGCCGCGGTCCTGACCGAATGCGTGGATTCCATCCGGCCGCTGGACGAGATCGGGCCGAACCTGGCGGCCCTGGTCATGAGAGAGAGACAACATGGGCAAGGGTGAAGGCGCGCGGGACCTGGAGATGCTGCTGGAGTACCTGCGGGACAACCGCGGCTTCGATTTTACCGGTTACAAGCGGCCCAGCCTCGACCGCCGGATCCGCAAGCGGATGGCGGACGCGCGGATCAAGACTCTGCGCCAGTACCGCGACTATCTCGACGCGCACCCGGAGGAATTCGCGCTGCTCTTCAACACGATCCTCATCAACGTCACGGCCTTCTTCCGGGACCCGCCGGCGTGGGATTTCCTGTGCGCGGAAATCATCCCCAAGATCCTGGCGTCCGCCAAGCCGGCGCAGGGTATCCGCGCGTGGAGCCCCGGCTGCGCCTCCGGCGAGGAGCCGTACACGCTCGCGATGGTGCTGGCCGAGGCGCTGGGCGAGGCGGAATTCCACCACCGCGTCAAAATCTACGCCACGGACATGGACCAGGAAGCCCTCCGCGCGGCGCGGCGCGCAACCTTCGCCGCCAAGGCCGTCGCCGCGGTCCCGCCGAAGCTGCTCGAAAAATATTTCGAGCAGGCGGGCGATTCCTACGCCTTACGGAGCGACATGCGCAACTCGGTCATCTTCGGCCGGCACGACGTGTGTCACGACGCGCCCATCTCGCACCTGGACCTGATCCTCTGCCGCAACACGCTGATGTATTTCAACACCGAGGCGCAGGCGCGGGCGCTGGCGCAGTTCCACTTCGGGCTGAAGGACGCCGGCTATCTCTTCCTGGGCCGCGCGGAGGCGGTGCTGGCGCAGATCGAGCTTTTCACGCCGGTGAGCCTGAAGCACCGCATCTTCGCGAAGGCGGTGAAGGGCGGCGTTCGCGAGGTCGCGGAGATCGCCGCGGCGGCGCCGGAGCCGTTCCTGCCGCCGCGCGGGCGCGATCCGCTGCTGGAATGGGTCATCAATACCGGCGGCGAAGCGCTGATCGCGGTGGACCGCGACGGCCGCATGGCGCTCGCCAACGAGCCGGCGCGGAAGATGTTCGGCCTGAATCCCCAGGACGTGGGCCGACCGTTTCACCAGCTCCAGCTTTCCTATCGGCCCGTGGACCTGCGCACGCTCATGGACAAGGCCTACGCGGACCGCAAGCCCATCTCGGTCTCCGACGTGCAGCGCGTCGGCGCGGACGGCGTCGAGCAGGTCCTCGACGTGAGAGTCTGCCCGCTGCACAGCGAGACCGGCCAGGCCCTCGGAGTCAGCATCGTCTTCCAGGACGTGACGCGGCAGCACCAGTTGCGGGTCGAACTCCAGGGCGACAAGCAGGAACGCGAGACCGCCTACGAGGAAATCCAGTCGGCCAACGAGGAACTCGAGACCACCAACGAGGAACTCCAGTCCACCGTCGAGGAACTGCAGACGACCAATGAGGAACTCCAGTCGGCCAACCAGGAAATGGAGACAGTGAACGAGGAACTGCAGTCCACCAATGAGGAAGTGCAGAAAATGAACGAGCTGGCGCGCCGGCGGAGCGAAGAAGTCGCGCGGGCCAGCGCCTTTCTGCAATCCATCCTCGCCAGCGTGCGCGTCGGCGTCGTGGTGGTGGACGCCGACTTCAAGGTTGCGCTCTGGAACGACCGGGCCGGAGACCTCTGGGGCCTGCGCTCGAATGAAGTGATCGGTAAGAGCCTCTTCGACCTGGATATCGGCCTGCCGGTGAAAGAAGCACAGCGGCGAATCCGCGGCTTCCTGACCGATCAGGAAGGCGCAGGCGACGTGGTGATGACCGCCACGAACCGCCGCGGCAAGACGATCCAGTGCCGCGTGACCTACTCGCTGCGGCTGGACCCGGAAGGCAAGCGGCAGGGCGTCGTGCTGATGATGGAAGAGGTGTGACGGAGGTTTCGAGACGAGGACCGAGGACGAACGGGACTCTCGCGCGGCATCCCGGAAATAGGTTGCATAATAGCGGGTCATTCCGAGCGAAGCCCTTCGGCCGTGAGCTCAGGGCCGAACTGCGAGGAATCTCATGCGCAGCGCGGTGGCAGCGGTTTATGGTGTGAGATGCTTCGCTGAGCTCAGCATGACATGGGTTGGACTTATGGACGTTATTTACGGGACAAAACAGTAGCGCGATGTCAGACCAGGCCATGAGCAAAGGTGAACTCTCGCTGAACCCGGAGCGTTTGCGCCGGCGGAAGCGCGAACTGGAAACGGCCGCCGCGCCGCTGACGGTAGAGCATGAAAGGCAAAAGCGCCTGAAGGAACTCCAGTGCCTGCGCTTCGTTTCCGAGCTGCTTGGACGCGCTGATGTCTCCCTGGAAGCGGCTTGCCGGGAAATCGTAAACGCGCTGCCGGAGGCGTGGGAGCATCCGGAAATCGCCTGCGCGCAAATCGTGCTCGGCGCGGAGGAGTTCAAGACGAAGAATTACGCGGAATCCGCGTGGATGCAGACGCAGGACGTGCTCGCCGACGGAAAAGTCGCCGGCTCAATCGAGGTCGGCTACCTCGCGGAAAGACCGGCGCGCGACGAAGGCCCGTTCCTCAAGGAAGAGCGCGAGCTGCTGAGCGTGCTGGCCGCGATGCTGGCCGGGTTCATCGGCCGACGGGACGCGGAAGAGGAACGGGGCCGGTCGCACGACGAGTTGGAGCTCCGGATCGAGGAACGCGTCTCGGAGCTGAAAGCCGCCAACGAGACCGTGCGATCTGAGATCGCCGAGCGCAAGGACAGAGAAGCGGACCTTCGGAGGCTCAACCGCACGCTCAAGGCGCACAGCCGCAGCGCCCGCGCGATGATCCGCGCGGCGAATGAGGCGGACTACATGCAGGAGGTCTGCCGGATCGTCGTCGAGGACTGCGGCCATGCGATGGTCTGGATCGGGTTCGCCGAGGACGACGCGGCCAGGACCGTTCGGCCTGTGGCGAATTCCGGGTTCGAGAAGGGCTATCTCGAAGCGCTGAAGCTGACCTGGGCCGACACGGAGCGCGGCCGCGGCCCCACCGGAACGGCCATCCGCACGGGCGAACCCTGTTCGTGCCGGAACATGTTCACGGATCCCGCTTTCGCTCCCTGGCGCGAAGAGGCGCTGAAACGCGGCTATGCCTCTTCGCTCGTCCTCCCGCTGATGGCCGGCGGAAAAGCCTTCGGCGCGATCACGATCTACGAGAGAATGCCGGACGCGTTCTTGGAGGACGAGACCGACCTGCTCTCCGAGCTTGCCGACGACCTGGCCTTCGGGATCACCTCGCTGCGCATGCGTGAAGCGCACGCGCGCATGGAGGATGAACTGCGGAGCCTGGCCCCCTTCCCCGATGAGAACCCCGGCCCGGTGATGCGCGTGTCGAAGGACGGGACGATCCTGTACGGGAACAAGGCCGCGGCCCCGATCCTGGCCTGCTGGGAAAGCGGCTGCGGCGGCGCGGTGCCCGGACCGCTGCATCGGATCGTCCGGGAAGTCCTGGACTCCGGCCTGGCGAAGGAGACCGAGCTTGAATGCGGCGAGCGCGTGTTTTCCCTGGTCTTCGCGCCGATCGTCGAGCGCGGCTACGTCACCCTTTACGGCCTCGACGTCACCGACCGCAGGCGGCTGGAAAACGAGGTCCAGCGCTCGCGCGACGAACTGGAGGTGCGCGTCCGGGAGCGTACGCGCGAGCTCCTCGAATCCACCCACCGCCTGAGCGAGAGCCAGCGCATCATCCAGCAGATCGCCGACACGACGCCGGACATCGTCTACATCTTTGACTTCGCGCGGCGGCACATCATCTATGCGAACCGCCGCGCGGCCGATTTCATGGGCTACACGATCGAGCAGCTCAGCCAGCCGGGCTTCAGCTTCCTGGAGGAGCGGATCCACGCGGACGACCGGGCCCATGTCCGCGCGGCCCGCGAGCGGTTTGCCACGGCGGACGAGAGCGACGTCATCGAATATGAGTATCGCGCGAAGCGGGCGGACGGCCAGTGGCGCTGGCTGCTGGTGCGCGAGGCGCTGTTCGCGCGCGAGTCCGGCGGCTCGCCGAAGCAGATCCTGGGCGCCGCGCTCGACATCACCGACCGCAAGGAAGCCGAGGAGCGGTTGAAGACCACGAATGCGCTCCTGGAGCCCTTCGTCAAGGAAACGGCCCGAAAGCCGTACCTGGACTCCGTCGTCGGGATCCTCGCCGAGGTTTCCGGTTGCCGTAACGTGGGCCTGCGCCTCTTGAACGAGCGCGGCGATATCCCATACGAGACTTCCGTCGGGTTCGGCGAGGACTTCGTGAAGCGCGAAGGACCGCTCTGCGTGCACACGGACGGCTGCCTCTGCGGGCGCATAGTGCTCGGGAACCCGGCGCCATCGGACGAGCCCATGATGACGCGGAAAGGCGCCTTCTGCTGCAACGACCTGTTCAAGTTCATCAGCGGCCTTACGCCGGAGCAGCAGGCGAAATACCGCGGCGCGTGCCCGCGCGCCGGCTTCGCCTCCCTGGCGGTCATTCCGCTCCGCTATCGCGGGACCACCATCGGCGCGCTGCACTTCGCCGACATCGCGCCGGGAAAGCTGAACCGGCCGAGCATGGACTCCCTCGAATCCGCCGCGCCGCTCGTCGCCGAGGCGGTCTATCGTTTCAGCGTCGAGGAGCGGCTGCGGGAGAGCGAGCGGAAGTACCGCGCCATCTTCGACCAGGTGTTCCAGTTCATCGCGCTCTTGAAACCGGACGGGACGGTGCTCGAAGTCAACGAGCCGGCGCTGAGCTTCGCGAAGATTTCCCTGCAGGATGTCGTGGGCCGGCCGCTGTGGGACGGGCGGTGGTGGTGGGCCGTGCCCGCGGCGCAGAAGCAATTGAAGGAGGCGGTCGCCGCGGCCGCCGCGGGCCGCTTCGTGCGCTACGAGACGAAACTGCAGGGCGAGGGAGAATCGGCCATCATCGCCGACTTCTCGGTCAAGCCGGTCCTCGACGCCGACGACAAGGCGGCGTTCCTGATCGTCGAGGCGCGCGACATTACCGAGCATAAGCGGCTCGAGGCGGAGATCCTGGACGCCGCCGCCGCCGAGCGGCGGCGCATCGGACAGGACCTGCACGACGGCCTGGGCCAGCAACTCGCCGGCATCGCCCTGCTGTGCCGCGCGCTGCAACAGCGGGTGGCCGCGTTGGACGCGCGCGCGGCAGAAGAGGCGCGGACGATCATGGACCTCGCCAACCAGGCCACGACGCAGTCGCGCGCGCTCGCCCATGGACTCTGCCCGGTGGAACTGAGCGAGGACGGCCTGGCGGACGCGCTGCGCGACCTGGCCGCGAGCACGGAGAAAATCTTCGGCATTCCGTGCGAGTTCCGCTGCGACGCGCCCGCCTCCGTCGCCGATAGCGCGGTGGCCACGCACCTTTTCTACATCACCAAGGAGGCGGTCAACAACGCCGTCAAACACAGCCGCGCCGGCATGATCACCGTCTCGCTCAGCGGCGGGCCCGATGGCGTCAGCGTCCGCGTCAGGGACGACGGCGTCGGCCTGCCGGAACACCCCGACGAGAGCAACGGCCTGGGCCTGCGGACGATGCGATACCGCGCCGACGCGATCGGCGCCTTCCTCGATGTCCGCAGCGTGCCGCCGCGAGGCACGATTGTGCGGTGCTACGTGAGGACGCCGAAAGCCGAGACAATCTGATCAACGGCCAGTTGACAACGGACGGCGAATGGCTAGAGCCGGTTTCACAACCGAATTTGTCTTAAACCGTTAATTGCCACGGCTTTATATGACCTAACTGTTAATTTTCACTCAGTTATTTTAAATCGTGCCATGTAAAGGAGACCTTTTCATGGCACGAGGCCTGGTGAGACTGACGGACGCGCAATGGGCGAAGGTCGAGCCGCTGTTGCCGAAGTTCAAACGGTCGGCCAAGGGCGGACGCAAGCCGGTGGACAACCGGC
>JBKQWE010000133.1:0-31125 GCA_052139675.1 Candidatus Brocadiia bacterium
GCCGGAGGCGGTGCTCGGCCAGGTCTGGGAGGAGATCGGCACCGTCAGCGACCCGCGCTCGCGCGCGTTGCTGCTGGGGCTGCTGATCGAGGCCGAGCCGGACCAGGAGCGGCGCGTCCGCCTGTGCGGCATCGTGTCGGAGGAACTCGTGCGCGGCGGGCAGGCCGAGGTGATGCGGCAGAAGCTCGGCCACGCCCTGGTCAAGCTGGGCGCGCCGGCCGCGGAGGCGCTGCTGCGCCGATTCGCCGGCGCCTCGAACCCCGAGCGCGCCGCGCTCGTCCAGTTCCTCGACGCGGTGAGCGTGGATCAGCCGCTGCCGCCGGAAACGCTCAACCGCATCGCGGGCCTGCTGCTCGAATCGTTGAAATTGGCCGACCTCCGGCTGCGCGCGGAAGTCCTGAATACGCGCGTCTTCGCGCATCCGCAGCTTTCGCCGGAGTTCCGCCGGTCCGCGGCGCAGGCGCTGCTGCCGCTGCTGCGGGGCGCGGACCGGCCGGAGAGCGCCGACCGCGCGGCGGCGCTGCTGGAGACGCTCGGCGAGGTCGCGGCGGAAGGGCTGCTCGACCTCGCGCGCAAGCACCCGGCCGCGCCGGAGGCCGAAGTGGCGCTGCGCTCGCTCGGGCGGATTCTGGCGGAGCACCCGATCGAGCGGCTCGCGCAGCCGGCGTACGAATTCCTCTCGCGCCGAGTCGCCGCGCCGGCGACCGCGCAGGGCGCTGCGGCGGCGGCGCTCGGCCTGATCGCCTCGTCGCCGGCCGTCAGCCCCGAGGAGGCGCGCAAGGCGCTCGACCTGCTCCTGGGCCGTCTCGGCCGCGTCCGCTGGCACGGCGACCTGGTCGAGGCGATCGGCCGCGTCTGCGCGGGCGCCGGCATCGGCGCCGAGCAGCGCATCAAGGTCAGCCACCTCCTCGGCCAGATCATCGAGCGGCCGTCGTCGAAGGAGGACGCGCGGCTGCGCGAAGTGCAGACCTCGCGCGGGAAGGTCTACGAGATCACCGGCCGGGTCGAGTTCGACAGCGAGACGCTCCCGGCGGCGGTGCGCGGGCTGGAAGCGATCGCGCTCTCGCCGGAGACGACGCCGGCGCTGCGGCGGCAGGTGGCCGAGCAGTTGCTGCGCGTGTGGGAAGGCGTGGGAAAATGGACGGTGATCTGGGGTCCGCGCGCGGCGGAGACGCTGGTGCAGACGCTCGGGCGCATCGGCGCGAGCGACCTCAGCGACGGCGCGACCCGCGCGCGGATCGCGCAGGGACTGCTGCTCGGCATCGAGCGCCTGTCGGTGGTGCGCGCGCTGGAGGCGATTTTCAACCTGGGCCCCGCCACGCCCGAGCTGGGCGGCCTGGCGGCGCCGGCCGGCATCAAGCTGCTCGACCACTGGATCCAGCCGGAGATCACGCCGGAGGAATTGCAGGCGGTGCTCTCGGCCGCGGCCGCCGCGGCACGCCGGCCCGAAGTCCCGGCGCGAAGCCCGCAGGCGCGCAAACTCCGCGAGCGCGCGAGCGAGCTGCTCCTCGACGCGCTTTGCACCGGTTCTCCGTGGGCGCGCGCGACGCTGCAGAAAATGCGCGACAGCGCCGCGATCCCCGCGCGGATGAGGAAGGAGATCGGCGCCCGGCTCGAGCAGGCGATTTCCGTACTGCGCGTGGACCGCGGAACAAAAAAGGATTCAAACCACAGATGAACACAGATGAGCACAGATACGGATTACTTTTTTGCCTTCTTATCTGTGTTTATCTGTGTCCATCTGTGGTTCCAATCTTTAGTTCGGAGTGACGATGAGCGGCGAGTTCAGAAAGAAGCTGGAGAGCGGCGAGATCATCGTTTTCGATGGCGCGATGGGCACGCAGCTCGTCGCGCGCGGCATCGAGCCGGGCCTGGCCGCCAACGTCGCTGCGCCGGAGAGCGTCCTGGCCGTCCACCGCGCTTACCGCGAGGCCGGCGCGGAGGTGCTCATCACCAACACGTTCGGCGTCAACGGCCACATGCGGGCGGACGCAGAAACCCGGAAAGCGCTTTCCGATCAGTGCCGGGCCGCGTACGATCATGCGCGCGAAGCGGCCGGCGGAGGCTTCGTCGCGGGCGACATGGGGCCGACGGGCGTGCTCCTCGTCCCTTACGGGACCGCGAAATTGTCGGAGATGGACGCGGTTTTCAAGAGCGCCGCGGCCCTCCTGGCCAGATGCGGCGTGGACCTTTTCATCGTCGAGACGATGTCCGACAACAGCGAGATGATGCTGGCGGTCAACGCCTGCCGCGAGGCCGCGCGCAAATCGCGGAGGGACATTCCCGTCGCCGCCTCGATGGCCTTCGATCCGAGCAAGCAAGGCGGGTTCCGGACGAACATGGGCATCTCCCCGGCGAAAGCCGCCAAGGCGATGGTGGAGGCCGGCGCGGACATCATCGGCGCGAACTGCGGGTCGGTCACGCCTGAGCAGATGGCGGAAATCGTCCGCGAGTTCCGCAGCGTGACGAAGCGGCATCCCATTCTCGCGCAGCCGAATGCCGGCGTGCCGGAGTTGCAGGCGGGGCAGACGGTCTTCCGGCTTGCGCCCGAGGCGTTCGCGGCCGGCATGCTCAAGGTGGTCGCCGCGGGCGCGCAACTGGTCGGCGGCTGCTGCGGGACGACGCCTGAGCATATCCGCTGTCTGCGACAGGCGTTATGACTGCCAATCGCACAGTGCAAGACGCAAAGTGCAAATCAGCAGGTTGACATGTTTTCCGTATGCAGGTATCCTTGAACTCACGGACCCACCCGGTACCGCAGCGCCTTCGGGATGAGAAATGAAACTCGCCGACGCCGTCAACGATCTCCTCGGACGCACCACCGAACTCCTCGAAGAGAGCGACTACAGCGACCACATGCTGGAGCGCGTCTACCGCATGAAGGAGGAGCTGGTGACGCCGTCGGTCCGCGCGCTCAAGGCCCACCCGCAGTTCGCCGCTTCCGCCGAAGCGCTGGAGGCGCTCTTCAGCGCGGTCGAGGAATACGTCGTCTGCTACCAGCGCGAGCCGGAGCGCCGCGAGGAGCGCCGCCTGCGCGTGGAAGGGCTCAAGTCGCGCGTCCGCCGCGAGCTGCTCCCGAAGAGCGACCGCGAGGCCGAGGTCGAGCATCTCGTGGACGAAATCCGCCAGTGGCAGGTGAAGACCACCCTCGACGCGAGCGGCCGCCTGGTCTATTCGACCGCCGGCGGCGCGGTGGTGCCGCCGCGCGACCTGATCGGCACACAGGTGGGCATCAGCGTCATCGAGCAGGCGGTCAAGGCCCAGCGCCCGTACGAGGACAAGATCCGCCCGCGCGACAGCCGCGGCAAGCCCGGCGGGCTGATCCTCCTCGAGGGCGGCCGGCAGGCCATCGTCGTCGGCGACCTCCACGGGCGATACGACAACCTCGAATCCATCCTCAAGGACGGGGACAATCTCCGGGAGATCGTCTCCGGCAACGCGCACCTGATCTTCTGCGGCGACGCGGTTCACCCGCGCTCGAGCAAGATGGAGAGCCCGGAGGCGTACGAGGATTCCTTCTGCGTGATGCTCCTGATTATGACGCTCAAGGCGGAGAACCCGTTCAACGTCCACTACCTCATCGGCAACCACGACAACGCGCACGTCGGCGGGCCGCCGGCGAGCCGCGGGCAGGTGCAGCAGGACGAGATGTTCGAGAAATTCGTCACGGAGAAATTCGGCGCCTCCGTCTTCAAGCATTACTGCCGGTTCGTGGCGAACTCGCCGGTCGCCGCCAAGGTGAAGACGCCGAACGGCAGCGTGCTGCTCGTGCACGCCTGCCTGACGCCGCGCGCGCCGGACGTGCAAGCGCTGATCAACATCTTCTCCGCCGGCCGCACCGGCGAGGCGCTGCAGGACCTGCTCTGGAGCCGCAACTACGACCGCGCGATGATCGAGAAATCCCTCGCCGGCGTCGGCGCGAAGTTCGCGATCTCCGGCCACACCTCGCCGAAAATCGGCCGCGCCGAGCGCTACGGGTTCACCGTCCTGGCGAACAACGTCGTCGCGCACGCCCATGACCTGCAGATCATCCTCAGCGCGCAGGACAACAGCTTCGGCTACGCGGTGATAGACATGACGCACCCGCTGCCGGACAAGATCACCGCCATGACCACTCCCGACGGCCGCCCCGCCTTCCGGGTGCTCCGGGCGAAGCCGGCCGCCGCGCCGAAACCGGAGAATCCAAAATGAAGGATGAGCGCTCAGTGATGAAGGATGAAGCCAGGAGCGTTCAACGTTCCGCCTTCGTCCTTCTCTTCTCAACCTGACATTGAAAAGGAGATCCCACGGATGAAGAGCACAAGGTTGGCCGCGGTCCTGGGCGCGTTGCTGCTGGCGGCGTCGGGGCCGGGTTGCTGGGGCGCGGAGGCCGCCTCGTCGGAGAAGGAGCGCCAGGCGCTGGCGGACGAAGTGGAACAACTGCGCGCCCAGGCGCGCCCGTTCACGGACCTCTTCGTCAAGACGATCGAGCTGGCCCTGCCTTCCGTGGTCAGCATCACCACCACGCGCACGGTCCGCGTCCAGACGCCGCAGGAATGGCCGATGCCGTTCCCGTTCGAGATCAACCCGAACGAGCCGAACGCGCCCCGCCGCCCGCGGCAGCGCGAGCGGCCCGAATCGGTCACGGGCCTCGGCTCCGGCTTCGTCGTGGACGCCGTCAAGGGCTTCGTCGTGACGAATGCCCACGTCGTGCGCGACGTGAAGCCCGAGAACATCAAGCTCACTTTCCAGGACGGGCATGAAGTGACCGCCCTGAAGGTCCTCGTGGATTCGCGCACGGACGTGGCGGTGATCCAGATTCCGCCGGACCACCTGGTGGCGCTGCAATGGGCGGGCCCAGAGGAGGTCAAGCGCGGGCAATGGGTGATCGCCGCCGGCAGCCCGATGGGATTCGGCGGCAGCGTGACCGCCGGCATCATCAGCGCGCCGAGCACGCGGAACCGCTTCTTCGGCAACGGGCAGCCCGGCGCGTTCACCGCGAACCCCGGCGATCCCTACGCGGTCGAGGACTACATCCAGACCGACGCGGCGATCAACCCGGGCAACAGCGGCGGGCCGCTGCTCTCCCTCGACGGCAAAGTGATCGGCATCAACACCCTCATCGTCAGCTCCACGTTCTCCTCCGCCGGCCTGGGCTTCGCCGTGCCGCAGCGGCTGGCGCAGCCGGTGGTCGAGACGCTCATCAACAACGGCCGCGTCGTGCGCGGGCACATGGGCATCGCCATCATCGAGCCCTCGAAAATTGACGACGACGCCGCCTGGGACCATTTCCGGATGCGCAACGCCGACGAGGTCCTCAACAAGTTCCATCTGAGCAAGGACGACAAGGGCTGCGTCATCGAGCAGGTGATGCCCGGCGGGCCGGCGGACAAAGCGGGCCTCGAGGAAGGCGACCTGATCCGCGCCATCGGCGGGACCCGGACGCCCAACGTGGACAAGCTGCGCGAGGTCGTCGCCGGCACCGCGCCCGGAACGCAGGTGGAAGTCTCCATCGTCCGCGCCGGCCGCGAACAGAAGATCAAGGTCACCGTCGGCGAGCAGCCCTCGGGCGAAAAGAGCATGGCGGAAGAGGGCGCCGAGAGCTCGACCAGCGAGGCCCTCGGCCTCACCATTCAGGAACTCACGCCGGAGCTGGCCGACGCGCTCGGTTATGCCGAGGACCTCAAGGGCGTGATCGTCGCCGACGTCGCGGCCGACGGCCCGGCGGCGAAAGCCAGGCCGCCCGTGCAGCGCAACGACGTGATCCTCGAGGTCAACGGCGCGCCCGTCCGGAGCATCGAGGATTTCGACGCGGCGATCGGAAAAGCCCGGAGCGACAAGAAGGAGAACATCGCCCTCTCCGTGCAGCGCGGCGAGAAAAAGCAGCTCATGATCGCCCTGAAGCTGCCGAAGTGATCGGGCCGGACCGGCGGATGCCTTTCCCGCTTGCGTCCGGCGGGCGACCGTGGTAGATTTCTGACGTTGCCATGAGTGGAGGACGCATCGTCCTTGGCGGCCGTTGCGCCCGCGCAACTTTTCCGTTCCATTGAACGAGGACCGAGCGGTGGCCGATGGAGCGACGGACCCGGCGGACCCGCTCGCCGAACTCGAAGCGGCGCTCGGCCACCGGTTCCGCGACCGCACCCTGCTGACGCACGCGCTGACGCACTCCTCGCGCAAGCCCGAACTGCGCTGCAGCAACGAGCGGCTGGAGTTCCTCGGCGATTCCGTCCTCGGCGCCGCCGTCTCCGATTATCTCTACCGCCGCTTCCCCGATTACACCGAGGGCGACCTGACGCGCGTCAAGTCCGTCGTCGTCAGCCGCGTCGTCCTGGCGCGCGCGGCGCGCGAGATGGACCTGGGGAAATATCTCCTCGTCGCCAAGGGCGTGGCCAACGCCCTGCCGGAAGGGCCCGACGGCGCGGCCGAAGCGCAGGCCCAGCCGCATCGCGCGCTGCCGTCGTCCATCCTCGCCGACGCGTTCGAGGCGCTCATCGCGGCGGTCTACCTCGACGCCGGCGTCGCGACCGCGTACGAATTCGTCCTGCGACACATCGAAATGCAGATCGAGCGGACCCGCCAGGAGATCGCCCAGCACAACGCCAAGTCGCTCCTGCAGGAATGGGTCCAGCGCGAGATGAACTCCACGCCGGTCTACCGCGTCACCGCCGAGACCGGGCCGGACCACGTGAAGTCGTTCGAGGTCGTCACGCTCATCGCCGGCAAGCCGTACGGCGCCGGCCAGGGCGCCACGAAGAAAGCCGCCGAGCAGATGGCCGCCGAGCTGACGCTGAAGATGCTCGGACAACGAGAGGCGAAGGACCAACCGCCGAGTGCGGAAGCCCCTTCGACAGGCTCAGGGCCGTTGGCCGAGTCCAACGGCGAAATGAGGAGTGCGGAATGAACCATCGGAGCGCGCGCGCCAAAGAACTGTATGCGCTGCTGGGCGACCTGCCCGAGCGCGACCGGCCGATCTCCTGCGAGACGATGGCCGAGGAGGAGCATCCGGCGTATCGGCTCGAGAAGCTGATGCTCGACCTGAACGGCGTCGAGCGCGTGCCGGCGTACTTCGTCAAGCCGAAATCTCCTCCGCCCTGGCCGGCGATGCTCTACCACCACGCGCACGGCGGCAACTACCCGCTCGGCAAGGACGAGCTGACCCAGGGCCGCAGCCACCTGCAGCAGCCGCCCTACGCCGAGGAGCTCGCCCGCCGCGGCGTCTGCTCGCTCTGCATTGACACCTGGTGCTTCGGCGAGCGCGGCGGCCGGACCGAGAGCGAGACGTTCAAGGAGATGCTCTGGCGCGGCCGCGTGCTCTGGGGAATGATGATGTACGACGCGCTGCGCTCGGTGGACTACCTCGTCTCGCGCGCGGACGTGGACGCGGGCCGCATCGGAACGATGGGCATCTCGATGGGCAGCACGCTGGCCTGGTGGACCGCCGCGCTCGACGAGCGCATCCGTGCGTGCGTGGACATCTGCTGCCTGACCGATTACGAGGCGCTGATCGAGACGCGCAACCTCGACGGGCACGGCATCTACTACTACGTGCCCGGCCTGCTGAAGCACTTCACGACCGCCGAGATCAACTCGCTGACCGTCCCGCGCGCGCACCTCTCGCTGGCCGGGAACTACGACCGCCTCACGCCGCCCGCCGGCCTCGACCGCATAGACGCCGCGCTCCGCAAAGCGTACCGCAAAGCCGGCGCGCCCGGCGCGTGGAAGCTCCTGCGCTACGACGTAGGACACCAGGAAACCGCCGCCATGCGCGCGCAGATCCTCCAGTTCCTCGACGCACACCTGATCTGATGTGAGGATGCGTGCGGCGACGTAGAATTTGATCGTACTCGTCGTCGTCCTCGTCCTCGAATTGAAGTCTTTAACGGCCGTGGACGAGGACGAAACGGCACGCATCTTCTACCCTTCATAGACCAGCGCGCAAGCCCGCGGAATCCCAAGCCGCGGCAG
The DNA here is from genome assembly GCA_052139675.1 of Candidatus Brocadiia bacterium. Classification (GTDB taxonomy): domain Bacteria; phylum Planctomycetota; class Brocadiia; order CAIUPP01; family CAIUPP01; genus JBEKCB01. The sequence goes on from JBKQWE010000133.1 coordinate 7,948, forward strand.
TGGCACTTGCCAAAAAGCCGCAGAAAGGTAGAATAGACGGACACACGGTCTGCGGAGATAATGAATCATGATCAGCAGCGGCGACGGGATTGACGGGAAGGCGCTCTTCGAGCTGCAGAGCGGCCTGACCTACGACGACTTCATCCTTCTGCCCGACCACATCTCCTTCGGCGTGAACGAAGTGAACCTGGCGACGAACTTCACGCGCGACATCCGCCTCAGCCTGCCCTTCGTCAGCTCGCCGATGGACACGGTGACCGAGTCGGAGATGGCCATCTACATGGCGCTGCTCGGCGGCATCGGGATCGTGCATTACAATAACACCATCGAGGAGCAGGTCCGCCACGTCGAGCGCGCCAAGCGGTTCGAGAACGGCTTCATCACCGAGCCGGTGGTCCTCGGCCCGGACCACCGCGTCCGCGACGTGGACGAGATCAAGGCGAAGTACGGCTTCAGCAGCATCCCGATCACCGAGGACGGTACCCGCGCGACGAAGCTGATCGGCATCGTCACCGGCCGCGATACCGACTTCGAGTCGAACCGCGAGCTGCCGCTGCGCGAGCTGATGACCCGCAACCCCGTCACCGCGCCGAAGGGCATCTCGCTCCACGAGGCGAATGAGGTCCTCCGCCGCACCAAGAAGGGCAAGCTGCCGATCGTGGACGAGGCCGGCCGCATCGTGGCGCTGGTCTGCCGCCGCGACCTGGTGACCAACGAGGAGTACCCGCTCGCCTCGAAGGACAAGCTCAAGCGCCTGCGCGTCGGCGCCGCGCTCTCGACCCACGACGAGGACCGCGACCGCCTCGCCGAGCTGGTCCGCGTCGGCGTGGACGCGGTGGTGATTGACTCCTCGCAGGGCGACAGCATCTACCAGGCGGAGATGATCAAGTACATCAAGCACAAGCACCCGGAACTGCAGGTGATCGCCGGGAACGTCGTCGTCGAGCGCCAGTGCCGCAACCTGATCGCGGCGGGCGCGGACGCGCTGCGCGTGGGCATGGGCCCCGGCTCGATCTGCATCACGCAGGACACGGTGGCCGTCGGCCGGCCGCAGGCGTCGGCGGTCTATTACTGCGCCAAGGCGGGGCGCGAAGCGGGCGTGCCGATCATCGCCGACGGCGGCATCGCCTCCGCCGCGCACGTCGCCAAGGCGCTGGCGCTCGGCGCGAGCACGGTGATGATGGGCTCGCTCCTGGCCGGCACGGAGGAATCGCCGGGCGAATACTTCTACGACAACGGGCGCCGGTTCAAGCGGTATCGCGGCATGGCCTCGGCCGCGGCGATGCGCGCCGGCGGCGCCAAGCGCTACTTCTCCGAGAAGGACCCGATCAAAGTCGTCCAGGGAGTCGAAGGCTACGTGCCGGACAAGGGCTCGCTGCGCACGTTCCTGCCGTACATGGCGCAATGCCTGCGGCACGGCATGCAGGAAGTGGGCTGCCGGACGGTGGCGGAGCTGCACGACGCGCTGGCGAGCGCGCGCCTGCGCTTCGAGCGCCGCAGCGCCTCCGCCCAGCGCGAGGGCGGCGTCCACAGCCTGAGCGGCTACAGCAAGCCGCAGGTCCCGGGCGTCTGAAGCCGGATAAGAGAAAATTTATTTCGCGCGCCGATAAGTCGTAATTCACATGCCTTGTGCGACCTGCGACATCAACGCGCGGGCACGGCGTTACAAAAAGAGCAGGATGCCCTTGAAATATAATAAATATTATGGTAATCTGCCTCAGCAGAAATACTTCGCTTTGGAAAACATAGTCCATGTTTCAAGTGGTCCGGGTTGACTCCCGCCAGGCAGAGGCCGTCGAGCCGCTGGGGACGAAGCGAAAGTTCTGGTTCTCCGATGGCGGGCGGCGAGTGTTATTCAAGGCAGAAGAGCGCGGGTCAGGCGACGATTGGGCCGAGAAGGTTGCATGTGAACTGTGTGGATTGCTTGGACTGCCCCATGTCCGTTATGAATTGGCCGAGCAGTACGATGGCCCCGCGTACGTTCGTCCGGGCGTGGTCTGCGAAACCTGCGCTCCAAAGCCGCTGTCGCTGGTCTTGGGGAATGAATTGCTGCTCAAACGAGATCCGGCATATCCCGCCGAAGACAAGAGAAGACACAAAGTTTCTGAGCACACCGTGCATGCAGTAGTCGAGGTGATCGGAGCGCTTTCACCGCCCGCTGACGTGTGGATGGCCGGCGTCCCGCTGGGGATTCAGACGGCGCTTGACGTTTTCGTCGGTTACGTGATGCTGGATGCACGGATCGCCAACCAGGACCGGCACCACGAGAACTGGGCGGCACTGCGCGATGGAGAGAGGATGCGGCTGGCGCCCACGTTCGATCATGGCGCTGCCTTGGCCCGAAACTTAACGGACGAGGAAAGAAAAGAACGCCTGACAACGAAGGACCGGAATCATACCGTCAGCCACTTCGTTCGGCGGGCAAGTTCCGCGTTCTACGCGCGGGCGGAAGACACGAAATCGCTTCGGACACTTGAGGCCTTTGTGGCCTTTGCCCGAGCAGCGCCTAATGCGGCGCACGCATGGCTTAAATCGCTGGAAGCTGTTAGTATCGAGGCGATGCAAAGGGTTCTTGCAGAAGTGCCGAAGGACCGGTTATCGCCGACAGCCAGTGAGTTTACACTGGAGTTGCTGATTCTGAATCAGCAGCGCTTGAATGAGGAACCGCTCAAATGAGCAATGCATTGTTCGTCGCCTGGCGTTCGGGCGGCTCGGCGCCGGGATCGTGGGGGCCGGTCGGCAGATTGGAGTGCAATGACGGCCTTTACATTTTCTATTACACTCGGGGAGCAAGGATGTTGCCCGGCTTCCAGCCATTTCCTGAAATGAACGACTTGGACCAGGTTTATGTATCGGAGGAACTGTTTCCGCTGTTTGAAAACCGGTTGCTGTCAAAGTCTCGCCCCGAATACGATCAGTTCCTGTACTGGGGAGGGTTTGATCCCGATAATCCCCCTGATCCAATCTCGATCCTCGGGGTGACCGAAGGCATCCGTCAAACTGACTCGATCGAAGTCTTCCCGTGCCCGCGTCCCGATTCAGCGGGGTGCTACCTCAACAAGTTCTTCCTGCACGGCGTTCGCCACGTGGCGCAAGACGCGATCAGGCGGATTTCCAGATTGCAAGAAAGTGAACGCCTCATCCTGGAGGCGGAACCGTCGAACACCTACGATGCGAATGCGATGGCTGTCTGGACCTTGGATCGTTCGCATAAGATCGGCTACGTACCGCGCTACCTGGCGCACGAGGTCCGCCGGCTCAACGAAGAATGCAGGCCGGAGATCGTGAGCCTGTCCGTCGAACGCGTGAACCGCGACGCGCCGCTTCAGCAGCGCGTTCTCTGCCGCATGCGAGCTTGCTGGCTGGAAGGCTTCCAACCGTGCAGTACCGAGGATTTTGCGCCGATTCCGTCAGAAGCTGCTTTACTGGCAGCCGAGTGACGAATAATCCCGAGCGGGAGAAGAAGATAACGCGCAAAAGGCGATTTGAAAAAACGAATCCAATTCTGAAGCAGGAACTGCGCTAAGACCTCGTTCGTCATTCCGGCGAAAGCGGGAATCCAGGCTTTCGTCGCATGATTCTGGATTCCCGCTTTCGCGGGAATGACAGGCGGCGCATGAGAAGTCGCACGATGGCGCAGGGAAGTTGGATAACGCGCAAAAGATGATTTGAAAAAACGAACCCGGCGTATCGTAACGCGCTGCGGCACAGTAGTTTGTGACGATGGAGCCGTAATTTACGCAGGAGGCCGATCATGTGCGCTCAGTGGCGGTTGGAGCAACGCACTATTCGAGTGACGGCCATGAGCCGGATGTACGAAGAGTTGCCCATGGGCCGCAAGATCATGCTCTCCTCCGTGAACGGCGTCTGGCGCCCGCCGACCGACGTGTTCGAGTCCGACCATGCCTACGTGATCCGCGTCGAGATCAGCGGCCTGCGGCAGACGGCCTCCGGCGAGATCGAGAACGCCGCGCTCCTCGTCGAGGGCGACCTGGTCGTCCTCCGCGGCGAGCGCGCGGATGACTGCCCGCTTACGAAGTGCAACTATCACCAGATGGAAATCCAGTACGGGCCGTTCGAGGTGGCCGTCCGCATCTCCGCTCCGTTCGACGCCGACGCGGTCACGACGAAGTATCGCCAGGGGTTCCTCGAAATCGTCGCGCCGAAAGCTCAGGCCCCGCAGCGCGCGCCCAAGCGGGCGAAGAAAGGGTCGTGAGCCGCTACGCGACCTGATGAAGGCCGAGTACGATTGGTGTGGCTTCCCGGAAATAACTTGCATAATACGCGGTCATTCCGAGCGAAGTGAGGAATCTCATACGCTGCGCTCTGGTAACGGTTTATGGTGTGAGATGCTTCGCTGCGCTCAGCATGACGCCGGTTGAATTCGGTGATGACTTTTGTGTGTCAATCCTTTCGTGAGTGCTGAACTAGGCTCCAGGGAGCAGGCCTGATGACCGATCCGCAGCCGAAAGACGGCAAGCCGCCGGAACAGGGCGGCCCTAAAGACGAGGCGAACCGGCCGGAAGGGAGCGCGCCCAAGGTGGACGGGCTGCCGCTCGGCGAGGCCGAAGTCCAGCGCGTGACGCTGCCGCCGGAAATGCCGGTGCTGCCGGTGCGCGGGCTGGTCCTCTTCCCGCAGGTCGTCCTGCCCATCGCCGTCAACGAGGAGCGCGACCTGCGCCTCGTCAACGACGTCGTCGTCGGCAACCACCTCATGGTCGTCGTCGCGGTCAAGAACGAGAAGGCCGAGCACCCCGGCCCCGACGACCTCTACCAGGTCGGCTGCGCCGTGGCCGTGCTGAAGATGATGAAGTTCCCCGACGAGACCACGCGCATCCTCGTGCAGGGCCTGTCGCGCGTGCGGCTCGACCAGATCACCTCCGCCAGCCCCTATCTGAAAGCCAACGTCTCGCGGCTGGAGAGCGTCCTCGACGACAACATCCAGACGCGCGCCCTGGCGCGCAGCGTGGTCGAGCAGTTCCAGAAGCTCGTGGACCTCTCGCCGCACCTGCCCGACGAGCTCAAGCTGGCGATCCTGAACATTGACGACGTGAGCCGCCTGGCCGACGTCGTCTCCACCACGCTGAACCTCTCCGTCGCGCAGCGCCAGGAGAGCCTGGAGACGGTCAACGTCGCCGAGCGGCTCCGCAAGGTCAACGTCCACCTCAGCCGCGAACTCCAGACCGCCGAGCTCTCCACCAAGATCACCTCGCAGGTCAAGACCGAGTTCGACAAGGACCAGCGCGAGTTCATCCTGCGCCGGCAGCTCAAGGCGATCCAGGAAGAGCTCGGCGAGACGGACGAAGGCGCCGCGGAATGGGACGAGCTGCGCAAGCGCATCCAGAAACTCCGCCTGCCGGAGGAGGCGAAGAAGGAGGCGCAGCGCGAGCTGGACCGGCTCAAGAAGATGCCGCCTCAGGCGAGCGAGTACCACGTCGCGCGCACCTACCTCGACTGGATCATCTCGCTGCCGTGGCACAAGTCCACCACCGACCGGCTGGACATCGCGCGGGCGGAGGCGATCCTGAACGAGGACCACTACGACCTCGACCGCGTCAAGCAGCGCATCCTGGAGTACCTGGCGGTGCGCAAGCTGAAGAAGGACACGCGCGGGCCGATCCTCTGCTTCGTCGGGCCGCCCGGAACGGGAAAGACCTCGCTCGGGCGCTCCATCGCGCGCGCGCTCGGCCGGAAATTCGTGCGCATCTCGCTTGGCGGCGTCCGCGACGAGGCCGAGATCCGCGGCCATCGCCGCACCTACGTCGGCGCGCTGCCCGGGCGCATCATCCAGGGGATCCGCAAGGCCGAATCCAACAATCCCGTCTTCATGCTCGACGAGATTGACAAGCTCGGCATGGACTTCCGCGGCGACCCCAGCGCCGCGCTGCTCGAGGTCCTCGACCCGGAGCAGAACTTCTCCTTCAGCGACCATTACCTCGACGTGCCGTTCGACCTCTCGCACGTCATGTTCATCACCACCGCCAACGTCCTCGACACCGTCCCGCCGCCGCTGCGCGACCGCATGGAGGTGCTCGAGCTGCCCGGCTACACCCTCGAGGAAAAAATCGCCATCGCCAACAAGTACCTCATCCCGCGGCAGAAGGAGCAGAACGGCCTGAAGAAAGGCGACCTGAAATTCTCCGACCCGATCATCAGCCTGCTCATCGCGAACTACACGCGCGAAGCGGGGCTGCGCAACCTGGAGCGAGAAATCGCCTCGCTCTGCCGCAAGCAGGCCGCCGTGATCGCCCGCGAGAAGAGGCGCAAAAAACAGGGCCGCACGCTGACCGAGAAAGACGTGGCCACGTGGCTCGGCCCGCCGAAGCACATCCCCGAAATCGCCGAGCGCAGCGCCGAGCCGGGCATCGCCACCGGGCTCGCCTGGACGCCGGAGGGCGGCGACATCCTCTTCATCGAATCCACCTGCTACCCGGGCAACGGCAAGCTGTCGCTCACCGGGCAATTGGGCGACGTGATGAAGGAATCCGCGCAGGCGGCGCTCTCGTTCATCCGCGCGCGGTCGCGCAAGCTGCGGATCGAGGACAAGCAATTCAGCGCGTTCGACGTGCACATCCACGTCCCCGCCGGCGCGATCCCGAAAGACGGCCCGTCCGCCGGCGTCACACTGGCGATGTCCATGATCAGCCTCTTCACCGGCCGGCCGGTCAAGCCCGACGTGGCCATGACCGGCGAGATCACGCTGCGCGGGCGCGTCCTGCCGGTGGGCGGCATCAAGGAGAAAGTCCTCGCCGCGCACCGCGCCGGCATCCACACCATCGTCTTGCCCAAGCAGAACGAGAAGGACCTCGCCGACGTTCCCGCGGCGGCCCGGAAAGGCATGAAGTTCGTCTTCGTCCAGACCGTGGATGAAATGCTGCCGGTGGTCTTCAGCGAGAGCCAGGTCCCCGCGCGGAGCCGCCCGAGGTGCGCGCTGCCGACACGCCGGCACAAGTCGCGGTGAGCGGGTCTCGGCGGCCGACGGAATCGGTTTGAACGCGGGAGCGCATTGCCGTAGAATCGCCTGAAATCGGGGCGTAGCGCAGCTTGGCTAGCGCGCCTGCTTTGGGAGCAGGAGGTCTCCCGTTCAAGGAGCGGGACGCCCCAGATCGCCACGAGGGGCAAGAATTGATCGCCGCTGTCTACCTTCTCCAAAGTCAGGCCGATGGGACCTTTTACGTTGGCAGCACGTCAGACATCGCCAAGCGGCTCGCGCACCACAACTCAGGCGGCAACGCCTTCACCCGCAGCCGCCGGCCGTGGAGAATCGCGTACGCTGAGGTTTACCATTCCTCGCGGGAAGCCTTGCGACGCGAACGGAGCATCAAGAAGCGGAAGTCCCGCCGATATGTCGAGGAACTCATCCGCGGTCGCCCGTTTGACGCCGGGTCGCTGCCTGAATACAATCCAGGCGTTCGGGGCGTAGCGCAGCTTGGCTAGCGCGCCTGCTTTGGGAGCAGGAGGTCGGCGGTTCAAATCCGCCCGCCCCGACCATTCTCCTTCGCTCTCGTCCCGCAACGGCGGGCCGGAGCTTCGGAGAATTGGGCCTTTCGCGCCGTGAAAGCACAGACTCACGAGCGAAGGAGAATGGTCGGATAGTTCTCCGTAGCTCTCCGTCGCCGAAGGATAAGGAGAGCGGAGGAGAACCGACCGCCGGCAAGGGGCCGTGCGCGTATGAAGTACGCTTACCTCCTCCAGAGCCTCTCCAATCCGAGGAAACGCTACACCGGCCTCAGCGCCGACTTCCAGGAACGCCTCAAGCAGCACAACGATGGCGAGTCACCTCACACGGCAAAGCACCGTCCGTGGAAACCGGTTATCGTTATCCGCTTCGAGGCCGACGTGAAGGCCGAAGCGTTCGAGCGATACCTGAAATTCGGCTCGAGCCGCGCGTTTGCGGGCAAGCACTTCTGGTGACGTTGCCATTTAGGCCTGGGGCTTTTTTCGTTCCTGCCAACGAACTACAATGCCTCATTGCGCGCCGGAACGGTTCAAACTTTGCGGGGAGGCAACCGGATTGCGAAATGGTTCGCGGGCAATTGAGTCGTGCGTCGCCGGAACTACTCTTCGGAACTACTCTTCGTGATAATTCAAGGGTCAGCAAGCTGCAAATCCGCCCTTGCCCATCTACTGCCGACTACAAGGAAATTCGGAACTACAACAACGAGAAGGGAGATTGTCGGATGCTTTTTCCGAGGTCAGGCATTGTCGCCGTGACTTCCGAAAGGCGCCATCAAATGCCGGATATGTTGAATTTGATGAACATCGCGTGTTGATATTTCTCGACACGCGCGCTGGTCTGAGGCGAGCATGATAGGGTTTTCCCTGATGAAAAGGTAGGGAAAATAAGGCAATTACGCGTAGACGTGTGAATTCTGGAGTCTGGACGTGAGGCGGCACCATAATTGCGGTATACAATTGAGAGTATTGCCTTTGTGGACTCTTTCTCAGCCGCAGTTCCGGCGTGCCCGGCGCGCGTGAGGGCTGTCATGTGCCTGAGAAATATGTAGGCTCTTATTGAGAAAAGGAAAGGGGTGAAGCGATGCGGAAGGCATGGCTTGCGCTCGTGATTGTGGGACTTATGGCCGTATCGTCGGCTCCGGCGTCGGCTGTGACGCTCGTTAACAACGGCGGGCCGGCTTACACTTTCGGGGCTTTCAGCGACACCGCCAACGGTGACCAGTGGCAAACGTACAACGATTTCACGTTGACATCTGCCGCAACGATCACAGGGATGGAATGGTGGGGCGGTTACTTCAGTTTCGCTTCGGTCAACAATCCGATAACGGACGCCTTCGACTACATTATCGCGACGGATTCGGGCGGTGCACAGCCCGGCGCAATGGTTGCCTCCGGTTCGCTGAACGGCCTTACCCGCACCGACACGGGTTCCAAAGACGCGCAGGGTATGGAAGTCTACGACTATACTGCCGCGCCGTCGCCGGTCATCCCGCTCGCAGCCGGCCAGTATTACCTCGACATTTACGACACCGTCTCTAACCCGACCGGCGAGTTCTTCACCTGGGAGTCGAGTGCAGCAGGAGTAGGAACCGCTGAGTGGTCCTACAGCCCAATCGCTGGTGGCTGGTATGATAACTCGCCCGATCAACTGGCGTTCAACCTGACGGGCGACGCCTTTGTGCCTGAGCCGGCGACGATGACGCTGTTGGGTCTCGGGCTGGCCGGCCTGGTCGCGAAGGTCGCGAGGCGGAGGAATCGGTAGTCCGTGATACGCGCCGTTTTCTCGCCGCTCTGTGTTCAATGAAGCGCTCCTTTCGGGGAGCGCTTCTTTTTTCGCAGGCAAAGGCACAAACGAACGTTAGTTACCCCGACCATCCTTACTGAAAGTCCCGCCCCCAACAGTACTGGCTGCAGCTCGACCGGCGGCGTCACGTTGAAACGGCTCGCAGGCTCTATGCGGCGTGAGAATCAGGCTGATAATCATAGTTCAACACAGTACAAATCCGCCCGCCCCGACCATTTGAAATAATAGGCCCTGCCAGTTTTCCGCTGGCAGGGTCTTTCAGTTTAAGAATCCCCTTCTCGTCTTGAGTTTTCATCCGCTCGAACAGGGCGAGCACGTGCGCGTCGAGTTCCTCTTCGCGCAGGCGCACCCGAGGACGCCCTTGCTGTTATACCGCGCGCAGCGATAGTCCGTGTACTCGGTTACCTTCCGCCAATGGAAAAGCCAGCGAAGCGGCCGTCCCAACGGACCAAGCCTTGTTTCGCAAGACTGCGTCGGCCAGCAGGTTCACGACTGGAAGATGCGCCTCGGCGCGCGAGAGGGAGCCGGGTCAGTTCTTTCGGCGTTTCGCGAAACCAGACTCGCCGGCCGGAGCGGCGGCTGCATCGTACGGCTTGGAGAGGAGCCTGGCCTTCCGCTCAAACTCCATAGCCCTGGCTTTGTCACTGAAGACGCGGAAGGTGCAATGCGGCTCAGTCCTCGACTCCATGTCCATGACGGCATAGAGGCCGGATGCCTTCATGACAGGTTCTACCCAGCCCATGCAGTGGTCGCAATAGAACTTGCTGGGGCTGGCGTCGTTGTCGAGCACCTTGGACAGGCTTGGGCAGCGGATCATGTGGAACTCGAAGTAGTCGCCGTGGTCCTCAATGGAACTTTCGCAGTTCTCTTCGATCACGATGCGCTTCCAGTACTCCAGCGCGGCCTTGAGCCCGCCCGCGCGGAACCGGTCCGCCAGCTCGACCGACTGCAACCGTCCAAGCTCCCGCCAGTAAGCGACGAGGCATTCATGCCCCCGCGCTTCAAGCGCCTTGAAGACCTCGTTGTAGAATCGGACAAAATGGTCGCTCGGGATCATTTCTTCACCCTCCGTATCGTCTGAACGCACCGCCCGCCGCCCAGCACCTCGGTGACGATGTCGAACGGAGTGCCTTCCGCCAGGGCGGCGTTGAGCACGACGGTCTGGCGGCAGAATGCGGGGTCAATTTCGATCCCGCGGCCCTGGAGATAGGCGATCGCCGGACACCGTTGGACCGTCATCCGGATTTCCCCGCCCTTCCGTTCAATGAGGTACTCGCCTTTCTCGCGGTCGAAGAAGTGGGACCAGTGCTCGACCAATTGCTCCGGGTCGCCGCGCTGGAGATCGGCATGGATGGAACGGTAGACGTCCTGCGCGGTGCGGCGGAAGACCTCGTCGAGGAACTTCTCGCCGTAGGTCTTCCGGAGGTACGCGATGGTCCCATTGGTCGTCCGGTGGAAGTCCATGTGCACTTCACCGGTTTCCTTGTATCGCATCCTGGCTCTCCTTGCGTCCACCTCACTCAGGTCGGATGTATTGGCGCTCGCGTTCGAGAGCGGCGTCAATGCGTTTTCGGTCCGCCGCCGTGATGGGATAATCCAGGTGCATGAATTCGGTGCTGAAGATGCCCAGGCGGCGAAGGGCATATTTCAAGCCGCCCATCCAGAGGCTGATATCCCTGGCGAAGAGGTCCCAGAGGAATTCATTGGAGCGCTTCTGCCAGGCGTCGGCCGCGGGGCGGTCGCCGGCGGCAAGGGCGTCGAGCGCCTGCCGGATCAGCTTGCCGATGAGAATGCCGGTGCCGAGGAGGCATCCGTCGTAACCAGAGGCCGCGTAGTTGACCACGTTGAATTCGTTCCCCGTCTCCAGCAGAAGCGCGGGCCGCTTCGCCTTAAGGGCGACGAAGGCCTTCATGTTCTCCGGCTCGGAGGAGGAATCCTTGATGTAGCTGACTTTCGGATGCGACGCGATCTCGGTCCATAGCGCCGGATCGAGCGCGGAATCGGCGGGCTGCTTGAGGACGTAGACGCCTACCGGCAGCGTCGCGGACTCCATCGGTTCGGTGAAGTAACGCCGGATAAACTCCTTCGTGGCGAAGTGCATGAGCCACGGCGCGGCGATGACCACCGAGTCGGCCCCGGCGTCCTCAGCCCGGGCGATGTTGTCGCGCACCCGCGCGGCGGAGGTGTCGGAAACCTGCACTGCAATGTGGAGCCGTTTCCCCGCCAGGCGTCGGGTTGCCCGGACGAGTTCGTCGCGCTGAGCGTTGGGCATGAACGGCCCTTCGCCGCAACTGCCGGCCATGAAAAGGCCCGTGACGCCCAGGCGAAGGTGCTGGTCTATCACTTTATCCAGGGAAGCCAGGTCGAGGGCGCCGTCCGCCAGGAATGGAGTCGGCGTGGCGGACCAGATGATTTTGTCCGCGGACTTCGTCTTTGAGCCCGTCTTTTTCGCCATCAACGTATCTCCTTCCGGATTACGGGTCGTTAGAGCGGAACGCGGCCTGCCCTTTGAGGAGTTCACCCGCCGTTGCGATCAGCAGGTCGGCCGTGTCTTCCGGCGGCCCGCCGCCGACCACCGGGAGCACCTCGTATCCGCCATGCGCGAAACATTCCCTGGGCGCCACGTATCCGCAGTCGCCGTTGGACAAGCTGGCCACGAACGTCAGCCGATACGGAGATGCCTTCCTGATCGCCATGCCGATCTCGGCGAAATCCTCCCCGGGCAGGAAAACCATCGCGAAGTCGTTCGAGAGCTTCAGCGCCGCGCAGTCGAACCGGCGCCCGGCCTCCGGCATCTGCTCCACGTAGGCTGCAAGCTGTTGCGCGAAAAACCGCTCCGCGGTCTTGTCTCCCCGGGCCATGTCCTCGGCGGTGAGGCTCCCGGACGCAAATTCCTCCGCCTCGCGCATCATGGCGCGGGCGGCTTGCAGTTGGCCGGGCGCGATCCTCCGTTTGCCGATCGTCACCGGCTTCACACTGAGCGCCGGCTTATCGCAACGCACCGGCTGCAGGGCGCCCAGGAGGCGGCAGACGATCTCGGCATATCCGCGGCCTATGTCGCGGGACGCCGCATAGCCGTACACCGGCCGGCTCGGGTCGTTGACGTCAATGTGGTTGATGTTCCCCGCCGGGCCGATCAGCGTCAGGACCGGGACCCTGCGTCCGACGTGTTCCTGGAGCGCGCGTTCCATGTGGCCGGGCCAGTCCGCCGAGACGCGCTCGCCGCCGGTTGTGTCGGCGTGGTTGCCGATGTTCACCACCAGCCCGGCGATGTTCCCGCTGCGTCTCACTTCCAGGACACCCACGCGGCGGTCCACCGGACCTTCCGGCTTGATGACATTGGGGTTCATCTTGCCGGGATTGGTGACCACCTTCCCGTCCTTCATCCAGTAGCGGCGGTTGAAGGCGAAGGGATTCTCCTCCGCGATTCCGGCGGCGATCTCCGCCGGCGCCAGGTCGGCCGACGCCTCCTTCACCGCCGCCGCAGTCTGCTCAGCGGCGAAATCCAGGTAGGCCTCGTTACGAGGGGCCAGGTCGAAGATCTCGCCCACGTCCGGCCCGGTGTGCGTGTGCGTCGCGCAGAGGGGAATCGTCTCCGCGAAAGGATGCCCGTCCCGTTTCAGCGCCGCGCGCACTTTTGAAATGAGCAGGAGCGGCACGATCAGCAGGTCGTAAGAGATCAGCCCCACGACCGCGCTTCCGCACTCGATGAGCAGCACCTTCACCTGCAGGTCGTCCAGAACGCCCGTGTTCGGCCGGGGGGTGAAATATCCCGCCAGCGAGATTCCACGCTCAGGATTGATCACGCGCCTGCCGAACCCCGCGCGGCACGAGCGGCCGTTCTGCGTCTTCGTGGCTCGTCCTCCATCGGACATTCCGCTTTCGAACATGAGATTATACGGTCGAATTGCTCCAGTCAAACAGGCTCTCGGCTGTCTGCTCGCGGCGAGGCTTGAATGCGCGCGGCATTACGGTAGAATCATCGGCGGAATCGGCTGCCGCCGGCCGCCGGCTCCGTGCCAGGCATCCAGCGGGAAAGGACGTCGTATGGAGGGTCCGCGAGCGTGCCGGGAGGCTGAGTTCGGCGAGCTGATCTCCCTCGTCAACCTCGTGTTCCGGGCGGGAACCGGGCAGGACATCCGCAGCGATTATCCGCTGGTGTTCGACAAGTCGAATCTCCGGCACATGCGGATCGTCAAGGTCGGCGGCAAGGTCGTTTCGGAAGTGCCGGTCTTCCTTCGGGAGGTCGTCGCCCACGGAGATCGGTTCACGATCGGCATCGTCAGCGCAACGGCCACGCACCCGGACCACCGCGGAAAAGGATATGCGCTGGCCTGCCTTCGAGACTGTGTCCGAGTCATGGAGCAGGAAGATTGCCCGGTGTCCGTATTATGGACTTTGGAGCGGACCTTTCCGTTCTACCAGCACGCCGACTGGGAGGCGGTTGCGTCGCAGGGCCGGGTTTACGATCTGCGGCCCGAAGCGCGTGAACTGTTCGCGAAGAGGTCGTTCGCCGTGAGGCGGTACGAGCCGCGGGACACCGAAGCTCTGGCCGCCGTTATGAAAATCCACGATGCGGAGCGCTGCCGCATCGTTCGGACCTCCGCCGAGTACCGGGCGCTCTTTTCCCTTCCGCGGATCACTACGTTTCTGGCGAACGAGGGACGAGAAACGGCCGCCTACCTCATGTTGGGCCAGGGGACGAACAAGCCGGGGATCATCGAAGGCGGCGGAAGTCCGGAAGCCCTGGAGCACCTCGTCAGGCACGTCCTCGAAGAGCAGCACTCCGACAGCCCTGTTCAGGCTCTCGTCCCCTTGACGCAGACGAGCCTTGGAACGCTCCTCGCCGAGAAGATGAGCGGCGCGGGACGGCCCATCGAGCAGGCGGCCGGGGTCGGCTATCAGATGATGCGGGTGAACAGCCTGGAGAAACTGCTTCGCGGGATCGCGAATCATCTGCGAAGAAGCTCGGCGGGGGTGAATGGGGCCGTGCGCCTGGAGTGCAAGGAATCCGGGGAACAGGTCACCCTGAAGTTCCGCAATGGCGCAGTGGGTTTCTCGGACGAAGCGGCAGCGGAGCCGGTGGTCTTGACGCGACGGGAACTCGCGCGGCTGATCTTCGGGCCGCATCCTGCCACGAAGGCGATTGAACTTCCAGGACAGGCCGGCGCGATCCTGCGACACGTATTCCCGTACTACTTTCCCGTTTGGGAACTCGACCACTCCTAAGGCCCACGCCGTCAAACCAATCGGACTCACGGTTATTTTGCGTAGGCGTCGAGCACTTTCTTGATGCCTTGGGCGATGAGCTTCATGTGCTTCGGCTCGAGCATTGGGTGGCACAGCGTGATGAACGTATTCTTCTGATACTCGACCGCGTTCGGGAGCGACAGCGTCTTGTACCTGGCCACCTGCTTCGGGTCGGTGTATTCCCGGCTGTGGAACGGGAAATTGGCTTCCCCCTGGCCGATGTTTTCGCGGAAGACGTCTTCCTTGTAGCTCTGCGGCCAGAAGACCGGCCCGCAAGGCACACCTTCGGCGCCGAGGGCCTTGACGAACTGGTCGAGGTCGCACGTGAGTTTCTTCGTGTCGAGGATGATCGGGAAGACGAAGAAGCAGCACTCCTTATCTTTGTCCTCGTACTCGACGTTCCTGATCCCGGGATAGCCGGCGAGTTCGCCGGCCAGGATGCGATGGTTGCGCTGGCGGCGCGGCTTGTTCCACTTTTCGAACCGGGCCACCTCGTAAATTCCCAGGCAGCTCTGCATCTCCGTCATGCGGTAGTTCCAGCCGAGACGGCGATGGATGTACGGCAAGTGCTGTTCGAGTTCGAGCAGGCTCATGCGCTTGGCGACATCATAGCCGTGATCGCGGAAGCTGCGCATGGTCCAGGCGGCGTCCTCGTCATCGGTGACCGTCATGCCGCCCTCGCCGCCGGTCGTCCAGTGCTTGCTCTGGCAGAAGCTGAAAGCGCCGGCGTGACCGATAGTGCCGACCTTCCTGCCCTTGTACGTGCCGCCGTGCGCCTCGGCGCAGTCCTCGATCACGATCAGCTTGCGCTTCCGGGCGATGGCCATGATCTCGTCCATGTCGCACACGCAGCCGTAGAGGTGAACGGGGATGATCGCCCTGGTGCGCCGAGTGAGACACTTCACAATGGCCTTCGGATCAATGCAGTGGTCATCGGGCTTGACATCGGCGAAGACCGGGATGGCGCCGGCCTGGAGGACGCACATGCTCGAGGCGATGAAGGTGTAGCTCGGGACGATGACTTCGTCGCCCGGCCCGACGCGGAAGCCGCCGAGGGCGATGTGCAGCGCCGCGGTGCCGGTGGCCGACGAGATGGCGAACCTGGCGCCTTCCCACGCGGCGAACTTCTCTTCATACTCCATCCCGTGCGAGCCGGCCTTGCCGCCCTTGAGTTTGCCTTTGCGGTTGGTCCAGTAGTTCGGCGCATTCTCCCGCAGCGGGACCGTCGCGCAGCGGATGGCCTCTTCCGTGAAATGCGGCCAGCCCGGAAGCGGCGCGCGGATCGTCTTCTTCCCACCGTCAATCGCCAGGCTCTCGGCCATCGCCAGGGCTCCTGAAAAGGCGTCGAGGACGGCGCGAATTCGCGTCAAGCGGCAGCGCCGAACCGCAGCCGCCGCGTACTACATACCTTTGCCCGGCCTTCGCCGTCAAGCGTCCGGAGGCTTGACGCGCCGGCCCCACGGCTGTATATATCCAGCCGAAGGAATTTTCAGTCCGCCGAGAAGTTCCCGAACCTGGCGCGCTTTCTAAAACGGGGAACTCATGCGAGCGCTCGTTTTGAAACCCCGCGACCTCCTCAAGATGACCGCCGCCTGCAACAAAGCCGGTGTGCCGCCCCGCTGCGTTATGACTCTTCCGTCGGCGGCGAATGGAGACTTCGCATGCATCGAATTCTGATCGTCGGCGGCGGCAGCATCGGCGAGCGGCATGTCCGGTGCTTCCTGAAGACCGGGCGCGCGGAAGTGGCGCTGTGCGATAACCGGCCCGAACGGCTTCGGCAGATTGCCGCGGCGTATCCGCTGATCGGCGCCCATGCGGATTTCAACCAGGCCGCCCTGTCGGAGTTCCATGCGGCCGTGATCTGCGTCCCCGCCGACCTGCACGTGCCCTGGGCGAGCAGAGTCGTTGAGGCCGGCGCGCACGTGCTGATCGAAAAGCCGCTTTCCCTCTCCCTCGACGGCTGCGACGATCTGGACCGGCTGGCGAAAAAGAAAGGGCGCGTCGTCGGCGTCGCGCACGTCCGGCGCGCCATGCCCGCGATGCAGGCCGTCAAGCGGGAACTCGACTCCGGGAAGATCGGCGAGGCGCTGGCCTGCTCCTGCATCGTCGGTTACGATCACCGGACTGCGCGGCCGGACTATCGCGACACCTACTGGGCCCATCGCGATCAAGGAGGCGGCGCCATCTTCGACATCTCCAGCCACCTCACCAACATGATCCAATGGTACCTGGGGCCGATCCGAAGCGTCATGGCCGTTTACGAACATCTGCAGATCGAAGGGACTGACGCGGAGGACACCCTGGCCTGCCTGCTGCGCTTCCGCAACAGTCCTGCTGTGGGCACGGTCCATGTCGTCGCGTGGCAGGCGCATCGCACGGACCAGCTCATTCTCTCCGGGACGAAGGGCAGCATCCACTGCGACGGCTGGGAAGGCCGCGTCGGCGTCGCGCTGCGCGACGGCCGGTGGACCTGGACCGAGGGCCTTAAGGACAAGCCGGATTCCAAAGGGCAAACGGATGGCCCGTTCATTTACGAGGCCAACAATTTCCTCGACGCGATGGAAGGGAAAGGCGAACTCCTGTGCCCGCTCTCCGAAGCGCGTCACACGGTTGAGGTCTGCCTCGCCATCTCCGAAAGCGGACGGCGCCGCAGGGAGGTGGCCGTCGAGGGTCGTGAGGATATTTTAGGCGGGTGAAAGGAATGGCCAGAAAAATGCGGAGGCGCACATGAGCGTGCTCGATAGCTTTTCGCTGAAGGGGCGCGTGGCGCTGGTGACCGGCGGCGCCGGGTTGTACGGCCGGCAGATCGTCGCGGCGCTCGCCGAGGCCGGCGCAAAGACTTTCATCGCCTCGCGCGACCTGGAGGCGTTGGAGAAACTCGCCGGGCAGGAGCGCCGCCGCGGGCTTGATGTCGAGGCCCTGTCCTTCGATCAGTCCAGCGAACCGGCGATCCTCGCCCTGCGGGATACGATCTGCGACAAGGCCGGACGCGTGGACGTTCTCGTGAACAACTCGGTTCTCCGGCCCATGAAGTCGTGGTCGGACCCGGCCGCCCACTGGGAAAAAAGTCTGCAAGTAAACGCGACCGGACTCTTCCTGGTCACGCGCGCCTTCGGCGACAGAATGGCCGAGGCCGGACGCGGGAGCATCATCAATGTGGGTTCGATCTACGGCGTGGTCGGGCCGGACTTCTGGCTTTATGAGGAAGTCGGCTGGCCGCAGCCCCCGGACTACTGGTTCAACAAGGGCGGAATGCAAAACTTCACCCGCTTCGCCGCTGCCCATTACGGCCCGCGCGGAGTGCGCTGCAATGTCGTCAATCCGGGAGGCTACTTCAATGACCACGACGAACGCTTCCTCAAACGCTATGTCCAGCGCGTCTTCCTGGGCCGGATGGCCAATGACACGGACCTCAAGGGGATCATCGTATTCCTCGCCAGCGATGCCAGCGCCTACGTGACCGGCGCGGTGATCGCCGTTGACGGCGGACTGACGGCCAAGTGAAGCCGGGGCGAGCGGGAAAGGAGCGGCCATGGGCCCACGGGTGCCGAAACCGGACGACATCCGGCTGGCGATGTTGGGCATGACGGAGGGCAACGGGCATCCCTATTCCTGGAGCGCCATTTTCAACGGGTACGACCGCGACCTCATGACCCGCGAATGCCCCTTTGCGGGCATTCCTCAGTATCTGAACCGGCAGCCGCCGGACACCCTGGGTATCCCCGGCGCGCAGGTGACGCACATCTGCTGCATCGGCGACGGCGGTTTCACCGCCGAGCATGTGGCCCGGTGTTCCCGGATTCCCAACGTGGTGAAGAAGCCCGCTGACGTCATCGGCGAGGTGGACGCGGTGCTCATCGCGACCGACAAGGGCTGGGAGCACGTCGAGCGCGCGCGGCCGTTCGTCGAGGCCGGCCTGCCGGTCTTCATTGACAAGCCGCTCTGCGACAGCGAGCCGGATCTCAAGACCTTTCACCGCTGGGTCCGGGAGGGCCGCAATATCCTCACGTCCAGCGGCATGCGGTACGCGAAGGAGTTCATGGCGGTCAAGAGCCGGCTGAGCGAAATCGGCGAGCCGCGCCTCCTGCTCAATACGACGCCGAAGACCTGGGAACGGTACGGCATTCACGCCGTGGAAGGGTTGTACCCGATCCTCGGACCCGGATATGTTTCCGTCCGCAATACCGGCAGCAGCGACCGCAACATCGTCCATTGCAAGCACCGATGCGGCGCCGACGTGATTTTCGTCGCCAGCAAGGACATGTATGGGGCATTCTGCCGCTTGACGGCGATGGGTACCCGGGGTACGCTGAATGCCGCCTGCGAGGACACCTTCTTCGCCTTCAAGGGCCAACTGCTGGCGTTCGTCAATTTCCTGCGCACCGGGAATCGCCCTTTCCCCTGGTCGGAAACGGTCGAGTTGATGAAGATTCTCATCGCCGGCATTCGCAGCCGTGACGAAGGCGGCCGAGAGGTTCTGCTGGATGAAATCCAGGAGGACTGACCTGTGCCGCCGCGCTCTCCAATGGGGCGCGGCTGAGATCATGAGAAGAGGAGGTTCGTCACGAAGATCACTCGTTCACTTGAGCTTTACCAGTTGGCGGAAGAGCAGATCGCCGGCCAGACGCAGCTGCTGAGCCGGCATCCGCGCCTGCATGCGTTCGGCGTCAGCCCGATCTACGCCGAGCGGGCCGAAGGATGCCGGTTCTGGGACGTTGACGGCAACGAGTTCATTGACATGGTCGGCGGGACCGGGGTGATCTTCCTGGGCTACTGTCACCCGGAGGTGGACGCGGCGGCCATCGCGCAGATTCACAAGGGCATCGCGTATGCCATCAACAGTCCCCGCGAACTGGAGCTGGCTGCGCTGCTGCGAGAGGCCGTTCCGTGCGCGGAGATGGTGCGCTACGCCAAGGGCGGCGGGGATGCCGACGCCGTAGCGGTGCGCATCGCGCGCGCCTATACCGGACGCGACAAGGTGCTTTTCTGCGGCTACCATGGCTGGTGCGACTGGTACCTTGCGGCGAACTTGTCCAATGAGGATGGTCTGTCCGCCCACCTCCTGCCCGGCGTGCCGGCCTCCGGCGTCCCGAAGGGGCTGACGGGCACGGCCATTCCCTTCGCCTACAATGACGTGGACGATCTCAAGACAAAGCTGGAGTCGAACCGGGGCGAGGTGGCGGCCGTGATGATGGAGGCGGCGCGCTTCGCGCAGCCGAACCCCGGCTACCTGGAAACGGTGCGCGAGCTGTGCACCGCTCACGGCGCGGTCCTGATCTTCGACGAGATCGTCACCGGCTTCCGTTACTCCCTCGGCGGCGCGCAGCAGTATTTCGGCGTCACGCCGGATATGGCGACGTTCGGTAAAGCCATCGGCAACGGCTACCCGATCGCCGCCGTCGTCGGGAAGAAAGACGTCATGCGGGCCGTGGAGTCCAGCTTCGTCAGCAGTTCCTACTGGAGCGAGCCGGCCAGTATGGCCGCCGCCATCGCCATCCAGAAGATCCTCCGCCGGGACAAGGTCATTGATCGGGTATGGGACCTGGGCAAGCGGTATCAGGACGGAATCCGGAAGATCGCGCGTGATTTCAGCCTGCCACTGGCCGTTAAAGGCCGGCCGCCGGTGTTCTCGGCCGGCCTCGAGGTGCCGAATCCGGCGCCCTTCCAGACGCTGTTCACCCAGGAGATGGCGAAGCGGGGAGTTCACGCGATGAGCGCGGTTTATATCATGGCCGCGCATACGCCGGAAATCATTGACGAGGTGCTCCACCGGTACGGCGAGGTTGCGCCGATCCTCAAACAGGCGGTGCAACGCGGCAGCGCGGAGGGCTTGCTGGAAGTGCCCGTGGCGAAGCCGCTGTTCCGGAGACGCCTGGTCTGAGGGGATATGCCGATGGACAACCTGGCCGTCCGGGACGATGACCGCGCGATCTGGGAAGGCGAGTTGGCCGACTTCGTCCCCCGGACAATTTTTGACGCGCACGCGCACCTCTACGACGCCGCACTGATCCCGGAAGCGGACGTCAAGGAGCATGCCTTGTTCAAGCGGTTTCCGCGCGCGCGATTGGCGGACCTGGAACAATACACCGCCGCGCTCTTTCCGGGCCGGCAGGTCCGCTATCTCACGACGTTCTTTCCCACGACGCACTCCAATTTCGAGGCGGAAGAGGAGTTCATGTCCGCCGAAGTGAAAGGCAAGGGCAGCGCCCACGCGCTCATGCTGGCCTGCCCGGATTGGAATGCCGCCGAGATCGAGCGCCGGCTGGACCGCGGTGGGTTCATCGGCTTCAAGCCGTACATGTGCCTCTCCCGCAGCGCGAATCCCGCTGAGAGCACAGTGCCCGAGATGCTGCCGGAGCCGTACTGGAAGGTCGCCCACGAACGGGGATTGCTCATCCTGCTCCATCTGGGCCGGCACCGCGCGATGGCGGACCCGGTTAACCAGCGCGACGTCCGCCGGCTGGCCGAACGCTATCCCCACGCCCGGTTGCAACTGGCCCACTGCGCCCGGTGCTTCACGCCGGAGATCGCCGAGGCAGGGCTGCCGACGGTCGCCGACCTGCCGAACGTCCACGTGGACACCTCGGCGGTG
Source organism: Candidatus Brocadiia bacterium (assembly GCA_052139675.1). Lineage (GTDB taxonomy): Bacteria > Planctomycetota > Brocadiia > CAIUPP01 > CAIUPP01 > JBEKCB01. Next base: position 29,052 of record JBKQWE010000133.1, read on the forward strand.
ACGGAGACGGAGGTGTTCCACATCCTGTTGGACGTCTGGCCGAAGGAGCGGATCATTTTCGGCACCGACAATGCGCCGGCCGGCCTGGCGCGCGGGCGGATTGCGACGTTCGGCCTGGGGTGGTATCACGTGGATGAGGACAATTGCCAGGCGTTCGGCGCGCCGCACACGCCCGCCCGCCCGACGTTCCTGGCCTACGAGAACCTTCGGTGCCTCCGTTATGCGGCACGGCGCAAGGGTTGGGGAAAGCCGGAGCGCGAGGATTTCTTCCTGAACAACGCGATGCGCATTTACGGCGAATTAGTCGGGGAAAGATAAACGAACCGGGAATTCCCGGATGGCCGGCGGTTCTCGTCCACCGGATCAGTGGCACTCCGCCACGAGCGGGCCGGCGAGCTCTTTCATGAAGAAGAGCTTGCCCGGCATCGTGGACATGTAGCTGGCCGGAATGCAGGTGACCGGCGGGTGATGCAGCGCCACCCACAGCGACAGTCCTTGCCACATCATTCCACGCCCGAACGTCCCGTCCGCGCCGCCGATGCAGTAGTCGGCCTGCAGGAAGAGGCCCGGGCCGATGGTGTTGGCGAAGGCCGGGACGAGGGTCGTGCGACTCTTGAACGAGGTCAGGGCATTCTGCTCGATCGTCAGCGGGTGCAGTCGAGCGCCCAGGCGATGGGTCTGCTTCTTCCAGTCGGCCTCGCTCTGGAACTCCGCGGCAAAGTGCGGTTCCCAGAACGCGATGTGCAGCATACGGCCGATGCCGTAAACGACCACGAGCCTGGCGCCCTGGCTCTTCAGGTCGCGGATCTTGGCCGCGTACTCCGGCAGGTTGTTGCGCACCGCGAAGTTCCGCTGGCTCTTCGGAACGGTGAGCTTGCCGAGCGGACGATAAAACGCCTTTTCCATCGCATATTGGAATGCGCCCGGGTTGGTCGGCGGAAGCGTGTTGCCCTGGCGGTCGCTCCATTCGTCCATGTTGAACCCGCAGACGTGGTCGCAGGGAGTTTTCCACTCATTGAGGAAAGATACGATCCAGCGGTACATGCCCATCGGACCGACCGGCAGGATAAGGGCGAGCTTGCGCCCGGCCTTGCGCGTCTTGCGGATCTCGTTGGCGATCTCGCGACCCATGAGCATGTCGAAGTCGGTCAGCGAGCGGCAGGGCACGGCCCGGTAGCGCCGGTTCCACCAGGCTTCGCGTTGAGTGATGTCCGATGGCTTGCGCGAGCAGAGGCGGTCGAATTTCGTTAAATCCCACCCCTTCGGGAAGAAGTTCTCCAGCAGCGAGCCCTTCAATGTCGAGATCAAATTCAGTTCCATGATTCTTACCTTCGATCACAGGTTAGGAAGAACTTGCGGAGGGGGCAGGTCAGCGGCGTATTATGCCGCGGAGCGCGTCAGGTCCTTGGCGGTGAACTCCACCTGTAGCGTACATGCCCGCCGGCCCCGGCCAGCCTTCGCCAAGGCTTCGGCTGGCGGGCCATTCACGCGCTTGCCGGTTGAGGCCGAACCGGGCGTCCGTGACTGTATCACCCTCACGCCGGCAATAACCTGGCCAGTGGGATTTGTCCAGTTTACGGCGCGTCCTTGACATATACCGCCATCGCAGACGTGGCCGCGGTTATCGTGAACGCGACGGATTTCTGCCCGGCAGGCTGGGCCACGCCGCTCACAGTCCACTGCGAGAACATGTACCCGGCCGGATCCGTCGCCGGCGCCTGCAGGTTCACGCTCGTCCCGTACGCGACCCCGGCCTTCGTGTAGTTCGTCGTGCCGCCGTGGCCCGTGCTCGAGCTGATGACCTGCTTGACCGCTGCCGTGGACTGCACGGTAAGCGTGTAGCTGATGTTCGCCGTGTACTTCGCCACCGCCGTCACGGCCGCATCCATCGTGAACGTGACGGACTTCTGCCCCGGACTCTGCGCCGCGCCGTTCACCGTCCATTGGGAGAAGGTATACCCCGCCGGGTCCGTCGCGGGCGCCTGGAGATTCACACTCGTCCCGTACGCCACCCCGGTCTTCGCGTAGTTTGTCGTGCCGCCATGGCCGGTGCTCGAGCTGATGACCAGCTTGA
>JBKQWE010000134.1:0-84982 GCA_052139675.1 Candidatus Brocadiia bacterium
GCGTTCGAGCACCGGATGTACCTGCCGCTGGCGGCGCTGATTGTGCCGGCGACCGTCGCGGCGTATCTTCTCATCCAGCGGCTGATGCGCCGGCCGACTGAACCCGAAGCAGCACTTGGGCGCGCGGGCAGCGTGATCGCAATCGCCCTGGTCGTCGCGATCGCCGGGGCGTTCGGCACACTGACGTTCCTTCGCAACCGGGATTACCGCAGCGCGATCGCGATATGGAAGGACACGACCGGCAAACGGAAGGACAACGCGCGCGCCTGGACGAGCCTCGGCGATGCGTACTTGAATGCGGGCGACTGCGGCGAGGCCATCCGCTGCCTGAGCCGGGCCATCGAGCTGCAGCCTCGTTGGTCGTGGCACTACAGCAGCCGCGCCACGGCTTACCTGCGCCTGCGCCGGGGCGATGAAGCGATGCGCGATTGCGATACTGCGATTGCGATGGAACCGGCGTTCGCCAGAGCCTGGTTTATTCGCGGGAGCGTTTATTTCCAGACCCGCCGCTTCGATGAGGCGATACGCAACTTCAGCCGAGCTATTGAGTTAGATCCGAACAACTTCGACGCCGTCTACAATCGCGGCAAGGCGTATGCCAGCCTCGACGACCTTCGCGACGCGATCCGGGATTTCGACCGGGCGATTGAATTGCGGCCGCGGTCCGCCCTTTCTTATTTCAACCGTGGGTCCGCTTACGCGCTGGTGAGACGGCCCGACCGGGCGGTCGGCGACTTCGCCCGCGCCGTCGAATTGAAGCCGGACTTCGCCGAGGCTTACAATGGTCGAGGCCAGGCGCTGACGGACAGCGGTCGCCCGATGGAGGCGCTCGCCGATTTCGACAAGGCGATCGAGTTGAACCCGAGCTTCTCGGAGGCTTACAACAATCGCGGCAGGATTTACGGCGAGTCGAACCGCGTGACCGAGGCGGTCCGCGATTTCAGCAAGGCCATCGAGTTGAAGCCGTCCGGCGCGGAGCCGTACTTCAATCGGGCCGTGATGTACGCCCGGCTCAACGAGTTCGACAAGGCGCTGGCGGACGTGAAGGAATTTCAGCGTCTCGGCGGCAAGCCGGACCCGGATCCCGAATTCATCCAGGCGCTGACCCAGGCCGCAGGACACGCGAAGTAGCGAGGGTCCCGATATCGCAACTGAGAGCCTTCTCGAGCGACGGCGATTTCCATGGGCGGCGGCGCTCGCCTGCGCGGTGCTGCTCCTGGCGGGATGGGCCGCCTACAGCGACAGCTTCCACGGGCCATTCATCTTCGACGACACGGTCACCGTGGATAAGCCGAGCGCGAAGCGCCTGTGGCCGATCCGGCCGATCCTGGCCAGCCCGAGGCCGGTGGTCGAACTGACGCTGGCGCTTAACTATACTCTCGGCGGCGCCGGCGTGAAGTCGTACCACGTCTTCAACCTCGTCGTCCACCTGCTGGCCGGACTCGCACTCTTCGGCGTCATGCGCCGGACGCTGACGATGCCGCGCCTCGCGGGTCGGTTCAGCGAAGGGAACGCGACCGCGCTCGCGTTCTGCACCGCGCTGCTTTGGACGCTCCATCCGCTGCAAACCGAGTCCGTGACGTACGTCATCCAGCGCGCGGAGTCGTTGATGGGACTGTTCTATCTCCTTGCGCTGTATTGCCTTATCAGGTCGGCGTCCTCATCGCGCCCGGTATCCTGGGCTATCGCAGCGGTGGCGTCGTGTGCGCTGGGAATGGGTTGCAAAGCGGTCATGGTCTCCGCACCGCTGATGCTGCTGCTCTATGACTGGGTCTTCATCACCGGCTCGTTCCGCGAGACGCTGCGGCGACGGTGGGTGCTTTACCTCGGGCTGGCACTGACCTGGCTGCTCCTCTGGCGCTCGGTCGCCGAGGCGGTCGGCGCGCGTGCGGTCTCGGCCGGGTTCAACCTCGCCGGCGTCACGCCGCGCCAGTACGCGCAGAGTCAACCGGGAGTGATTCTCCATTACCTGGCGCTGGCATTCTGGCCGAGCGGTCTCTGCCTGGACTACGACTGGCCGGTGGCGGAGAAGCTGGCGGACATCCTCCCCGGCGCGATCGTGATCGGAGTACTCCTCGCGGCCACGGTCGCGGCGCTGGCGCGGCGGCCCGCCACACAGACGGCGGGCAAGCCGGCGTGGGGATTCGCCGGCGCGTGGTTCTTTCTGATCCTCGCGCCGAGCTCGAGCTTCATGCCGATCAAGGACCTGGCGTTCGAGCACCGGATGTATCTGCCGCTGGCGGCGGTCGCGGCGGTGGCGGTCGTCGCAATCTTCCTGGCCGGCGAAGGGCTGGCCCGCCGCCTCGGCGAGACCGAAGCGGAGCGCGCGCTCTCGGCCGAGTTGCTGACGCTCGTGCCGGCGATCTCCGCCGCCGCGCTGCTCGGCGCGCTGACCTGGCAGCGCAACGCGCAGTACCAGTCCGACATCACGATCTGGCAGGACACGGTCAACCAGCGAAGGGACAACCCGCGCGCGTGGAACAATCTCGCGGATGCGCTGATCAATGCGGACAAGTACGACGAGGTGCTCCGCTGCTGCGACGAGGCGATCCGGCTGAGGCCGAATTTCCCCGAGCCCTACAACAACCGCGGACTCTGGTACGCCAAGGAAGGACAGTACAAGCAAGCGGTGGATGACTACAGCATGGCCATCGAGATGCGCGAGAACTTTCCCATGGCGTACAACAACCGCGCGGCGGCCTGCATCCATCTCGAGCAGTACCCGCAGGCCATTCAGGACTGCCGCCGCGCCATCGAGCTGGACCCGGAATTCGCGATGGCCTACTACAACCTCGCGGAGGCGTCCGCCAAGACCGGCGACGACGCCGAGGCGGCCGCGGCTTACGGCAAGGCGATCGAGCTGAAGTGGAGCTACGCCGAGACTTACTGCAAGCTGGCCCGCGCGCTGCAACGCCTCGGCCGGCGCGACGAGGCGCTCCGCAATTACGACAAGGCCGTCGCGATGAGTCCGAGGGATTCGGACATCCGCTATGAGCGGGCGAACCTGCGCCTGGCCGCCCGCGACTTCGCCGGCGCGATCGAGGACTTCGACGCCGTGATCCGGCTGAAGCCGGATTACGCCGAGGCATACAGCAAGCGCGGCGATGCGCGCCTGGCCGCGGGACAATCCGCCGCGGCGATCAGCGATTTCGACAAGGCGCTTGAACTGAACCAGGACCTGCCCGAGACCTACAAGAGTCGCGCCGAGGCGCACTATTACGCGAAGGAGTACGATGCGGCATGGGCCGACGCGCAGGCGTGCGAGAAACTCGGCGGCCGGCTGGACCCGGATTTCGTCCGCGCGCTCAGCCGCGATTCAGGGCGGTCCCGATAGATGCGCCGGGCGGTTCCATCGTTCATGGCGCGCGCGGATTGACGTCCGGCGCGATCAGTGCTATATTATATTTCGTCGGGGGATTAGCTCAGTTGGGAGAGCGCTAGAATGGCATTCTAGAGGCCAGGGGTTCAACTCCCCTATCCTCCACCAGTTAACGAACGGCGTGAGGTGAAGTTACGACTCACGCCGTTTTCGTTCCCCCGGCCGAATCCGCCCCTCGGTACGATAACCGGATCATCCTTCCCATCAAGATCACCGCCACCGATATCCGCCAGCGTGCGGCCGACCTGGTTAAGCGCGAGAAAGCAGTCCAGCAGGCGCTGGCAGGCTTGAAGCAGTTGAAAGTTTTGGCGACGTAGTTCACGATGTGAGGACATGGAAAGGGTAACTTGCTTTGATAGGCGAGTGGTCTACTCTTCCTTGTTCAGGGGAAGCCTCTCTCGTCAGAAGGTAGCGGAGGAGGGTTTTTCCGCTGTTAGGTTCCGAGGTTTTGGTATAATCACTTCACGGCGTGAGTCTGTCCGGAGCCAGGGATGATCCATTTCTACAGCACCAATCGCCAGTCCCCACGGGTGAATTTGGGAGAGGCGCTCCTGCGGGGGCAGGCTCCGGACAAGGGACTCTATATGCCGGAGGAACTGCCGCGTTTCTCCAAGGAGTTTCTGCGCCGGGCCAAGGATCTGAGCTATCCGGAACTTGCCGTAGAAATCCTGGCGCCCTATGCGGAGAGCGTCTTCTCCCGGGAAGTGCTCTCTGAAATCTGCCAGGACGCGTATGACTTCCCCGTGCCTCTGGAGCAGGTCAGTGGCCGTCATTACGTCCTGCGGCTGGATCAAGGCCCCACGGCCTCCTTCAAGGACTTCGCAGCGCGCTTCATGGGCCGGGCCCTGGGCCGCCTGGTGCGGGAGAAGGGGCAGGAGTTGCTGATCCTCACGGCCACCTCCGGAGATACCGGCGGCGCCGTGGCCCACGCTTTCCTGGGCGTAAAGAACGTCCGCGTGCTGGTGCTCTACCCCATCGCCGAAGTTTCGGATCGCCAACGGAAACAGATGACGACCTTGGGCGGGAATGTGGCCACCCTGGCCCTGGACAGCAAGTTCGACGATTGCCAGGCCCTGGTGAAGCAGGCCTTCTCGGATCCCGATCTGGCAGCACTGAATCTTTCTTCGGCCAATTCCATCAACATCGGCCGTCTGCTGCCCCAATCGGTGTACTACCTGTATGCCGCCTCGCGGCTCGCGGATATCGGCGGAGGCGAACAGGTGGTGTTCTCCGTGCCCTGCGGAAACTTCGGCGATCTCATGGGCGGTGTGCTCTGCTTCAAGAGCGGGCTGCCCGTCTCGCGCTTCGTGGTGGCCACCAATGCTAACGACGAGGTGCCGCGCTTCCTGGAAACAGGCAACTACCGGAAGAACGATCCCAGCCTTGTGTGCATCTCCAACGCCATGAATGTAGGACATCCCTCCAACCTGGCCCGCATGGTGGCCCTTTACGATGGACGCATGGACGAGAAAGGCGTGCTGCACGTGCCGCCCAGCATGGATGCCCTTCGCCGGGACTTTTATGCCGTGAGCATCAGCGACGAGGAAACGCGGCAGACGCTTTCCAGGGTTCAGAAAGAGCATGGCGTGATGCTGGAGCCCCACGGCGCCGTCAGTTGGGCGGGTCTGGAACGGTTCATGGCCGCGCATCCGGAATCGGCTCAACTCGCCGCCATCTCTCTGGAGACAGCCCATCCAGCCAAGTTCCCGGACGAAGTGCGGAAGCTCACGGGGCTGGAACCGGCGCTGCCTCCCAGCATGCAAGGGTTGGATGTCAAGCTTGAGCGCATCGTCGAATCCTCCTCCGATTACGCAACATTCAAGGCCCATCTGCTGAAGGAATACCGCTGACGAAAACCGTGATCATCTTGGGCGATGGCATGTCGGACCTCCCCGTGAAGGCCCTGGAGGGCAAGACGCCGCTCATGGTGGCCCGCAAACCGGCCATGGATCGCATTGCCCGTGAAGGCGTTACAGGGCTCTTCGCCTCCATTCCCGAAGGCATGCCCAATGGTTCCGATGTGGCGATTCTCTCCGTGCTGGGCTACGACCCCCGGAAGTGCTTGCAAGGCCGTGGCGTGCTGGAAGCCGCCAGCATGGGCGTGGATCTGAATCCCTCCGATGTGGCCCTGCGCTGCAATCTGCTGACGCTCCATCCAGACGGCCGCATCAAGAATCACAGCGCAGGTCATATCAGCAGCGAAGAAGCCTCCATCCTCATCCGGGACCTGGATCGGGCTCTGGGCGGTGGAAAAGGAGACCAGCCCGCCGTGTTCCATCCCGGCGTCAGCTACCGCCACCTGCTGGTACTGCCCGGCGGGTGGGCCTCCCCGGATCTGATCTGCGCGCCGCCCCACGACCATGTGGGCATTCACGAATCGGAGTTGCTCCCCCGCGCCAGGCATCCGGAAGCCGAAGCCACCGCCGTGCGTCTGGGCGAGCTGCACCAACGCGCCAAGGCGTTCCTCGCGCAGCACCCTGTGAATCGCGCTCGCATTGCCGCCGGGAAGGATCCCGCCAACGCCATCTGGACGTGGTCTCCCGGGCGGCGTCCGCAAATGGAACCCATCACCGTGCGCTTCGGCATCACCGGCGGCGTTATCTCCGCGGTGGATCTTGTCCATGGCATCGGCAAGTATGCGGGGCTGGATCGCATTCCCGTCGAAGGGGCCACGGGTCTTTACGACACCAACTATGAGGGCAAGGCACAGGCAGCGCTGAAGACCCTGGAGACCCACGACTTTGTCTTCGTTCATGTGGAGGCCACGGACGAAGCGAGCCATGCCTGCGATCTGGATCTGAAGATCAAGTGCATCGAGTACCTCGATGACCGCCTGGTGCGGCCCATTGCCGAAGGCATTCAGACCCAAGGCTGGGACGCCACCATCGCCATCCTGCCCGATCATCCCACCCCTGTGGAAACAGGTAATCACGCCAGCGATCCAGTACCCTTCGCCCTCTGGCGCACAGGCATCATAGCGGATGCCAGCACCGCTTTTGACGAAGATCAGGCCGCTAGAGGCTCCATGGGACTCCTGAAGAACGACGAGTTCATCCGGACGGTGTTTGGGCGTTTGCTCTGACCGCATCGGACAATTCCCTCTGGCAGAATCTGACCGGACAGACCGGCAGCGTGGCCGAGCTTCCTTAGTTCACCCACGATTCGCCGGCAGCCCCAGAGCAGGTTCTCAAGTCCCGCCGCCCCGACCAGTCAAAGAGCGCCCTGTGAATGCAGGCCTGTGCCTGCGTCTACGGGGCTATTTCATTTCCGGCATTTGCTGACCTTAATCAGCATCAGCGTCTGCTTCGTGGTCGTCGCGGCGCTCGGCTGCATCATCTACGAGGTCATCAAGGCGCACGGCAGCCTCTCCACGGCGCTTGCGGACACGAAAGCGGACCAGACGAAGGCCGAGGCGACCGTCGAGAGCCTGATTACTGCCGCGAAGAAGGCGGTATAGCGAAACTGGAGCGGGGCGGCAGATTATCGCCGCCCCGCTGACATTTCCGACAGGGTCTTCAGCCTGCTCTCGATCTTCGGTCGCGACCGACGCTAAGGATAGGTCGTCACCGGAGCTGCCCCGGATCCCCCTATTTGACTGCCGGCGGTTGCCCGAATGTCATGACGATGTTTTCTTCTCGCACCCGCATGGCCGACTTCAACTCGAACGCGCCGCCCTCCAGCGCCGTGTAGAGGAAGGGCTTTCCATCGGGCGGCTCCATGATCTCACTGAAAGCCTTTTCGCCTTCGCGCCTGAACTCGATGGCGGCTCTGACCATGGCCCATTTAATGCGGACCTTCTCATCCTCGTCACGGACGTGGCTTACACCGATGAGGAAAAGTTCCGACAACGGGTTCTCACTTGCCTTAATCTTGTCCAGAAACGCCGGCAATCTGGCTCGGAACTCCAGGAAGGGCATGGCGCTGATGTCGGCCAGCTCGTCGTATTGCTGGCCCAGTTCGTCCAGCAACCTCGGCGCATCCCCCTGCTGAAGTTGGCGTAGCTTTGCCTGCGCCTCCTTGTCGTCCGGGCCGGCAAAGTCACTCAGTCGCTTCCCAAAATCCGGCTGGGATACGAATTCGCGGCGGAGCCACGGGATGGATATCCTCTTGTCCGACAGGATCGCGTTTTTGGCGAGAAGCGCCGGTGACCCTTTGCTGAAATCTCCAAGAACATCCGAGAAAAATTCTGCTGACTCTCGATCTGTCAGCAACTGCGCTGTGGCTCCCTGCACAATCTGCTCGATCGAGAGCTGAAGGAGCATCCCGATCACGGTATCCCGGCCATCGTTTCCGACCTGACGTGACATGATCATTGTCGCGCGAAGATCGTCCGCCGCTTCCTTCCGCTGCCCCTTTTCCCAGAAACACGTCGCGCGAAAGGCCGCCGCAAGTGCCAGTTCCCTGGCCTTGCTTAAATATGGCAACTGAGCCTCCAGCCCGTTCTTCTCGTAGTCAATTCCCCAGTCGCACTGTGGGATAGCAACCGCCTCGTGCATCTGCCGCAATGCCAGATCCCATTCCTTGACTACCTCGGCCTTCTTCTCCGGCGGCACCTTCGGCCCAGGACGAAGACGGATGATATTGCCATCTTCCTTGGTCATTTCGGGGCTGAGGGCGAAGGCACACCAGTACGTCAGCGCCGCATTGCGCCCGAGGCCGGGCGCTGCTGTCTCGCTTTCGCCCGCCAGGGCGAGACCGGTGTTAAACAAGAGCGCCAGAAGCAACGCCGCGCATGCTGTGTTTCTCATTGTGCTCCTCCTTGATCGGGTTCATGGTTCTGAGGAATCTGCGCCCATCCAGCCCACTCTCAATCGGCGCCGGCCGAAGCAGAACCGCTGCGTCGCGCGTCAGCAGGTCGTCCAGTGAATCAGGGGATTTTTCCCACGCTCGAAAATAGACAAGGCAATCAGCCGATGGCAGATCAGCCGGCTTTGCGGCAACGCGCTGCGTCGGCGCGACGATGGTGACCGCCCTGGGTTCTTGCCCAATACGGACTCCTCCTTTATCCGCTCTCTCAACCATCCAGAATGCCAAGCCAACCAGAATGCACGCGGCGGCGGCCAGCGCGCCGGCTAGCCGAAAAACGGTGACGCGCCCAAACCGCTTAGCCGTTGAATACGTTTGGGCATGATCGTGACTGCGACGGAACTCGGCTTCGAGCTCGCCCCGCAGGCTCCGCTCGAACTCTTCTGGCGGCGTCACCGGCGCATGATGTTTCGCCAGAAGGCGCAAAAGCTCATCCTCGCTGATCGGCGGCCGGCGCTCTGTGTCACTCATGGCGTGCTCCTTCCGCAGCAAAACTTTGACGGAATGCGGCGCGGGCGCGACTGAGGAGCGACTCGACAGCCTTCTCGGTCTGCCCGACTCCGGCGGCGATCTCCCGGACCGACATGTTCTTCACATACTTCCGGACGAGCACGTCCGAATAAACATTGGGGAGCAGACCAAGCGTGACGTTGATCTGTGTGTGAATGTCCGGTTTCTCCAGCTCTGGGGGATCTGACTGCGCCGAGCCCTCGGCCGCCAGAGAATGCAGGGCCTTCCTTTCGCCTTCCCGTGCACGCCGGAGGGAGCGCAGGCGGTTTCGGGCAATGCCGCAGAGCCACGCTTGAAGCGTCCCCTTGTCGGGCGAGAAGTTGGGCAGACTTCGCAGAGCCTCAAGGTAAGCGTCGTGGACGACATCCTGCGTCATTTCGTGATTCTCCTGCGCGTGAAAGAACACGTAACGGTACAAAGGGGCAAACGTCTCCTCATACAGCTCGCGGAGCGCCGCCGGATCACCCTTCTTGAGCCGCCTGGCCAGGCTGTGGTCGTCGCTCACCCGTCTGCACTCCTTCCCTCCGCGCGGAACGCTCTCATCAGTATATTGTCGCGCGCGCGCGGAATCCTTCGCGGAATAGTGCGGAAATTCGAGCCGCCGGCAGAAATATCCGTAGCTTGCACCAGGTCAGACAATTCGTTCTGGCCGTCTTGGTGTGCTTGTGAGCCTGATGCCTTATATGGACGCGTTCCACTCTCGGATTTTGAGCGTCAGAACCCCGTTTGTCAAAGGAAAACCGCGCGGGGTATTCTGGCGAGTCACCCATCAACAGGCGCGTAACCCGCTGTTCTGTAAGATGGTACGCCCAAGCGCGCCCCTCGCGCGCTTGATGGGAAAGAGGAGCCGGAGCGGTTCATCGGCCGGCGGATTGGTGAACCGACGCGATGACAGTACTACGGTCAGTAGCGCATCTTTGAGTTTTGTAACTCCTTACACCACAGATACTAACGACTGATGGCTTTCAGGCTGGGGGCTGGAGGGGCGTGGGTTCAAGGTCCAGACAGGAGTCGAAGCTGCGACTTGAGGTTTTGGGAACCGCACGCCAGACTTGCGATTTGCCTTGTAAATTGTAGCCTTTTCACACGCTCGCCTGCCTTCGCGTGTCCACTTGTTGTCCACTTTTCACGCCAAAATATGGCAGCCGCTCGACGGCGGCATATCGCGGCATGCCCACGGTATCATAGTCGCGCGGCCCCTGCCGTGTGCCGAAAAGCAGCGGATGGCGCCGTGCGTTCTCATCCCGCTTCTCTGGGTACTTCATCTATGCGGCCGGGAGCATACCCATGCTCATGGGGATAAACTGCGGCCTGGCGAAGTTCAGCGCCTTGTCGTGATCGTTACTCATTCAGACTCCAAGGACTTTCAGGACTGCCCGGAATTTCGGATGGCTGCCGTCCACATATCGCGCGCAGTACGCTGCGCGCTCGTGGCGGTCAGTCATCAAATGTCGGATTCTGACCCTCGGAAACCTGCTTGTCAATTGAATTGCGCCGACAAAACGGAGCGTATTTGCAACCGGGTCATGGATACTGTAGGCTACACGACTGCTTACGGATCGCGCGCGCAATCAGGTGCGTCGCAAGGAATACTCATCTCGAAAAACGCGCGAGGCGTCCTGGGCTTTCTCCTCCGAGGCCGGTAACCGCCGGGTGGGAGGATCGGCTTGAGAAGCGCCGTACTCTTCCTGCTGTTGCTCATAGCGCCGGCCGCCGAGGCGCTCGACGTCGTCGAGGTGCGCTGGGGGCTTGACGGGCGCGCCGTGCCCGACCGCATCAACGCGGTTTCGATCTTCCTTTCCAACCCCTCCAATAAGCCCTATGACGGCGTGCTGGCGCTCAGCAAGAGCGACGCGTTCGGGACTCAGCTCGGCGCGACGGTCCTGGAACCGTGCTACCTCTCTCCTTCGGCGCGCCGCTGGGTCCAGTTCTATGTCCCCGTTGAGGACCCGGAAGAGTCGTGGACTTTGACGTGGGGCGATGGGCCCTCCGCGCGGGCCGCCCTGCCCGTTGCGCGGCTCGGGCCGCCGGCAACGGTGATGCTCGACGATCCCGACCAAACCGGGTATGTAACCGGGGCGATAGCGCGGCTTCCTGACCTGCTTTTCCCCACGGACGTTTCCGGCCTGGACGGCTTACACGGCGTGCTCCTGGATCATGCGCCTCGGTGGGAGCCCGCCCGGCGCCAGGCGTTTCTCGACTGGCTTCGCCTCGGCGGCATCGTCCACGTGCTGCACGGCGAGGACGGCAGGTTTCCTGTTTTCCCCGGAGAGCTGGCTGTGCTGAACGCCGGCGCCCCCGGCCGCGCGCGTTTCGGCGCGGGGTTGATTGTCTGGCATGAGGTTTCGCGCGATAAGGTCAATAAGGATTATCTTCCGTCCAAAGGCTTTCCGCCCCTGGAGCTCAGGCTTTCGACCATCGAGCGCTCCGAGATTGTTGAGGACGCCGTTTTCGGAAAGCTGGAAGACCTATCGGCGCTGCGGCACAACTGGACGCTGATCTACGTGCTGGCGCTAGGCTACATCCTGCTGATCGGTCCGGTCGGTATGGTCATCGGCCGCCTGTGGCGGGACTGGCGCATGACGCTCGCCATCTACGTGGGCGTCGTCGCACTCTTCGGGGCGTTTTTTCTCATTGTCGGGCGCCAGAGCGCGGGCGGGGCCGCCTTCGTGTACACCTTCTCCTACGCGCGGCCGCTCGGACAAGGAAACTGGGACGTCAGCCAATGGTCGAGCGCTTTCGTCACTTCCAGCGGCCGCTACCTGGTCCGCCATCCGTGCCCGTTCAGCCTGTATGCGGTGTGGAAACGGCGAGAGACGGTGAACGGCACGATCCGGAATGGCCGCGACGCGCTCTTCGACGTGGACGTCCCGCTTTATTCCCGGCGCACTTTCGAGCATCGCGGGCGATTCCGCGCGGACCCGCTGAACCTGGCGGTGAGCACGTGGGAAGGATCGGACTACCTGGCGGACTTTTCGCTGACCGGCGCCCTCCCCGCAGGCACGCTGGCGGCCTGCGCTTTCTATAACGGAATAACTTATCCGCTCACGCTGGAGACCAATCGGCTCAAGTTTTCGGCGTGGCTGTCAGCGCCCTTGTCCCGGTACGGTCAACCGGCGCCGGATGAAGACGAAGCGTCGAGCAGCGATGTGGAGCGACAGTTCAAGGGGATGCTGGGGCCTCTGGTCCTATGGGCCACCGGACGACCGGAAGGCGCCCTTTACTATTGGGACCGGCCCGCAGCGCGTGACGAAATCCAGGTCTTTATCCTTGCTCCGAGCCCGGACGCTTTTAACCTGTCCCAGGGCGGCCTGGGTCGCGAGATCGGATATACCGTCTATCACCTGACGTTCTTTAAAGGATAGAAGCGACATGCCGCCGCAAGGGTGGATGCGTCCATGAGCATGCCGATATTAGCGCTCTTCGGGTTCGCGCGGCGGTTCGAATCGCGCCGATACACGACGTACCTGGCGCGGACCGCCGTAGCCGGAGTCATCCTTCTCTACCTTATGCTGGCTCGCGCGGGCGGGAGCATGACCGGCGCGCCCGGCTTGGAGTTCTTCACGGCCGTTGTGTACGTCAACCTCGCCTTCATCACGCTTGCCGGATTGAGCTATTTTGCATCCGCCATTGCGGAAGAGAAGGAAGAAGCGACGCTCGGCCTCCTGCGCATGACCAGGCTGAGCCCGCTGGCGATCCTGCTGGGCAAGTCCGCGTCGCGATGGATCGGCGTCACTCTGCTGCTGCTGGTTCAACTCCCGTTCACGTTCCTGGCGATCACGCTGGGCGGCGTCGCGATGGCGCAGATCGTTGCGGCGTATGTTGCGCTCCTCGCCTATCTCGTCTTCGTCAGCGGCCTTGCGGTCTTCTGCTCCCTTCTGGCGCCGAATACGGCGAAGGCGGGCGGCCTGGTCGCCGCTGCGCTGGCGGTGTTCTATGCAGCGCCTCCCGGCGGCAACGCGCTCCTGGACCTGCTGGTCGTAAAAGGCTGGTTGATGAAGAACGGGCCGGTGCAGACCGATGTCCAGGCCTTTCTCGCGCTGGTCCGGCAAAGTTCTCCCGTCGAACGCGTCCAGGAAATCCTGGCGACCGGGTTCAGCGGTTCTCCGCTGGGGTTCCAGGTCCTGACGAATGCGGTCATGGGAGTCGGCCTGTTCCTGCTCGCCTGGCCGCTCTTCGACTGGCTGACGCGCGAGCAGAAGGAGCCGACGCCGTATCGCGGGATGCTTTCCACCCGGCGGCGCCTCTTTTCCCCGGGCCGCGCATGGCGCAATGCGCTGATGTGGAAGGATTTTCACTTCCTGGCCGGCGGCATGGTCATCATGATCGGCAAGTTCATCCTCTATGGCGCGGTCATCGCCGGAGCCTTTATCTGGCTGCATCGTGAAGACCCCAGGCTGAAGTTCACTCCCGACTATTGCCAGGGACTCAAGTACGTCCTCCTGGCAGCGGTCCTGATCGAGACGCTGATCTATGCGTCGCGGATCTTCAACGAGGAGACAGCATGGCGGACGCTTTCGAGTATCTACGTTCTGCCCCTTTCCGCGGGGAAATTAGCGGCGAGCAAAGCGCTGGGTTGCCTGTTGGGCGTCCTGCCGGTTGCCGCGTATGCAGCCGGAGCCTGGGCACTGTCGCTGAGTTCCGGGGGGATTAACGAAGACGCCAAGTCAGAGCTGCTGATGGCGGCAACCCTGCTATGCCAGTTGGTGTTCCTGGCTCATCTCGTCGTCTACCTGTCATTCCGGATGAAGCGCGGAGCGATTGCCATGGCGATCCTGATCAGCGTCGTGGGCATGCCGATCCTCTTCAGTTTCATCGGGCTGATGGGCGTCTTTTACCTCGGCCAGTTTGCATACCTCGGAGGCTACGCCGCGTTTCTGCTCATCGGCAGCATCGTGTTGGAAACCAGGATCGTCCGCGCGCTTCACGAGGCCGCCGGGGCGTAGGAAACCGTCGCCCTGCGCGCGCTCACTCCGTCCGCCACGAAAGCACCCGGACGCTCCAATCTGCGGCCGGGTTGGAGCGGGTCAACGCGGCCTTGACCCGCACGATCCGCCTCGGCGTCCCTGGTTCGCCCGTGCGCGCCCAGCCTGTCGAGACGACCTCAAAAACATCCTGGGCCGAACCGGCGGGCTGCCAATCCACCCGAAAATTGCCCCGCCCGAGCCGCCGCTCGGCCGTGCCGCGCTCCGGCCGCGCGGCCAGGCGATGCAGCGCCTCCTCCACGCCCGATTCGGCCAGGCGGAACGCCTGGCCGCTGTCCTGTCGCAGCCTCAGATACTTGCGTTGCGTGACGTTGTGCCGCATAGCCGCCGCGATCATGGCCATGAGGAACATCAGCAGCGCCAGCGTCTGAAGCGTGGCGAACGCGCCGCGCCGGACTGCGCGCAGACCGATGGCTTTCATGGCTGGTTCCTCAAAGCCGTCCGCAGGCTCAGCATCGGGTGAGAAACCCCGATCAGTGGCGGCTCGTCCCATGCGACCGTGGTCACCGCCCAGCGCGCCGACGAGGGTGCGACGGCCTCGAGATCGAATGAGACCTGCAGCCGCGGCGTCTGCGTCACAAGCGTCGCCTGCCGCGCGCCGGTCGCCAGCTCGATGCGTTCAACGCCCTTGCGGCCGGCGTGATAAATCACCGTCGCGAGTCCGGAGTCCAGAATCAGCGTGCTGCGGTCGGACCGGAACTCCGCCGCGGAGTCCCGGAACGCCCGCGCCGCGCGGATGTCCTTCGCGACGCGGCGCAGGAGATAGTCGGCCCCGTCCAGGCGCTGCTGGTACCGCTCCTGCGCGCCGCGCAAGCGCATCACCTCCACGAAACAAATCGCCCCAAGCGAGAGAATGGTGACCAGCAGGGCGACGAAGATCATCGTTTCGATCAGGGTTAATCCGCCCGTGCGCCTGCGGAGCTGAAGCGCCGCGATGGCCGGCGTCCTGCGGATCGTCCTCATGGCCGGCGCTCCCGCGCGAACAGCCCGGTCGCTTCCGCGTGCATCGGAATTCCGGAGGGCGTCCGCCACTCGACGCGCACCGTCGCCGACTTCAACCCAGCCTCGATCTCCGTCACCAGAATCCTGCCCCGCGCTTCCCTCAGTTGTTTCGCGGACGGCAGGGCCAGCGGGACGTTCTCGTCGGACCGCACCTGGTCGTACGGGAGTGCGTACAGCCGTTCCATCTCGCTCTCCGCGATGAGCAGCCCGGCGAATTGTTCGTGCGCGCCGCGGAGCTCCCGCACCTCCGTCCGAAAGAAAACGACCGCGGCGAACACCCCAACGCCCAGGAGCATCAGGGCGGCCGTGCCGTCCACTAGCAGAAAGCCCTTTGACCCCGCGCGCGATTTCCGGTTCGCTCTCACCACGCCGCCCCCCAAAAGGCGATGTAGGGCGCGAGCACCGCCAGGGCCAACAGGAATACCAGCACGCCCAGGATGACGGACAACGCCGGCGGCAGGCAGCGAATGAACGTCTGGGCCTTGCGCTCGTACCGGACGCGATAGTCGTCGGCCAGCGCGGACAGGGCGTCCGCCAGCGAGCCGCCGATCTCGCCGGCGAGGATGCTGCGCGTGAAAGCCCACGGTATGGCGCGGTCTTCGCGCGCCGCCTGGGAAAGCGGCTTTCCTTTCTCGGCCTCCGCGCCCAGCCGCTCCAGCGCCGCGGACAGCCGCGCCGAGCCGGAAGCCTCCGCGGTAAGCCGCAGCGCCAACGGCGCGGGCACCCGCGCCCGGATCAGCAGCGCAAGCGTGTCGGCTGCGTTGGACCAGAGCAACGCCTCGTACAACTCGCCGAGGAACGGCAGCCTGACGCATATCGCCTCGCGGAGGTTCCGAAAGACCCGCTCCCGCCCCATCCAGCGCCAGGCTCGGAACGCGAGGGCGACCAGCGCTCCCAGGATCACCAGGTACAGCACGCCGGATGCCGTCCGTGCGGTCATGAGGGCCGTCACGGCCGGGATCTCCATGCCCAGCGAGTCGGCCACGGGTGCGATCTTGCCCTGGAGAATGACGACGGCGAACGCTCCGAGGAAGCCACAGGCCACGCAGAAGAGCAGAACGGGGTAAACGAAGGCCTCGAAGACGCCCTTCCGGAACCGGAGGCTCGCGCGGATGTTGCGGCTCAGCGCGAGCAGCACGTCCGAGAGATTGCCCGCAGCCGCACCGGCCTGCAGCAGCCTTCCGTAGAGACGCGGGAATCCGCACCGCTCCAACGCGAACGCCTCGCTCGGCGGCTCGCCGCGTTCGAGCGCGCCCGTGACCAGCGCCAGCGCTTCCTGAAACCGCCGCCCCTGGGCGCCGCGCGAGAGCTCGCGCACCCCTTCCAGCAGCGGCACACGGCGTTGAATCGCCGAGGCCAGGAGTTCGTTGAACCGCGCAAAGTCCTCCGCCGAGATGCCCGGCGGCTTGAGCCGGTCGGGCGCCCACCGCCGGATGAAGCTCACCCGGCCGCCGGCCTTCCGCACTTTCTCCTCCGCGGCGACCACGTCCGCAGCGTCGGGCTCGGTCACGGTCATCGGCGCGCCCGCTGCGTCATAGCCGATCATCTCGACGCGAGCGCCTTCCTGCGGCGGCGACTCCGGCATACGCTCATCCTCCCAGGCTGTTCATTATCTTAAGGATCGGAAGGTAAAGCCCGATGACCACGCAAGCCACGAGGACTCCGATGGCGATGATCGCCATCGGCGGCGCGGTCCGGGCGGCGACCGAGGCGAACCAGGAAAAGTTCGCGCCGTAATCATCCCCCAGTCGCATCAGCCCCTCGGACAAATCCGCGCGGTCGGCCAGACTGCGCGCGAACCAGGCGGCCCGGCGGTCCACGCCTGCCTGGTCCATCGCGTCGCCCAGGGCAACTCCGCGCTCGGCCAGGTCCGCGGCGTGCCGCACGCGCTCCCGGAACCAGGGATTCAGAGTGCCTTCGGCGATGACCCGGAGCGCCCGGTGCGCAGGCGTCCCGACGCGCAGCAGCATGGCCAGTTCCCGGCAGAATTCCCTCAACTGCGCGCGGCGCATGGAGCGTTGATAGAACGGTATCGCGTACGCGGCCCTGACCCATGGCGCGAGCGTTCGCCCGGCCCCGCGAAGGAACGGCCTGCGCAGGCTGTGGCGAAGGCCGAAGCCGATGAACAGGAAGAGCAGGGCAATCGGAAGAATCCACAGGTGAATGGCGGCCCAATGCCGCATGTTCATCACATGCTGGCTCAGGGCGGGAAGCGGCACATCCATTTCGGTGAATATCTGGGCATAGCGCGGAAGGACTACAAGGACAAGGAGCGCGAAAAGGCCGCTCAATGCCATCGCAAGGACCAACGGATAAACGAATTCGGCCACAAGCTGGCCGCGCAATTCGGCGAACCGGCGGCGCTCCTGGACCACCAGGTCCAGCGCGTCCGGGAGGTTCCCGCTGATCTCGCCGACCCGGAGCACCTCCGCCTCGGCGGCGGAGACGAGCTTCCGCGAAGGCCAGAAACGCGCCCATCGGCCCAGGCGGCGGTCCGACTCGATGGCCACCGAGGCGAGCGCGTCGCCGACCAGTCGCCCTTCGGCCAGGCCTTCCGTCACGAGGAGCAGCGCTTCCTGCCGGCCGTGGGACAGCCGCTGGGAACTCTGGCCCAGGCCGTTCGTGAGCGGCAGGTTGAGCCGCGTCAGCGCGCGGATGTGCTCCAGGAGGAACGTGCTGAACATCCGCCGGCGTGCGGCCAGCAGGGCGTGGATCAAAAGCAGCGCCGCCGCGATCCACGCGATGGTCAAACCCGCACCGACGATGAACGGGCCGAAAATGTCCTTTTCTCCGCCCATTATTAAAAACCGCCCCATTCGCTCATGAACATCTTGAGCAAAACCAGGATCGGTGACAACATGATAACCGCCGTCACGCCTACGGCCTGAAACGCCAGGATTGCGAAAATCAGGCGGAGGAAAAACGAAGCCACGTAACCGTAGTCCTCCGCCTGGCGTTGATACAAGCCCTGCGCGATCGGCCACACCTGCCGTTGACCGCCGGACTTGGCGGAGGCGGTGACCATCCAGTTCAACTCGTCGGGGAAAAACGGCTCCCGCTGCATCGCCTCACCGAGCTTCACTCCCCGGATGATCTCCGCCTGCACATTTCGGCTGGCTCGCTGCACGCGCGCATTGCCGGAGCTGTCCCCGGCCAACTGCACCGCGGTGGGTTCCGCGATGCCGGCCTCGAACAGCATCCCCGCCGTGCCGCACCAGCGCGCGACGTGCTGCCGATGGATCACCCGCCCGATGAGGGGAATCTTCATCCGAACGCCGTCCAGCCAGCGATGGCCGGGGAGCCGGCGCGACGGCATGAGGTAAAGAAGCACGAGCAGGCCCGCCGGAAGGAGCAGCGACAGGACCGCTTCGATCTCGAAAAATAGAAAGACCGGGTTCTCCCAACCGATGCGGAAAGGAGTCGTGATGTCCAGGTCCTGGATGATCGCCTGCTCGAACGCCGTGAACTGCGGCATGACGTGGACGTTCAGGAAAAGGATCATGGCGAGCGCGGCGAAGGCGATGATCAGAGGATAGAGGATGGCGTAAGCGATGTGGTACCGCAAAGCCTGTTGGGCGCGCGCATGGTCGGACAGGGAACGCAGCACCTCGGCCAGCCGGCCGCTGCGCTCGCCCGCCTCGATCGCCTGCGGGACGCCGAGCATGAAAACCCCAGCCTCGTCCGCCGCGGCGGAAAAGCTGAGGCCCCGGCGCAGGGCCTCGGCCAGCCGCCGGGCGACTTTCCCGCGGCGGCCGCCGGCGCCGCCCAGTTCCTCCAGCGCCTCGGGCAGCGGCCTTCCCCGCGAGACCGCCTGCGCGGTCTCCATGAACAGCCAGTCCTGATCGGAACTGCGCAGCATGCTCATAGGCCGGCCGTCCTCGTCATGCGGGCGACCACTGGACGATCAGCGACTGTCGAATGCCGGTCCGCCTTCGCCAAGATTGTACAGAGGCGGCTTCGATTTGTCTTGCGTTTATCGCTTTTCATTTTGCACTCGCATCGGCGGCATGACCTCAGCCTCCCAGCACCCGGCGGATCTCCGACCGGGAGGTCAGCCCGTCGCGGACCGCCTGCTCGGCGGCCTCGCGCAGGCTCCGCATTCCGGCTGCGACCGCGGCCTGGATCGCCTCGATGGGAGCCCGTTCGAGGATCTTCTGCCGGAGGTCCCCGCTCATCGTCAGGGCTTCGGCCAGGACCGTCCGCCCGCGGTAGCCGGTCTGGAAGCAGCTCTCGCAGCCCGCGGGCGTGTACCCGGCGGAGGCAGCGGCCGCGTCGCGCTCGCTGGGAGGCTTTCGACATCCGGCGCAGAGCCGGCGGACAAGACGCTGGGCGACGACGAAATGCACCGACGACGCGATCAGGTACGGCTCGGCGCCCATGTCGAGCAGCCGCGCGAAGACCCCCGGCGCGGTCCCGCTGTGGATGGTGCTCAGGACCAGGTGCCCGGTCAGCCCGGCCTCGGTGGCGATCTCGGCCGTCTCGCGGTCGCGGATCTCGCCCACGACGATCACTTCCGGGTCCTGCCGCATCAGCGACCGCAGGCAGCGCGCGAAGGTCAGGCCCGACGGCGGATGCACCTGGGTCTGCGAGACGCCCGCCAGCGCGCGCTCCACCGGGTCCTCCACGCTCACGATGTTCCGCTCGCCCCGGGCCTGCTCCAGGATGAACCGGAGCGCCGCGTAGATGGAGGTGGTCTTGCCGGAGCCGGCGGGGCCGGTGAAAAGGATCGTCCCGGTCGGCTGGATAAGCTCGTGCTCCAGGGAGAGGCGGAGTTCGTCGAGATAGCCGAGGTCCTCCAGGCGGACGTCCTGCGTCGCCGGATCGAACAACCGGATGACCACCTTCTCGCCATGGACGGTCGGGAAGGTGGAAGCGCGGAGGTCCGCGGGCGCGCCGACCTTGTCCCGGCTGATCCGGCCCTCCTGCGGCACGTCCGTCTGGTACGTCAGGAGGTCCGCAAGCACCTTGACGCGCGCGATGACGTTCTGCGCCAGCGCGGTCCGGCTGGCGACGGGCGGATGCAGCACCCCGTCCAGCCGGAACCGCACCAGGACTTCTTCGCCGGCGGGCTCGATGTGGATGTCGCTGGCGCCGCGGCGGATGCCTTCGCGGATGACTTCATCCACCCACTCAACGGCCCCCTCGGACCCTTTGTCGGCGAGCGCCTGGAGACGAGACTTGAAGTCCACTGCCTTCTCCACGGTCTGCGATTCTTTGTTATGATCGTTCATTCCCTGGCTGCCACCTTCGCGATCCGCCGTCCAATCCGCAGGTTCAGTATCGCAGCGATGACGAGCGCAATTGCGCCGCCGGCGAAAAGAATGACTTCCTCGCCGTCGTTCCCCTGGAACCTGAAGAGAATAAAGAGAAATTGGAAAAGGAAGGTCATCACCATGAGCCCGACGAAACAGATCGCCAGCGCCGCGGCGATGGCTCCGTGCTTGAGCACCAGTGAAAGATAAACCGCCAGGTGGACGAAAAACACGGCCACGGCAAAGTAAATGAAGTGAATCAGAAACCAATCGTTGCCGCTCGGGCCGCCCTGAGCCCCAATGGAGAGGTACGCAGCCAGGAGCGTGTATGTGGCAGAAGGGATGAGGCCCAGCAGGCAACCGGCGACTTTGCGGTACGCCAGCGACCGAATGGAAACGGGCAGGAGGACGACGCCCGCGAGCGTCTGCCATTTCATCTCTTCGTTGAAGGCGCGCGACGCGATCCAGGCCAACTCGATGATCAAGACGGACCCCATAAAATATCTGACGCCGAGGCAATAGTCCTGGATCGTCATGCGGCCGCCATCCCGTACCGCAGCATATATCCCGGCCAGGGCCGCGCCGTAGACCACGAACTTGATGAGCACCATCGTCCAGCCGCCGGCGATGAAGTTGAAATCCTTCCACGCGAGCGCGTTCCGCCAGGCGCGCCCCGGACTGAAGATGCGGAACCGACTCTTGCTCTTCGCCAGGAGTCCCCGCGCCGGAGAGGCTTCCTTCTGCTGCCGCGTGAAGCGGTCGAATCCCGCCCACGCCGCCAGGAAGAACAGCGCGCCCGCCAGCACGTTGCTCACGACCTGCCAGCCGACCGGGAAGGCGGAGAACCCCGTCCGCGAGATCTCTTCGGCGCGCGAGAACGGGGACGCATTGCCCGCCCATTCGAAAACAAACGCCAGTGTCCTGTACAAGGCGCTCGACGGGTCCAGCTTCGAGGCATGTGTCAGTCCGGCGAGCACCGCCTGCCCGATCGGCGGCACGAAAAGGAACCCCGCGAGCAGGATGCCCGCAAGCCACGCGGCGCCTGAGGTCCGGGAGGCGACGACGGAACAGCATAGCGCCAGGCCGCTGACGAAGACCACGTACGCCAGCAGCGTGGCGTAGGCGGCGACGATCTGGTGCGGGCCTACACCGCCGAGCGTCACGGCCAGCAGCGTGAACGGAAACTGCACGGCCAGGAGAAGGAGCGCGCCGATCATGCGAGCGGTGGACTTGCCGAGGAGGATCGAGACCGGGTTGAGCCGCGTCATCCGCAGCAGCCCCAGCGTCATCTCCTCCTTCTCTTCCGTAATGGCGGAAGCGAAGTAGCTCAAGCCCGCCAGCGTGATGAAGACCAGGTTGATCATGACGACGCTCTCGAAAAACATCAGCCCCGGCGCGCTGTAAAACCTGCTTTCGCTCTGGAACACCAGCAGGTAAAAACCGATCACGACCAGCAGCGCGAGCCGCCCGAGGTAGAGCGTGAGCTGGCGCGATTCCACCCGGAGCGAGCGCGTGAACAGCGCGAGGATCGGCAGGCTCATGTCGGCACCCCCGGTTCCGTCAGGTCCATGAACGCGCGGTTGAGCTGGCCGGTGTCCTCCTGAAGGGAGGCCAGCTCGGCGCCGCTGGCGATGATCGCCGACAGGACGGCGTTCACCCCGAGCTTCTCGGCGTCGAAGGTGACGCGGTACGCCGCCTCTTCGTCCATCGGGCTGACGCCGGTCACGCCGTCCAGCTTCCGCAGCATTTCCTCGACGGGCGGGTGCGCCCGGGCCAGCGCGATGACGTAGCTGTGAATCCGCCCGTCCTGGACGAGCAGCGCGTGCTTCGAGCCGGTGTATTTCACCACGCCCCGGTCAATGATGGTGAAGCTGTCGCACAGGGTGGCGAGTTCGCTCAGGATGTGCGAGCTGATGAAGATCGTCTTCCCCATCCGCCGAAGTTCCTTGAGGATCTCCATCAGCTCGATCCGGGCGCGCGGATCCAGGCCGCTGGCCGGCTCGTCGAGGAGCAGGAGTTCCGGGTCGTGCACCAGCACCCGGGCCAGGCTGACGCGCTGCTGCATGCCGCGGGAGAGCGTCCGGATCAGGTCGTTCTGCCGCCCTTCCATGTCCGTGAGCTTCAGCACGTCGTGGATCACGCGGTCCCGCTCAGCCAGGGGCTGGCCGTACGCCGCCGCGAAGAAGTCCAGGTACTCGAATATGGTCATCTGGCGGTACATGCTGAAGTGGTCCGGCATGAAGCTGAGCTTCGCGCGCACTGCCTTGTAGTCGCGGACGGCGTCCAGCCCGAAGAGGCGCGCCTCGCCCGACTTCGGCCTGAGCAGGGTCGCGAGGATTTTCAACATCGTGGTCTTGCCCGCACCGTTCGGCCCGACGAAGCCGTGGATGGAACGCGGCTCGACCGAGAAGCTGACGCCGGAGAGCGCGCGGTGATTCTTGTACGAGAAATACAGGTCCTTCACCTCGACGGCCGGCGGCGCAGTTCGGCCCTCGGCGGGGCGAGCGGCGGCGAGTTCATGCGCTGCGGCCGGAACGTCTTTCGACTCGGCCATGTCAGGTCTCCGGCTTGTAAAAAGTGAAATGGTAGAGGACGTAACCGTCTTCCCGGCCGAGGCCGGACTGGGTCATCTTCAGGCTGTCCGGCGCGCGGGCGAAGAGGAAAAGCTGGACCGCGTCGCCCGCCTGCGGCAGCACGACTTCGTGACGAAACACGCCCGCTCCGCCGAGCGCCCTGGCCATGAGCGGGCGAACCATCCTTTTGAACCGCTCATCCATTTTCAGGTCTTCGGCATCAATTCGTCCCATCCGCCCGCCGAAATTGAACATCATGAACTGGTCCGGCGGAAAGAACTGCTCGGCAGAGTAGCGGGCCCCGGCCATCTGAATGCGACTGCTGGCCGCGGCCATCGCGTAGACTGAGCCTCGATAACCCGCCCAGGCTTCGACTATTCCCTTGAGCGGCGCGCCTTCCACCGCGAACGATTCCAGTTGCTCGCCGCCCTTCCATTCAACCACTTTCAGGCTCAGGTCGGGCCCGGAGAACCTGCCCCGGTGAAAGAGGGCGCGCGACGAATACAGGGGAATATCCACCCGGAAATTTCCGTTGCGCCCGTTCTGAATCATGCCGTTCACCGCCTCCATTTGCGAGCAGGTCGAGTACAGGTTCTGCGGGCACGGATGGGTCAGCGTATACCAGGCGCCGTCAATCACGAAGACATTCGTCCACTGGGAGACGTCCCACGCGCCGCCGCCGAGCGGTCGCGCGTAGGAGAGCGTGTGGACCGCGGTGCTCTCGCCGTAACCGCGCCGTCCCACGACGCTGAACAGCCATCCGAAGACGGCGACCACCGCCAGGCAGAACGCGATCGTCCGGCGGTAGTCGCGCCACTTACGGCCCATGATGAAGTTGACCGGCACGAGGAGAACGACATAGGCGAGCAGCAACCCGTAGATGAGCGGCCAGTTGTGCGTCGGCCGCGTCATGCTCTTCAGGTCGTCGAAGAGAAGGTCCTCCGGGCCTCCCATCATTGCTTTATCGCTTACCTTCAGCTCGGGCATCGGGAAGCCGTGAGCCGCCAGGAAGCTTTCCCCGATCTCGCGCGCCTCCGCCGCGTGGCGTACGACCAGCCCTGCGCCTACGCGCAGACGTTCGCCCGGCGCATTCAGCTCGGACATGTCCTCGGGAAAAACCGGATACTTTCCGGTCCCATCCTGGGCCAGGTGAACGATGCCGCCGGCCCTCGCCCAATCCATGAAGGCCTGCCTGCGCGCCGCCTCCCAGTGCGGGACGTGGTCCAGCACCACGCTATAGAGCGTCTCCGCCGCAGAGACGCACGACGGGAAAAGGTTGTCCGGGAAACGCCTCAAGCCCGTCCACGCCTGCGACACCGATTCCGGGTCTTGCAGGAAGACGCACGCGGGCGGACCCAGCCGGGGCGCGGGCAGCGCTTCGCGCTCTCCCATCTTCGGATCCCAGGTCAGCAGCCACGATTCATCCTCCTCGCGGACGTAGACGTGGAACTGGACCCACCTGCCGGTGAAGGGCGCCAGGTAACACGGCTCGACGATCTCTTCCCCCACGCGTCCGCCCAGAGCATCGGTCCTGTGGAGCAACAGCGCTCCGTCATAGGCCGATGGCGCAGGGTTCTCCAGGAGGACGGAGACCGGATTGAACCGCCCCGGCACCACCTTGCCGTCGAAGCCCCAGAGCGTGTCGCGGACCTCCAGCGCGGCCGCGCTGCAAGCGATGACCAGCGCGGCGGCCGCGGCAACGACTACCCATCGGATGCGGGGCGCCTGCCTCATCGTGCTGCCCCTTTGATGCGCCGATTAAAATACCACCACTCCACGAGCAGGACTCCGAAGGCCAGGAGCGCGGGATACTTCCACAGCGAGCGGTCCGACTTCGTCGCGGTGACCGAGGCCGCGACGGACAGGTTCTCGTTGAACTGGATCTGGTCGGTGCTCGTGAGCAGGGTCGTGTTCGAACTGAGGAGGCTCGCGCCCAGGCGGGCGCGCTCCGAGCCGCCGTCGAGCACCCGGTAGATGCCGACGCGAGGCGCAGAGATGCCGGCCAGGTTCCCGGCCGCGTCTGTCTTATCGTCCGCTGAGCTCCCGTCCGGCCCTTTGACGACGTATGTCCGGTCCGGCGACAAGGGAGGCGCGCGGAGTACGCCTGTCCGCTGCGCCTGCGCTTCCGCCAGGCCCGCGTCGAACAGGGCAAGCCGCACGAGGTTGGAGACCATGATCGGAAACCCCACGCGATAGGGCAGCGTGGACCGGTCGGTGTGGAAGAGCAGGTGAAAGCTGGTTTTTTCCCGCGACCGCTTCTCCAGCAGCAGCGGCCCGCCACGGCCGTGCACCAGGATTTCGTAGCCCAGGTTATCGTAGTCGCTCTCCCGGACGCCGTCGTTCGACTGGACCTGTTCGAGGGTAAGCAGGTCGCTCAGCTCGACGTGCTGGAGCAACTCCGCGCTGCGCTGCCAATCCACGACCGCGCCTCCCTCCTTGCGCATCGTCAGCAGCCGCCGGAGGTCCTCCGGGATGAGGCCCACGGTGAGCCAGGTACGCGCCTGGAGACCGAGGTCCTCCGGCCGGTCCGTCACCACGAGATCGAAATTCGTTTCGGCCGTCTCAGCGCCCGTTTGCGGAAACAGCCGGATGCCGGACACGGCAGACAGCGCGTGGCGATAAGTCGCCAGCGAGACGGGACAATAGACCCACAACGGCCGCACGGCGGGCAGCTCGATGTACGCGACATTATCGGAGGCCAGGGAGTCGAACCCGTCCGGCCGCAGCCGCACCTGGACCTGGGAGGCCTTCTCGCCGGAGACCCGGAACAGCATGCGCTCGACTTTCCCCTTGGCCAGGGAAAGCGTTTCCTCCTGCACCACCTTGTCGTCCTGTACGAGTTCGACCGCCGTTGTGCCTTCGGCCTGCGGCGATCCCTCGATGTTGACGAAGACATCCCAGTTCCCGTCCTCGGAACGGCGCGCGCTCAGCGCCGTGATGCCGATGTTCGGACCGGCGGGCGGCAGGCGACGATAGCGCAGGGCGAACGAGAGCTCGAAATGCGTCTGCGCCGGAAAATTCCCGGCCGAGAGGAGCAGGACCTCGTCGAAGGACTCGCTGCGCGCCAGGGCCTGCGTCATCCGCAAGGCGTCCTCGATGTCGCTGGACACGTCTTCCACCGCGATTCCCGCGAGGGCCTCGCGGAGGACCCGCTTATCGTTGGTGAAGCTCGTGCGCTTCCGGGCCGTGCGGCTGAAGGAGATGAGGCAAAGCTCCTGGTCCGGGAGCATGCCGTCCACCAGCTTCTCCGCCTCCGCCTTGGCGGCGTCCAGCCGCGAGACGCCGCCCGGCTTGTCGAGCGCGGCCATGCCGGCGGAGCAGTCAATCAGGATGGGCAGGCGCCGCACGCGGGTGGACTGGCCTCGCCAGAACGGCTGCATCGCCGCCAGCACGACCAGCGCCAGGAGAGCGATCTGGAGGAACAGGAGGATATTCCGCTTGAACCTCTGGAACGGCGAGTTGACGCGCTGGTCGGTGAGCGCCTGCCGCCACAGCACCAGGGAAGGGATTTCCAGTTTCGGCCGCTTCAGCTTCAGAAAATAGAAGGCCACCAATGGCGCAAGGAGCGCGAACAGCCATGCGCCGCTGAGGGCGTAGAAACCGAAAAAGCTCATAGCTCACCCTGATACGGGACCGGCATCCAGTCTCGCCATTTCGCCTTTCGCATGGTTACCGGGCCCATCCTTTCCGCCGGAGCAGGTCGAAGAGCACCCACTCGATGGGGTCCGCCGTGCTGATCGAGAGGAAACGACCCGAGCGTTGCTGGCAGAGCGCGGCCAGGTTGCGCTCGTAGGCGGTCCGGTGCTCCTGGTAGAGCGGCAGCAGGTCGTCCGCGGCGGACACGTCCAGCGTGGCCGCGGTCTCGGAATCCACGAAGCGCGTGTCGCCGCCGACCTCGGGGTCAATCTCCGTGGGGCCGAGGAGCTGCAGGCCGAAGATCTCCAGCCCCGCGGTGAACAGACGGTTCATCGCGCGCCCCAGGTCGCCGAAGGTCAGGAAGTCCGAGAGCACCACGACCACGCCGCGACCGGTGTGGTGCTTCAAGAGGGATTCCATGGCGACTTCGGGCGGCACGTCGCCGCCTCCCTCGACGGCTTCCACTGCGGCGAAGAAGCCCTTCGTGCTCGCCCGGCCGCGGCACGGCGCCAGCCTGTGCGGCGGGGCGTCACTCCGCCGGAAGGAATACAGGCTCAGGCGTTCCGTGCCGTTGAGCGCCATCACCCCGAAGGCCGCGGCGAGTTCCTTGGCCCGGTCCAGCTTCCGCTCGAACATCATCGAGGTGGAGCCGTCCACGATCAGAACCACGTGCACCTCTTCCTCCTGGTGGTAAAGCTTCAAGTACGGGCGGTTCAGCCGGGCGAAGATATTCCAGTCCACGAAGCGGACATCGTCGCCGGGGACGTAGTCCCGGTAGTCGCAGAACTCCGTACTGGCGCCGCTGCGCCCGGCCAGGTGCTCGCCCCGGCTTCGATTCGTGAAGCGGCGGCGGGACTGGATGCGCATGCGCTCCAGACGCGAAAGCGCCTCGTTGCTCAGGAGAGGCGTCAGTCGCGGCTTCTCAGCGCCCGTCTCCTCGTTCTCCATCCTGAATTCCTCGCCCTGCTTTCCCGGTTCAACACCCCGCACTCCGAGGCTCACGGTTCTTCCTTGACCTGCTCCAGGAGTTCCTTGATGAGGTCCTCGACGCGGATGTTCTCCGCCTGACCGTCGTAGTTCAGGAGGATGCGGTGCTGAAGGACCTCCTCGGAGAAGAACCGGACGTCGTCGAACGCCACGTGAGCGCGGCCTTCCGCCAGGGCGCGCACGCGGCCCGCGCGGATCAGCGCCTGGCCGGCGCGCGGGCTGGCGCCCCATTTCACGTACTTGCGGACGGCCTCAAAGGCGAACTCCGAATCGGCGTGCGTCGCCAGCACCAAGCGCACGGCGTAATCGCGTATCGGGTCGGCGACGACGACGGAATCGAGGATCTTCCGCAGCGCCAGGATCTGTTCGCCGTCCAGCACCTCGGCCACGGCCGCGGCGCGCTGGAGGGTCGTCCGGCTCACCACCTCGTTCAGATCCTTCCGGTTGAGGAAGGGCACGTTGACCTTGAACATGAAACGGTCGAGCTGCGCCTCGGGGAGCGGGTACGTCCCTTCCTGCTCGATCGGGTTCTGGGTGGCCAGCACGAAGAACGGCGGCGTGAGCTGATAGGTGGTGCCGCCGGTGGTGACGGACCCTTCCTGCATGGTCTCGAGGAGCGCCGATTGCGTCTTCGGCGTGGCGCGGTTGATCTCGTCGGCGAGGAGGAGTTGCGTGAAGATCGGCCCGCGCCGGAACTCGAAGCGATAGCGCCCGTCCGGGTCGGCCGTCATGACGGTCGTGCCGATGATGTCGGCGGGCATGAGGTCCGGCGTGAACTGGATGCGCCGGAACTGAAGGGTCAGCGCGCGGCCGAGCGTCTTGACCAGTTCGGTCTTCCCCAGGCCGGGCACGCCTTCCAGCAGGACATTGCCTCCGCTGAGGATGGCGGTGATGGCGGCCTCCACCACGCGCTCCTGGCCCACGATCACCTTGGCGACTTCCCGACGAATTCGCTCCATGTCCTGCCGGAACCGGTCGGCTTCCGCTTTCAGCGTCGCTTCGTCCGTCATGGCCTGCTCTCCTGCGATTGGTGTAGCGCTTCGAAGACAATAACCCACGTGTGGTTCAACCGGGGCCCTTCTTCCACTTCTTCTTGATCTCCAGCAGCCTCTGCGTCATCGGACGCTCCTCGTCGGCAGGCCGGTCCGCCGCGGGCTTCGGCGCGGTCTCCTCGGCGGGGCGCGCCGATGTTCTCCGTTCCGGAATGCCGATGCCGGTCGGCAAGCGCCCGAGCAGGCGCTTGTCACCGGGCTCCTCGGGCGCGAACTTGATCTCCTGCTTTCGCCGAAGCAACGCGCCCAGCGTCCTGGCCGACTCATCCTTTTGACGTCCGAACCTGAGCAATCCTTTGAGGACGTCCCAGTCGAGTTGCACGCGGCGGATGCCGACGTCCAGCGGAATCAGGCAGGCCAGAAGAATGAGAAACCAATCCAGCACCGGCCGCGAGCTGCGTCGTAACTGGCGGTCTTTCAAGAAGATATCCTGGCTGGTCTCGCTTCCGGTGAGCATCCGGCCGCCGGTCCTTTCCGCGATCAGTTCCAGGGTGGGCATGCTGGATCGAAAACGCAGATATTCCGGGGAATAAGGTACGGCAAATCCATCCGTGGCGCGCTCGTTCCGTCCGTCCCCGGCTGCCGCGGCGACGACCTCGTAGCGTCCCATGCCCCAGAGCGGGAACTCCGCCTGGTAGCGGCCGGGCGCAACCTGAGTCAGGACGACGTTCTCGCTGCGCTGCTGGGGCCCGGTCACGCGCGCCTGAACTTCGAGGAAGGATTCCTTCGGGTTGAAGTCCTCGACGCTGACCACGCCGGAGTCGCCTTCCGCGAAGGTGCGCAGTTGCAGATCGCTTTTCTCCTCGACGCGCGAGATGTCAATCATCAATTGTTTTACGAAGGCGTCATAACGGTCCCATTCGACCCAGGCCGCGGCCCAATTGACCGAAAGATCCGAGGTGAACGCGGCGGCCCTGCCGACGCCGTACCGCCAGGTGGCCAGGACCGGATCAGTTTCCTCCTTCTCCGGGCTTCGGAGGACGACCTCGGAACGCGGTTTCGGCGTCGTCAAGACGTAGCCGCGGAGCGGAGGAATCTCCCCGATCCCTTTCAGGATCGGCGACGGGAATTCCACCTGCGGTGTGAAGATCTCGTTCTGGATCATGCTGCGCCGCAGCGTCTTCGCCTCCTTGATGAAGATGGAAGGCAGCAGGTTCGGATCCTGCGGATAGTAATACCGGCCGCCGGTGACGCCGGCGACGATTTTCATGAACGACACTTCCTCGCCCCCGTGCGGGAAGATGGCGACCGTCGAGACGCTGATCTTGTTGGCGACGAATTCCTTCATCAGGTCCGGCGGAGCCGGCGAGGGGTCTCCATCGGAGATGATGATCATGTGCTTGGTGCCGGCGTCGCTGCCCATCAGGGCGCCCAGGCCCATGCGCATCGGGTCGGTGAAAGTGGGCATGTCGCTGATCTCGGCCTGGTTGATGAGCGTCAGCAGTCGCTCATATTCGCTGGCCGGCGTGAGGGGGAAAAGCCACACCTCGCCCTGCGAGCCGTAAACCAGGACGCCGACTTCGTCCTTGGCGCCCAGGCAGCGGATCGCTTCCTTGGCGACGCGCTTTCCCCAGGTGTTCCCTTCCGGGAATTCGCACGTGTGCAGGACGATCACCAGCGCGCCCTTGGGGAGGACTTTTTTCTGAGTGATGTCCATGGTCACCGGCAGCGCCTCTTCCACGGGGGTGCGGTGGTAACCGCCCGGTCCGAAGCTGTTCTTTCCGCCGACCATGAGGAAGCCGACTCCGAGGTTGAAGACGGCGTCCTTCACTGTCTGAAGCTGGACCGCGTCGAAGGCGTCCGCGGCGACGTTCGCGAAGATGATGCAGTCGTACGGCAGCAGGGAAAGGGAATCCCTCGCGAAATCGTAGGCCGGCTGCTGAACGACCTCGCGGCGGCTCCGTTTCAGCGATTGGGCCAGGGGTTCCCAGTCGCGCGCGTCGCCTTTGGGATCGGTCACCAGGAGCACTTTTCCCTCTCCCTTGAGGTAGAGGTGGTTGATGGCGATGTTGTTCTGGGGCCAGCCGTCCATGCCCGGAGGGACCTCGATGCGCGCGACGTACTCGTAGTATCCAGGCTCACGCAGATAAAGGGGGAGCACGTACCGGTTCTTGCCCGCCGCGAACTGCACGTCCTGTTTAAAGATGAGGTTGTCATTCTCCTTGAGCGTGAGCACCCCCGAGCCGGGCGCCAGCGAACTGAGGACGATCGCGGCCTCGTAGGTCTCGCCGGCCTTTACGGTCCTGGGCAGTTCCAGCTTCTCCAGCCACACCTCGTGTTCGAACTGGTACTGGACCGGCAACACGTCCACGGGGATGTGGCGGGCGGAGAGCTGGTCGAGGGCCGCGGAGAGATCTCCCTCGGTCGGGACTCCGTCGCTGATGAGCACGATCCGTCCCGGCTGCTCCTCGGGGAGCATGGCGGCGGTCAGCGACAGCCCTTTCTCCAGGTTGGTGGCATCTTTGCCGACCCGGGAGTTGATGGCCTCGAACGGAAAGGTCACGCGGGGCGGAAGCTCCACGGCGGCCTCCCGGCCGAAGACCACCAGGCCCGCCTCGTCCTTTTCCGGCTTGCCCGCCACTGTCCTGGTGACGAAACTCAGCGCGGAGTCGGACGCCTGGTCGCCGATCGAGTCGGAGACGTCAAGGGCATAGATGACCGCCAGGACGTTGCTCGTCCTGACTGCGCGCGGCTCCGCCAGGAGCATGACAAACGCGCCCATGAGGCACAGGCGGACCAGCAGCGCAAGCGCGCCCCGCGCGCGCGTCAGCCCGCTGGAACCGGCCATGTACATCCACCAGACCCACGGCGTCGCCAGCAGCAGCAGGAACGCCCAGGGTTTGGAGAACAGCAGGATGCCGCGCCACGTCAGGAAGAGGTTTCCGCCGATGAACAGGAGCAGGAACGCCCCGAGCGGCGCAAGCGCTCCTGCCGTCAGCGCCCTGCGCCGAGGCGGAAAAACGCTCCTCGCCACGGCTGAGATCTTCACGGGATCAGTTCCACTATCCGACGATTTCCGGTGTCCGCCACGCGGATGCGCCCGCGCGAGTCAACCGAGATCCCCCACGGCGTCGCAAATTCCCCGGTCCCGCCGCCCGTTCGACCGTATCGCCCGAGCAGCTCTCCATCCAGGCTCACACGTGAGACCCGTCCCGCCGCGTATTCGACCACGTACAGCGCATCGTCCGGCCCCAACTGCAACGCGTATGGAAGACCGAGCGACAGGGGCTTTTCCGGCGATCCCAGGACGCGGATGAACTGTCCGCTGTCCGAGAAGACCTGAATGCGGTTGTTGATGGCGTCTGCGACGTACAGTTTGCCGGCGCGCCATACCATCCCGGACGGCCGCTGGAATTGACCGGGGCCCGTGCCGAATGTGCCGAAGGCGAGGATGAAGTCGTCGCCCTTCGAGAATTTCTGAATCCGGTCGTTCGAGCCGTATTCGCAGACGTACCAGTTCTCCTGATCGTCCTGGACGATAGTCACGGGATAAATGAACTCGCCCGGCCCGCGTCCCTCGCGACCGAGCATCTTCAGGACGCGGCCCTGCTCATCGAAGAAGACGATCCGGTGATAGTGCGTGTCCGCCACGGCGATCCTCCCGTCCCTAAACACGCAGGAGCCTTCCGGATTGCCGGCGGTGGTCTCGGGCATCTTCCATTGCCGTAGCAGCGTCCCCGCCTTGTCGTACACCAGGACGCGAGCCGCCGTGTCCAGCACCAGGAGTTCGCCGTTTCGTCCCATGCTCATCGCGCGCGGGGCGGGAATCCTCGTTTTCTCGGGGACCATGGGCCACGTGCGCACCTGCGACACGGAAAGCGCCGGCTCGCTCTGACGCGAGCAGGCCGCCAGCACGAACAGCACCAGGCTCAGGAGGAGCTTCAGCACGACGCGGTCGCCCGGCCGCAGCCTGCCCGAAGAAGGCCGGTGCCAGAACCGCCGGATTGCGCCATCCTCCTTGTGCTTCAGGACGACTTCCGCAAGCGCGCCCTTGAAACTGGAGGATTGGACAATCGCCGGACCGTCGGCCTCCGGCTCGATGGCGATCTGTTCAGGCCGGTAGCACCGCGGCTCGGCTTCATCGCGTTGCAGCCACAGCCGCGACTCCTTCGGCAGGACCCAGTTCGCTTCGCCGAGGCATTCGGCGGCCTCGGGATTGGGCGGACGCCGGTAGAGGCCGTCCACTTCGCCGGCGTAGAGCAATCGCCCCTCTTTCAAGCAGATCACGCGCTCCGCCTCGCCGATCACCATGCGCGGGGAATGGGTGCTGTAAACGAGGGAGGCGCCGCTCGCGGCCGCCCGCTCCCGGATGACGCGCCAGAACCGGTCCGCTCGCGCTACGTCCACGCTCGCCAGCGGCTCGTCAATCACCAGGACCGCCGCGTTCGTCAGCAGCGCCCGCGCCACCGAGACCCTCGACCGCTCGCCGCCGGAAAGCTCATCCGGATAGGATCCCGCCTTGTCCGCCATGTCGAACGAGGCCAACATCTCCGCCACGGCGCTTTCGCCTGCCCCCTTCGGCAGGACGGCCTCCAGGTGTCGGTGCACGGTCAGGTGCGGCCACAACCCGCCGTTCTGCGGCGCCCAGAAAAGCGGGAGAGAATGGCCCTGCGTCCGCAGTGCGGCGGAAATCCCGCCCCCGTCAGGCGCCTCGAAGCCGACCAGGAGGTTCAGGAGCGAGGTCTTGCCCGCGCCCGAACAGCCGAGCACCGCGGTCACGCCTTCCTGAATCTCCAGGCTGATGTCCTGGAGCCGCGCGGGTGAGTTTCCGCCGAGTCGGACGCCGCTCAATCTCCAAAGGGGTTCACCCATTGAACTCTGCCCGCAGGAGCAACGCCCTCAACCCGGCCGCGGCTCCCAGAAGGATCAGCGGCACGCACAGCGCCGCGCAGACCATGGCGGAGAGCACGGACATCTGGCCGTAATGCATCAGGTTATAGAGACGGACGAACACCGGCGTCAGCCGCGTCGGAGCCAGGATGGAGGAAGCGGTCAGGTCAAAATATCCCCACGAGAACAGCAGGAACAAGACCCAGAACCGACCCCGGGACTGAATGAATCGCGCAATCGCTTCGCCGTGACCTCGCACGGAAGATGAGGTTGATTCTCCAAGAAGCCGGGCCGCGTGAAGGGCCTCGACGGGACGGTAGATCGTCAGGAGCATCCTCAGCAGCAGCGCGAACGGCAGGAACAGGAGCGTCAGAGCCAGAAGCAGCGGAAGCGGCGTGTCGTAGGCGGCGCGCAAACCTGGGAGTTGAAAAGCCGCCAGGACGAGCAGCCCCAATACCAGCGGGCCCAGCAGCCCCGGAAAGCAAGCCGCGAAGGCCCATCCCATTCGCTTCCTGCCGTACGACCACGTGCTCGCAACGAGATAGGCGCACGCCGCGCCGGCCACGGCAAAAAGCAGGCTCGCGGCGATGTCCTTGCCCAGCACAAAGTCCTGGAACAGCACGCCGATCCCCTGGACCGTGCCGCGGAGGACAATCGTCAGCGGCGCCACGGTAACGACGCCGAAATCAACGGCCAGGAAGCCCCACGCCGCCCGGCCGCTTTGCGGGAGATCACCGGTCCGCTCACGCGAAAGCCGATGCGCCGGCGGCCGGATTCCAACGAGGACCGCCATCCCCGCGAGCAGGATCGCTCCTTCCACGACGGCGGGGAGAAAAACCAGTCGCAGCGACTGCGTCAGTTGCAGCCCGCCGGCATGCGCGTCAAACAAGACTACCGTCCAGGTCTTGATCCCCAGCAGCGAGGCGATCTCGAATTCGGCGAAGGCGGAAAGGAAAACGAGCGCAAACGCCGCTCCGGTCGGCCGAGCGGACCCACGGACGCGAAAGAGGAAGTCTCGGATGCGCGACGCGCGGCTGCGAGTCGTCAGAAGGCGATGGCAATGGATCGCCTCGGAGGTGAGCGCGGACGGGGCAAAGTACAGCACCAGCGCCGCGAGGGGCGCGAGCTTCAGCCCAAGGAGGGCCGCATAGAACAGTTGGTTCCATGCCGGGTGATGCAGCAGCGAAAGCGCGAAGCTGCCATACGCGTAGCCGACGACGGGCGCCGGAGTCAGGTACGGCGTCAGGAGAAGAAACCACGCGACGGCCCGTCCTCGCCTGGATGCCCCGGCGATGAGATCGCGGACTGAATGTCCGACGATCAGCGCGGCGACAGCGACCGCGAAGGCCCGAATCAGCGCATAGCCGCATTCCGAGGTCAGACTCATTGCACGTACTCGGCTTTCAACCAGGCCAGGCAGGCTTCCGGAGCGCTCCCCAAGGCCGACAAGGGATAACCCTCCGCCGCCCAGGCCTTCATTCGGACCACTTCCTCGGGCAAGTCCGCCTCGTTCACCGGGCCGAGAGGAACCTGCCGGGATTTCGCTCTCGCGAGTGCGACCTCGGTCTCCTGGGAGAGCAGGTAGTCCGCGAGCTGACTCGCTTCCGCCGGCCGCCGGGTGCCCTCGATAATCGAAACCGTGTTGGGAATGCAGATCGTCCGGCCGTCTTCCAGGCGCATCGGCAGCATCGCCACCGGCTTCCCGTCGTCCTTGGCCACGAAGAAATCATCGGAGTCGGTATAGCCCAGGTCACACGCCCCTTCCGCCACCGCGCTCCGGACTTGCGCGTTCCCGGCCACCTCTCGTATTCCCCTCGCGCGGCAATCCCGGTGCCAGCTCTTCAGCTTCCGCTCGCCCCACAGGTTCCACAGAATGCAGTACTGGGTGAAAGTGGTTCCATAGAGCGGCTTGGCGATTGCCACTCGGTCCAGCCGGCCGGCCAGGAGGCTGTCCACCGCTTCTTGATTCGGGCGCAAGCGATCCGAGTTGACGATCCAGACTCGCAGGCGCGCGGCGAAGCCGACCCAATAACCGTCCGGGTCTTTGAAGGAAGCGGGAATCCGGTTGAATCCCGGCCCCTTGTAAGGGTGCAGGACGCCGCTTTTCTGGAGGCGCATCGTGCCGAGGACTTCGTTATTCCAGAACACGTCGCATCGCGGCGCGGCCTTCTCCTGCAGGATCATCTCCACGAGCCCGAGGGACTTCGTGGCCTCGGTGTCATAGCGCACGGCCACGGGAATGCCGGTGCGCGCTTCGAAGGCGCGGAGGATTCCTTCGGCATAGATCGAGTCGTGCGCGCAATACACGACCAGCGGGGCGGGACCGCGAGAGATGAACAGACGATACGAGGCGACCACGACCACGACCAGAACCGCAACGGCGCCCACACGCAGGAGCAGCGCCCGGCGTTTATCGGCCAGAGGGCTTGGCAACGTCCTCACCTACCGTTTCAAAATACTTGCGGATAGCCTCGTGGTAGCCCGGCGGGACCTGTTCCTGCAGAATGGCCTCGCTGACTCCCTGCTTGACCTCGGAGACCTTCTCTTTGTAGTTCTCCTGGGTGGAGCCGACGTCGGACATTCCCTGGGTCTTCCATTGCAGGAGGATCTTACCGGCGGTGAGGGCGGAGCGGGATTGCTCGCTCTTGAAATCGCTCTTGACCGAGCGGTCTTCCGGGCGAGGGCTCGCGGCAAGGCCCTCGCCCTGCGTGCCCATGCCGACCACCTGCGATCTCTCCAGAAGCTTGGAGTAGAGCGCAGCGTAGTCGTCCATCCCCTGAAGTGCCTTGCCTGCCTCGCCATCCAGTTCCCCGGCGTCGTTCAAGCGCTTTGCGAGCTGGAGAGCCCGCAGCCCTTCCTCCAGGGCCTTGAGATCGCGGATGTTCTGCGCCAGAGATGCGACTTCCAATTCCGTGAGATTCAGCGACTCCTGGAGTCCCTTCAGCGCGCCGGCCGACAGCCCCTCCGCCCCGGCCTCCGCGAGCTGGTCCAGCGCGCGATTGAGCGCGGCATTGGCCGGCAGCGAGTTGAGGTCCCTGGCCATGAAGTCCGCCAACGCTTTCATCCGCTCCTTCATTTGCTCCCGAAGCTTGTCCGCGTCATCGTTCTGCGGCATCTCCGCAAGCTTCTGGGCCAGGTCCTTCAGTTCCTCCAGTTCCTTATTCAGCCTGCGAGCGTCGCCGCGTTCCAACTGCTCCTTCCACTCGGCCAGCTTCGGCGGACCCCCTCCGAACTGCTGGGCGGGCGGCGTCCGATCAAACGCCTCTTTCAGCTTGCGCTCGCCGGCCTGCCGCCAAAGGTCGGTCAGGTTCTTCTGCTCCAGGTTCAAGACCGCGAGGTTCGCCTGCTTGTCCGGCGGCTTCATGGCGTTGAAGGCCGTCTTCAGGTCCGCCAACTGCTGTCCCACTTCCTTGGAGAGATCGGCGTCCAGCGGCTGCTTCTTCAGCAGGGCCGAGCGGAGCGCGATCGCCTTGCGGCCTTCCTCGAGTTGCTTCTGGCGGTTGAGGACGCGCTGCCGGGCCTGCTCCCTGCCGAACGGATCGAGCTGCGGGAGGAACAGGACGCCGGCCGCCAGCGCGGCCATCGCAAGCGCCAGGTTTCGGAAACCCCGTTTCCACCGGAGCGGCGCGACCTCGGCCGCCCGGATCGAACGCGCGCGTTCCTCCGCTTCC
Source organism: Candidatus Brocadiia bacterium (assembly GCA_052139675.1). Taxonomy (GTDB): domain Bacteria; phylum Planctomycetota; class Brocadiia; order CAIUPP01; family CAIUPP01; genus JBEKCB01. The sequence goes on from JBKQWE010000134.1 coordinate 36,684, forward strand.
CGAAGCACCAGCGGCTTGAACTCGCCCAACGCCGGCTCGATGAGCAGCGCCGTGAGAAAGAGGTCCTTCGTCCCCATGCGCGCGTCCACAAGCCGAGCCGCTTCAGCCGCGGAGGGCCGCCGGGAAAAGATCAACGCCAGGACCGGCGCCAGGATCAGCGGCGCGAGCAAAGTGACCGGCGTGAACCGGTTCGGAAGGATCGCCAGCAGCCGGGCGCAGCACAGGAGCACGGCATACAGGGCGACGAGAATGAGAAGGAAGAAATGCACTCGGCGCGCGATCTCCGCCAGCCTTTGCCGCGCGCTTACCCGCCGCAGCAGCTGCTCAGTTGCCCGGAAGACTTTGGACGGTTTTGCCGTCTCGATCGCCATCGGATGCCGCTCCCATCTGTTGTCCTGGAGACTCCTGACGCCTCAGTAAATGGCGTGGCCGCGCTATCTTAACGCTTTCCCTTGTCGCTATAAAGACCTCTATTCGGATGCCGGCTTCGCGGTTGCGCCGGCCTGGGCGGGCTCGGCGGCGAAGTCATCGAACGATGACGCGGCGTCCGCCTTCGACCAGAATCCGACGCCGCCGGCGCCGGTGAAAGTCTTGTCCGTCACCTCGAGCAGCTTCTTGCCATCGAGCCAGCCTTCCATCTTCTCCCCATGGACCACGATCTTGATCGTGAACCACTCGCCGGTCTTGATGCCGAGGCCGTCGGCGCCGGCCAACTGGACCCGCTTGCCGTTCTTGACATAATAGAGGCGGAAATTGGTTTCCAGCGGGTTGTACCGGGCGACGTAATAGTTCATGGCGTCCGCCGCGCGCCAGATCAGCCCTCCGCCCTGGTCCTTCTTGCCGGTGTTGGCTCGAATCTTCACTTCCAGCGTGCCGTCCTTCAACTGGACCGCGGGGGTCCAGCACAGGTTGAAATGCCCGCTGGAGTCGTCCGCGATCTTCGTGATCGAAAGGACGTTGGGCTTGCTGGGCGCATGGTCGTCGGCGACGACCTGCCACTCAGCCGGCTCACCTTTGGGGTTGGTCGCGTCAACCTTCCAGCCCCGGGGCAACTCGCCCGCCCTCACGTCGTCGAAGGACAGCCTGCACGCTTCACCTGCGGCCACACTGGCCGAGGCGTCCACCCCGGGCGCAGGCACGGCAGGCTGCGCTGCGGCTGTCATTGGCGGCAAGCCCAGCAGACCCGCCGCGACCGCAGTCAACAGCCACCGTGTGAGTCTCATCGCATCCTCCTTATCACGGGATCAACGGAATAACCGTTTGTTGCGGCCAACGCCGCTGTCATGAACAGAAATACTTCATATCCGATACATTCCAGCAAGTCGCGATTTCCCTTTTGAGGTCAGTCGGCTTTCAGACATGAGATTGTACCCTCCAAGCGTCCGCAGTCAAGCAGTATCTCAGCGGCCCGCCGGCCTTGAACATCTCCACACGGCCCTGACCATGGCTGAAATGGACCTGTCGAAGCCGCAGCATCTCCCAGGTGGCTGGCGCTGCGAGGAATGCCGCATGTTCCTTGATTGGGCTGCGCAGTGCGATACCGGCGGGCGGGACATACGGAGTCGCGCACTTCATGAGGAACGGCTGGCGCACGATCACCATGCTCCCGACCGTCCGGCCAAGCTCTGGTCAGCCGCCTGCTTGACCGTGATCTTCGCCGGGCCTGGGGCGCCGGCCGGGGGCTGGAAGGGTTTGAGGTCCAGTTGCACCGTCTCAGCCTGGCCGGTGGGCCAGGCAAGCTCGAAGCTGTTGGGTAGCCGCTGCAAGCTTTTCCGGGCGCCAAAGTCATCCGCCGGAAAGACATGAGTCCGACCAAGGCCGCGCAATGGGCGATTGACTTTGACGTGCCGGGGTGGTAAAGCCGTGCAGGCGCAGCAACCGCAGCCTGACGCAGAGCCGGGCGATTCCGGCGGCCGAAGGAGGAGAGCAGGATGGAAAGGCTCATTATCCGGGCCGGCCGCGGCAACGGTCAGCCGCTGGCCGCCGAGGGGTTGGACTCGCTCTACCTGACCGACCTGAAGCGAAACCCTCTTCGAAAGCCTTACGGCCCGGTCGAGTCCGGGCAGGCCGTCATCGAGACGGCGGCGGGGCCGTTCGTCATCGTGGCGGCCGTCCCCGTAGCCGGGTTCGGCGCCGGCTTCTTTTTCGCCGACAACGAGGGGCAGGGCTACCGGCCGGGCGGCGAGATAGACCTGTACGCCGAGCTGGCCCGGAGCCGCCTGCACGCGGTCCAAAGTCGCCGCAGGGCGGCGGAAAAGGCCGGGTCCGTCACCCCTGCAGGCACCGCGCGGCGGCTGGAGCGCGCTGCCGAATCCCTGCGAAAAGCGGCCGGCCTCGCCGCAGGATCGGCCGCTGCGGCGCAACTCGCCGAGGAGTCGCTCTGCGAATCGCTCTGGGCCGGCGAGGAACTGGTGCTGGAAGCCGCCCGGCAGGCGATTTCCCGTCGCGGGCCGCGAAAAGGCTTCCTCTTCGGCTGCAATGCGTTCGGCCTGTCCCACGGGCCGAAATATACCCGGCCGTTCGAAGCGATCTTCAACTTCGCTACCGTCCCGTTTTACCGGCGCGGGTTTGAGCCGGAAGAGGGACGCCCCGACCCCGCCCGCGCGGACGCGATCACCGCGTGGCTGAACGGAGCGGGCATCGCCGCCAAAGGACACCCGCTCACCTGGTTCCACGAGGCCGGGGTCACCGAGTGGATGAAGCGCAAGACCTTCGACGAGAACCTCGCGTCCACACGGGAACGCTGCCGATCGCTCGCCCGCCAATACGCCGGGCGGATTGACCGGTGGGACGTCATCAACGAAGCGCATGACTGGGCGAACGAACTGGGCTATTCGCAGGAACAGCTTCTCGACCTGACGCGGGCCTCGTGCGAGGGCGCCAGGGAGGGGAACCCAAAAGCCCAGACCGTCGTGAACAACTGCTGCGTCTTCGGCGAGTACGCCGCCACGAGCAAGACCTACTTCCGACAGGAGCAGCGGCCGCTGCGCACGCCGCATCAGTATCTGCGCGCCTGCCTGTCGGCGGGGCTGGACTTCGACGTGATCGGCCTCCAGCTCTACTACCCCGGCTATGACCTGTTCGAAATCGCCCGCCTTCTGGACTGGTACGCGGAACTCGGCAAGCCGCTGCACATTACAGAGTTGGGCGTCTCCTCCGCCCCCGATGACGACGAGCGGGCCCATGTCAAGAAGGTCAGTTCCGCCTGGTGGCACGGCCCCTGGAGCGAGGCCGTTCAGGCCGACTGGGTGGAGCAGTTCTACACCCTCTGCTACAGCAAGCCCGCCATCGAGGCGATCACGTGGTGGGACTTCGCCGACGCCGGGCACTTCTGGCCGCACGGCGGGTTCCTCCGCCCCGACTTCACGCCAAAGGAATCCTACCGGCGCCTCAAGGGCATGATTGAACGATGGGGTCCAAACGAGAGGGCAGGCCGCTGAACCGGCCGGAGAAGCGCAATCTCGTGCCCGTGCCTTGCCATCTCATGCGAGACTCTGATCAAGAGGCCAGATGTGCTAGTTTTCTGTCGAGACACCAAAGCTCAGAGTCGAGCTCGTCTGAAGTATTTCGTGTCAGCTATCCTCCACCAACTTAAGTCAAGGCTCCTGAGCAGCTTTTGCTCAGGCGCCTTGATTGTTCTGAGGGTCCACAAACCAGCCCGCGGCACGTTGGCGGCACGTCACAATCACTTCTTTCCGTGGTCAGTGCCCCGAACTGTCCATTGGCCAGGATTCGAGGTTCATCAAGGCCGTCGAAAGTTCTGCAAGAGCGAAAAACGGTCCGAAATGGACTTTGACAACGGCCGCTTGGCTGGTAGAATCCGCGCTTTGGACACCGCGGCTCTCGGCGGCGCGGCCAACTGGAGGAACCCGTATGAAATTGTTCCGGACGTGCCTGAACCTATCCGTCGCAGCCGGCTTTTGCGGCGGCATGAGCCTGGGCGGCGACGCTCCGCAGACGCCGGCACTGAAAGATCTGCCGTTGCAGGAGAGTGTTTCGCAATATGGGATAACTTGGAAGTTTGACAAGAAGGTCCCCGTGGGGCAGTTCGTCACCGGCGACTACTATGTTGTCGGGCCGGCGAAGGTGTTGGAGGTTACGCCGGCGCCGGCGGGCACGGGCACGGCTTTTCGGAATGGCTCGATGCTGAATCCGCCTGTGACGGTCTTTACCGCCTATGATGGCCGGTTTGATAATGATTTTCGGGAGGATCTCATCACCCGGTATCCCCTGGAACTGAAGCCGGGGGATTCGTTGGTTTCGACGATCAGCCTGGAAGTCGGAGAACCCATTGAAAAGTTGCCCGGAAACGAGCCGGGCCGCCTCAGGGCTGCTGCTGTGCTGACTTGTCTGGCGCACGCCGTTCCTGCGGACACTTTCCGTCCCGGCTATTGCGATCAGAAGAAAGACAACTTGCATCGCGCCGCCGAACTTCACTGGGAACTGTTGCCCCGTGTGCCTGCGCCGGCGAGCAAGCCAAACTGGTCCTGGGCGGATTTGGAGCGCGTCTTTCAACGTCCATGGATTGACCACGTTTACTCCTGGGAAAGTCGGGAGGTCCATCCTGCCGAAAACATGCCGGGTTACGGCTATCGGCTCGCGTGGGTGGTTTCAGAGGCCGCATTGGCGCTTTGCACCGATGCGTCACGCGACCGCAAAACCAAATTGTGCCAGGAAATGATCCAGGTTGGGATTGATAATTGGGCTATCGCCAAGCGCGGCAAGCGCGGAGAGGCCGGCGGCTGGATTTCCCAGGGCGGATACGGCCCCGGGCGCAAGTTCCCCATCGTTCTCGCCGCCGTCATGCTTCAGGACCCGGACATGATGAATATTAAAAAGAATGCTCCGGAGACTGCCTTCGGCGAGGATGAGGCTACAGTATTCGGGCGGACCTGGACCGGCGCCGACGTTTGTTATACGGGCCAGTTCCCAGCGACCGGAACGCCTAGCAGAGGTCCTTACGAGAACCTGTATCCGAGCCTGTGGCCTGGCCCCAGTCGCACCTTGGGCGAGGCATACCGAAGGGGCTCGTCGTTCAGCTCCTCCATTGGGGCGGCGCTGGCCGTGCGCCTCATGAAGGCTGAAAACGTTTGGGACTATGACGCGTTTTTTGCTTATATGGATCGCTGGATGTACGAAGACGATGCCGAAGCTGTTAAGAGTATTAAGATCGCTCTGGGCGTGGAGTATGGCCACAGAGCAGGATCTCATCGCCTGGATGCTTTCATTGATGAGATGTGGGCTAAGTACAGGAAGAGTCCCGGAATCGCGCCTGTTACGGTCTTCCAGAAAGAGATTGAGGAAAAAGGCGAGGTCAAAATCGGACCCAACCGGGAATTCCTTGTCAACGGCAAGAAGCTCTTTCCGCTCATGTTGTTCGCTCAAGCTAGATTCAGCGTAAAGGATGCAGAGGCACATGGCCAAGAGCTTGCCGAGGGGAAGATTCCGCCAAGCCTTTTTGCCGAGGCTGACGCTCGAGTCCAGGAAGCGCTCGACCTCGGAACGAATACTGTATTTGTGAACGGCGACGCGGGCCAGACCACTTGGGCATGGCATTATGGGCGCGAGTTTCTCAGGAGAATCGCGGATAAAGGACTGTATGGAGTTTTGGGAGCGGACACGGAGGTGTTCGGCCATCCGAACTTGTTAGGTTTGACACAGGAAGACCAGCCGGATCGTCCTGTGACGATGATTCCCACTCCGCCGATGCCGGTGAAAATAGACGCTCGGATTCTAAACAGGTCCCAGCAAGCCCACGGTGCCGCACAGGAGGTGTTCAATCCCGCAACTACGGAGGAAGGGGTGTTGCTGGACAACATGGAGGGCGCGGAGGTCAGGATCAGATTGGCGCGCGAGGTTACCGTGAGCACTTTGATGGTTTGCATAATGCCAGGGGTCACGACGACGAATGCGCGATCGCCGATCTACCTTCCGGACGGAACACTGGCCGCCCGCGAGGATGCCAAAGACATCCTCTTCCTGGCCGACGGAAAGGAGATTCTCCAGGTCAGCTTGAAACAAGAGCGCGGTGATCAGAAGTTCAAGTTGCCTAACCCGGTCAGTTTCAAAGAATTGGTTTTCCGGGTCGTGTCTGTTTATCCGGGGAAGGCGGGTTACGGTTTTATAAAGCAGGTTGGGGCCTATGACGAAAAGGGCCAGCGCGTCTACCTCTATGACTATGAGCCGCAGCTTCGTTCGGTGGAGAAAGTGGAGGACGTGTATCGCTGGATGAGAAAGATGCAGAAGACCCGCCCTGTTTTCCTCACGCTCAGCTCCGGCTTCATGTCCTCCTCGGCGATGTGGGACAAAGAGACCCGCCAGACACTGTATCCCGGATATATGGCAAACTGTGATGCGGCGGCATTCGTTTCGCCGCCTGCCCCCGCGACCGATCCGGCGGAATGGCTGAAACGCGTCGGGGACGAAGCGGATGAGCTCGGCCAGCTCGCCGGCGCGAAGCGGCCCGTCGTGTTCTGGCTGGAGCTAACCTCATCCTTGAAACCCGCCGAAGCAAAAGCCGCAATCTGGAACGCGGTTATTCACGGGGCAACGGCGATCGGCTATCGGATGCTGCCGCGCGACAAGTCCGCGCAGGCGGACGCTGAAATGGCGGCGGCGTTGAAGCAACTCAATCAGCAGATCATGCGGCTGGCGCCGGCCATTCTCGGCGATCCTGCGCGTGTCAAGGCTGCGATCTCCATGAGCAGCGGACAAACGTGCGGCTGCAAGGCGACCGAGTCCGAAGGTTCGACGGTCATCTTCGCGCAGAACCTCGGCTCGGAGGGCAAAGCCGTCATTCGCGTTGACGGACTTCGAGCCGGAACGACCATTGAGGCAGTGGGCGAAGGGCGCACAATCGCCTCGAGCCCAGGCGAGTTCAGCGACGACTTCGCTCCGCTGTCTGAGCACGTCTACAAGCTTAAACTCTAGACTTCCAGGAAGGCATCGGGATTTCGCGCGCTCGTCCATATTCAGTCGCCGGAGGCCCCGCTGCCGCCTTCGCGTCAACGAGGTACCGACGGTGGGCCATCGGGCGCGGTTGCGCCGGGGGCGACAATGCCGCGGCGCTGGAGGAGCGAGCCTTCGAGGCGATAGATTTCGACGAGCGCTTTGCGATAGGTCACCACCGCGTCTATTTCGTCTATCTGGCTGGAAAGCAGGTCGCGCTGCGTCTGGGCGACGAGCAAGGTGGTGGACTGGCCGACGTGGAATTTCTCCGTCTCGCTCTTGAGCTTCTCCTCCTGGGCCTTCCGGCTGACGGCGGTGGCGGTGATCTGCTCGCCCGCGCGGAGGACTTCGCTGTAGGCGGTTCGGACGTCGGACTCGACGAGTTGCTCGAGGTTGACGACCGACTCGCGGCTCTGCTCGCGCGTGAGGAGCGCGCCGGCGTATTGCGCGCGGGCGTTGCGATTGATGGGCGGGAACTCCAGGTTCACGCCGGCCTGCACGCCGTAAGTCTTGCCGGCGGAGGCCTGGTTGACGGAGGTCGTAAACGAATCCGAATAACCGGTCCGGCCGAGCGTCATGAAGACGTTCATCAGCGGCAGCAGGCCGTTGCGCGTCACGACCACGCTCAAGTCGCCGCGCTGGACCTGCAGCCGCGCTTGGTTCAGGTCGGGCCGCATGCGCAGGCCGAGCTGGACGTGGTCCTCTTCGTCGCCGACGGGTTCCTGCGGCATTTGCGGCTGGTCCTCGAAAACCAGCTCGACGCGGAATGTATTAGCCGAAGGGCTGAGGAGGCGCAGGAGCGCGATGCGCGCCTTGGTCAGCGTGCTCCGGGCGTTGATGAGGTCCTCGCGGCGGAGCGCCACCTCCGCGTCGGCGGCGGCGATTTCGGTCCCGGCGAGATCTCCGAGGCGGACGCGCGCGTGCGTCTCTTCGCTGGACTTCTGAGCCAGCGCCAGCGACTGGGCATAAATGCCGATCCGCCGCTCGGCGAGCACGCAGTTCCAGTAAGCCTCCTCGGTCTGCGCCACGATCAGCTCCGCGAAGCCGCGCAGTTCGTACTGCGAGATCTCGGTGTCCAGCCGCGACTGGCGCAGGGCGGCCAGGTTGACATCCGTGCCGAAACCGCGCAGGAGCGACTGGGTGACGCTCAGTTGCGCGTCCGAGGTGTACTTGCCGCCCGGGACGAACGGGAAAAAGTGCGACTGCGTGACGCCGGCGCTGAGCGAGAGCGTGGTGCCGGTCGGCAGGAATTCCGTGAGGCCGAGCGTGCCGGCGTAGGTATCGTAGTAAGGCACCAGAGAGCCGAGCGTGCCGGGCGCTCCCTCGTGGCTGCTGTTGTAGAGGAATGACCCGGTCACGTCGGGATCGAACGCGGCAAGCTGTTCCTGCTCGATAGCGCGGTGCAGCGGCGCGTTGTATCGGTCCACGGCCAGCGAGGGGTTGTTCTCGAGGGCCAGGAGAATGGCCTGGGGAACGGTGACGTGCAGCGGGCCCTGCGGCGCGGCGGCTTCTGGAGCGGCCGGCGCCGGAGGTACGGCCGCGGGAGGCGCGGGCGCCTGGCCGGCCGCGACGGGCGGGCGCTCGGCCGGACCGATGTAGTCCGAAGGGCTGCTCGTCTCGACGGGCGCGCAGGAGGCCAGGCCGGCGCAGACCGCGCCGACGAGGAATACCGCGCGTCGCTTCACGAAGGTCATGCAAGTCTCCCTCTGAGTCATGGCACGGCCTCTCGACGGCGAGAGCTCCTCGGCGCCGCCGGCGGTTCGGCCTCACTCATGTCGCAGGGCTTCCATCGGGTCCAGCCGCGCCGCCTTGATGGCCGGGAACATGCCGAAAACGACGCCGACCAACGCCGAGAACCCGAACGCCAGCCCGACGGCCCAGAGCGGGACCGCCGCCTGCATCGGCTCCACTCCGGCCTTGCCTCCTGAGATGGCCGCTGAGACGGCGGCCATGACGGCGACCGTGAACAACTGCCCGAACAGCAGCCCGATCAACCCGCCCACCAGGCAAAGCGTGACGGCCTCGACCAGGAATTGCAGGAGGATGGCCGAAGGCGGCGCGCCGACGGCCTTGCGCAGCCCGATCTCCCGCGTGCGCTCGGAGACCGACACGAGCATGATGTTCATGATGCCCACGCCGCCCACCAGCAGCGAGATGGCGACGATGCCGCCGGCGACCATGGTGATGACGATGGCGACCTGGTCGAAGCTGCGCATGATTTCCTCCACCGCCTGGAGCCGGAAATTGTCCGGCTCGTCGAAGGTCAGGCGGCGCTCCCGGCGCAGGAAGAAGCGCAGTTCCGCGCGCGCCTCCTCCGACTGCGCAGGCGTCCGGGCGGAGGCCTCGACGTTCGTCATGAACTGCGTGATGCGATAGATCGTCTTGAAAGGCGCGTAGAGGGTGAAGGTGCGTCCCTGGTCGCCGCCGCCGCCGAACATCCCCTCGACGTGCGGCTCCAGCAGGCCGATGATCACAAACGTCCGGCCGCCCACCTCGATCGTCCGGCCGACGCACTCCTTCTCCATCCGCAGTTTTTCCTGGAGCGCCGGGTCAATCAGGCAGACGTTCGTGCCCTCGGTGACATCAATGAGCGAAAACGGCCGCCCCTGTTGCACGCGCCGGTTCTCGACCTTGTCCCAGGAGGCGTCCGCGCCGATGACGTTCACGTCCTCCACGGACACCTGGCCGCGTTTGACCGTCCCCTGCAGATGGGTGTACCGCGTGATGTACTGGAGCGAGGGACAATACTCCAGCGCGTGGTCGAACAGTTCGGGGGTGAACTGGAGGGTTCGCCAGGAAGCGTTTTTCTGCGGACCGGTCTGCGGCTGCCAGGCCCAGATGAAGATCCGGTTGGCGCCGATGGATTCGAACTCCTTCAGCACGTTCGTCTTGAGCCCGGTGAGCGAGGCGATGACCGAGGTCACGCTGGCGACTCCGATGACGATACCGATCATCGTCAGGGCGGACCGCACCTTGTTGGTCCAGATTTGCCCGAAGGCCAGCCCCATGCTCTGGAGGACGAGGCGGAACAGGCCGAGCGGCCAGGTGAGGAGCCGGGTCACGGCGCGCTCCCGGCCGGATTGCCGGCGCGCGAAATGACGGGGTCGCTTTCGCGCGGCAGGTCGGAGAGGATGCGGCCGTCGCGCATGCGGATGATGCGCCGGGCGTGGCGGGCGACGTCCACCTCGTGGGTGACGAGGATGATGGTCTGGCCGTCGCGATGGAGCTGGTCGAAGAGCGACAGGATCTCCTCGCTGTTGCGGCTGTCGAGGTTGCCGGTGGGTTCATCGGCCAGGAGGATGCTCGGACCGTTCACCAGCGCGCGGGCGACGGCGATCCGCTGGCGCTCGCCGCCGGAGAGCTGGTTCGGCCGGTGGCGCATGCGGTCGCCGAGTCCCACGCGCTCCAGCGCCGCCCGCGCGCGCTTCTGCGAGCCCCACCAGCCGCCGGGCGCGTAGATCATCGGCAGGCAGACATTCTTGAGGGCATTCAGCCGCGGGAGCAGTTCGAAGGACTGAAAAACGAACCCGATCTGCCGGTTCCGTGTGCGCGCCAGGTCGCCCTGGCTCATCTGCATGGTGGGTTTTCCGTTGAGCTCGTACACGCCGCTGGTCGGCCGGTCGAGGCAGCCGAGGATGTTCATCAGGGTGCTCTTGCCCGAGCCGGAGGCGCCCATCACGGCGACGTATTCGTTGGCCTCGACGCACAGGTCCACGCCGTCGAGCGCGTGAATCTGCTCCCGGCCGATCTTGAAAAACTTGCGGACGTTTTCCAGCCGAATCATGGGCGGCGCCTGGTCGGGGAAATCAAGGCTCAGGATGGCTTCGCCGGCTTCGCAGCGGTTGCGCCCTTGGCCGGCGGCTCGGTCCGATCATCGTAGACGCTCTGGTCGTGTGTGAGGGTCTCCAGGACCTTATAGGGGCCCACGATCACCTGGTCGCCGTCGGACAGGCCGGAGACGATCTGGGTGTGAGTGGCGTCGGTGACGCCGAGCTTCACCGGCGTGACGACGGCCTTGCCGGCCACCAGGCGATACACCACGGGCGTCTCGGTCCTGTCGGACTGGACGTTGGAGTTCTTGTCGCTGATCCTGGCGGGCAGTTCGTCCGTGCGCCGTCCGAGCACGGCCTGCGTGGGAATCTTCATGATGTCGGCGTGGCGCATGGTCTCGATGTCGGCTTCGGCCGTCAGGCCGGAAAGGAGCTGGCGGCCGTCGCCGCTCACGAGGATGCGCGTCTCGAAGTACTTCGAGTTGGTCCGCGTGGAGACGGAATTCACCAGCGCGATGGATTCCACCGTGCCCTCGAAAGTGCGCTCGCTGTACGCCTGGACGGAGATGCTGACCTTCTGGCCGGGATGGATCTTGCCGATATACGCCTCGTCCACTTCCGCCAGGAGCGTCATTTTCGACAGGTCGGCGACCTGAAGGATTTCAGTGCCGGCGTAGTTCATCGTGCCCATCGCCATCTCGCCGACATGGGTCTTGACGGCCGTGACCACGCCGTCAATCGGCGAGGTGATCACGGTGTAGCTGAGGTTGTCCCTGCAGCGCGCGACGTCGGCGTCGGCGGCGGCCAGGTCATGCTGCATCGTCACCAGGTTCAGGTCGTCCGCCTTGAGCGAAGCTTCCGCCGAGGCGATGTCGGCCGCGAGCTTGTCCACCTGGCATTGGGCCGAGTCCCGCGCCTGCTGGCTGACGTAATTGTTCTTGAGCAGCTCCGCCTGCCGCTCCAGGGTGCGCCGGGCGTCGTCGAGGGAGACGCGCATCCCGTCAATCGTGCTGCGCGACGCCACCAGCCGCGCCCGGGCGACCGCGATCTGGGCCGCCTTCGATTCCCGCGTGGACTCCGCCGTCCGCAATGCCGACTGCAAGTCCTTGTCGTCCAGCCGCACCAGCACCGACGGCGGAATCGGCGGATTCGCGGCCGGATCGCCGCGCGTGACTACCCGGCCTTCGTCGTACGGAATCTCCTGAATCAGCGCGGAGACGCGGGCGGAAATCGAGACCTTGGTCTTGGGCATGATCGTGCCGGACGCGCTGACGAGCTCGATGAGATCGCCGCGGATGGGCTTCTCCACGCGCACGGCGGAGCCGCGGTCTTCCTTGTGCCGGCGCGACAGGCCGATGCATACCGGCACGGCGACCAGCAGCGTCACCGCGCACGTGATGACGGCCGTGACGAAAATCTTCATCTCGCTCTCCCGCGTCGCTCAGGTCCTGCGTCCGGAATTCGGGTCAGTCAAGGCTGATCACCCGCGCCGCCGACGCAGCCGAGGATGCTGACTCCCAGCCTGGACAGGACCAGAATAGCCCGGGGCGACAGGACGCTGCACCAGGTTCCGATCGGCAGGCGGTTGCCCGTCGGCCTTGACTTGCTCCTCTTCACGGGCCGCCGGCGGATTGCGGCAGGCACACCTTCGTTGTCCGCCACTATACCGGAAAATCCGGGATTATCAAGCAAATTCTACCTGGCAGCGCCGACGCCGTCAGCGCTCATCACAACCATTGTGCGATTTCGTCCAGCGCCTTGCGCCGGGAGGCCGGCAGGGCATTGACTTGCGGTTCACGGGGATAGCCTACGGTGATGACCGCCACCGGCTTCACGGACCTCGGCCAGCCGACGATTCCCGCCACGATGCGGGGTTTGATCCACCCGATCCAACATGTGCCAAGGCCCAGCTCCGTCGCCGCCAGCACCAGATGCTCCCCGGCGATGCCGATGTCCACCCACGGGTATTCCACGCCCGAAATCGAAGCCCCCAGCCGGTGCGTCACAAAGGAAGTCTGCATGCCGATCACGACGTGGACCGGCGCATCCAGGGCCCAATCCATCCTGATGCCCGGCAGGAAGCCCTCCTCCACGATCCGCCGCCGCAGATCGGCGTCGCGCACCACCGCGAAACGCCACGGCTGCTTGTTGCAGGCCGATGGGGCGAGCCGGGCGGCTTCCAGGACCTGCATCATGTGTTCCTGCGGGACCGGGTCATGCCTGTAGGCGCGGCAGCTCACCCTGCGGGCGATAACCTCCATCAGGCCTCTCGCAGCGGGCGGGATAGTCCGCTTAGGGGCATCATCATGGTCGCGTTTCATCGCTGTCTCGGCCTTTATCCGCAAACTTTTTGCGTCCGCTCGAAGCGCCTGTCATGCCTTGCGGCAGAACTGCAAGCTCGCGGGACAGGCGGCCCTGCCAACCTACCTCTCCGGCCATCGGAAGTACACAAAGACTCTCCCCCAGTTCTTCGAGTCATTGTCCACATTCCGCGCAACGGCACGGACCTCGGGCGACTGGAGGAACCGGGCCACGCGTTTCTTGAGCTGGCCGCTGCCCTTGCCGTGAACGATCTGAAGGCACTTCGTCCGCGTCCGCCGCGCCTGCTCCAGCGCATCGGCTAGCGCCCGGTCAATGGCGTCGGAGTCGTTATACACGTTGTGCAGGTCAATCTTGATTTCATTGGCCATTCGATATCACGCCTGACGCCTGTTGCTCATTGCAGTCCTCCCCGGCGCTTCCGCGTCCACACGTGCCATGAAATCAGCAACGCGACCGCGAGGCATCCGGCCGCGCTCGCGGCCACGCCCGACCGGAAGCTCGCGGGCCTGTAAAGGAACCGGACTTCGTGCGCGCCTTCGGGAACCGCCACTGCGCGCATGACGTAATTCGCCTCCAGGATTTCCGCCGGGCGGCCGTCCAGCGTCGCCTCCCAGCCGGGATAGAAAAGATCGCTCAGCACCAGTAGCGCCGGCGCGGCGGCCTGGACGGTGATGTCCACGCGCGCCGGCTCGTACCGCTCGACCCGCGCGGTCTCGGGCGCAGCCTCTGTCAGCGGCGCCTCGATGGCGCAGCCGGGATCCTCCTCCAGGAGCGCCACGCGCTGATAGTCCACCGACAAGAGCTCTTTGAGCAGCGCCTGCCGGTTGCCGAGTACGCCGTAATGATGGACCAGCCAGGCGCGCGGCCAGGGATCGGGCATTTCGTCAATTCGGATCTGGCGGTCCTCGTATACCGTATGCAGGCCCTCGATCTGCACCTGCGGGCGCGAAGGATACGCGACGAGATAGCGCAGGTTGAGCATCCGTATCGTCGGCCCGGGAGTGTAAAGGAAATACGAGGTGAAGCTCCCGTCCATGGCCCGAGCGCGCATGGACTCGCCCTGCAGCGACCAGAAAATATCGCGGAATCTCGCCGGGGCATTCGGCTGGACGCCTTCGATGCAGCAGAAGTGATGCGTCATGCCCTCGCACGGCGGGAGATTGACGCCGCCCCGCCCGAAACGGAACGGCTCCGGCCTGTTCGCGAAGAACTCCACGGCGCCCGGCGAGAGGCCGTCATCCCGCGGGTCGAAGGTCGTCAGGTATCGCTGCCCGAAGGTCCACGCGTCAACCGCCATAAGCCCCAGGAGCGCGCCGGCGGCCCAGGCAGGCTTGATGCGCGCCCGCAGCGTAAGCCGGACCAGGCCCGCCAGCGCGCCAAGAAAGAGTCCCGCGCGCAGCATGCTGAGGCCGGCCGTGCGCATCGCGGCCAACTTGAACTCCGCCGACGGCGTCCGCATCCACTCGTGAAGGGACAGGCGTTCATCGTAGCCGGCCTTGTTGCCGACTTGCAGCATGGCATCCATGAATCGCAGCCACGCCGCCCTGCCGAACCCGGCTTCCGAGCACAGCACGCCGCCGATCAGGATCAGCAGCGCCGCCAGGCAGGCCAGCATCCACATCCCGCGCCCGTGGGCATGCGCAGCGCTCTTCTCCGCTTCGACCGGCGCCGCCGCTGCGGTCGTCGCGGCGATGCCGTCCGCGCCGAGCCCGGCCAGCAGGCCGATGAAGAGGCTGGCCGGACACAGCCACCGCGCCTGCGAACGGAAGAGGTCGAAGCCTGGGATCAGCCCGAAAAACGCCGCATTCCCGGCCATCGCCATCAGCACGCAGATCAGCGCGAGGCAGCCGGGCAGCAAGGCCCTTGCTCGCCTGCCCCGGAGAACCGCGATAAACGCCAGCCCGAACGCCACGACGCCGACATAGGGCGACATCTCCCAAAGGTTCCATCGCCCCCAGTACGGCACGCCGACTTCCGCGCCGAAGAGGTCCGGCACGAGAAAACTCAAGAGCCCTTCCGGCACGAACGAGGCTGTCCTGACCCAGGCGTAGCTGGTCTGGCCCGGGCGCGACGAAACGGAGAAGAGCTCCAGCGCCGGCATCAACTGCACGCCGGCCAGCACCGAGCCGAGCACGTAGATCAGCGCGAAGCTGACGATCGCGCGCGCCGCGCCGCGCGCGCCGACTTCGCGCTGCTGCCACAACCGCCCGGCCAGGTACAGCACGGCCGCGATCCCGCCGTAGAAGGCGTATTGCGGGTTTCCGCCGAACCACTCCATCGCCACGGCCGCCGCGCCGAGCACAATCGCGAGCGGCTGAAACTCGCCGCAGAGGAACATCTCCACGCAGAGCAGGATGCACGGGATCCAAGGCATCATCGCCAGGAAACTCCAGTGCCCCTCGAAGACCCGGAGGATCTGCGGCGCGCCGAAGACGTATGTCCCGGCCGCGATGATCGCGCCGAGCCACCGCAGCCCGAACCGCCGCGCCCAGAGATACGTGAAGAGGCCCGAGAGGAACAGGTTGAGGATGATCCCCAGGTTGATCGCGCGGCCCAACTGGCTCATCGGCAGCATGGCGCAAAGCCAGTGGGTCGGGTAGAACATGGCCGACTGCAGGCCGGCGACGAACGGCATACCGAGCAACTCGTAAGGATTCCAGAGCGGGAACCGCCCGGCGCGAATCTCGCCGAAGCCGTACGCCCGCCATCCGTAGAACTGGGTCCGCGCATCCGAGCCGGTGCGTCCCAGGCATCGTTCGCCCGGCTGCGCCAGCACGCCCAGGAAGAAGATCAGGAGGAAAAGGAGGAAACCGGCCAGGACATAGCAGTCCCGGCGGTTCAGCCTGGAATAGCCGCTCGCGCGAAGCCCGGACACAATCCGAGATCTCCCAGGTGACGCAGCTCAGGACCCTCGTAAGCCACGCCGGCGTATTCTATACACTTCGCGGCCGGAATACACCCTGTCGAGCGTTGCGCGGCGCAGACGCGATTGGCGGTTTACCCGCCGTGTGAGGCGAAGACGAGCAGCGCGTGGTCGCGCTCCTCGCGCTTGATCGGTTCACCCCCCCCCGTGCGAGGGGAAGACGCCTTGCCGCCGAACCGCGCGGCGGTGAACTCGGTTCACCCCCCCCCGTGCGAGGGGAAGACGTCGCAGGGATTCGGGCAGATCGGGCAGCCCGACGGTTCACACCCCCGTGCGAGGGGAAGACACCGTAATCGGTCACCTCGGCACCCGTCATCACGGTTCACCCCCCCGTGCGAGGGGAAGACGCTTCTCGACGCCGGCCTGCAGCGCCGAGCCGATCGGTTCACCCCCCCGTGCGAGGGGAAGACGGTTAGTGTTCGAGAAGCCGCACCGCGTTCCCGGTTCACCCCCCCGTGCGAGGGGAAGACGGCAAGGGCGAAAACGTCCTTGTCAACCTTCCCGGTTCACCCCCCCGTGCGAGGGGAAGACGATCCTCGCCCTCGTCAGGCACCGGGACGCCGAACGGTTCACCCCCCCGTGCGAGGGGAAGACGATGGTTTCCGGTCCTTATGCGACGGAGGCCCGGTTCACCCCCCCGTGCGAGGGGAAGACGACGCTGAGCGAAGCCCTCACGGTCGTATTCAACGGTTCACCCCCCCGTGCGAGGGGAAGACGCAACCTCGCGCACCGCGCGGCCGTTTCCCGCCGGTTCACCCCCCCGTGCGAGGGGAAGACGTCAAGTAGCTCCCGAATGCCGATGTTCTTGGCCGGTTCACCCCCCCGTGCGAGGGGAAGACGCGCGCGAGCGATTTTCCGGATGCGATTCTGACCGGTTCACCCCCCCGTGCGAGGGGAAGACGAGCGGCTCTATCCTCGCGTGACCAAGCTCTACGGTTCACCCCCCCGTGCGAGGGGAAGACCAGTCCACAGGCCCCTACGGCGAGGTCTATTCCGGTTCACCCCCCCGTGCGAGGGGAAGACGAGAGGAAAGCGTGGACGATCTGACGGCCTACGGTTCACCCCCCCGTGCGAGGGGAAGACGCGGTCGCCGACGCTGAGCAGCGCGGCGAGCGCGGTTCACCCCCCCGTGCGAGGGGAAGACCCATGCTGTGCTTTGGGATTTCTTCTTCATGGCGGTTCACCCCCCCGTGCGAGGGGAAGACGCTTAGAGGGAGCGCGTTCGCGACCCACCTGCACGGTTCACCCCCCCGTGCGAGGGGAAGACGATGAGCGCGGCCGCCCGGAGGCCGCAATGAACCGGTTCACCCCCCCGTGCGAGGGGAAGACGCCGGGGGCAATGACGCAGTGGCTCAAATTACGGTTCACCCCCCCGTGCGAGGGGAAGACTTTGGCCGCGTGCGAGGCTTCGAAGTCCTCGCCGGTTCACCCCCCCGTGCGAGGGGAAGACGCCATTCGCGCCGGTAATCCGTCTCGGCGCTCGGTTCACCCCCCCGTGCGAGGGGAAGACTCGGAGGCGAGGGAAGGAGGTGAGAGGGATGGGCGGTTCACCCCCCCGTGCGAGGGGAAGACGGTGAGCCGACAGGCGACGCCTACCTGGACTCGCGGTTCACCCCCCCGTGCGAGGGGAAGACTCCAAACTCTGGCGCTTATCCGAGAGCGCAACCACAACAGATAGTAGGGCGCCAAAATCCGCTCTCATTATTTTCCGGACCCTCCTTTTTCTTCAGATTTGTCACGCTTGACCGCGAGCGTGATGCCTTCAAAGTCCACCAAGTCACGCGCGGCGGTTCCGTGAATGCGACCCGAATAGCCTTGCGGAGCAGGTGAACTCCAGAACTGCATCACCGAACCTCGCTTACACTTGAGGACGGCCATCTGCCACAATTCCTCCCTCACGCGGCGGCTCGCGTTCCCAAGGAACACGCCCGGCCTGGGCTCCATCAGCCAGCGTGATAATTCTCCCCGCAAGCTCGTCGGCGTCCTCTCCAAGATCATCACCAGCATCGAGCACCTCCGCTATGTCGGGCAGGCATCGCTCATGGATGCGCTTTTCGTGGAATATCTCTCGGCAAAGGACTCGGACGCGCCCCTCGACTTCTCCGGTCCGCTGCGCGGCTTCGAAGGCGGCCGGCAACGAGGTCTCCGTTTTGTACAGGTCGGCGATGTCGTAGACGAAACTGAGCATTTTGCCGGTGTGGATAAAGCCGATGGCCGGCGAATATCCCGCCGCGAGAATTGCCGCGTGGCAGACGCCGTAGAGGAGCGCGTTGGCGGTGGAGAGCGCGCGGTTGACCGGGTCGGCGGAATCCCAATGTTCCGGATCGTACGAGCGATGATCCCATGGGACGCCAAAGGCCCGGGACATATCCTGATATTTCGCGCGGACGCGCGCGCCTTCCAGGCCCCGGATTTGCTCGAGGGTGGTTTCCGCCGGAAGCGGCGCGGGGAAGCGCTTCTGATACATTCGGCGGATGACCTGAATGCGGGAATCCCCGTTGCAGAACAAGTGGGCCTGGCGCAGCAGGCGCCGGGAACTGCGCGCGCCGCCGGCGCCGTGGGCATAGAGCCGCGCGCCGCCGTCGCCGGTCCAGCAGACCAGGCTGCGGTTGTCCATAAGCGCCTTCATCGCGGCCTGCGTGACGCTGGTCCCCGGCCCGAGCAGGAGGAGGCCGATCTGGTTGATCGGTATCTGTGCGACGCCCTCTTTGCCGTAAAAGGACAGAGAAGCCGCCTCGCGTTCCAGCCGGCCCTGTTCCAGGTACAGGTAGCTCCACCGGTCGTCGAACCGGGGCAAGACGTGCTGGCCGGTCATGGGGAAATCCTGGCGAGGCTGAGCAGGCCGAAGCCGAACGCTTTCGCCCGGCCGATGCCGGACTGAACCGCCTCGGCGAAGGGCGCAGGATTCTTTACGGAGAGAACGCCTTCATAGAGGACCGAACGCAACCGTTGTCCCTGGCCTTCATCCCGTCCCTTGTTGAAGTAAACATAGCCGGGTATCGGCGTGCTCAGTGAGACGATCTCGAACCCGCAGCGTTCGCCATGCCGCAGCAGCCACTCCCCAAGAGATTCAGCAAGCACCGGAATGCGTTTGCCCACCCATTTCGGGTCAACCGGCGCACCCGAAGGGTGCTTTGAACGCGCGCACGCGTGACGGACCGGATTGGCTTTGAGGCGGAATCGCAGGCGATCCCCGGCGATAAATTGCGGGATAGGCTTTTCCAGCGTGTCAACTGGCGCGGCCAGTAAATACTGCGCATTCTGGAATGCGTATTGCCAATCCGGCCGGTTGGCCGACTGAACGAGGATCACCGGGTTGCCGCCGCGCACGGGGTCTATGCGGAACAGGAAACCGGAAGATTCGGTTCGTTCCTCATGAACGTCCGGCTTGCCTAACTCCCCAGGGACATAGGGTTGCAGAAACTCCGGGTCGCGTTCCTTGCGCTCCTTCGAGGGGAACGCCATGCACAGGCGCTGGTGAACGCGGTAAACATTCCGCAGCCACCGGCGGCCGGGGCGCGGACGGTCAGGATTCGCACCCACGTCTATCAGCAGATGTGAAAGATACATGGTCATTCCACCTCCTGCGGCTGCAACCGCCGGCGGCGCGTCGCGAGCGAGCGGAACCGGATGATTTCATCCCGCTTTCGGATGATTCGATCCCGCCATCGGGGTTCCTCGGGATTGATCCGATCCAAGCCCATGCCCGCCCCATACTCGATCATCGTCACGGCGTCATGGCAGAGTCGGCAGAGAGAGCGCAACTCCTCCAGCCTTTCATCGCCGCCGGCGTGGCGGTAAGTGACATGCTGCACCGTGCCGGCCGGGGACTTGCAGAAGGCGCAGAGGTGATGATCGGCTTCGAGTCGCATGGACCGCCTCTTCTTGTATTCCGTATTGCCGTAGTCGGCTCGAGGACGCAGCGGCGGCGGAGTGGGATTCTGCGCAGGCTTTTGTGCGATGGCGAGTTCGCCTCCCGCTCCGACGTGCAATGACGTGCGGATGACAAAGCGGGGAGCGTGAGCCGGCGGCTCGAACGTCAGCGGCACGTCGTACCAGATGACCGCATCGGCTGGCGCTTCGGTTTGTTCCGGCGTCGGCGTCCAGTCCAGCAGGCAATCCACTTTTTGCGGGGCCTCGGTCGCCTTGAACCGTGGTTGCCATGGGGCGGACTTCAGCGCGGAGAGCAAGTCGTGAAAATAACCGGGTGGATGTTCGGACAAGGGGCGGGATGGCGGGCACGATTTTCTTCCAAGATAGAGCGTCCATCGCGGGTCTCTCAGCGCGCCGGCCAGTTCCGCCATGAGCGGGGGATCGCCCAGAAGTGCGACCAGGAAACTTGCGTCGCACAGGTACTCGCGCCGCGTAAGCATTGCCCCGTCTTTCACCTCACCTTCGCCTTTTGCAATTCGCATCTTCATTCGAGCGCCGACGGTATGATAGTCCCACCAGCGGACGCCGGGCCGGTCAATGCGAACGCCCATGCGGAGTGCGTTGAGTCTCGGAAGCCACTTCTCACCGGCCTGGTGACGCGGTACGCCTAGTGCCGCGCAGAGCATTCCGATGACGCCCGATTTGGTCGGCGCGGCGGCCGTGCGCCGCACGACGAACTTCGATTCCTGAACGCCCCAGGCTTGCAGCGGGCCTTCCAGCCGCAGAAACAAGGCATTGGCGTTCATGATGCCACCCCTTCGTTAATCACGACGCGCTGGACTGCCTTCCAGTCATAGCCCATAGCGGCAAGGAGAGCAGTGATCAGCTCGTCCAGCGACTTGAAGTTGTTTTCGGCGAGCGGGGCATCCTTCCTGTCATTCAGGACGGACAAGGGATAGCGGAGATTGGGCGAGAACCAGAAACGCTTCGGCGGTTTGCCATAGCCGGTGTCCATGTCATATACGTACTGACCCAGTTGCGCAATGCTCTCCGAAACGATGTCGCGCTCTCCCTGGGCCGCCGGCCTGGCAAACGCGTTGGCGTAGCTGGTCGGGATGTTCTTGATCTCGGCCAGGATTCCGTCGGGCCGATTATGCGCCGCGAAGCTGTTCTGCTTTCCGGTCGGCGTGACCTGCGCCGCGCCGCGAAGGAACGCACCGACCGTGTGCGCGGCCAAGTGTTCCTTGTTGCCGGGGAAGCCGGCGAGATTCTTGACCAGCGTTTCCCAGTGGATGGAGAAGTACTTGTAGAAGCAGGCCGAGGCGAACATCGCCTCGTCCACATAGCCGGCGCCCGCATCCTGGCCGGGGATGTCGTCGGCTGCGACGTAGTAATCCACTTCCGGCCGGGCCTCGTGTGTCGAGATTGCGTGCGCCACCTGGAGCGCCGCTTCCACGGTCGTGTTCTCGAGCACGCCGGTTTCCAGCATCCTGCCGCAGAGCGCCATATCCGGCGCCGCCGTCCGGCCTTCAATCAGCTTGCCGAACGTCGCCGCCAATTGTTCGTCGGTCTTTCCGTCTCCGTTCTGCAACAGTTCCGCCATCTCCTTGACCGCCAGGCCGGTTGTATACACAAGCATCTTGCTCTTGTTCTCGTTGTCCTTGGCCGCATCTTCCTCCTCTTGCTTCTTCGCTTTTTTAGGCTTGAGACCACAGAGGTCCAGAATCTTCTCGGCGTGTTTATGCGCGTCTTTCTTTCCAGCGATTTGATCGGCGATGAGTTTCGCCAATTGCCGGGTGCGAATGCCGCCGAGAAGCTTCTGAAATTCTTCACTCATGCGGATGCTGCGCTTGATGCACTGGCTCGATATGCGCGAGCGCAGGACCCCGCCGAAATAGCAAGTTTTCGGCGCGCCGAGGTCGTCGCGGTTGAGGTTCGCCGGACTATGATTCTGAATCATGTGGATTTCGATCAACATGACTGGCTCCTTTCGTTGTTTTCAAGGAATTGTTCCGCCCACGCAATGCGGGTGGCTTCATGCTCCCAGCGGGAAAGATCGTCTGTCAATTGGACCCAGTCAATCTTCGGGTCTTTTGCAGCGACCAGGTCGAGAGCCCAGCGCAGCGTCGGTTCGATCTTGCCGACGGGCAGGATCAGCATCCGGTCGAATCTTTGCGCGAAGCGTTCTCGCTCCGGGTCCTTGTTCGGCCGGCGCCTGCCCAATTGGCGAGAGAGGGTATTTCCGGGCGACTGCGCAATCGGACAGGCGGCGTACAGTTTCGCGATCAGCCACGCCACCTCGCGTCGGGGCGCGAACTGGTTTCGCTGTCGCAACGGCCACCAGAGGCCGGCGAAAAGGTCGAAGCCGTCCACTGTTTCGTCGAGACCTTGCCCCGCGTGCTTGCGCAGCAAGCCGAGTTCGCCGACCTTCAGACGCGCGAGAATTTCAACGTACTCCTGCGTCGGCGTCACTGTTTACCCCCTTTCGTTCTGCGCAGCTTCTTTCCGGTTTCCGCTGCTGCCGACATGTCGGGCGCTACGCTCTCAATCTGTTTCCTCCGGGCGACTGCGGAGGCGGTAAAGCCCGGGGAAAGGGACTTGGCGACAGCGGCCATCATCGTTCGGTATTCGCCTGTCGCCTGCTCCCACGTCGAATCGCTGCCGGACAACAACTCACCGGCCATAGCGGAAACCCGGTCTTCAACCTGGGGGCGGATGGCGGCGAGCATCGGCGGAATCTCAATGTGTTTTCGGCCGGATTTCTTCTCGTGAGTTGGTCTGAGCCGCAGGGCAAGACGGTATGCCGCCTTCTGCCAGCGGTGCATCAACAATGCGGCCGTTCCCTGCATGGTTGCCCTTGATGGCATGCAAAGCGTCCGCTCCCAAACGTCAATATTCTTTGCCTTGTCCGTGGCGAAGCCAATGATAAGAGTGCATGCGGCGTCATTTTCAGGCGCAAACTTGCCCGTTTCGACGATGCTGGCGAGAAGGTCGGACCACGGGCGGTCCATAGAGAATCGGCCCGCCTCAGTCAAGTCGGCCGCCCTTGCGGGTTTTCTCGGCGCTTCGCTGATATAGACGACATGAGGGTCGTTCCAAAGGTCGTTCTTCTGTTCGCCGGCAGACTGAAACTCGCATGTTCGGATCAGGACGGATTCTTTCGCTCCGCAACAGATGCACGCACCGGGTGGCAACCCGGGCTCATGCAGCCAAACTCGCCGGGAAAGCAGCGTCAGTCCCGTAAGCAGCGGCACTTCCTGACCACGCACGGGACGAATGGCAGGATCAATCCATGCGGGTTCTCCAAGGTTCGTGCACGGCGTCCAGTTTGCCTTGAGCGTCTCAAACAGTGACGTTCCCCAAGGCAAGACATACACAGGCGGCGCACCGTTAATTCCGGCCTTGAGGTCCGGAAGTCCACTCACGGAGAAGAGCGGCAGGCGCAACAGCCCCATTGCACAGCATGCGGGACAGAGCCCATCCATTTCATCCGTGGAGTGCCTGAAATGCCAGAAGTTGTTGCCCGTGGGCACCTCTTGTATCAGGTCGGTAGCGGCTCGCCGTCGTTCTGCCTTGCTGTCCTGTAAGAACCTCTTGCCATCGCCAAGAAGATTGAAACAGTCCTTGTCGCTTTCAAGTCTTGTGAACCATCCGCTCGGGAATCCTTCTTCAGGGGGTGCGCTGCCGAACTCAGGCGGATTACCCCTGCACCAGTAAAGCACTGCGAGCAGAAATCGCACGATCGCGATGCGGTCCATCGGGTTGCTGGCCGCGATCTGGCGAATCTTCCCTGCTTGCAGCAATGCCTCGCGGATGCCGACCTTGCCGGGCGTTCCATTGTTCCAGATAACCGGCAGCCACCGTTGATCCAGCAGGTTAAAGTTGTCGCTCATCTCCTGCCCCTTTCTTCCTTTGAACCGCCCTCGCGGTAACGGGCGCATTATACCTTCGGGGCCTGACAGATGGAACGGGGTTCAGGGGCGTGGGTGCATTCGGGGGGCGGGGCGTCAGATTCCTCGCTTATTCGACGGGCTATTCTTCTGCATCTCGTTGCGCATTGAGCCGGCTGAATCAATGACGTGACGGGCTCGTCGCGGTCAGCGCTCTTTGACGAGCAGCCGGGCGGGCCGCGCGGCCGCCCAATCCTTCTCGGCTGAATTACGCTGGTCCTCGGTCAAGCCCTGTCGCCCGAAATCTCCCCGATGGCCGCAGTCCGCCGCCGGCGATTTTATTCGTCGCCCCGGCCGGGGCTCTTGCGTTCTTTGGCGATGGCGTTTTTATAATAGGAATCGTCGTGCTGCTTTTTCCAGCCGTCGGTCGGCGGCATACCGGGGGCGGCGCGGTCCTTCGCCCACATTTCGTTGACGAAGTTCTCCCAACACCTGTCGCTCGCCGGGGGATTTCCTTCGTACATCCAGCGGTCCACGTAGTCGAAGAACGGATCGTGATCCCAAGCTTTTTCCGCGTGCAGGAGATGGAGAGCGAGGGCCTGCGCGACCCAACTGTAGCTGGCGGTGTGGCGATAGCCTTCGCTGGTCCTCTGGCCCGGTCCCCAGGTGTCGCGCGGCGTGTGTTCGTACGGCCCCCAGGCGTTCGGACCGCGCGCGTAGTCGCGGCCGATTCCGGTGATTTCATCAATGCCGGAGTGGCCCGTGAAGACGACCTTCGCGCCGGTCCAGCAGTCGCCATAGGCGGTCTGCTCATCCTCGGCGAAGCAGGCCTTCGGGAAGGACTTGTTGACGTGCGCGAGTTCGTCATCACCGAGGAGGAAGCCGGCGAAGACGATGGGCAGCTTGCGGCCGGCGCCGTGGCCGCCCCAGCAGTACCATCCCGGATGCCCGGCGCGGATCATGCCGCCGTAGTCTATGCCGACCTGGACGAGATTATCCAGGAGCGGCTCTTTCTGCTCGGGGGTGTAGTTGCAGCACAGGAGCAGCGCGGCGTCGCCGACGACGCGGCCCACCTCGCGGCCGTAGCCGGGCATGTTGGCATTCGGATGCTCAAACCCGAAGTAGCAGGTGTTGACCCACGGGCGCTGGGTGTAGCGGACGTAGTCAGCGAGCTTCGGCGCGTCGGCCGGGGCGGCGACGGCGGGCAAGAGCTCGCGCTTGAGATTGCGGGCCAGGTAGATTTTTTGCGCGCGATCGCAGAATGCGGGGCGGAACGCATCGGCCGGCAGCGGCTCGGCCACGCAGGTCAGCACGGCAGCGTCCTTGATCGGGCTGGAATCTTCGAAGCCCCGGAGTCCCTTGTTGCTGGTGTGCTCGATCGCCAGCGGAGGCGAAACGGTCAGCCCCGCCGGCATGCTGACGGTGGAGACGAGCGAATCGCCCGGCTTCATCGAGACCGGGAGTTTCTGGATGAGCGAGGGATCGAAGAAGTTCTTTACGCCGCTGTCGTAGGAGACCTTCCGCTCAGCCGGAGGATTGAGCATGAAGCCGTTGCGGATGCGGTCTTTCTCCGGATGCTTCTTATCGGTCGCGTCGAGCTCGCCCGCGAGGATCTCGGCGCCGTAGAGCGGCTTGGGGGTAATCTCGGTGATCGTCACCGGGCCGACGACGTAAAAGTCGCCAGTGAGGAACTGTCCGACCCGCGCCGGCTTGTCGAACGTCCAGGTCATGCCGTATTGCGAGAGGCTGCTCTTCAAAGGCAGATCCTCCACCCTGGGCGCCGCCGGCGCATTGGCCCTGGTGTAAATGGCGGCCGGTTTTTCCTGGCCCGAGCATGGCGTCGCCAGGCCGGCGACCGCCGCCGCAGAGAGACCGAGCGCCAGAATCTTTCCGAGCATGAGATTCCTCCCTTCCGTTTTACCGTGGATCGAGGCCGCTGACGAGGGCCGGTCGCCTGTTCCCGCGGTTAGCCGTCCGCTTTCGACGGCGCTCGCGTCAGCGCCTGCGCTGCGGCCATATGATAGGTGACTGCGCCCCATTATAGCAAGAGATAAGCCGCATGCCCCTGGCCCTCCAGCGCAAAACGGGCCTGTTCCATCTTCCCGGCTCACGGCGTCGCGGGAGCCGATGCGCGCCGGAACATAAGATGTTTTATAAATTGTTCCACGTGGAACAATCAGACTGCTCCTGATATTCATGCCGCTTTCATGCCGCTTTCATGCCGTCACAATGGCGGCGTGGCGGGCCGGAATGATGCCGAATGGCCCACGCATCCCTGCCAAATGGCCGCTCTATTGACGCGGTCGCGCGCACCCCGCTGAAAGCCCCCTTCGCTCGACAAGTCCATCTGAAAAAACGAACCCAATCGCATGCGACACCCGCGGCCAACCCACCCGCTCCCGCTTCCGCAGCCCGCGAAGGCTTCAAACCATGTTCGCCGGAACTTCCCCGGAACCGCCCGGGAAAATCGTTCTGCCCTTGCATTCCGGCGACGCGGTGTGCAAAATGCTGCGGATAGTCCGCGCGTTTTGACGGAGGGGCCGGACGCAACGTGAAGACAGAGTTCCAGGCGGCTTGCGAAGACTATCTTTCGGCGCTCCGATCCATCCGCGAAAACATCCAGGCGACCGACGAGCTTTCGCTCCGGCCACCGCTTGACGCGCTGTTGAAGCAAGCCGCCGAAATCCTCCGCCGCCCCGTTCAGTGGATTGACGAGCCGCACAGGATTCAGTCCGGCCGGCCCGACTTCACGGCGACGGTCCAGGGCCAGCCGCTCGGATACCTGGAAGCCGAAGCGTACGCCGTTGACCTGGACAACCTCTCCGGCCACCCGAAGACGCAGAACGACGGCTTCCGCGCGAACCTCGACAACTTCATCCTCACGAACCATTTGGACTTCCGCCTTTACGTCGGCGGCGCGCTCGTCGAGAGCGTTCGACTGCCGACGCCGGCCGACAAGGGAAAGCCGAAAGTCTCGCCCGCCGACGCCGAAGGCATCGCCCAATTGCTCGAGCATTTCCTTCGCGGCGAACTGCCGCCGATTTCCTCGCCGAAGGACCTGGCCACGCACCTCGCGCGGCGAACGCGGCAGATGCGCGGCGCCGTCGCGGAGGCACTGAAAGAGCAAATGGACGCCGGCGGCGACGTCAAGGCCACCTACGAGGGATTCAAGGAAGTGCTGCTGCCGCACCTCGCGCCGGAAGAATTCGCGGACATGTACGCGCAGACGATCAGCTACGGCCTCTTCGCGGCCCGCTGCGCGCCGTCCTCGGCGCGGGAATTCACCCGGCAGGCCGCCGCCGATCTTGTTCCCCGGACGAATCCGTTCCTTCGGCGGCTCTTTCAGGGCATTGCGGCCTTCAATCTCGACTCGCGCGTCGCATGGATCGCGGACGACACGGCGCGGCTTTTGGCGAAGGCCCCTGTTGAGGAAATCCTGGCGAATTTCCTCCGGCGCACCGGGAAGCAGGACCCGGTCGTTCACTTCTACGAGACGTTCCTGACCGCGTATGACCCTGCCATGCGCGAGTTGCGCGGGGTGTATTACACGCCGCAGCCGGTCGTCTCTTACATCGTCCGCTCGATTGATCACCTGCTGAAGACGCGCTTCAAAAGGCCGATGGGCCTGGCCGACGAAAACACCCTCCTGCTGGACCCCGCGACCGGAACCGCCAGCTTCCCCTACTCGGTCATCGGCCTCGTCCACGATGCGGTGAGCAAGGAGATCGGCGCGGGCGCGTGGAACGACTACGTGGAAAAGAAGCTGCTCACGAGGCTGTTCGGGTTTGAACTGCTTGTCGCGCCTTACGCCGTGGCGCACCTCAAGCTCGGCCTACTCCTGCAGGAATTCGGCTACAAGTTTCAGAGCGACCAGCGCCTCGGCATCTACATGACGAACACGCTGGAGGAGGCGATCAGGAAGTCGGAGCTTCTTTTCGGCAAATACATTTCTGATGAAGCGAACGAGGCGGTGGAAATCAAACTCAAGAAACCGATTCTCGTCGTCTTCGGCAATCCGCCTTACTCCGGCCATTCCGCAAACCGCAGTCGCGACCTGGGAGGGAAACTGACGTTCATCGGGCGGTTGATCGAGGACTACAAGCTCGTGGACGGGAAGCCGCTCGGCGAGCGAAACCCGAAATGGCTTCAGGATGATTACGTGAAGTTCATCCGGTTCGCCGAGTGGCGTATTGACCGGACGAAGGAAGGAATCCTCGGCTACATCACGAATCACAGCTACCTGGACAATCCGACGTTCCGGGGAATGCGGCAGCATCTTATGCGGACGTTCAACGAGATTCACGTTCTCGACCTTCACGGCAGCAGCAAGAAGAGTGAGAAAGCGCCTGACGGCGGCAAGGACGAGAATGTGTTCGACATTCAGCAGGGCGTCGCCATTCTTCTCTGCGTCAAACGAGCAGGCGACAGCACAGCCGCCCGCGTGTACCATGCGGACCTATGGGGGACACGCGAGAGCAAGTATGAGTATTTGAGCCAGGCAGACGCAAGTACGACGGAATGGCGGGAGTTGAAGCCGTCGTCGCCAATGTATCTATTCCTCCCCCAAGAACTTGAGCTACGCACCGAGTACGAGCAGGGATGCAAGCTCACTGAAATACTGCCCGTCAACACACCCGGTATCGTCACCGCGCGGGACGCGCTCACGATTCACTGGAACTCGGAAGAAACTTGGCACACTGTCACGAACTTCCTCTCGTTCCTGCCGGAAGAAGCGAGGATCAAGTATGACCTGGGACCGGACGTGCGGGACTGGAAAGTGGAATTGGCCCAGGCAGACTTGAAGGAATCAGGCCCCGACGAGAAGCGAATTGTTCCGCTGCTCTACCGGCCTTTTGACGTTCGGTTCACCTACTTCACGGGCAAGACCAGAGGCTTTCACTGTAGGCCTCGAGACCAGGTTATGCGGCACATGCTTGCCGCCGACAACGTGGGCATCCTGGCGACGCGCCAAACCAGGGACAAGTGGGATTGTCTTGCCGCCAGGCACATCTGCGGGCACAAGTCGTGTGCCGCCTATGACATTAACGCACTATTTCCGCTCTATCTCTATAAGCAGCAGGTTGCCAAAGAGGGAGAGCCAAAACTCGCTCGGCAAGTGAACATCAGCCCTGGTTTTCTCAAGACCTTGGCGGGGAAGTTGAAAATGCCGCAGACCGAACCGGACGGCCTGCCTCAAGGCATTACGCCGGAGGACATCTTCAACTATGCCTACGCAGTCTTTCACAGCCCGGCGTATCGGCAACGCTACGCAGAATTCTTGAAGCGCGAATTCCCGCGCCTGCCGCTCACGAGAGACCTGGCGCTGTTCCGCGATCTCGCGGAGTTTGGCCGGCAACTCGTCGCGCTGCACCTGCTGGATTCGGAAGTGGCGGGCGTCCTGAACAAACCGCGCTCCCCCTTCGCCGTCGCCGGGAGCAACGTCGTCGAGAAAGTCCGCTACGCGGAAAACCAGCGGCGCGTTTACGTCAACAATGAGCAGTATTTCGACAACGTGCCGAAGGAGGCGTGGGAGTTCCACGTCGGCGGCTACCAGGTCTGCGAGAAGTGGCTCAAGGACCGGAAGGGGCGAAAGCTGACCGTGGATGACATTCAGCACTATCAGCGGATCGTCGTCGCGCTGCTGGAAACCGCGCGCATCATGCGGGCGATTGACGAGCGCATTCCCGGCTACCCAATTTCGTAAAAACGGCGGGGATAGCAGGGTCCCTGCGGAGGGCGAAGGACGCCGGACATGCGCGGCCCCTCCTGGTGCTTACTTGCGGAAATAGGCGTCCTATTTCCGCAAGTAAGCATGACCGCGATAAGCCGCGTCGTTGTATTGTGTTATGCCTTCCGTTGGACCGTGTTTAGTTGCGTAAATTGGTTCGCCAATTTGCGCAACTAAACACTATGGAAACGCGGCCGATCCATCGGGAAGGCGCGCGAGCGTCCATTGCGGTAGCTCGTCGGAGCAGGGATATTTCGCCGCCTCGGTCTCGTCCACATCTATGCCGAGGCCGGGACGGTCGTTGGGATAGGCGTACCCGTCGCGCACCTCGGGACAGCCGGGGAAGACCTCGCGCTCGGCATCGGTGAAACCGGACCACTCCTGGACGCCGAAGTTCGGCGCGCTGACGCCGAGGTGTACGTTGGCGGCGTGGCCGACCGGCGAGACATCCGGCGGGCCATGCCAGGCGGTGCGGATTCCGAACGCCTCGCACAGCGCGGCCAGCTTCCGCGCCGGGGTGATCCCGCCGATGGCGCTGACGTGGCAGCGGATGAAATCTATCAGGCGGTTCTCGATGAGCGGCATCCACTCGCAGGGATTGGAGAAGAGTTCGCCCATCGCCAGCGGCGCCGCGCACTGTTGCCGGATCGCGCGGAACCACTCGATCTGCTCCGGCGGCAAGGCATCTTCCAGGAAGAAAAGCCGGTACGGCTCCAGGGCCTTTGCGAGGCGAACCGCTTCGATCGGGGGCAGGCGTTCGTGGATGTCGTGCAGCAGCTCGACGCCGAAGCCGAGCTTGCTCCTGAGATGCTCGAACAGTCGCGGGATGGCCAGGGCGGAGGCGTCCGGATCGTAATAAGCGCCGGGCAGCGCGCCTTGGGGCTTGCGGCGCGCCGGCGCCGCGCCCTGGTAGCCGCCCATCTGGCAGCGGATGACGCGATAGCCCTGCTCCATGAAGGCGCGCACTTTATCCTCGACTTGTGCCGGGTCGCGGCCGTCGGCATGGCGATAGACCGTGACTCCCTCGCGGCATTTCCCGCCCAGGAGTTCATACAGCGGCATCCCCGCGAGCTTGGCCTTGATGTCCCACAGCGCCATGTCCACGCCCGACAGGGCGTTGTTCAGCACCGGCCCGTTGCGCCAGTACGAGCTGACCCACGCCGTCCGCCAGAGGTCCTCGATCCGCTGCGTCTCCTTGCCGCGCAGGAACGGCCGAAGGAAGTCCTCGACGGCGGCCTTGACCGGCGTGTGCCGCTGCGTGAACGTCGCGCAGCCGAGACCGTAAAGGCCCGACTCGGAGGTCTCGACTTTGACCACGATCAGTCGAGCGGATTCCGGCTGAGTCAGAATGACGCGGACGTCGCGGATCGTGATTGGGGGCACAGGGTCTCCTTTCCCTACCGCGCCGGATCGGCCGCGGCGCGCTGAGGCTGCTTCTACCACGGCGCAGCACTCCAGTCAACCGGGGCGCGTGCGGCGGCGGGAGAGCGTGGGCCGGCGGGCGCAGGCGCAGGGCGGTCGAGTGTGGCTTCCCGAAAATAAGTTGCATAAAGACTGGAGCCTATTTCATAACCGATGCAGGTTGCTTAGCGACATCCGTGTTCGTAATCGTAATCCTAATCGTAATCGTAATCGCCGTTTGCTGTTACGGCCAAACGAAGGCCGATCAGGAGTAAGATTACGATTACGATTACGAGGTTGTGAAACCAGATCTGGTCATTCCGAGCGGAGCCCTTCGGCCGTGAGCTCAGGGCCGAACGGCGGGAATCCAGCGATGCGCGCTGAACGTGGATTCCCGCCTTCGCGGGAATGACAAATGGACGGTGAGGGCAAGGTCGAAGCCCATGCTTATCATTTCTGATGTCACAGAGCACTGGTTCCCTGTTGCATTTTGCGGGCGGCGGGTATACGTTATTCATCCGTCGCACGGCGATCTGACAC
The DNA here is from genome assembly GCA_052139675.1 of Candidatus Brocadiia bacterium. Classification (GTDB taxonomy): domain Bacteria; phylum Planctomycetota; class Brocadiia; order CAIUPP01; family CAIUPP01; genus JBEKCB01. Next base: position 68,079 of record JBKQWE010000134.1, read on the forward strand.
GTTCTTAAGGAGGAGACCTTTATGAAGCGCATCATCCTCGGCGCGGCCGCACTGGCGATCATGCTCTCGGGCCTGGCGGCTACAGCGGCGGCCGAAGAACCGGCGGCGCTGCCGGGCACTTTCAACATTCCCTTCAAGCGCGAGCTGCTGAACGTCCATCCGCGGCTGCTCTTCAGCAAGGACGACATGGCGCGCTGGGCGAAGGCCGGCGAGGACGACGAAAAATTCATCTGGGACGCCGGCGCCGCCGATTTCAAGGCGTGGCGGGCCGAAGCCGTCCCGACGAGCGGCGAGCCGTGGAACTTCGGCGATACCTGGCAGCGGCTGGGCTGGTGGCACGGCACGGGCGTTGACCTGCTCTACGCGAAGACCGGCGACCAGGCCGACGCGCGCCACGCCATTGACCTGATGATGGCCATCTGCAAGAGCGAGCACTGGGAAGTCAGCGACGAAACGGACTACGGCATGGGCACCGGCCACCTCATGGCCACCGTCGCGCTGATCTACGACACCACCTACGACCAGTTGACCGACGCGCAGCGGCAGATCGTCCGCCGCCGCCTGTGGCTGGCCGCGGACCGGATGTACAACTACGGGTTCAACGAGTTCAAGAAAATCCCGAATGCGGCCGTCCGCTACTGGGAGCAGGACCCGCAGAACAACCACCGCTGGCACCGGCTGTGCGGCTACATGCTCGCCTGCCTGGCCATCTACGGCGAAGAGCCGGGCATTGACGGCTACCTCGACGACGCCATCAAGCAGGCCCAGTTCATCGCGAAGTGGCTGCCCGACGACGGCTCCAACCACGAGGGCGCCTCGTACCAGGCCTTCGGGATGCAGTTCCTGGTGCCGGCCTTCGTGGCCATGGACCGCTGCCTGGGCATGGACACCATTCGCACGAATCCGAGCTTCCACGAAGTCCCATACTTCCGGGCCCACATGGTGACGCCCGACGGCCAGCACATGTGGAACTTCGGCGACGGCAGCTCGGGCACCTATTCCTTCAACCATTACAATTTCCAACTGGCCTGGGAATGGCGCGACCCCATGGCCCAGGCGCTGATGCTGCGGGATTTCCAGCTCTCGCCCGAAAGCTGCTTTTCCCAGGCTTTTACCCTGCTCTGGTACCATCCGTCGCTCAAGCCGGGCGACCTGGCGCTGCTGCCGACCTGGCGCTATTTCCCGGACCTCGACATCGCCGCCTTCCGCCAGAGCTGGACCGATCCGGACGCCCTGGCGACTTTCTTCAAGTGCGGCAACTACGGCGGGGTGGAGATGAACAAGTACGCCGAGTCGTTCACGCCGGTGCACTACGTCAACGTGGCCCACGATTACCCGGACGCCGGCGACTTCCTTTTCGCCTGGCGCGGGCACCTCTTCGCCACCAATACCGGCGGCAAGCACACGAGCGGATTCAATACGATCCTGGTCAACGGCAAGGGGCAGGACGGCGAAGGAGAAGGCTACACGCAGCCGGTGCCGAACATGGGCCAGCGGGCGCGCATCGAGCAGTGCTTCGGCGCGCCCGGCTTCGGCATGGCGCGCGGCGAGGCCGGCGGGTTCTATCCGGACCTCTCGAAATTCACCCGGACTTTCCTCTACGTGGACAATGCCTATCTGGTCGTCGTGGACGACGTCCAGGCGCGCAAGCCGGCGGCCTTGGACTGGCTCTGCCACGGCGACGGCCAGTGGACCGAGGCGGGCAAGCTCTCGTGGCTGATCGCCCAGGGCAAGGACAAGGTCCGCCTGACACTCGCGGCGGCGCCCGCGGAGCTGAAGGCCAAGGTCGCGGCGGGAACGGGCGGCCGGCGGGGCGGCGCGAGCGTGCTGACGGCTTCGTACCACGGCGACCGCCTGCGCCTCGTGACGGTCATCGCGCCGCAGTCGGCCGCGCCGGCGGAGATCGTGGACTGCCAGGAGACCGACGCGGGCTACGTGCTGAAGATCAAGCGCGGCGACCTGGTGGACCTGGTGGCTGTCGGCCCGACGCCGAAGGGCGAAGGCGGGATCAAGACCGACGCCGCTGCGGCGGTGGTCAGCCTGAAGGACGGCAAGCCGGTGAAGGCGATGATCGTGGCCGGGAAGAGCCTGCAGTCCGGCGACGCGATGCTGCTCTTCGACCAGCCGTGCAGCGCGCTGGCCGACGCGGCCAGCGGCAAGTTGACGCTGAGCGCGCCGCTCGGCCGCAACGCCGGCGCGGTGCGTTGCGACGCGAGCGGGCTGGGCATCCAGTCGGTCAACGGCCAGCCGATTCCCGCCGGCGCGGTGGAGTTCCAGGCCACGTCGCTGGGCTGGAAGGAGCTCCAGGACAAGCTTCTGGAATAAGGTCGGCGCTTCCGCCGGGATGTGATTGCAGCCGGCCCGCAGCGGCGCTGCTTGCGCGGGTCGGCCAGGTCTGCGGGAATTCCCGGCGATCAGAGCCCGAGCTGCGCGGAGACACCCTGCATCGCTTTGAGCACGATGCCGATGTGTTCCTCGAGCGGCATGCCGAGCTCCCGGGCGCCTTGCTCGACGGTCTGCCGGTTCACGCCCGCCGCGAAGGACTTCTCCTTCCATTTCTTCATCACCGTCTTCACCTCGACATCGGCCAGTTTCTTCGAAGGGCGCACCAGCGCCGCGGCGATGATCAGGCCGGTCAGTTCGTCCACCGCGTAAATGGCTTTCTTCAGGGGCGTATCGCGGGCCACGCCCGCGTGGTCCGCATGGGCCAGGATCGCCTGCACGAGTTCGTCGGAGAACCCCTGCTGCCGCAGATATGCCGCGCCCTCCATCGGATGGCTGTCCAAAGTGGGGAACTTCTCGTAATCGAAATCATGGAGCAGCCCGACCGCGCCCCATTTCTCGGGATCCTGTCCGAACCGCGCCGCGTAGGCGCGCATCGCCGCTTCGACGGCATAGGCGTGCTTTCGGAGGTTCGGATTCTTCGTCCAGTCTTCGAGAATCGCCGCCGCCTGGCTCCGTGTCGGCCACGTGTCCATCCGGTCGCTCCTTTCGCTTTTTAACCCGCGCGCCGGGGCGGATTATACCATGTTAATGACGCGGCCTATTCCGCATACCGCCGTTCCATGGTATAATGCGGCGGCACGGGCGGCAAGGGCCGTCCGAAGCGCACGCTCTGCCGTACGACCCTCTTTCCGAGACTAAGAAGGCGAGGTGCAGCGTGAGCGACGAAAGAAGGAAAGCCGCCGGCGAGCGAACGCTGACGCGGAGCGAAGTGCTCGAAGGGCTCAGAGCCGCCGGCGTGCCGCAGGGCGATGTCAACGGCATCATGAAGCAGGTGGACCAGACCATCGGACTGGAGAATCTGATCGGGCTTCCGGCGCTCTTCAACGTGCTGCTGGACTATCGGGCGGATAAGACGCAGATGATGGACGCGCAGGGCGGCAAGAACGTCCCGCCGATTCGCCCTCCGCGCTGAACGTGGTGCATAAGTCATGTCTCACCACGAAGGGCACGAAGGTCGCGAAGGACGCACTTAAAAACGGCGATTTCACTGGCCGTTCTTCGTGTTCTTCGTGCCCTTCGTGGTGAAGTGTCGTGCGAGATTTGTCATCCAGCCTTCAATAGTTCACCTCTTTCTCGCGGAGCGCTTCGCAACGATTCGGCGGACTTCGTCGTAGCCGGAGCGGTTCCGCAGGCCCAGGCTTTCTTCCGCGCGTGCGATGGGCAGGGCGATCACCGGCGTGCCGGCGCGCACCAGCGCGCGCGCCATCTCGTTCGGGAAGCCCAACTCGCCGGACTTGGTCTTATATCGGCCCGCCGTTTCGTCCCACATCTCCTCGTGCAGGCCGGGGAGCGTCGCCTTGAGAATGCGCGCGCTGAGGAGAAAAGCGCCGACGTTCGTCTCGCCGAGGCGCTTGGTCGGCGCTCCTTCGGCGGCGGTCTCGCGCGAGGCGATCACGTAACCGTGCAAGTCGCGCTGGATCGGAGCGTACGGAGAGCGTGTGACGGCGGCCGGGAACAGCATCGAGGATGACCCGAGCGCCTGGTAGGCCACCACGCTGCGCGCGAGGGTCTCCGCGCTGAGCAGCGGCTGCGAACCCCAGACGACGAGCACGTCCGCCTCGCCATGGCGAATCTCGGGGATGGCCGTGAGCACGGCATGGCCGGTGCCCAGCGGTTCCTGCTGGACGGCGACGCGCGTCCCCCGCGGCAGCCGTATCTCCTTGAGGAGCCTGCTTTTCATGGCGGGGCTGACGACGATGATCGGCGGAAGGGTCTTGAACGGCATCGCCGCCAGGGAGTCGAGCACGCGCGCGATGGAGGGCTTGCCGTCAATGACGTTGAGCGCCGCCGGGCTGCGATATCCCCTGCCCAGCCGGAGCTTTCCGCGGCCGCCCGCGACGATGACGGGCTGAATCGGGCGCAGGAGCTTGAACGCGCACGGGTGGGGAATGCCCAGCAGTTCGCAGGTGGCCTTCTCGATCACCGGCGCGTACGTCTCCCATTTCCACCAGATGGCGCTGGCGTTGACCACGGCGCGACGGAGGACGTCGCGCAGGCAGAGCAGGCCGAACCCTTCGCCGGGGGTGCTGACGGTGATGCTTCCCTCGGCGAGGCCGTTGCGGCCGCGCGGGGCGTAGTATCCGGACTGCACGCGGTTCACCAATTCCGCGACGTGCTCCTTGGACACCAGGGCGAGGACGTTTCCGCCGAACCCGCCGCCCATCAGGCGCGCGCCGTACACGCCGGGATGGCCGAGGATGATGTCCGTCAGCTCGTCAATGTCGGGAGTCGTCAGCTCGTACAAATCGCGCAGGCTCTCATGCGTCTCGGTAATGAGGTCGCCCACGGCCCGCAGGCCGGGTTCGGTTTTTTCGGGCGCCTCGGGCATGCGGGAAGAAAAAATCTCCTGGAGGATCCGGACCGCCTCGCGGACGCGCACGACCTCGCCGGCATGATGGAGCGCCCGCGGGCGGATGGCGATGGGCCGGCCGCCCATCTCCTTCGCCAGGCGCGGATAGCCGCGCTCCAGTTCGGCGTACACGGCCGGGAAATCGCGGCGGATCTCCGTCAGCGTCACGCTCTCCGGCAGGAGGCCCAGGATCTCGCGCGCCTCGTATCCGGCCAGCGCCTGGTCCCTCTGCGTCGAGAGCGTTTTCACCACGCCGCTCCAGCGTTCGCCGAAAGCCGGGTCCTGCCGGCAAAGGCGTTCGAGGAGCGCCGGGATCAGCAGGCGCGAGACGGCGGAGCGCTCGTTGAACTTGAGGAACACGTCGCCGCTCTTGTCCGCCGGGTGCGAGAAGAAGGCCACCCACCGATACCGGAACCGGTGCAGCGGCACGAGGCTGGTCTTGAACGGGGAGAAGTTCAGGTGCAGCGCGCTCTGCCGGCGCGAGAGGCACATGGTGTAATGGTCCATGTTGCCGCCGCGCGTCCCGATGTACCATTCCGCCAGGGCCGAGTCCTCCGCGAGGGAACCGGCGTCGAACGGCAGATGGTTGGCCACTCGCGCCGCCGCGCCGGAGAGGACCACCACCGCGGAGGAGGACGAGGCGCCGCCGGCCGCCGGAATGGTGGAATCGAGCAGAAAGTCGAAACCGCGATCGAGTCGGCCGTACTTCATGCCGCAGAAGAAGACCGAGGCCTTGGCGTAATTGATCCAGTGGCGCCGAGGGGTGCCCACGCGATGCAGCCAGGCCAGCCAATGGTCTTCGAGGGACGCGCCGGGCGCGCGTTTCTCCCGTGGGCCCTCGTCGGCGCGGAACTCCGCCGGCTCCGCCGCCGGCAGCGTGGAGCATCCGCGCACGCGCGGCTGGTCGGTCGGGCGGAAAAGGATCAGCATGTCGTGCTCGCGGCTGGCGAAAGGAAGCACCTCGGTGGGAATGTATCGCACGTAGTCCACGTGCTCGCCGAGAATATTGATGCGCGCCGGCGCGCGGCCCAGCGTCACGGGACCCGGGCCGTAGCGGCCGGCGAACTGTTCGATCGCGCCGGCATACCGGTTGACCTGCCGATGGATCCGCGCCGCGCCGTTTCCGTAGAGGTGTCGAAACGTGTAAAGCAGCGCCAGCGCGAGCGGATTCCCCGTCGCATGATGCCGCGCCATGTAGTCAATCAGCGCTTCCTCCGGCCCCTCCGGAACGATCGCCTCGCCCTCCCAGTCCAGCAGATGCCGCGCCTGCTCAAGGACGCCCAGCAGCAGACGCGAGTCCATGAGGAGATGCTCCATGTCGTACTCGTTCACCGGCAGCACATTGTCCAAGTTCATCGCCTTGCAGAAATCAGGGGGCGGCCTCTCGCTGCGAGGCGGCGTTTTGCCGCTCGTGCGGCGCAGTATACCACCGTGCCCGCGCAGATGTCACGCCGGGCAAGGACGGAGAGCTGGTTTCACAACTCGAAACGGAATGGATTCCCGCTTTCGCGGGAATGACAAAGAAAGCCGGAGGGCGCGGTTATAATCGTCATTCCCGCGAAAGCGGGAATCCAGGTTTGTGGGTTATGAAACCGGCTCGAGCAAGCTGTGCAGACGTCGGTTGTGATTGGGATATTCCGGAGGGCGTACGACTTTTCTCACGGCTCGCATAAAGAATCACCTCGGCGCGCCAGCGTCAGACCATGGGCTTTTTTACGTTTTCAGCCCATGCTCCATGAGCAGAAGCGTGCCGAGGGTGGCATCCGGCGCCTCGACGTGGGCGGTGACGGCCTCGTCTATCCGCGCCAGCGGAAAGCGGTGCGTGACGAGCGCCCGCACATTCAGCTTCCCCTCGGAGATCAGGCGAAGGACGTACTCCATGTTGGAGCGGGTGGTCCAGCGCATGAAGACGGCGGGATACGCGGCCTCGCCATGCTCCCAAGCCGCGTCGTGATAGCCCGGACCCGTTCGGGCGCAGCAGCGAAGATCGAGATTGCCGAGCCCGGCGCCCCAGTGGCAGAGGGTGTTCAACCCACCCACCAGGCAAATGCGGCCCATGGCGTGCGTGTCCGGGGAGAGCTTCATGGCCTTCGCGACGCTCTGAAGGGCCTGCGTGCCGTCTCCGCCGAAGGCCATGACCGCCATGTCGAAACCCGATCCGCGCGTGAACTCGGCGGCGGCGCGCGTTTCGTTCTCCGACCCTGCGACCGTGGCGGCATCAATTCCCCAACGACGGGCGACCTCGCAGCGGAACGGAATCTTGTCCCACCCCATGACGTACATGCCGGCCAACTGGCCGAATCGCGCCGACAACTGGCCAACGAGCCCAAGCCCTACGACGAGCAGGTATTCGCCGAGCTGCGGCTCGCCGCGGCGGACGGCGTGAAGGGCCGTCATGGCGAGGTGCGCAAAGGCGCCCTCCTCGAAGCTGACGTTATCCGGCAGACGGGCGCAGAGCTTGATCGGGACGACCGCAAAGTCGGCGTGCTGCGCGTACCCGGCGCCCATGCAGGCGACGCGGTCGCCCGGCTTGAACTCCTCCGCGCCGGGGCCGCACTCGAGGACGACGCCGGCGTTCTGATAGCCGAAAGGCCGCGCGTCCCCTGCCGCGGCGGAGGAAGACCGGCGCGCCTGGGCGACGCCGCCGAGTTCCGTGCCGGGGCTGATGAGCGAGGCATGCACTTCGACCCGCACGGTCCCTCTTCGAAGCGGCGGCATCGGTTGTGTGATGACCAGGGCGTGACCGGCGGCATCCAGCGCGCCGACGTGGCGGACCTGGGGCATGGCGGCTCCTTTCAACCGGGATTTACCATTTGACCGTCCTCCAGAGGCAATCCGCCCGCCCTCGAAGCAACTCCCTCCGGCCTCATTCCGGCGCCACATAGTTTTTCGGCCCGCCGTAGCGCATGAACCGGGTGTGGACGATCAGCAGCAAGATCGCGGCGAAGACGGCAATGCCGGAACCCATGAGGAAGGTGTAGCGGTACTGATGGCCGCTCCAATCCAGGATGCCGCCGATGAGCGGGCTCGTCGCCATGCCGATGGCCGCGCCGACCAGGCCCGCCGCCGAGTTGAACTGCGCGAACGTCGAACGCGGCAACAGCCGTTGCGCCAGCGAGGCGGACGTGGTGTAGTAAACCCCGGAAAGAACGCAATGCGCCACCCAGCCGACGCCGAAGCGCGCCGGCGCGGTCACGTAGAAGAGTCCCGCCATCATCGCGATCGCATAGAGCAGCAACGCCACTATGCTCACCCGCAGCGCATGAAACCGATCCACCAGCACGCCGAGGAAATACGCCAGACACAGCGAGATCACGTACGACAGGGCGCTGTATTTCCCGTACTTTTCCATGTTGACGCCCATGCTGTTGGCGAACGGCACGCTGAACAGGTTGATGGGCCAGAAACTGATCCCGCCGAAGGTCAACCCCAGGAACACCCAGAGGTAGTACGGCTTGCTGAAGCACTCCTTGAAATAGACCTTCGTGATCGCGAAGACGCTCTTGCGTTCGCCGGGCTTGACCTCCGGCGGCGGAGCATACTGGCCCTCTTTGACCCTCAGGCACATCATCATCACGCCCACGCCGTACAGGATCGCGATGCCCCCGAACAGCCATTGGCTGTGCAGTTCGGCCTGGCCGATCAGCCAGTAGTTGAAAAGAATCCCCGCGAGCAGGCTCAGCACCCGGAAGAGCCCGTAGAAACGGCCGAGCAGCGAGCTGGGAACCACGTCGTTGATCAACGCGCCGAAGACTGAGCCGGCGATGATCGCGGCAAACTCGAAACACGTCCAGAAGACTCCGAAAACGATGAGGGTGAGGTTCACTCCGGCGAGCCACCGGCTGCCCAGGATGCCGCGAACGAGGTCGGCGATGGGCTGGCTGAATGCCAGTCCCGCCATGGCCAGCGCCGCGACGGGCGTGGCGGCGAGGATGTAGGGAATCCGTCTGCCCCAGCGTCCGCGGTGACGGTCGGAACGATAGCTGATGATCGGTCCCAGAATGGCGCTGATGCCCAACGGCAGAGAACTGAGCAGCAGGCCCATGACCGTATCCGAGGCGCCGTACTTCTTCACCAGCATTTGCACGACGGGGGCCACGGCCCGGTCGCGCATGGACCAGGCGAAGTCGCCCCAGAGGAGCCAGGAGAACAGGATCACGAGACCGCCGAGAGTGTAGGTGAGCGTGCCGACGCGCCAGAGCTTCCGCTGGGGCGCGGGAGGTGCGCCCGTCGGCAAGGTCTGCTCGCCGCGAGTCGCGTCCGCTTCGCCGATGGGTTCGCCGCCCATTACCTGACCTCAGTTCGCCGGCCTGCGTTGTTTTATGCGCCACGGCAGGCCGGCAATCCATTTCATTGTTCGGAAAGTTCGGCGATGTTGAACGGCGCGGGCTGCGCGCACGTGCTTTGCAGGCGCACGTGCCGGTTCTGCTGCGACGCATCCTGCAGGGCGTGCATGATGTCCAGCACGTGGTAGGCCAGGGCGCCGCTGGCGCGCGGTTCGCGGCCTGCGCGCAGCGCCACGGCCATCTCCGCAATGCCCAGGGCGCGGCCTTCGGCCGTGAAGCCGTCGCCCATGGGAAGCTCGATCTCGGAACGGTCGCTCTTTCTCATCCGGGAAGCGGCGCTATAGCCGTTCGCGTCGCCCATGAGCAGCGAAGCCTTGTCGCCGTGGATCTCGACGCGCGGCTGATAGCACGACACGTCGCCGGAGGCGGTGAAGACGGCGACGCATCCGCCGGCGAAGTCCAGAACTCCGGCGATCGTCGTGGGGCGGTTCACGCGGAAGGTTTTGCCTTCCTTGGCGTCGGTCAGTTCCTCGAACGGCTTCTGCGCCGAGCCGCTCACGCGGACCACCGGCCCCAGGAGCGCGACCAGGGCCGTCAGATAATAGGGCGCCATGTCGAAGAGCGCGCCGCCGAACACCTTGAGGTAGTGCTCGCGGTGTCCGGCCACGCCGATGAAGCCGTTGGCGACGGTGGGCTTGCCGATTTCGCCTCCGTGGATGGCCCGGAGGCAGGCCTGCGGGCCGGCGGAAAGAAATGTATCGGCCGCCGCGCCGATCAGCAGTCCTTTGCTCTTCGCCGTCCGCAGGATCTCCATCCCCTCTTCGCGGGTCTGGGCCAGCGACTTCTCGGTGAACAGATGCTTGCCCGCCTTCAGGATCGCCATGGAAACGTCGTAGTGCGCCGTGAACGGCGTGAGGTTGACCGCCAGCTCGATGTCCGGCGCGGCCAGCAGCTCGTCGGTGCTGCACACGCGCGCGACGCCGAACTCCGTCGCGCGTTTCGCGGCCAGTTCCCGGTCCAGGTCGGCGCAGGCCACGACCTCGAGCGCGGCGGAGAAATGGGTCTTCATGTTGCGCAGATAGGCCGGGCTGATCGCGCCGCAGCCGATTACGCCGACGCGCACCTTCTTCATGGAATCCTCCGCTTTTTATTCGGCCGTCAGGATGTAGTTCAACGCCTTATCGTCGCGAGTGCAGATTTTACCGGTGAGCACGCCATCCGCGGCGGTCAGCGTCCGCTGCCGGTCGGCCAGGGGCCGTCCGCAGAGGTCCACCGGCAGGAGCGTCCAGGTCCCGTTGCGCCCGGTCTTCAGGGAGAAGTCCACCGTGACCGGCTCCTGGATAATCGGAGTCGTGCCGAGCACTTCCAGCCGATATCTGCCGCCCCTGCGCCCGGAGGCGGGCTGGTCGCCGGGCGCCACGGTCTCGATCGTCTGGCCGGTGTTGCGGTCGCGGCCGGCCAGAGTCAGCAGGATGCGCCGCGAGCTCTCGAGCGGCCGGTCGTCGAGACTGGCCATTCCGGCCACGCCATAGGCGCGGCTGAGGTCCATCGTGAGCGGGCCGTTCTCGTGCTTGCCCTGCAGGGCGCCCATCAGGCAACGGGTCCTGGGCGTCTGCGCCTGCACGAACTCGCCGCGCGTGTTCCAGACGAGCTCGCCGGTCATGCTCGTGATCGTGCCGGCCTGCGCGTCGTGCCCGGCGTCATAGGCTTTCTGATCCCAGATGGCGGGATACTTTGCCGGGTCGAAGGAAAGCCGCACGCCGCCCACCAGCATGGAGTCCCAGGGCCCGGGCTGGCCGCCGAGGTACGGGAAGTAGCCGCGCCCGCCCCGCGCGCCTCGCCCGCCCTGCCCGCGCTCCTGCCGGCCGCGGAACGGGTCGAACAGCTCGGCCTCGGTCAGCGCATCCTGGCGGATGATCGGGGCGGGACGCAGATCGCCGCGCACGTACAGGAAATAAGCCAGCGGCTCGACGGCCATGCCGGCGGGCGATTCGAACATGCTGAAGGAATTGTCCCTCAAGGGGAGGAATTCCGGCTCATCGGCGTCGAAGCGATGATTGGCCGAGACGTTCTGAAGCGCGCCGTAGGCGGCCATGAACACCGCCGCCTCCGTCGTGTAATCGTTCGGGTAACAGAAGTTCCATTCGGTGATGTTGAAGGGCTTGTCGGCGACGTGCTGGTAGCAGAGGAGCAGGAGATGGTCGTTGGGGTGACGCTCGACCGGCTCGTTGGCCATGCGGAACTCCCCGCGCCTCAAGCCTGCGCCGCCGCCGAGCCAGTAGACGTGCTTGCCGGTGAAATCCAGCGCCGCCTCCGAAGCGGTCTGCATTTCCTGCAAGGCGGCCGGGCCGTTCCAGGAGGTGCTCTGCACCAGCATCCGGCTGCCGGTTCCCCGGATGGCGCTGCGCACCTTGAGGAACCAGTCGGTCTCCAGCTTGTAGTAGAACCTCATCTCGTCGGTCCCGCGCTTCCGATCTTTCTCCGCCGCGCCGGCCACGGCCCTGGGCCCCATCAAGGCGACGCTGCTGTCGGCCAGCGACTCGTCGGCGCGGAGGGCCGTATCGAGGCCGGGCGACTGCCAGGCCTTCAGCAAGGGGGCATCGTCGCCATATTTGTCCATCAGCCAGGCGTTGTATTTCTCCTGCAGCTCGCTGCGGTAGTACTCCGGCAGGAGCCTGGCGTCGCTCCAGAAGAGGCTGGTCTCGTTGACCACCATGTACATGTTGCAGGCGGGATCGTCGGCGTAGCGCAAGCCGGTGCAGGGGTTCACGTGGTTCAGGAAGAGCACGACGCTTTTCAAATAAAGCTCCTGGTGTTTTTCGTCGAAGAAGTAGGCGATGTTGTTGAGGCGCGGGATTTTCTCCGGCTCGTGCACGCCGGTGGACGGGGACCAGTAGGTGGCATAGTTGCCGGACAAGCGGACATAGATGCCGGCCTTCTTCAATTCGGCGAAGTACTTGTCGAACGTCTGCATGCGGTCGGGGTCGAGCTCGGGCAGAGTATAGGTCGAAGTCGTTCCGCTCGGGCTCGAGGCCGATAAACTGCCCTCCTTCTTGAGGAGTCCCTCGCACAGGGAGTGGAACCGCACCTCGTTGAAGCCGAACTTGCGCAGGATGTTCGCCCAGGCTGCAGCCTTCTCGGGCGGGCAGGTGAATGCGTGCGTCGTGAGCCCCTTGAAATGGATGGGCCGGCCCGGCGCCTTCTCGAACTCGAGGTTGTCGCCGTTGGCGACGATCCAGCCCAGGCTGCCGGCCGGTTGCCGGAAGAATGTGAACGCGTCTTCCCAGGGCGCGGGCGTCAGGCCGTCGTCGGTCGCGGGCTCCGGCGCGAACCAGCCCTCCGTGCCGTTGTCGTCCCACGGCTGCCAATTCTCCACCGCCGGCGTAACCGCGACGACCGGCGCCGCGACGACCGGCGCCTCGGCGGGCGCGGCGAACAGCGGGAACGCCGCCAGCAGCGAAATGGCCAGAGACTGAAAATACATCTTTTTCCTCCTCACCAGTGATCCAAGCTGAAGCGCGAACAGCGAACACGAGTAAGGGACGTCTGCCGATGAGCGGCAGTCAAAGTTCAGCGGTGTGCCTTGTCCGCGTCCACTGGAGCGCCTGGCTGCCTCGGCTGACCGGCCGGCATCCCCACCGACCGAAGCGCCTTCAAGTACTTGGCGTCGGGATCGCCCTTGGTCGGGACCATATACCCGCCTTCGCCCAGTTCGTTCCAGGCATAGATCAGAGCGATGCGCTCGGCGGTGGTCTGTTCCGGGTGTTCGTCCATCCACGCCATCGCATCCCGCAGGTGGACCGCGAACTGCTCCGGCGTGCGGTCCGGGTAGTACCATCCGGCATTCTGGTGCAGGCCCGTCGGATTCTCCCACGGCCGCTTGTCCCACCCGACTATGATCTCCGGCATGTACGGTTGCTCGCGGCTGCCGCCCCACGCCTCTCGGTTCGCGGCCGCCAGTTCTGCGTACTTGTGCTCCTCCGATCCGGCCGTGTACCCCGGTATCACGTTGTAATGCGTCCTGTGCGTGTAACCCATCTCCGGCGTCCCGCCCCCGCAACCGGCAATCGCCACGCCCGGCAGGCCCGCTTTTCGCGCCGCTTCCTGCAGGTACGCGAAGCCGTCCTTATCTCCGCCGCCGGGATTGAAAATGATCACCAGCGGCTTCCCGCCGACCGTGACGCACTGCGGGTGCTTCAGATAGCGCATCCAGAAGTCGGCGGCCTGCTTCCAATGCTCAGTCCCTTTGATCTCGAAGCCATCGTGATTGGCCACCAGCAGGCAGAACTTCATGCGGCGGCTGTTTCTCGCCTTCAGGAACAGCTCCAGCCCGGTGTGCTTGGGGTCTTCCTCGATCGCCTTCTCGTTGATCGGCCCCCCGTTATCGTGCCAGTACCAGCAGAACGCAAAGAAGTCGAGGCCGTGGCCCGCCGCGAGATCTATCTGCCGTTCCATAATCGCCGGCGAATCATCCCGCCAGCCCCAGACGGGCTCCCGTTGCGGGAACTCTTCGATCATCCTCCGGGTCAGCATCGCAGGAGCGTTTCGAGCCCAAGGTTCCCCGGCATTCCCGGCCGATGAGTTACGGCCCGCCCAGCCGTCGAAATAGTAAGCGCCGACGGTCATCTTCTTCTCCTGTTCAGTCGTTCGCCTTGAATCTGCGCCGATCCCTGAAACCGCGGTCAGCGCGGCGAAGCAGACCATCACCGCGCGCACCGGCCAGCCTTTCCACGACAGCCGCTGTGGCCGACTGGCGCGCGCGAACATGTTTTGCCCGCGATTTCCCATGTGGCCGTCCTCCAATGGCAGCCGGCTTTCAGACATGATATAATCCGGCGGCACGCGGCGGCAACCGATGGCCGGCAGCCAAAGAATCCCCACCCGCTACGGGCCGTCCTTCCACCGGCCCTGATCGTCCACGTACTCCTCCTGCATGGCCTTGAGCTCGGCCGTCGAGACGGTCGGCCGGCCGTAGACGACCAACGGCGCGATGTGGTTGCGGAACCAGAACCGCTCCGCCGGCTCGACGTTTTGCGGGACCTTGCCGTTGGTCCGAAAGAGACGCGACACCATCTGCGAACCGGGCGCCAGCCAGCGGTAGATTTCCCAGTTCCGCAGCCCGGACCAGAAGGCGTAGCTGCCGCTTTTGCCCTCGGCGTCGCCGTTGAGTTCGGTCTCGCTGTAGCCGCCGCTGAACGGCATGATCGCATCGCACTGGTGCTCGGCGAAAGTCCGGATGTCCGGCCCCATCTGCCGGCGGAGGAACTGCATGAGTTTCACGTCCTCCAGCGAGTCGCCGAAGCTGTCGAGGTAGAAGAGAGTGCAGCCGCGGCCGATCATGTTCTCGAAACGGTTCCAGAGCACCTTGCGGTGGCCTTCGTCGTCGGCGTTGATGTCAAGGATGCCGTCGGACTTCCAGCTCACGCGGACGGCCATGTGGCGCGGGCGCGCGGTGACGCCGAGGCGGACGCCGGCCTCCTTGAACCGCCGCGCCAGCGCCGGCCACTGCGCCTCGACCTCCGGCGGAAGGATGTCGAAGTCGGGACGGTACATGCCTCCGCGAGGCTCCTCGCCTCCCTGGCCCCAGAGGATCATTCCCTGGCCGCCGCCCTCGCGAAACTGCTTGAGCATGAACTCGCACAGGGCGTTGACTCCCTCGGGCAGGTCCAGCCGGGCCATTCCGTCATGGAAGCCGTAAGGATTCTGCGCGCTGACCGCCTGCATGCTCTTGTTGGCGTAAAAGGAGGCGGCCCAGCGGTTGTCGGCCTTGTACTGCACCGGGCCGAACGTCGCCTGGAAGTGCTCCTTGTACGGCGCGAGCAGGTGCTTCCAGTCGCGATCGGGGCTGACGCGGAGCTTCATCTCGAAGGTCCTGGCCCCGGCGGCCGGCGTCGGGGCGACCACGAAGTAGTTCAGAAGCCGGCAGGGATCGGTCTCCTGGCGGGCCCAGTCGCCGTGGTCCCAGAGAATCAGCGTCCGCACCAGGCCGGTCCGGCTGGGTGAGACGCCGATCCCGACGGCGTCGTTGACGGCGTAGCTGCCGCCGATATTCGAGAAGCCGCTGGGGTGGCACATGGCGATGCCGTGGCCGGGGTATTGGAAGTACGTAATGTGCTGCGTGCACATGACGCCCTCGGGCGGCCGGCCGAAGTCGAATTTCAGCCCGTAGAAGCGGGCGACGGCCAGTTCCTCCGCCGGGTTGGCGTTCTCCAGGCGGGCGGTCACGGTCACGTCCTCGCCGTCGAACACGTAGCTGTAGTCGGCGGTGATGTCCTGCATGACGTGCCGCACGCGGGCGCGGTTGGCGGCCAGGATCTCCAGGGACTTTTCGGTGATCTTGTCGGCGGCGACCTTGCCGGCGCCGTACCGGAACCAGTCCTCGCCGCTGCCGGCCCGCCAGCCGCCCGCGGCGATCTCGCGACCGGCATATCGGATGGACGACAGCCCGTCGGCCGTCACCACGAACGTCACGCCCTGCGGCGTCTCATACGTAAGCGCCTCGGCCGCAGCGGCGGACGCATAGCCGCTGAGCCCGCCGGCGATTGCCACGATCATCATGAGCGCAGTCCGGCGCAGTCCTCGGACGCCGCTGCGTCCGGGGCGCCGTTTTATGGTCAGCTTCAAGCCACAGTGCGCATCAAAGGGGCTGGTGGGTGTACCGAGATTCCTCTTCATTCCGGCGGTCCGTCCAGCGAGACCGCTTTCTGCGGTTTGGTGTTTACGGTGAGTTGGAAAATATCCGGCCGGGCGTAGTGGCCGGCTACATCGAGATCATACTTGCCCTGGGTAATCTCCGCGAGGTCCAACTCCGCCATCAGCATGGTCGGGCGGTCATAGACCGGCCCCGCAATCACTCGTCCGAGCGGACTCACGATGCAGCTTCCGCCCCGAATAATGACCGGGTCTGGATCGGCGCCCGGGGCCGGCTTGCACCAATCCGGGAAATCCGAGCTTCGAGCGAACTGACAGCTCGAAAGCACATAGCACCGGCCCTCTTGCGCGATATGTCGCATCGTGGGCTGCCATGTCTCACGATCGTCCAGCGTGCACGCGCAGTACAGTTGGATGCCTTGTCCGTACATGGCCATGCGCATCAACGGCATATAGTTCTCCCAACAGATCACCGCTCCAATGCGACCGACTGGCGTCGGGAAGACGTTCAGGGTCGAACCATCGCCGAAGCCCCACACCAGCCGCTCCATAGCCGTCGGCATGGTCTTCCTGCGTTTGCCCATCAGCGTACCATCGGGACCGAAGAACAGGACGCAGCAGTAAAGGGTGCCTGGCGTCTGCTCGATCACTCCTATCACTACGATCAGATGATATTCCGCCGCCATTTTCCCGAGCGCGTCGGTCACGGGGCCGGGCACCTGGACTGCGCCGTCGTAGTACCTCTGAAAGTCCCTCCGGCCTTCCATCGAGCGCACGCCCACCCGGGCGCCGAAGTCCATTCCCTTGGGATAGCCGCCGATGAACGCCTCCGGGAACACCACCACTTGCGCGCCTTGTTTATGGGCCTCGCGCAGGTGCTGTTCCACTTTCGCCAGCGTTGCCGGCGCGCTGAACTGCGGAGGCGCGTCCTGCACGACAGCCGCCTGTACGATGCTCATCGGCTGACTCCTCGGGGAAAACGGTGACTAGTGTAGTGTTTCGTAATTATCTTGCATTATCCGCGCCAAAAGTCCCTTGAGAACGCGCCTTGTGCAAGTTCGTCACCCTGAGCGCAGCGAAGGGTCTCATACGCATAACTCAAGAAATGCGTG
>JBKQWE010000135.1:0-18507 GCA_052139675.1 Candidatus Brocadiia bacterium
CTTCTCCGCCGCCCGCTCGGCCGCGATTCCGTTCCGGAGATTCGCCAGCGCCGCTTCCTCCGCGGTGCAGGCGTACGGCAGGTGCTTCAGCCACGCCCGGCCGACGTCCGCGATGGTGAAGTCCGGCCCGAACTCCTCGACGACCAGCAGCCCGAGCAGCGTGTAGGCGATGTCGTCATCCACCGGAACGCCGTTCATCTTCCGGCGCGTGTACGCCTCGCGCGGGCTCATCCGGTATCGCTTCTCGAAGGGCGCCGGGACGCGCGTCCAGTAATCCACCGGCGGGAACGGCTCGCCGTTCTCCCGGGCCAGGTCCTCCATCTTCGCCATGGGCCAGCCCTCGACGGGCGCGCCGAGCGTGCAGCCGGCCATGCGAGCCAGCAGCGCGCCCTCGAGCCTCTCGCGATAGGTCTCCCGGTCGAGCCCGCGCCGCAGCCTGCGCGGGCCGGACGGGCGGAGGCGGCGGATGAGCCGCAGGTCGTCCGGCTCGCACCGCACGAGCGCCGGGTCCGGCCGGAGGCGCTTGAGTTTCGCCAGCGACGCCTTCAGCCCCGCTTCCGCCTCGGCGAGGACCGGCGCAACGCCGCCGGCGCCGTGTTCGTGCTGGAGTTCCGCATAGCGCGCGATGGAGTCGGCCCACCGATGGAAATCCGGCATCTTCGGATACGCCATTTCGCGCTCCCGGCTGAAGAACGCCTGTCCGGCCGCCGGCGGATAATGATAAGGGATTTGCGCGCGCAGGGCAAGCAGCGGATTTCGGCCCGAAAGATATTGACATGCCGCCCGGAAAAACGTAAACTCCTGCGTTCAAACCGGCTTCCGTAATTTCCAGCACATTGCAACGGCAACGGGCGGGGAAACTCTATACTTTTTCCGCATCGCCGGCCCGGACAGTGCGCGACGAAAGGCGAGGACGATGAAACGGACGGTACGCTCGATTCTCCAGAGCAAGCTGCGCGACGACAACTACGGCAAGCTGGTGCGCCTGCAGAACGCCAAGCTCAACGAACTGCTCGCCGACGCCATCACGCTCTGCGAGCCGGAGTCGGTTTTCGTCTGCGCCGATTCCGAGGAGGAAGTCCGCTTCATCCGCGAACAGGCCCTCGCCATCGGCGAAGAGAAACCGCTGAAAATCCCCGGCCATACCGTCCACTTCGACGGCCCCAGCGACCAGGGCCGCGACCGCGAAGTGACCAAGTACCTCGTCCCGAAGTCCGGCTTCCTCGGCAAGGCGCTCAAGCAGATTGACCGCGACGAGGGCCTCGCCGAAATCCGCGGGCTCCTCAAGGGCAGCATGAAGGGCCGGACGATGATCGTCCGCCTGCTCTCGCTGGGGCCGACCGGATCGGTCTTCAGCATCCCGTGCGCGCAGTTCACCGACTCGTTCTACGTCGCGCACAGCGAGGACCTGCTCTACCGGCCCGCGTACGATCAGTTCCTGCGGACGCACGGCGAGGGCGAGTTCTTCTGCATCCTGCATTCCGCCGGGCCGATGGACGAGCGGAAGGTCAGCGTGGATGCGGACCACAAGCGGATCTACATTGATTACACTACCGATATGATCTACACCGTCAACACGCAGTACGCCGGCAACTCGATCGGCCTGAAGAAGCTGGCGCTGCGCCTGACCATCCGCAAGGCCGACCGCGAAGGCTGGCTGGCCGAGCACATGTTCCTGATGGGCGTGCACGGCCCGAACGGGCGCAAGACCTACATCAGCGGCGCCTTCCCGAGCGCCTGCGGGAAAACCTCCACCGCCATGCTCGCGGGCGAGACGATCCTCGGCGACGACATCGCCTACCTGCGCAACATCAACGCCGAGGCGCGCGCCGTCAACGCCGAGCGCGGCATCTTCGGCATCGCTCAGAATGTGAACCCGGTGGACGACCCGGCGATCTGCCGCGCGCTGACCAACCCGGGCGAAGTCGTCTTCTCCAACGTCCTCGTCGCCGACGGCCGGCCGTACTGGCTCGGCATGGGCTGCGAGCTGCCCAAGGCGGGCGAGAATTTCACCGGCGCCTGGCACGCCGGCAAGACCGACGCGCAGGGCAACCCGATCCCGCCCGCGCACAAGAACGCGCGCTACGCCATCTCGCTCCACGCGCTGGAGAACGCCGACCCGCAGCTCGACAATCCCTCCGGCGTGGTCGTCCATGCCATCATGTACGGCGGCCGCGACGCGCGCGCCTGCATGCCCGTGCAGCAGGGCTTCGACTGGGCGCACGGCATCTGCGCCTACGGCGCGTGGCTCGAGACCGAGACCACCTTCGCCACCGTCGGCAAGGAGGGCGTCCCGGAAATCAATATCATGAGCATCCAGGATTTCGTCGCCATCCCGCTGGGCAAATACATCGCGAACAACCTGGAATTCGGCCGCCGCCTGAAGAAGCCGCCGCTGGTCTTCGGAGTCAACTACTTCCTGCGCGACAAGGCCGGCCAGTTCGTCAACGCCGTCCGCGACAAGGCCGTCTGGGTCAAATGGATGGAGCTGCGCGTGCACGGCGAGGCCGGCGCGGTCCGCACCGCCACCGGCCTGATCCCGCAATACGCCGACCTCCAGCGCCTCTTCCGCCAGGTCCTCGGCAAGGAGTACTCGAAGGAGGACTACGTCCGCCAGTTCACCCTGCGCGTGCAGGAGAACCTGGCGAAGCTCGTCCGCGTCGAGAAGTTCTACCACACCGAGGTGCTCGAGACGCCGCCGGCGCTGATGGACATCCTGCGCGAGCAGCGCAGCCGGCTGCTCGAGACGCAGAAGCGCTTCGGCGACTGGGTGTCGCCCTTCGACCTGCCGGAAAGCAAGTAATTGGGAGATTAGGAAATTGGGAGATTGGGAGATTGGACGCGGCGCTTTTCCCAATCTCCCAATCTCCTGATCTCCAGCCCGGGAATCCTCGTCCCCTTCGCGCATCGGAAGCAAGTGAATTCTTCCCCCGCGCGCTTGCGCGGCGCGCGCAATTCCGCGCCGCACGCGCAGGGGAACGACACGAAGTATTCTCCGGGCGGCGCCATCGGCGTTGCCCATCGCTCAACCCGCGCCGCCAGCACCCTGGGCGCGACCGGCCCGAGTTCGTCATCGGGGTTCTTCCGCGGCCCGAGAACGTGCAGCAGCGACTGTTCATGCGGCTCCATCCGGACCTGACCGAGCTTGAGAAGGAAAACCGCCAGCCCGAACCCGGCCGCGAATCCGCTCAGGTGCGCCCAGTACGCCACGCCGCCCCAGCCAAGGACCACGCCGAGATTGTCGAAGACCAGCCAGCACGGAATCATCCAGTAGCTTCGCGCCCGGAAGACGCCGATTCCGAAGGGCCACAGGTAGAAAACTCTCAGGTAGTTCATCGGGAACCACACCAGGAACATCCCCACGATGCCGTTGATCGCGCCGCTTGCGCCGACGGCCGGCACAGCGCTCATGGACAGATGCGCCAGCCCCGCCACAACGCCGAGCGCGAGAAAGATGAGAAAGTATGCCCGGTTCCCCACGCGCACGCAGACCGCGTTGCCGAATACCCACAGGAAGAACATATTCCCGGCCAGGTGCACGATGTCGAGGTGGATAAAGATGTAGCCGATCAGGCCGAGGGGCGTATTTCGGGTCAGCACGAACGGCGCGATGTTCCCTATATGGTCCGGAAGCTGGGCGAGTTCGAGCCGGTAGCAGACGAGCAGCAGCAAGAGGACAAACAGGTTCCCAACGGGCCATCGTCGGATGAAAACTTCCACGCGGTAGGGAATGAGGAACACGACAGGTTTCCTTTTTGCGGCGCGCCCTGGCCGCGCGCCGGTTGCCTCGTTTCAGAGTATCATGTTCAGCGCGAAAGTCAATCATTTTCCGAGTGAAAATATCGGGAGCGCGCGTGACAGCGCCGGGCGCCCGCGATAGGATAGCGGCATGGATCATCCGGTTGAAGTCGAGATTCATGACGTGGCGTACGGCGGCGACGGAGTCGGCCGGCTGGCCGACGGGCGGGCGGTCTTCGTGCCCTTCTCCGCGGTCGGCGACCGGCTGCTCGTGCGGCTGGCGACGCGGCATCGCCGGTTCGCGCGCGGGGCCATCGCGGAAGTGCTCGAGCCCGGCCCGAACCGCGCCGAGCCGCGCTGTCCGTACTACGGCGAATGCGGCGGATGCTCCTATCAGCACTTGGCCGCCGCCGAGCAAGTCCGCCTCAAGTCCGCGCAACTCATCGGCCTGCTCGAGCGCATCGGCGGAGTCCGGACCGTGCCGCCTCTCGACGAAGCGCGGCCCGCGCCGGAGCCCTACGGCTATCGCAACAAGATCTCGCTCAAGCCGGTCCCGTCCGGCGCTGCGGGATCGGCTTTTGGATACACGCGGCGGGAGGACCGCTCCGTTCTGCCGATCGAGAGCTGCCCGATCGCGCGCCCCGAACTGAACGCAAAACTCGCCGAGCTGCGCGCCTCCGGCGAGGCGGCGCGGTGGCCGTCGCGCGGGCCGGAAACCGACAAGCTCGTCCTGCGGCGTTCGGCGTCGGGCGAGGTGCTGGCCTTCCGCATTCCGCCGGAGACGCTCCTCACCGAAAAAGTGCTCGACCGGCCGCTGCGCGTCCCGGCCGGCGGATTCTTCCAGGTCAACCCGCCCGTGTTGGACCGTCTCGCCGCCTGGCTGCGCGATGCCCATAGCGGCCTCGCCGTGGAAACGCTTGTGGACGGCTACTGCGGCTGCGGCGTCTTCGCGCTGTGCCTGGCCGAGTTCACCGCCGGAGAGGTGATCGGAATCGAAAGCGATCCCGCCTCCATCCGCTGCGCCGAAGAGAACGCGCTCGCCGCAGGGCTTCAAAGGTGCAAGTTCATCGCGGGCGCAGTGGAGGACCACCTGGAATCCGCGCTGAAATCGGCGCCGGACCTGAACACAACGGCGGTCCTTCTCGATCCGCCGCGGACCGGTTGCTCGGCGGAGACGCTCGAAGCCCTCGTGCGCCTCGCCCCGCAGACGATCATCCTGCTCTCATGCAACCCCGCAACGCTGGCGCGCGACCTCGCCCGCCTGCAAGTCGGCCGGACCTACGACCTCCGCCGCCTGGCCCTGTTCGACATGTTCCCCCAGACCGCCTACTTCGAAGCCGCCGCGACCCTGGAAAAAAGGCCGTGAATCCCGGTCCCAGCCGCGCGGGCGTATCATTTTCCATTACGCCCCGCCAGAATATTAAAAGGGAAGCCGCGGCACTACTACGCAATACGTAGTAGCGTCGCGGGCCGCTAGGAACAGAAGGCCGTGGCGATGTTGCGGCGCGGACGCAAGCCTTAGTGCACTGCCCGACCAAACGGAGCATCAAAGGAAAAGCCGCGGCACTACTACGCAATACGTAGTAGCGTCGCGGGCCGCTAGGAACAGAAGGCCGCGGCGATGTTGCGGCGCGGACGCAAGCCTTAGTGCACTGCCCGACCAAACGGAGCATCAAAGGAAAAGCCGAGGCGCTACTACGCAATACGTAGTAGTGTCACATGGCCCCAGGTTATGGGTATCCCCGGAACCCGTGCGCCTCGGCCCGCGGACGATCATCCTGCTCTCGTGCAACCCCGCGACGCTGGCCCGCGACCTCGCGCGCTTGCAAGTCGGCCGAACCTACGACCTCCGCCGCCTGGCCCTGTTCGACATGTTCCCCCAGACCGCCTACTTCGAAGCCGCCGCGACCCTGGAAAAAAGAATGTGAATCCCGGGCCTGTTCCCATCAAGCGCACGGCTCGGGCACGGTCATATTGTTTTCCGCAGCACCCTGGAAACCGATTGACAGTGCGCGCTTTGAGCGTATAATCGCAGGCTCCGTTGCGGGCTTTTCTCTGGAGGACCGCCAGAAGAAAAGCGTGGTATTTGAACACGTCGAACAGTGAATGGATGGGAGATGCCATGAGAGGGAAATGGATGCTCTGCCTGTCGGTATTGTCGCTTTTATCGTATCCGTCTCGGGGAGCGCAGGCGAATGCGGCGACCGAGGGGAATCCGACTCATCCGTATCTCTATTTCACCCTGGCGGACGTCCCCAGGCTGCGGCAGGCCGCCGCCACCACGCACAAGGCGTATTTCGAGGACCTGAAAAAATGCGCGGATAAATTCGTCGGCTTCGATCCCATTCCGCCGGCCTCCTTGTCCACGAACATTGACACCATGCAGGTCTACTGCGAAAACGGCGCCTCGTACATCTTCGACATGGCGCTGACCTACCATCTGACCGGGGACGCCGTCTACCTGCAGGCGGCGAAAAAATGGCTGCTGGCCTTCGGCGCTTATCCCGAGGGCTTCGGCGGCGACCATTTCATCGGCGCCTATGCGATGGCGGTCGCCAGCGGTTACGACATGCTCTACAACGACCTGACGCCGGCGGAACGGAGCCAGCTCAGCGGGCATCTGGCCGCCCTCGTCCAGCGCGGCGTGAAGGGCTCCACCACGGACTGGTGGGGCCGCATCTACCTCTGCCACGACCATTGGCTGCCGATCACCGGGCTGGGCGTCGGCGCGGCCGCGCTCTATTATGAAAACGAGTCGGGCCCCAAGTGGTTCAAGTATTTTATGGACGTCCTGAAAAAGGACATGGACATTTGCGGGCAGGACGGCGCCTGGATGGAGGGAGCGTCGGACTGGGTCTATGCCATGTCCCTGACCTACGTGCTGTTCGACGTGAATAGAAGGATAACCGGAGAGGACCTCTTCCAGTCCGGCATGGCGAAAAACGCCGTCGCCTACCGCATGTACAACTGGCTGCCGGACAATACCTATATTGACCACCACGATTCGTTTCGCGACGGCCGGTATAACGTGTTCGGCTCCGCCTCCAGCCAGCTTCTGCGCAAGCTGGCCCATGAGCAGAAAAACGGTCACGCCCAGTGGCTGGCGGACCGGGATGCGATCCAGGATCTCGTTTACCTTACCCAGAACAGGAGCATCAAAAGCAACTGGGCCGTCAGCAAGGATTCGATCGTGGCGGCGCTGCACTGCGTGGGCTGGAATTTTCTGTGG
The DNA here is from genome assembly GCA_052139675.1 of Candidatus Brocadiia bacterium. Classification (GTDB taxonomy): domain Bacteria; phylum Planctomycetota; class Brocadiia; order CAIUPP01; family CAIUPP01; genus JBEKCB01. The sequence continues at coordinate 6,968 of JBKQWE010000135.1, forward strand.
TACGATCCAACCGTGGCGGCCACTCCGCCCGACGACCTGCCCGGGTTCCGCAGTTTCGCCAATCAGGGACTCTGCATCCTGCGGACCGGCTGGAAGAAATCGGACGTGGTCTGCGCCTTCACCTGCTCGCCGGTGGGAGGCCACAGCGCCCGGACAACCGTCCTGGGCGGCGACACGGCGCTGTTGGACAACTATCTGCACGTCCATGCCCAGGCCAACAGTTTCGACATCTACTGCAACGGCGATTACCTGGCCGTACCGCCGTGCTATGGGCAACTGGAGAGCAATCTCCACAGCACGCTCACCATCGAAGGCGCCCACCAGCGGCGCGATCCGCGATATGACGCGAATCTGCTGAAGACCGACCGGCAGCCGGAGTACACCTACCTGGTGGGCGACGCCACGGCGTGCTACCCCGAGTCCATCCATCTCAATCGCTGGTATCGCCACCTGGCGTTCCTGCCGCCGAACATCTTTGTCATCGGCGATGAACTCCGGGTGTCCGAGACATCCGCCGCCAATCGTCCGACCAAGTGGCACCTGGACTACGATCAAGCCTTTACGGCGGCCGTTGATTCCGCAGCCCAGGTGATTAAAGTCACCGGCGCGAACGCCGCCCTGAATGCTAAACTCCTTTACCCGGCCAATTGGACGTATGAAAATGGGCCGGTCGGCCCCGGCTGGTTTGCGAAACAAGTGTCCGCCTCGATCAATAACATGTTCGCCGCCGGCAAGGAAGCGCAGATCGTGGCCGTCCTCGCGGCGCTCTACGACGGCACAGCCGGCGCGCCGGCCAACGCGCCGGCCTCGCGCCTGGTCAGGGGCGAAAACGCCGTGGGCGCGGTGGTGGACAGCGGCGCCGCCAGCCGAGCCGCCGTTTTCTGCATCAACACCGATGCCGGCGAGGATTCCCTGACGAGGAAGTTCGATTTGCCGGGCCAGACCGACACCACCTGCTACCTGTTTTCACTCCAGCCGAACATGGGCTACGACATCGCGGTCTCCGCCCGGCCCGGGGAAAACGGCCTGACCCTGTACACCTTCACCGTGCGCAAAGGGCAGATGCAGACGACCAATGCGCAAGGCACCCTGGTCGTACGGCTGAACGGCAGGCAGTCCGAAAATCCGGTCTTGGGGAAATAGGGAAACAGGGACAGGAGGCAGTTGAAAAAGCCGTCGGTCGCGCCAAGGCCGGCGCGCATCTTCACTCAGTCATTCCCGTGCAAGCCCTTCGGCCGTGAGCTCAGGGCCGAACGGCGGGAATCCAGCGATGCGCGCTGAACGTGGATTCCCGCCTTCGCGGGAATGACAAAGGGACGGTGATGGCCAGGTCGAAGCCTATGCTTATCATTTCTGATGTAACAGAACACTCGCTCGTAGCTTCGCACTTTTCATGCCGCGTAAGCGGCTGATTCCACCTGATCAAGGCAAACTGAAAAGGAACGGAAAATGGCCAGGCATGGCACGAGTCTGCCCGCGACGGCCTGCGGCGCTGTCGTCGCGATGGCGGCGCTCTTTTCGGCGACTTCGCTCGCCGCGCCCGTTTCCGACTACGTCAAGGCCGGATGTCCGCCGCCGGACCGCGCCTGGTCCGACGCGGATTACGTTAAGTTCGGCGAACTGCTCAAGACCGGCAAGATCGAATTGCCCATGCTCAACGACGAGTCGAAGCCCATTTTCCTTGCGCTGGTCAACCGCGAAGGACTGGCCCGCTATTCGAACAAGGATGTTCCGCTCCGCGATCGCCTGAACGAATGCCTGAAGGGCTATATGGCGCTGCTGCCCGTGTTGAAACAATATGGGGAACGGTACGACGCCAAGGCGGACTGCTCCAGGGAAGCGGCCGGCGTGATAGCATTGGTCATATACTCCACCACCAGCCTGGTGAATCTGATGGAGGAACTGCTGCCGACGATCCCGAAGGACGACAACTACGAGGCGCGAATGGCGGGGATCCAGCAGATGAAGGGAGGCATCCGCACCATTTTGCTGAGCGCCGCAGATTCCCTGGCCTCGACGTTCGCGGAGGAGGACGTTCTGACCATACTGGAGGCGATGAACGAGAACCTTCCCGCGCAGGGGGAATTCGTCGGCCCGGCGTTCGTTCAGGAGCTTCGCGCGAAAGTGGCCGGGTTCCTGGGAAAAGAGAAGAGCGCCAAGATCAAAGCCGCGGTCCAGCGCCTTCTGAAGACGTGCGATTCCCTCGCGCTGAAGCAGAGCGGAGATGCCAAATAGCCGCCATTCCCGGCGGCTGTGCGAGAAACTTCACTTCATCATCAGGAAAAACAGGGAAATGGGGAGAGGTCCCATTTTCCCGAAAGGCTATCTCGGATAACGGCCTGCCCCTATTTTCCCGTGGTGATGTTGCGGTGCGGACGCATGCCTTAGTGCACTGCCCGACCAAACAGAGCATCAAAGGAAAAGCCGAGGCGCTACTACGCAATACGTAGTAGTGTCACATGGCCTCAAGTTATGTATGGAGTTCCGCGGAGTTGAGTTCCGGTTGAGTTGCGTGGACACCATGCATAATTATTGGCACGGGCGGCAGCATTCTGCCGGGGGTCAATCATGGCTTGATTGGTGCGCGCGGTGATTCTCTGCACACCGCACCATCTGACGCAGAGAGGCAACCGGCGTCAGAAGGTGTTCTTGAGCGCGGAGGACAATGCGGCGCACCTGATAGTTATGTCCCCCGGAACTCGCCGGAACTCGCAGGTCATTTCCATCCCATGATCCTGCCCAGGTTGCCGCCCAGGATCGCCTCGCGTTCCTGCTTGTCCGGGAAGGCGCGTTCCAGCACGTAGAAGAAATTCCCGTACAGGTTGCCGTGGTCCTGCGAGAAGTGGTCCGAGCCGAAAACGATCTTTTTCACCCCCACGCTCCGCGCCACGCCGCGCAGGTGAGCGTCGTCAATGGTGGTCATGGCCGTGTCGGCGTACAGGTTGGCGCGGCGCTTGAGGGGAGCGTACGACGGGAAATAAAGGTTCTGGAACCCCGCGCCGTGGGCGATGATGATGGGCACGTCCGGATGCGCGCCCGCCAGCGTGCCGAACTGGTCGGGCATGCAGCCGATGGTGGTCATGCCGTGCGACAGGACGGGGATTTTCCGTTTCTTTTTCTTCTGCAGCCGCGAGAGCGTGCGCATGAACTCGCTGCCGGCCAGGCAATCAATCGGGAAGCAGTGGTTCTCCGGATGGAGCTTCAGCCCCTGCAGCCCCAGTTCGTCCACGCAGCGCACCAGCTCCTGGACGGAGATGTTGGGGATGCCCAGCTCCGCGTCGCCTGTGTAGCGGGGGTTGATGCAGGCGAACCCGATCAGGCGTTCCGGGTACTTGGCCTGCATGTCGGCGATGTAGTCGTTGGTATTGTAATAATTGTCCTTGCGCGGCAGGGACCAGGCCCAGGGGTGGTTGAAGATCACCGCCCGGTCCACCTTGGCGGCGTCCATCATTTTCAAAAGGTCCTCGGCCAGGCAGTACGAGCCTACGTGGCAGTGCGCGTCAATGACCGGAGCGGATGATCGTGGCATGATTCTGCGCCTCCGTTCTTTCCCTGGTTCCGATAAGCTGAAGCGGTCCCTGGCGGCCTGCCGTAAGGGGCGCTCACAACGCGATCGGCCTGAACGCTACTTCCGGGTAAGGGCCGCGCGTGCGCCGAGACGGTTTCCCGCCTCGAAGAACGCGCGGAAGTTCTCCGGCGGCGTCTCTTCGGTGATGGAATCGCTCGTGCCCAGTATGTACCCGCCTTCCGCGCCGGCGGCGTCCTGAATCGCCGCGCGGATGGCCGCCTCGATCGTGGCGGGCGTGCCGCGCCAGACCGTGTTCACGGTATCAATGCCGCCGTTGAGGCAGAGGTCGTCCCCCGCCAGGCGCCTCGCTTCAGCCAGCGTCACGTCGCCGGCCGGCGGCGGGCAAAGCGTGCTGACGAGGTCCACGCCGGTCTCCCGCCACATCGGCAGCGTGCCGGCCACCTTGCCGTCATCGTACAGGTGATACAGCGCCCCGTACTGATGCGTCAGTTCCACGTGCGCGCGAATGCGCGGCAGGAACAGCTCCCGGTAAAGCCGCGGCGACCAGCCCGCGCTCATGGACTCGAAGAACGTCGAGCAGTAGACCATCTCCGCCCCGCTCTCCAGCGCGCGTCGAGTCGCCTCCATCAGCGGGCGGTGGAAAACGTCCATCAGTTCCTCCACGAACGCCTGCCGCTCCATGCAGTCCATCATCAGCCGATCGAGCGAATAGACGTCGCCGGCGTTATGGCTCATCGCAGAGTACGTGTTGGCCATCACGAGCCCTTGCTCGCCGAGCTGGCGGCGGACAGCGGGAAAGTCGCCTCCCGGCGCGGCCGTCGTCCAGGCCGACACCAGGGTCCGCAGCGCGGGCAGATCATCCGGCCCTTTGAGCAGGTACTCTTCGATATGGTTGTTGGGGGCGATGCCGAACTGCCCGCCCGGCCTGGGGATTCGCGTCCGATCGCTGAGCCGGCCGGCAGGGGTGTGGAGGATGCGGCTGACCGTCCGCCCCTCGTTGTCCTCGGCCACGCTCTCCTCGACGCGGAACCCCGGCCCGAGCCCGGTACAATCGCTCCCGGGATCCGGATACATCACCACAGGCCCGGCTGAGCATCCGATCATCAGGTCCACCCCGTACTCGGCCGCATACTTCAGGTACGCCGGCAACTGCTGCGACCCGCCGTGCGCGAGCATGTACCGCCACATCCGCGGACAAACCGGCACGCGGTCGGGGCCCTCGAACCGGATCGCCGCCAGAAGCCGCTGCCGGCTGGTCATGGTGGGCATGATCTCTCCTCTCGCTCATCTCCGCTATTTCGTAATGATGTCCTGCTTACACCAATGCCGGCCGGTGACGGCCGGCTGCTTAGGCGCCTGTATACGCCATTGTGACCTCGTTTTCAAGTTCGTACTCTGCGAGGCGCTGCACAGGGTAAAGCCGCATGCGGCGGCCGGCGGTCCCGGTCGCCGCCAACCGCGCTTCTGCCCAGTCGGCCGCAGACGCCGTTTCTTTCGGCGCAGCATCTTGACACGCCCTCCCAAGCGGGCTACATTGGGCTGAATAAGATTCACTTGCATTTGCGGGCATACACAGTGAAACCCGGCGGACGAAAAATCGCAGGCCGCCTCGAGCTGTTCCGGCAGGCGTGTAGGCGCCGAAGGCTGAAAATCACCCGTCAGCGCACGGAAGTCTTCCGCCACCGGGACGAATCGAGTCACTGAAACTTAAGGAGAACGGAGATGAACCAGGAGAGCAAGTGCCCGGTCACAGGCAGCGTCGGCCCACACGCGGCCGGCGGCGGCAGGACGAACCGCGACTGGTGGCCGAATCAGTTGAGGCTCGACATGCTGCACCAGCGTTCCTCCAAGCCCAATCCGATGGGCGAGGGTTTCAGCTACGCCCGAGAGTTCAAGAGCCTCGACTTCGCGGCCGTGAAGAAGGACCTCAGCGCGCTGATGACGCAGTCGCAGGACTGGTGGCCGGCGGACTTCGGCCACTACGGGCCTTTGTTCATCCGCATGGCGTGGCACAGCGCCGGCACCTACCGCACCGGCGACGGCCGCGGCGGCGCGGGCAACGGCACCCAGCGCCTGGCGCCCCTCAACAGTTGGCCCGACAATGTGAACCTCGACAAGGCGCGCCGGCTGCTCTGGCCGGTCAAGCAGAAGTACGGCCGCAAGATCTCCTGGGCCGACCTGATGATCCTCGCCGGCAACGTCGCCCTGGAATCCATGGGTTTCAAGACCTTCGGCTTCGGCGGCGGGCGCGAGGACATCTGGGAACCGGAAAAGGACGTCTACTGGGGCTCCGAGGACAAGTGGCTGGGCGACCAGCGCTATACCGGCAAAAGGGATCTCGAAAATCCCCTCGCGGCCGTGCAGATGGGCCTGATCTACGTCAACCCGGAAGGCCCGAGCGGCAAGCCGGACCCCCTCGCGGCGGCCGCGGATATCCGCGAGGTCTTCGCCCGCATGGCGATGAACGACGAGGAGACGGTGGCCCTCATCGCGGGCGGCCACACCTTCGGCAAGACCCACGGCGCCGGCGATGCGAAACTTGTCGGGCCCGAGCCCGAAGCCGCCGGCATCGAGCAGCAGGGCCTCGGCTGGAAGAGCAGCTTCGGCGCGGGCAAAGGCGGCGACGCGATCGGCAGCGGCCTGGAAGTCACCTGGACCCCCACGCCCACGAAGTGGAGCAACAATTTCTTCAAGACCCTGTTCGGCTACGAATGGGAACTGACGAAGAGCCCCGCCGGCGCGAACCAGTGGCGGCCGAAGGGCGGCGCCGGTGCCGGCGCCGTGCCCGATGCGCACGACCCGTCCAAGCGCCACGCGCCCTCCATGCTGACCACGGACCTCTCCCTGCGCTTCGACCCGGCCTACGAAAAGATTTCCCGCCGGTTCATGGAGCATCCGGACCAGCTTGCGGACGCGTTCGCCCGGGCGTGGTTCAAGCTCACGCACCGCGACATGGGGCCGCGCGCGCGCTATCTCGGCCCGGAGGTCCCCGCAGAAGAGCTCATCTGGCAAGACCCCATCCCCGCCGTCAATCACAAACTGATTGACGCGCAGGACATCGCCGCCCTCAAGGGCAAAATCCTGGCTTCCGGCCTGTCCGTGTCGGATCTGGTTTCCACCGCCTGGGCGTCGGCCTCCACCTTCCGCGGCTCCGACAAGCGCGGCGGCGCCAACGGCGCCCGCATTCGCCTGGCCCCGCAGAAGGATTGGCCGGTCAACCAGCCTGCCCGGCTCGCCAAGGTGCTCAGGACCCTCGAGGGCATCCAGAGCGCGTTCAACCGCGCGCAGTCCGGCGGCAAGAAAGTATCGCTGGCCGACCTGATCGTCCTGGCCGGCTGCGCGGGCGTCGAGCAGGCCGCGAAGAACGCCGGTCGCCCGGTGACGGTTCCCTTCACGCCCGGACGCATGGACGCCTCGCAGGAGCAAACCGACGTCGCCTCCTTCGCCGTGCTCGAGCCGGTCGCGGACGGCTTCCGCAACTACCAGAAAGCCCGCTATGCCGTATCGGCCGAGGAGTTGCTGGTGGACAAGGCGCAATTGCTGACCCTGACCGCGCCCGAAATGACGGTGCTCCTCGGCGGCATGCGCGTCCTGAAGACCAACGTCGGCCAGACCCCGCACGGCGTCTTCACCAAGCGGCCGGAGGCGCTGACCAACGACTTCTTCGTGAACCTGCTCGACATGGGAACGACGTGGAAGGCGGCATCGGAAGCCGGAGACGTGTTTGAAGGGCGCGATCGCGCAACGGGCGAACCCAAATGGACCGGCACGCGGGTGGACCTGATCTTCGGCTCAAACTCCCAGCTCCGCGCCCTGGCCGAAGTCTACGCCTGCGAGGACTCCCAGGAGAAGTTCCTGCGCGACTTTGCCGCGGTGTGGAACAAAGTCATGAACCTCGACCGCTTCGACCTGGCCTGATCGCGGCATTACGGTCTTCGAGGGCTTCTGAGAGGGCGGTAGGAACGGTTCGCTGACACCGGAGCATCAAAAGGGAAGCCGCGGCACGGCTACTACGTAATACGTAGTAGTGTCACATGGCGCCAGGAACAGATGCCCGTGGTGATATTGAGGCGCGGACGCACGCCTTAGTGCACTGCCCGACCCAACAGAGCATCAAAGGAAAAGCCGTGGCGCTACTACGCAATACGTAGTAGCGTCGCGGGCCGTCAGGAACAGACGGCCTCGGTGATGTTGCGGCGCGGCCGCACGCCTTAGTGCGCTCCCCGGTCAAACAGAGCATCAGAGGATAAGCCGGGACCGCTACTACGCAATACGTAGCAGTGTCACATGGTTTGGTTATTCGGCTTATTCGGGGGGAATAAACCCTATTATGGACCGTGGGGCTGTTGAAAAAACGCCGCTCCTGCCTCTTGGCTTCCTCATTCCCGCGCCTACGGCGGGCAAGCCGCGAAAGCGGGAATCCAGGCCAATGCGCCGTGGGTTGATTTCTGGATTCCCGCTTTCGCGGGAATGACATACAGACTTTCTCAACAGCTCCACTGTCCCCTATTATAATGGACATCAATCAGCAAGGACGCCATACGGCCTATTTTCCGACGACCACGATCATGAAGCTGTCCTTCACCATCTTCTGCGGGTTCCCCGATTTGGGCTCGAACCGCGCCGTCGCCAGATAAACGCGGTGGGTCTTGAGGTCCAGCGCCATCGTTTGCGCGTTGTCCTCCGTCGGGATGTTCTCCGCCTCGAACTTGCCCGGCGCCGTCTCGCGGGCCACCGTCAGGGTTCCCTCGCCGTTGGAGCTGAAAGCCAGGCCGGCGCCCGGATCGAACCCGTTCGCGTCCACCCATCGGCCGATCGGCACGCAGGCGATCACTTTCCCCGCGCGCACGTCCAGCACGGTCATGATCCGGTTGCTGCATCCGGAGAAGACGAGATGATGCGCCGCGTCCATGGCCAGGCCCGAAGGCTTCTGGCCCGGCGCGAGCGGGAAACGCTTCGTCACGGCGAGTTTCGCGCTGTCAACTTCGACCACCTCGCTGGTGCTCACGATGTTCGCATAGACCTTGCCCTGGCCGTCGGCGGACGCATACTCCGGACAGCCGCCGAGCGGGACCGTGCCGGCGACTTCGCCGGAGGCCGCGTCGAACGCGGTGGCGTCATTGCCGTCGCCGTTGAAAGTGAAAACGCGTTTCGAGGCCGGGTCGTAGATGATGCAATCGGGTCCTGCGCCCGTCTTCACTTCGCCGATCACCTTCAGCGTCTTCAAATCGAAAATGGTCGAGGTATCGGCCTCGCCGTTGCTGGTGAACCCGCGGTTGAATTCGGGCGCGATCGCTATGCCGTGCACGCCCTTCGTGCCGGGGATGTCGCCGACCACTTGATCGGTGTCGAGGTCCACGACCATCACGTGGCTGCTGCGCGAGAGGTACAGCCGCCGCGCGGCGCTGTCAATCGTCAGGTAATCCCAGCGCCCCTCGCCGCCGAGCGTCACCTTCTTGATCACGTGGTAGCCCGACGCCGCTCCGTGGCCCACTTCAGGCGCCGCCATCGCCGGACGCCCCAGGCCGATCCACAGACACGCCGCCGTCAGCGCCAATCCCGCTTTCAAGTTTCCCTGTCGCATGGACATTGCTTCTTTCCTCCAGTGTTTAGTTTCGTAAACTGGCCTACCGAGTTACGAAACTAAACACGACCCGACGGAACGCATGACTCGACATCCTGACTCGAACAGGTTTCACAACCGCCAAAACGACAGGAACCGCCGATGAACGCAGATGAACGCCGATAAAAGCGTTCAGAAAACTCCGTATCCGCGTCCATCTGCGTTCATCGGCGGTTACATTCTTTCTTTGCCGTCAGTTATGAAATAGCCTCTCGGCTTATTGCAGTCATGCTTCCTTGCGGAAATAGTGCGCCTGTTTCCGTAAGGAAGCACCAGGGGCATTTTTCCCGTTGGACCGTCCCTCCGAGGACGGCCGCCTCCCACAAGCGAGATTGTAACCTTGAAACGACCGGTGTCAAGGCGGCTTCCGACACTTTATCACCCCTGCATGTCCCGCCGTGGCCTCGGGCGGACGCTGGAGCGGAAATAGGGAACGGCCCCGTTTCCGAAAGGCTATCCCGGGTAACGGCCTGTCCCTGTTTTTCCGAGAACGGCTTTGACAAAAGCCGGTTAGCTGTTACAATTTTACGTTTGATGAAAGGCTGTCCCCGAAGGGAACGGTAAATGGGCAGTGTCGGTTTAGATTCTTCGCGACTCTCCGAGATACACGAATTCTGGCAGCGCGATGTTCTCTTTCCGACGGTAGAGCTCCTCGAATGGGTCAAGGCCAACGCCGACCCCCGACGCTGCTTCCCGCCGTTCCCCTTAGGATCCATTTCCTTGCGGGAGGAGTTCCTGCCCCTCGATCGGATTCGCCGGCTGGTCAGATCGCCGACATTCGCCCATCGCAAGGTGAAGGAGATGCGCGAGCGCTGCAGGGCGGAGTTGCGGAAGGGGTTCCCCAAAGAAAACTCCGATCTCGCCGCTTGGATGTTAGCGGCACGGACCCGTATATGTGCCGACGTCTGCAATGAATTCTGTCAGCGACCGGGAGCGCTCGACGACCCCAGGCAGTTTGCAGAGATCGAGGAGCGCTTCGTCGAAGGGCTGAGGGCCATCGAGCGCGAAGCCGAAAGAAAAGCCGGAGGTCCCATAATCGGTTTGCTGCCTATCCTGAAAAGGCTGACGCAAGCCGACCACTGGAATTCGGGCCGGCCCTATGTCATCGAAAGGGGTATGACCCTTATGGAGCCGCCGGGAACCGCGCGTGGATTGCCGCGCCCGGACGGGGAAATGCATGACATTCTTACCATGCGCGGCCCGTGGAAGGTCGAGGTCGGTGAGCTTATGCGCCAGAGGGGCATCGTTCGACTCAGCGTGTGCGACCTGTACGGTTGGAAGGGGCATAGCATCGGTTTCCTCCGAACGTTGCCGGATTTGAAAGAGCTTCAGTTGCGCTGCTTCGTATTGTTTGACATTTCGCCGCTCCACTCCCTCAGCAAACTTCAGACCCTCGTTCTGCTTGTCCGATTTCCAGGCGAACTCAACTTCAGCCGATTTCCGTTGATCGAACACCTATTGATTGATTGGTCGCCGCGCGCGCGCTCGCTGCTGCGTGCGGAAACACTGCGCCATCTGCACCTGAACTCCTGTTTCGACTTCCGCGACCTTTCCCCGCTTTCCGCACTCCGACGGCTTGAATCCCTGGGGATGGCCGACGGCAGTCTGGAATCGTTGGATGGAATCGAGGCGCTGGATCAGTTGAACACGCTGCATCTGGCGGGCCTACCCAAACTTCGCTCTCTTGCGCCGTTGCGAAAAGCACCGCGATTGCGGGAGCTCCTGGTCCAACGTTGTCCCCGCATTGATCCGGTCGGCGCCAGGGCCGAACTGTCTGTTCTGCCGAACCTGGATATTCAGATTGATACACCCGACTGGGCGAAAGCGGATAGCGTCCGTAGCGTCCGGTAGCGTCCGGGGTAGCGTCCGAGCGTCCGGCGACACACGACTTATCTCTGATGAAGGAAATGAGCGTCCGGAGCGTCCGGGGACATCTATGAGCAAGCCTGTCAAGTCGGAAACGGGACGATAGCGGGATTTCCCAAACATCTATTCGGCATCGTCGGTTTCGACGCGCCATGCGATTGAATTCGGACCTGCCCCAGTCACAATAACGGCTTTCAAGTCGCCATGTCCCCATCGGGGTCCGGCCGTTCCATCCCGCTTCCGATGCTCGCAGTCTTCCCTGCGAACCGAAGGTGGAGGAATGGCCACGGCCGCCGTCATTCGCCAGGATGCTCTCTCCTGCGCGCTTAAGATTCACCCCTAAGCACGTTGAGGCGGTGCGCTTGCTCCCGTCCTCGAACGGCAACAGACGATTGCCCGGTGCGCGCAGAGTTGATACCATGCCTCGACGCGCGGGCAGAACTCAATCGTCGGCAGGGGCTGCAAGAGCGGTCAATGGGAGGAGACGAAGTCGTGAAGAAGTTGAATCCGGCCATGACGCTC
>JBKQWE010000136.1:0-3254 GCA_052139675.1 Candidatus Brocadiia bacterium
CAGCGCGCCTCGCGTTCGGCCGTCGCCTGCTTGTAGGCGGCGACCTCGGCCAGATGTGCATTGAGCCGCGCTGGGCTGCCGAGGAAGAGGCGCGGCGGAATGCGCGGTTGTTGGCCGTGCGGGAGCCCGGGCCGCCGGACGACGATCCGGAGGAATACGAGGAAACTCGGGCGATCCCTGATCCGCTGGAGGTGCCGCATCCGCTGGTTCCGGAGCGCCAAGAGCCGGCGCCCGATCGGGAGATTCCATTCTGATGTCCGACACCACCGAATCCACTGCCCTCGCGCTGATCCCGCCGAGCGCGCTGCCGACATGAGTACCCCCTGGCAACTGCAACAGGCCATCTTCACGCTCAAGACCGGCGCGCACCGGCTGGCGCAGGAAGACCCGGACCTGACCGTGTCGGTCGCCGAAGACCTGCCGGAAGAGCTCGCGGCCGTGCAGAACGCGGTGATCGCAGTCGCGCGCCAGGCCCGCGAGGCGCGCGCGCTGGCCGAGGCGGCGAAGGCGATGGCCGACGAAACCGCCGGCCGCGCCGCGCGCTTCATGCGCCGCCACGATGCGATGCGCGGCGTGCTGCTGGCGGCACTCGATGCGCTCGGCACCCGCAAGATCGAAGGGCCGGACGTGACCGTGTCGCTCCGCGCCGGCAGGTCCGAGACAGTGATCACGGACGAGGCGCAGATCCCCGACGCCTACTGGCGCACCGTCCGCACGCTCGACAAGGCGGCGCTGCGGGAGGATCTGAAGCAGGGGGTCGTTGTGGACGGGGCAGAACTGGCGAACGGTCTGCCAAGTGTGATGATCAGGGGGAATTGAGCATGAACGCCGAAACCAAAGCCGCCCCGACTGCCGAGACCGTCACGGTGTCGGAATTCGAGCGGTTGCTGACCCGCGCCGTCGAGCGTGTCGAGCGCGCCGCCGCGCCGCAGGTGCAACCGATGGAACTTCGCACCTTCGCGGAGTTGGAGCGATGGGCCGAGCGGGTCGCACAAAGCGGCATGGCGCCCAAGGACTACAGAGGCAAGCCGGACGATATCATCGTCGCCGTTCAGATGGGCGCCGAACTTGGGCTGCGGCCGATGCAGGCGCTGATCAATATCATGACCACCAACGGACGCCCAACCGTGTGGGGCGACGCGATGCTGGCGCTGTGCAAGATGCATCCGGCCTACGTCAGCACGGAAGAGCGCGTCGTCGGCGACGGCGAAGGCCGCGCGGCAACCTGCGTCACCGTCCGCCGCGGCGAACCTCCGATCGCCCGTTCGTTCTCCGTCGCCGACGCCAAGAAGGCTGGGCTTTGGAGCAAGAGCGGCCCTTGGTCGCAATACCCGGATCGGATGCTGCAAATGCGCGCGCGCAGCTTCGCGCTTCGCGACGCTTTCCCAGACAAACTCCGCGGCCTGATCAGCGCGGAGGAGGCGGCCGACTACCAGTCCGATGTCAAATCCTACATGCCGCCGGAATCCGCTGCACCGCCAGCGCCCCCGGCCGCCGATGAGCCAGCCAAGCCGCGCTATACCGCTCCGATGTTCCTCGCCGACATCAAGAAGGAATTCGACGGCTGCACGACGCAGGCGGCGATCGAGGCGGTTTGCACGCAACGGCAGCGGAGCATTGACGCGCTGAAGAACGGCTTCGCCGCGCAGTTCAAGGAGATGCGCGACCTAGCGCTCGACCGCGTGTCCCTCCGCGCCGAGCCGCCCCCGCACGTGACGGCGCTGCGCGAGGCGGAGCGGGAGCTGGAGGAGATGATCGGCGAGCGGCCGGTGATGGAGACCTGACATGCGCCACAACCTCCAACGCTTCATCGCCTATGGCGAGGACATCATCCGCCGAGCCGAGCGCGGCGACTGGGATGCGCTCATGATCTGCGGCTTTGCCAACCTGGGCGATCAACTCTCAAGGCAGGATCTCGGCCAGCATCAAGCCTATCTCGCGCAACTGAACGCATGCCTTGCTGCGGTCAAAATCGCGCGCGGGACGCCCTGATGGGCGCGGACAGCAAGATAGAATGGACCGACGCAAGTTGGACGCCGATCCGGGCTCGCAGGGACGGCCGTGTTGGCTGGCACTGCGAGCATGTCAGCCCCGGATGCGTCAATTGCTATAGCGAGACGATGAATTTGCGCCTCGGCACCGGCCGGGCGTTCGCGCCGGACGAACGCAAGGCCGGGGGCGTCGAAGTCTTCCTTGACCAAGCCATGCTACTCGCGCCGCTGAAGTGGAAGCATCCGCGCAAGATTTTTGTCTGCTCGATGACGGACCTGTTCGCCGACTTTGTTGAAGAGGCTTGGCTCGACGCGATCTTTTCGATCATGGCCATGTGCCCTCAGCACACGTTCCAGGTTCTGACGAAGCGGTCTGAACGCATGCTGGCCTACATGACGGCGCGCACGGCGGAGATCGAATCGGACATTTGGACTAGCCGCCTCGGTCGCATGATCGGACGAGTGAGCAAATTTGCCGGACATGCTTTTCCAGGCAACGCAATCTTTGAACTGATGAACAATGACGAAGAATGGAAGGCGCACCCAGACGTGATCCGCCGCGCCGGCGGATGGCCAGCACGACAGATATGGATGGGAGTTTCCACCGAGGATCAGCGGCGCGCCAATGAACGCATCCCGCATCTGCTCGCGACGCCAGCGGCCGTGCATTTCCTGTCGTGTGAACCGCTGCTTGGTGCTGTCGATCTCAAATGGGCACTCTCTCGCAACCCAATTGAGATTGCTTCCGACAACCTTCGTCGCGGCATGTTCTCGCCCGGCCTTGAGACGCTTAGACAAATCGACCTGGTCATTGTCGGCGGCGAGTCCGGCCCGAAGCGCCGGCCAATGGACCTCGCGTGGGCACGCTCGCTTCGCGACCAGTGTGCGGCGGCGGAAGTTAGTTTCTTTATGAAACAGATCGACAAGGTGCAGCCCATACCTGACGATTTGCTTGTGAGGGAGTTTCCGACATGACAAGACGCGCCCGCAAAGCATGGAACGGCGGCACGCGCGAAACCGCGATGGCCGCCGCTCGCCAGCGCACCGAGGAAGCCATCGCGTCCGGATGCCCGCGGTGCAGGAACTGCGGCGGCGATGGCGGATTGTCCGCCGGTCGCATCTGCGAGTGTTGCGGCGGCGCCGGGTTTTTCGTGCCGGAGGGCGGCATGCCGTTGCCTAGGAGCAAAGCCGCGATCTCCCGCGCGCAGGAGGAACGGGGATCGTGATGAACATAGATTACGAAGCCTGGCGTTGCTGCTACGA
>JBKQWE010000137.1:0-16625 GCA_052139675.1 Candidatus Brocadiia bacterium
CACGGTTGGCGATACGGCGTGCTGCTGGTGATGGCCGCCGGATTCGCAGTGCTGATATGGATTGCCGTGAGGACGTACCAGATCGGTCCGCCCATCCCGGAAAAGGTCGTGGACGCGGGCGGGAACACGCTCTTCACCGGCGCGGATGTCACCGCAGGCCAGCAGGTTTTCCTCAAGCATGGGTTGATGGACAACGGTACGCTCTGGGGGCACGGAGCGTACATGGGGCCTGATTTTTCGGCCGCCTATCTGCATCAACTGGCGCTGGACGCGGGCGATTTGCTGGCGCAGAGGAACTTTCACCGGGCCGGCGCTGATCTCGCGCCGTCCGAGCGGGCCGCGCTCACCGGACAGGTCCGAGACCTTTTGTCGAAGAACCGCTACGACGCGCGCACGCGGACGCTGGCATTCACCGACGCGGAAGCGGCTTCGTACCGCAAGCAGATCGGGCAATGGCGCGACTACTTCGCCGGCTCGCGGGCCAGCCGCGGGCTGCCGGCCGGGACGATCTCGGACCCGGAGGAACTCCGCCAACTCACCTCGTTCTTCTCCTGGGCCGCGTGGGCCGAGACGGCGCGGGTTCCCGGGAAGAGCTATTCCTACACGAATAATTTTCCGTATGAGCCGGCGATCGGCAACGGGCCGTCGTCCGACGCCGTGCTCTGGAGCGCGCTGAGCCTGATCGCCCTGCTGGCCGGGACCGCGGCGGTGCTGTTCGCGTTCGGCCGGTTCGATTACCTGGGCTGGTCCGGCCGCAAGCCGCATATCCATCCGGAACTGCTGCCCGGCGGCGCGAGCCCGACGCAGCGGGCGACGCTGAAGTATTTCGCCGTCGCCGCGCTGCTGTTCCTCGGGCAGACGCTGGCGGGCGGCGCGCTGGCGCACTTCCGCGTCGAGCCGCAAAGTTTCTACGGGTTCAATCTGCCGTCGTTCCTGCCGAGCAGCCTGCTGCGGACGTGGCATCTTCAGTTGGCCATCTTCTGGATCGCGACCTGTTACGTCGGCGGCGGGCTGTTCCTCGCCGCGGCGCTGGGAAAGGAGGAGCCGCGCGGCCAGATCGCGGGCATCCATTTCCTGTTTGTGGCGCTGGCGGTGGTGATTGCGGGCAGCCTGGTTGGCGAAGCGCTCGGGCTGAAGCAACTCCTCGGCAGAATGTGGTTCTGGTTCGGCAGCCAGGGCTGGGAATACCTGGAGATCGGCCGCGTCTGGCAGATTCTGCTCGTGGTCGGGCTCATCGTATGGACGGTCCTGCTCGTCCGCGCCGTCGGTCCGGCGCGCCGCGATCCGGCCGAGCGCGAGATCACCACTTTGTTCCTGCTCTCGGCCTTCGCGATCCCGTTCTTTTACCTGCCGGCGTTCTTCTTCAATACGGCGACCCACTTCACGGTGGCGGACACGTGGCGGTTCTGGATCATTCACCTATGGGTCGAAGGGTTCTTCGAGCTGTTCGTGACGGTGATGGTGGCGGTGATGTTCTACAAGCTGAACATGGTCACGCGGAAGACGGCCACACGCGTGATCTATCTCGACGCGATCCTGTTCCTCGGAGGCGGTATCATCGGCACCGGCCATCACTGGTACTGGACGGGCCAGTCGGCCGCGTCGCTGGCGCTTTCCTCCACCTTCTCGGCCATGGAGGTGGTGCCGCTGATTCTGCTGACGCTGGACGCTTCGGACTTCATGCGGCTCATGCGGTCGGAATGCGAAATCTGCGGACAGCGCATCGGCATCCCGCACAAGTGGACGTTCTATTTCCTGATCTCCGTCGGCATTTGGAACTTCATCGGCGCGGGCGTATTCGGCTTCCTGATTAACCTGCCGGTCGTGAGCTATTACGAGGTGGGCACGAACCTGACCCCGAACCACGCGCACGGCGCGCTGATGGGCGTCTTCGGAATGCTCGGCGTGGCGCTGCTGGTCTTCGTCCTGCGGCAGTCGGCGACGGAGGAAGACTGGCGGAAAGTCGAGAAGTACATCCGCGTTTCCTTCTGGGGCCTCAACATCGGGCTGGCGCTGATGCTCGCGCTGAACCTGTTCCCCACCGGCGTGCTGCAGTTTCTGGACTCGATCCGGAACGGATACTGGCACGCGCGCGGGGCGGAGTTCCTGGACCAGCGCCACGTCCTCATTTTCGAATGGCTGCGGATGCCGGCGGACCTGATCTTCATCGGCGCCGGCGTACTGCCGTTGAGCATTGCGACGCTGTGGATCTGGCGGCGTGCCGCCAAGCCGCCGCAACTTGACACTGCCGCAGGGCCGCGCTAAGGTAGGGGCATCGGGGTTTTTGGGGCGCAGCAGCCGAATGCCTTCTTCGCGGGTTGGGCGCAACTGAGACGCAAGGGCAGATCGGGAGCGGGCGATGCCGAAGATGTCGCGGCGTGAGTTCCTCTTGCTGGCCGCCGGGGCGAGCGTCGCGGCTGCGTCCGAACGCGGCGTGAAGGACGCGGACAAACTCATTCCGTATGTCGTCCCACCTGACGAAATCCGCCCGGGCACGTGGACCGTTTATGCCACGACCTGCCGCGAATGTCCCGCCGGCTGCGGCATGCACGTGCGCGTGACCGAAGGCCGGCCGATCAAGGCCGAAGGCAATCCGGATCATCCGATCAACCGAGGCGGACTCTGCGCGCGCGGTCAGTCGTGCGTGCAGGGGCTGTACGACCCGGACCGGTTGCGCACCGTGCTGCGCGGCAAGGAGCAGTCCACCTGGGACGCGGCGATCTCGGCCATCGGCGCGCGGCTCCGACAGGCGGATGGAAAAGTCGCGGTGCTCAGCGACCTCCAGACCGGCGCGCTGGCGGAATTGATGGAGCGATTCGCCGCGGCGTTCGGATCGTCGCGCGTGCTCTTCTACGAGCCGTTCAACTATGAACCGTTGCACGCCGCGCATGACGCGCTGTTAGGCCTTCCCATCGTGCCATCCTACGACCTGGAATCCTGCGAGTTCATCATCAGCTTCGGCGCGGATTTCCTGGAGACGTGGATTTCGCCGGTTGAAAACGCGCGGCAGTACGCACAGATGCACAGTCTCCGCGACGGGAAGATGGGGCGAATGGTCTACGTCGGGCCGCGACTCTCCATGACGGCGGCGAACGCGGACGAGTTCCTGATAGTGCGGGCCGGCGCCATGCACGAAATCGCCCTGGCGATGCTGCAAGTCATGCTGGACGAAGGGTGGGTGCAGGGCGACGCAGCGGCGGTCCGGAAGATCGTTGATGGCCTGCCGACGCCACGCTTGCCTGAAGAAGTCTCAATGGATCGGGTCCGAGAACTAGCGAGAAGATTCACGCAAGCGAACGGCAGTGTGGCGTTGGCTGGGCCGGTCGGCATGTCAGATGTTTATGCGATGTCAACGGCCCGCGCCGCGGCGCTGCTCAACTACGCGGCGGGCCGGATCGGCAAGACGGTGGACTTCTCCCGCGCGCACGCGCTCAGCCGCTCGGCGACGAACGAGCAGGCGCGCAAGTTCCTTTCCGAACTTACGGCCGATGATATGCTCATCGTGCATAACAGCAATCCGGCGTACAGTCTCAGCGGCGCAAGCGAACACATGCGCCGCGCGGGCATGGTGGTTTACCTGGGCACGATGCCGGACGAGACCGCCGAGTTGGCCTCGTGGGTGCTGCCGATTGATTCTCCTTTGGAATCCTGGGGCGATTACGAGCCGCAGGCGGGAGTCCACGGATTGATGCAGCCGATGATCCAGCGGCTGCACGACAGCCTGCCGGCCGGCGACGTACTGCTGTCGCTGGCCGCGGCGGCCGGGAAATCAGTCTCTCGGACCGAAGGCGGGCAGCCGGTCGCCGCGTTCGAGGGCTGGCTCCATGACCGATGGAAAGAGTTGCTCCAGGGCGAAGGATCGTGGGAGGATTCGTTGCGCGCCGGCGGCGCGTGGCGCAAGCCGGTCATCCTCCGCACGGAACTGAGTCAGAGTTTCTCCGGCAAAGGATCGCCTGACCTCTCAATTTCCGAATCATCTCCGTCCCAGGCCAGGTTGTGGACATGGGCGTCGCCCATGTTGCACGACGGGCGCTTGTCCAATCGCGGCTGGCTCCAGGAGGCGCAGGACCCGACGACTTCGATTGTCTGGGCAAGCTGGGCGGACGTGCATCCCAAGAAGGCGCTGGCGCTCGGCCTTGCGAACGGCGATGTCGTCGAACTGGGAACCCAGGCCGCGAGCATCGAAGCGCCGGTCCGGATCACCGAGGACGTGGATGAGAATACGGTAGCAATCGCTTTCGGACAGGGCCACACGGCGCTGGGGAGGAACGCGAAAGGCCGCGGCGCGAATGCGTTTCTGCTGAGCGGCGGCGACGAAGCAGGGTTTGTGGGGCTTCGGAAGACAGGGCGGCGGGCCGATCTCACGTTCGCCTGCGCGACGCAGGAACAGCAGCGCCGCGAGGTCATGCAATGGGCGGCGCTCTCCAAGGTGCGGACGATGCGGGAGGGCGAGGGCGAGAACCTGATTCTGCCGCTGCCGGAAGGATACGACCCTCGACGCGATGCCTACGCGCCGCACGAGTATAAGGAGCACCGCTGGGCGATGGCGATTGACCTGGCGCGGTGCATCGGCTGCGGCGCGTGCGCCGTGGCCTGCTATGCGGAGAACAACGTGGCCGTGGTCGGCGAGGAGCAGATCCGCCGCGGCCGGCAGATGGCCTGGCTGCGGATCATCCCGTACCGCGACGACGAGAATCCCCGGCGGCTGGGATTCCTGCCGCTGCTCTGCCAGCAGTGCGACGCCGCGCCCTGCGAGCCGGTCTGCCCGGTCTACGCCTCCGTCCACAACGACGAAGGGCTCAACTCGCAGGTCTACAATCGCTGCATCGGCACGCGCTATTGCTCGAACAACTGCCCGTATAAAGTCCGGCGGTTCAACTGGCTCAACTGGACGTGGGAGAAGCCGTTGGAGTGGCAGCTCAACCCGGACGTGACGGCCCGCTCGCGCGGCGTGATGGAGAAATGCACATTCTGCATCCAGCGGATCCGCGAGGTCGAATTGCAGGCCAAGCGCGAAGGGCGCCAGGTGCGCGACGGCGAGATTCGGCCGGCCTGTGCGCAGTCGTGCCCGACGCGCGCGTTCGTCTTCGGCGATCTGCTGGACCGGAAGTCGGAGGTGTCGAGGCTGACCCGCGGCGACCCGCGGCGGTATCACGTGCTCGAAGAACTGAACACGAAGCCGGCCGTAACGTACCTGAGACGGATCAACGCGGACGCGTAGCGGCGAACCCGCCGCCGGCGGAAGCGCAACAGGAGACGCAGCGTGGCCACGCTCACATTCGGCCAGATTACCGATACGGTGCTGGAACCGCTGAAGCCGCCGCGCCGGCTGTACTACGGTATACTGGCCGTGCTGGCCTTCGTCATCGCGTGGGCCGCCACCTGCTGGGTTTACCAAGTCAAGATGGGCATGGGCGTGACCGGGCTGAGCATCCCGGTCGGCTGGGCGGTGTACATCACGAACTTCGTCTTCTGGATCGGGATCGGTCACGCGGGCACGCTGATCTCGGCGATCCTGCACCTGGTCCGCGCGCGCTGGCGCACGGCGATCTCGCGCTCGGCCGAGGCGATGACCATCTTCGCGGTGATGACCGCCGGGCTTTTCCCGCTGATCCACCTCGGGCGCGTCTGGGTGTTCTTTTTCATCATCCCGTATCCGTCGGAGCGGCAGCTCTGGCCGAACTTCCTCAGCCCGCTGGTCTGGGACGTGTGCGCGGTGAGCACCTACCTGACCGTCAGCATCATCTTCTGGTACATCGGCATCATCCCGGACCTGGCGGCGGCACGCGACCGGTGGGAGCTGACGGCCGGCGCCGACCATCCGCGCACGCGGCTCTACCGCGCGTTCGCGCTCGGATGGAGCGGCAGCGGGAACCAGTGGAGGCATCACGGCCGAGGCTACCTCTTCTTCGCCGCGCTGGCGACGCCGCTGGTGATCTCGGTCCATTCGGTGGTCTCCTGGGATTTTGCGATGGCCAACCTGCCCGGCTGGCACACGACGATTTTCGCCCCGTACTTCGTCGCCGGCGCGATCCACTCCGGCCTGGCGATGGTCCTGACGCTGCTGATTCCGATGCGCCGGCTGCTCCGGCTGGATCGCGTCATGACCGTGGACCACTTCGAGGCGGTGGCGCTGACGATGGTCGTCACCGCGCTCATCGTCGGTTATGCCTATGCGATCGAGCCGTTCATGTCCTGGTATTCCGGCGACCTGTACGAGAAGCAGTTCGCCTTCTGGCGGGCCACCGGCTGGATCGCGCCGCTGTTCTGGGCGCTGCCGATCTGCAACGTCCTGGCGCCGCTGGCGTTCCTGTGGAAGCGCCTGCGGCGGAGCATCCCGGCGCTGCTGGTCGTCTCGATCCTCGTCAACATCGGCATGTGGCTGGAACGGCTGGTGATCATCGCCGGCTCGACCTCGCACGACTTCCTGCCGCACAACTGGCACGCGTACGCGCCGCGGCCGGTGGAGATCTTCATCACCCTCGGCTCGTTCGCGTTCTTCCTCTTCTGCTTCTTCATTTTCACGCGGGTGGCGCCGACGATCTCGATCAGCGACGTCAAGGAGGACCAGGCGGAAGGGATCGCGCGGTACACGGAACTCGAGACCGACGCGCGGCCGATAAAGCCGGTTGACCGCGCGGCGCCGGGGCTGCTGGCGGTCTTCGAGCGTAGCGAGCCTCTGCTGGAGGCGCTCGCGAAGGCGCGCGAATCGGGCTTCGAGCAGATCGAGACTTATTCGCCCGTCCGCCTGCGCCAGGCGGAAAAGATCATGGGGCGCGGGCCAAGCCCGGTGCGCTACTGCACGTTCGCCGGCGCGCTGTGCGGCCTGACCGGCGGGTTCGCGCTGGCGATCGGCGCGGCGCTCGTCAACGGGCTGATCGTCGGCGCGAAGCATCCCGTCTCGATCATCCCGTACTGCATTGTCGGGTTCGAGGGCCTGATCCTGCTCGGGACGATCGGCAACCTGATCGGCGTGGTTTCATACGCCCGCCTGGGCCGAAGCAGTTTGCCGGGGGCGTACGACAAACGCTTTTCGCAGGACCGTTTCGGCCTGTTCGTGGCGTGCGGGCCGGAACGAGCGGCCGCGGCGCGTGCGATCTTATCCACGGCGCAGGCCGAGGAGATTCGCGAGGTTCGATGAAACCGGAAGCGGCGACATGGCGAACTTGAGCGCGGAGGCAGGCGGCGCGCGGTCGGCCCGGACGGTTCTCTGGGCGGCCATATTCGTGGCCGGCCTGGCCGGCTGGATCGTCTGCGCGGCGACCGCCGACGCCGAGCGTGCGTGGCGGGCGCTGCTGATCAACTTCATCTACTTCACGCCGCTCGCGGCGGGAATGGTCGCCTGGCCGGCGGCGGTGATGGGCTCGCGCGGGCGATGGGCGAGGACGATTGAGCAGCCCGCGCTCGCCGGCATCGCATTCGCCCCGGTCTCGCTGCTGACGTTCGCGGCCCTCTGGTTCGGCAGGGCGCATTGGGCCGGCTGGATGCGGTACAGGCACCTGCCGAATGCGGCGTGGCTCAACACGACGTTCCTGTTCGTCCGCGACGGCGCGGCGCTGGTGGTCCTGTGGGCCCTGGCGGCATGGTTCGTGGCGCGGAGGCAGCGCGGGAGACCGGTTGCGCTGGCCTGCTGGGTCGCGTTCGCGTACTGCGCCGTCTTTACGCTGCTGGGCTTCGACATGGTCATGGCGCTCGACCCGCACTGGTTCAGCACGCTGTTCGGCGGCTACTTCTTCGTCTCGGGCCTTTATGCGGCGCTGGCCGCGTGGACGCTGATTACGGCGCTGCGCTTTGCGGCGCCGGACAAGGAGCGGCTGCACGATCTGGGGAAGCTGATGGTCGCGTTCAGCCTGGTGACGATGTACATGATGTACTCCCAGCTTCTGCCGCAGTGGTACGAGAACCTGCCGAACGAGGTGCGCTACGTCGTGCCGCGCCTGCGTTTCGACCGGTGGGGCTGGGTCAGCGCCGCCTTGCTGGCGGTGATCTATCTCGGCCCGCTGGCGATTTTGCTGACGCGCTGGTCGAAGCGGACGCCGAAATTCCTCGGCGCGTACGCGCTGGCGGTGCTCGTCGGGTTATGGGTGGAGCGCTGGTGGCTGGTGACGCCGACGCTCGGCGGCGAGCTGGCCATCGGCTGGACGGAGGTGTTCATCACGGCGGCTTTCGCCGCGGCGCTGGCGTTCGGGATCGAGTGCTTCCTGCGGAACGCGCCGCGGGTCGTAAATGAGACCGAAGAGCCCGCTCCGGCGGAGGAGACGGCATGACGGACCTTTCCAGCCAGGCGCGAAGCCGCTGGCGGAAACTGCGGCGGACGGAGGTTATCCTGACGGCGGCGGCGGTCCTGTCCGTCGCGGCGGCGGCTTGGGGTTATTTTTTTTACTATCCGAGGCAGATCGGTCCGGTGCAGCCGATCCATTTCAGCCATCGGCTCCACGCCGGGACCAAGAAGATCAGTTGCTTCTTCTGCCATCCCGGTGCGATTAATACTCCGCGTTCCGGCGTGCCGCCGCTCGAGACGTGCCTGCTCTGCCACAGCCGGATCATCGTGGACCACCCGGAAATCGTCAAGCTCAGGGCTTACTATGACGCGGGCAAGCCGGTAAAATGGGCGCGGGTGAACGACCTGCCGGACTTCGTATTTTTCGATCACTCCGCGCACATCCGCGCGGGCTTCGACTGCGGGCACTGCCACGGCGACGTGAGCGGCATGGACCGCGTCTGGCTGGTGCATGACTTCAAGATGGGATTTTGCGTACAATGTCACCGCGATAACGGTTTTTCGCACGATTGTCTGATCTGTCACCGGTAGAGGAAGGCGCGCGTGATGCCGAGTTTCACACGCAGGACGAACAGCGCGGCGGTGGCGTTCCTGATCGCGGGGGCGGCATGGTTTCTGATCGGCACGCTCTACGGGCTAATCGCCGCGATTCACCTGGCGGCGCCGGAGTTCTTCAACAACATCTTCTTCCTCGTCTTCGGACGCACGCGCCCGATGCACGTCAACACCGTCCTCTTCGGCTTCGTGTGCTCGACGCTGCTCGGCTGCGCGCTGTACATCGTCCCGGCGCTGCTGCGGACGCCGCTCTGGTCGGAGCGCCTCGGCTGGTTCAGTTTCTGCCTCTGGACGCTGGCCGTCCTCGGCGGGCCGGTGGCTTTCGCTTTCGGCCTCACGCAGGGGCGCGAGTATGCGGAGTACATCTGGCCCTTCAAGGTGTGCATCCTGCTGTCTATTCTGGCGCTGATCTTCAACATGATCATGACGGTTTCGAGCCGGCGGGAGAACACGCTCTACGTCTCGGTCTGGTATGTCCTCGGAGCGTTGATCTGGACCGCGGCAGTTTACCCGATCGGCAACGTGATGTGGCACCCGGCCACCGGAGCGGTGCCCGGCTTGATGGATTCGATCATCCTCTGGTTCTACGGCCACAACATCGTCGGACTTCTGTTGACGCCGCTGGCGCTGGCGGTGGCCTATTACACAATCCCGCGCATTGCGAAGACGCCGCTCTACTCGCACACACTTTCGCTGCTCGGTTTCTGGGTCCTGATCGCCCTCTACGCGCACATCGGCGGCCATCACATCCTCCAGGCGCCGATCCCCAACTGGCTGAAGGCGATTTCGACCGTGGACTCGATGGCGATGATTCTGCCCGTCGCCATCGTGCTCGTGAATCTGTGGATGACCGCCCGCGGACGGGAAGGCCTCCTGTGGTCCGACCCGGCAGGGCGGTTCGTCATCGCCGGGACGGTCTGGTACCTGATCGTGTGCACGCAGGGGCCGCTGCAGTCGCTGCCGAGCGTGCAGAAGATCACGCACTTCACCAACTGGGTGATCGGGCACTCGCACATCGCCGTGCTCGGGTTCGCCGGGTTCATTGCGATCGGCGGCATGTGGCATGTGCTGCCGCTGGCGGCGGGGCGGCGGATCTATTCGAGCCGGCTGGTCCATCTTCAATTCGCGCTGGTCCTGTTCGGGCTCGTCGGGTTCTTCGCCGTGCTGACCACCGCCGGGCTGATCCAGGGTTCCGCGTGGTACCAGGGCGAAGGCGTTTATAAGACCCTGCCGCAGATCGCGATATTCATGATCCTTCGGGCGCTGCTGGGCCTGTTCATCATCGCCGGCGCGGCGATCGGTCTCTGCAACGCGGTCCTGACCGTGAAGCGCGGCGAACCGTTCATAGCCTCGATTCCGGAGGGCGGTGCAAAATCATGAAGATGACGCCTGCCCTCGTCGTGATCGGCGGCGTGCTGGTCTTCTCCTGTTCGCTCATCATCGCCATCATTCTGCCGGCCATGACGATCAACGAGAGTCCGTCCGAACTCTGGCGCCCATGGAGCGCGAAGGAAGCCGCCGGCCACGATCTTTACGTCAGGAACGGGTGCAGCTACTGCCATTCGCAGTACGTCCGCGTAGTGGATTCCGACCTCGGCTCCGAGCGCATCGCGCAGAAGGGCGATTACGTCGGTTACACGCCTGCGATCCTCGGCACCGAGCGCGTCGGGCCCGACCTCTCCGAGGCCGGCGGCGAGCATCCCGACGACTGGCAGATCGCGCATTTCACGAACCCGCGCTACACGCGGCCGATGTCGCTGATGCCGTCGTGGGAATTCCTCGGCCCGGAGGCCATCGGCAATCTCACCGCCTACGTTCAGTCGCTCGGCGGTCAGGATGCCGACCGGCGCGTGAAGCGGCAGATGGAGGAATGGAAACCGCCGGCGCTGGCGGCCTATGACGCCGGGCCGGAGAAGAACGTCGCGTGGCTCCACGACCATGTGCCCGCGGTCTGGCGGGAGATGCCGAATCCGTACCCGGCGACCGAGGCAGACCTGGCGCGCGGACACCGGATTTACCAGCAGTTCTGCATCAACTGCCACGGTCCCGTCGGCGACGGCGAAGGTCCGGCCAAGAAATATCTCCATCCGCCGCCGTTGAACTTCACCACGCTGCGCGGGCGCCTGGTGGACGGGAAGTACATCGGCGGCATTTTCTATTACCAGATCATGAACGGCATCACCGGGACCGCGATGCCGTACTTCAAGCGCGAGCTCGAATCGGAGAAAATCTGGGACGTGTCGAACTATGTGGCCGTGACGTTCCTGGGCTACACGGATGCCACCATCGAGCCGCGCGGCATCCCGGCGGCGTACGAACCGGATTGGAAGAACACCTATCGCCCGCCGGACAAAACCGGCGCGCCGGCTTCGACAGGAGGGCCCTGACTTTGGAAGTGGAGCCATTCAGCGCAACCGGGTTGCTCATCCTTTTCGTCACGATGACGAGCGTGGCGCTGGCGGCCATGGCGGCGGTGCTGGTCTGGGCGGCGCGGGCCAGGCAGTTCTCCAACCAGGACGAAGCGCGGTATCTGCCGCTCAAGAGCGGGATTCCGGAACCCGCGCAGCGACGGGAGCATCGAACGCCGGAGGCGCATCATGCTGCACCTTGACGTCCTTCAGAACCAATGGCTGATCTTCGCGCTCGTCGGCGGCGCGGGAATCGTATTCGCCATGATCCTCCTGTTCACGGCGCTCTGGCGGCCGCGCGAGGAGGAAGATGCGTCGGCGGAAGGCGCGGGACCGGTCCGCCGCTCCTTCATGCCTTGGGTGCTCATCCTGTTATTCGGGGCCACGGCGGTGTTCATGGCCGTGTACACGGTCCGCGCAATCCTGCGACCGCCGAACTGGTGAGCCGCGTTGCAACGCTCTCGGAGAGGGTATGAAAGAGTACGAGGAAGACCACGAGATCGGCTCCATGTGGAGCTGGGCCCTCGTGCTGCTCCTGTGCGCCCTCATCCTCGCGTGGGGGTTCACGATTCACGCGCTGGTCAAGGATGGACCGCGCGACTGGAATTATGGGACGCTCCCCGACGCGCCGAGCCAGTCCATCTATTCGACTGAAGAGGCGCCCGAGAAGGCGCTTCCGCCGCGACAGGTGGCGCCGTTGCCGGAAGCGAAGCCCCGAAAGCCCGTACCGGACGATGTCGGGGGGCGCCAACCGAAATGAAGAAGTGGATCGCACTTGTCATCGTCCTGGGCATGGCGGGCTTCGGCGTATTCACCAGCCTGATCATGATCGGTCCTGAAATGAAGTCGCAGCCGAACATCCGCGCCTACCAGGCCCGCTTCCCGTTGCCCCCGGCCGGCGTCGTCCCGGTTGAAGCCACAGCGGGCATTCCGCCGCCTGCGACGCAGAACCCGCTCTCCGCGACTGCGGAGAACCTCGCGCGCGGCAGAACCTATTATGAGTACTATTGTCTTCCCTGCCATGGCGATTCCGCCGATGGGAACGGCCCGGTCGGCCAGAGTTTCCTGCCGCACCCGCCGGACCTGCGCTCCTGCCGAGGCTGTCACGGCGGAACCGCGGACGTGAAAGCCCAGGCCGCTCAGAGTTCCCCGGCGGCGGCGGACATGTCCTCGAAGAAGGTCCGGGTCCTCAAAGACGGCGAACTCCTTCGCGTCATCCTCACCGGTGTCGGGCATCGGCCCGCGATCGAACCGCCCGCCGGAATGCCCGTTCTGGAGTACACCGTCCTTCCCGAGCATCGCTGGTATCTCGTCCTCTACGTCCGAACCTTGGTATGCGGCGGAGAAAAAACCGGGCCGTAGATCATTTCTCGGGGAAGGACTGGATTCTCGCCGAGTTGCTGAGCACCGTCAGGCTCGAGACGACCATGGCGACGGCGGCGAGGAGCGGGTGCAGTCGCCCGGCCGCGGCGGCGGCCAGTGCGATGGCGTTATAGCCGAACGCCCACGCCAGGTTCTGCATGATGATCCGCCGGGTGCGCCGGCTCAGGGCAACCAGCCACGGTACCCGGTCGAGCCGGTCCGACAGGAGCACCACATTGCCGGCCTGCCGAGCGAGGTCGGTCCCGGCGCCGAGCGCGATCCCGACATCCGCCGCGGCAAGCGCCGGCGCGTCGTTGATTCCATCGCCGACCATGGCCACGGCTCTTCCGGCGCTTGAAGCGGCGCGGACCGCCTCGATTTTCTCCTGCGGCAAGCGGGGCGCTTCAACCCGTTCGATTCCCAACTCCCGCGCGACGGATTCCGCTGCCTCGGGGCGGTCTCCGGAGAGCAGGACGGTCGAGATTCCCGCCTCACGCAGATGCCGGACCGCCTCGGCCGCGTCCGGGCGGATGCGGTCGGACAGCACCACCCGGCCGCGGACCTTGCCACCCCACGCGACGCAGATCAGCGATAATCCGGCGGACTCGGCGTTTGGGGAGATTTCCGCCACAGGCCCGGCGAACCGCTCCGCACCGGCCCGCACTTCGCGCGTCTCGCCGCGCCACGTGACGCGCCCCTGCGCGCCGAGGCCTGGAATCGCCTGGAAATCCGAGACCGTGCCCATGTCGAGCCCGCGCTCCTTCGCCGCCGCGAGAACCGCCCGGGCGACCGCGTGTTCGCTGCCGGATTCCAGCGTCGCCAGCCATGCGAGGAGTTCATCCTCGCCGACCTCCGGATCAAGCCTCTCGATTCGGCGGACCGCGGGCTGGAGCGACGTGACCGTGCCGGTCTTGTCCATGAAGACCGTGCGGACCTGCCCCACGCGTTCGAGCACGTCGCCGCCGCGGACGAGCACGCCCGACCGCGCGGCGCGGCCGATGGCAAACGACGTGGCCAGCGGCGCTGCGATCCCCATCGCGCAGGGGCACGCGACCACCAGCACGGCGAGCGCGGCGAATCCGCCTTTCGCCGGGCCGTCCGTCAGCGTCCAGAACAGCCCGGCCCCGATCGCCAGCGCCAGCACTGCCGGGACGAAGACCGCCGCGATGCGCTCGGCCACGCGCTCCGACGGCGCGCCGATCGCGCGCGCCTCCTCGACCATGGCGATAATGCGGCGCAGCAGCAGGCCCTCGCCGACGCGTTCCGCCCGGACGACCAACCCGTCGGCGCCGTTGACGGTGCCCGCGATCACTTCGTCGCCCGCTCCGCAGGCGCGCGGCTGCAGTTCGCCGGTGAATGCCGCCTGCTCGATGATCGTGCGTCCCTCGAGAATGCGGCCGTCCACCGGGATTCGTTCGCCGGGGCGGATGCGGACGCGGTCGCCGACGCGCAAATCGCCGAGGGGCACTTCGCGCGGGCCGCCGGGCTCGATCTTCAGAGCCGTGCGCGGCAGCAGGGTCTCGAGGCTGCGGACAAGCTGCGCCGTGCGAGACTTCGCCGTTCCTTCGATGAGTTTCCCGAACGTCACGAGCGTGGGCAGCATGGTTGCGGTGTCGAAGTACACGTTTCCGGCCCCGCGGACGGTGTGGCAGGCGCTCACGCCGAATGCCGCGAAGGAACCGACGGCGATCAGCGTGTCCAGGCTCAGCCGCCGCCGCGCGATTTCGCCCAGGGCGCCCGCCGCGAACGGATAGCCGAGGATCGCCATCGCGGGCGTGGACAGGGCGAGGAGAATCCAGCGGAAGGCGGGTTCGCTCTGCGGCTCGACGCTGCCGGTATACAGCAGCAGCGAGATCATCATCACGTTCATCGCCAGCAGCGCGCCGACGCTCAGCCGAAGCACATTCCAGGCATGCGGGCCCTGTTCATCCGGAGCGCCGACGATGCGGCTGACGAGATAACAGCCGTAGCAGCAGAACAGGTCGCCGCCTCGCGCCGTGCCGGACGCGACGACAGGCAAGCCGCACTGTTTGCAGACGAGTCGCGGCATTCGGGCCGACCTATGGCTGTGGACAGTCGGCGCACGGGCACGGGGCCGAGGCGGACTGTCGAACCGGCGAAGCCGGGCATCCCAGAATGCGATGGAACGCCTCGGTCCCGCGCAGGCCCGTGGCCAGGCCGAGCAGGATCAGGATGACGCCGGGCGCGACCGTTCCCCATCGGCGAAGCCGCTGAGCGACCATGTGCCCGGACATGCCCAGCGCCAGCAGCGACCATGCCGTGCCGACGCCCAGCGCGGCCATCGTGGCCATGCCTGTCGCCACCGAGCCGCTCTGGACGGAGAGCGCGAGAAATCCCACGACCACCGGGCAGGGCAGGAAGCCGGTCGCCAGGCCAAGCGTCAGCGCGCCGCCCGCCGTCGGCTGGAGGAGGAACCGGCGGAAGACCGACGGGAGAATGCCCTCCGCGCCGTCTGCGGATGCGCTCGGCGATGCCTTGCGCCGCCACGGCAGCAGGTTCAGCATGCGCGCGCCCGTGAAGATCAGCAGGGCGCCCGCCGCATACGTCAGGACGTCCTGAATCCGCGGGATGATCGCGACGCCGCCCAACCATCGGCCGAAAAATCCCGCCATGGCGCCGAGGAAAATGTAGGTGAACGTTTTTCCGGCCAGCCAGAGCAGTTGGCGGCCAAGCGTCTCCCAACGGCCTCGCGCGCGAGAGAGGTGGAGCGCGAATCCGCCGCACATGCCCAGGCAGTGCGCGAACGCCGCTGCGCCGCCGGCCAGTCCGATCCAGATATAGTTCATAGTGCCCTCACCCATTTATAAACTTCCAGGAACTCTCGCGCAAGCGCAGCGCCCGGTCAGGACGGGAATCGGCGCGGGGAGAACGCGTTTGACGGCGATGCCATCGCGTGCTATCCTCCTGTCTCCCAAGCCCGGATACGAAGCGGCGCGCTGCATTCGTGGGCTGAGAGACGCCCGGGGAAATCACTTCAAGGAGAGACTGCGATGAAGGTCACGCGCTGGAGTTCTTTCTGCCTGGTTGCGTTGTCGGCGATCGCGCTGGTCGGGCGCGAGGCGCGAGCGTCCGTATACGTGGTGGACCAGGCGGCGCCCGGCGCGGCCGATACGAACGCCGGCACGGAAGAGAGTCCCTTCAAGACGGTCCAGCACGCGGCCGATCTGGTCAAGCCGGGCGACACCGTGTACGTCATGGCGGGCCGGTACGAAGAGCGGGTCAAGGTCCAGACCAGCGGCGAGGATGGAAAGCCGATCACGTTCCAGGCCATGCCGCGGCGGTGGGCCCGCGTGCACGGATTCGATCTGGCGGCGAGTTACATTCGCGTGGTCGGCTTCGAGATCACCGCGCCGGAGGCCGTCGTGGCGGTGGAAGTGGACGGAAGTTACTGCGAGGTGCTGGACAACTACATCCACGAGATGATGCAGGGCGTCGGCACCCATGGCGAATACGCCGCGGTCGCGCACAACCGAGTCGCGTATAACAAGGTCTATCACAGCGAATACGGCTTCGTGATGCAGGGAAATGACTGGCGGGTGGAAAACAACGAGGTGGAACGGCTGTTCATGTACGCGGCGGGCCGGTGGTTCGACGACTGCGACTACTCTCGGTTCTGGGGCGACGGGTTGGTCGAGCGTTACAACTACTACCACGGGACGCGGCAGAGCGAGATCAACACCGCCCACACGGATTGTATTCAGACCTGGCTCAGCGGCGACAACGCGTGGTCGAAGCACGTGACTCTCGAATACAACGCCTTCTTCGATTTCCACCAGGGCTGCATGGTGGACAGCGCCCCGAACATCGGCGGCGTGCGGTACTGGACGTTCCGGCACAACATTTATTCCACGAACTGGGCGCCCGAGTTCCTGAGAGGAGGCTGGGGGCCGGATATCTGCCAGACGCTCGACGTAACGGTCGAGAACTGCACCATCTACTCGGTGAACTGGTCCTGCATCGGCCTGCGCGGCAAGGAATCCACCAACGGATTGATCTTC
>JBKQWE010000138.1:0-11265 GCA_052139675.1 Candidatus Brocadiia bacterium
TTCGCCTGGCTGGGAAACTTTCGCCGTTTGGTCGTTCGCTGGGATCGCAGTCTCACAATCTATAGTGGATTCTTTCACGTCGCATGCCTCATGATCACGCTGAGGCAGTTATGAAACCGGTTCTAGTCCCATTTTGAAATTCGCTTTGCAGTGTGGTACTGTAAGAACCCACCTCGGGGTCAATATAGCCCAACACCGCATAGTAGCCATCATCGATGGAGAAGCCAGGAAGCCCAAGGCTACCATTCATAATTGATGCATAGAACGATATCGAGATTGTTCCATATGCTCCGGCGTTGCCGGGCGAGAATGTGAGCGTGTCCCACATACCAGCTTCGGCGCTGACGCCAAGTGATGTGACCGGCAAGGTAACCCCATCGCCCGCATAAATGGACAACTCATGCGCGTCCAGGTCTGCGGTTGCTATGGAATTGACTGTATAGGCGAGAGCATTCAGTATACCGACGGAACCAGACGCTTGCGTCACTGGCGGGCTGCCTAGGGAGTCACCACGGCCGTCGGTTGTGTCACCAGCGAAATATTCGCCAGTGGGGAAAGTTACTCCCGAATTATAAACTTGAGTATTACCCCCAGGCGCCATGGCCTGGACAATAATAGACGAGGCAGCTCCGCTAGCATAGCCCTCGCCAACAGCATATGCGCCATAATATGGGGTATAGGATTCAGAAATTGCATAGGCCGGGGCGGTGATGCAAACTCCAACGGTCAGCACAGTAGCCATGAGTGGCCCAAGATGAAATCCTCTTCTTGCGGTCCTGAAGTAATTGGTTATCACGACTTCCTTTCATTCTGCAAACTTTGCGTGCATTGCCAATCCGCACACTGAAGCGGTCCAGCGATTTTTTCGTTCAATCCGAAGGTGCCGGCAATCTGCTAGCAAATTGTGTTCCGTCAATCGCTTATCCGGAGACCGCTTAACTTGAGCGAAAGAATCGTCAATGAAGGCGTGCCGTTCTTCATGCGTGTCTAATTTTGGCAGAATTACGACGCGATACCACTATGTGGTTGTTTCTGTACACGGTTAGTGACTAAATTCAGGATTCCTTGAGCGAATGTCCAATAGCAGCCTACTCAATTCCATCATGTTGAGTTTTCGCCACATGAAGAATTCATTCAAATGGTCAGGGAATTCGGAGGACAGCTTACGGATCGCTGGGGACACAATACCAATTATTTTCCTCCTCATGGGATCGCTGGCCACACAGGACTCAAACCTGGAGGCTAACCTGTCCGTGAGGCGCGTTAAGAATCGGCAGGGCTGGTCACTGATCTTCGCCGCGCCGGATAAGGCCGCGGGTGCGTTTCGTCAGGCTTTTGCGGCGCTTCGATTCCAGGCGACGGCCTTTTGAGGCTTTGCTCGGGCGAGTGGCATAGCGACGCTTCGGCGGCTGCGCGGCTTTGCGCAGGAGGGCGATCAGGCGATCCATGGCGTCGCGGCGGTTCTGCTCCTGCGTGCGGAACTGGTGGGCGTCAATGATCAGGATGCCTTCCTGCGTCATTCGCGTTCCGGCGAGCGCGGCCAGGCGGCGGCGCACGGGGTCGCTTAGAGCAGCGCAGCCGGCGACATTGAACCGCAGTTGCACGCCGGTGGCGACTTTGTTGACGTTCTGCCCGCCCGGCCCCGAGGAACGGACGAAGCGCTCCTCGATTTCACTCTCGCTGATGGAAATCGTCTGCGTGACGCGGATCATCGTCCACTCAGATCAGAGAAGGGCGCCGAGTTTCTTCCGGATCACCCGCTCCATGACTTCGCGCGGGGCGGATTTCCCGGTCCAGAGCTCGAACTGCGCGGCGGCCTGGTTGACGAACCAGACGATGCCGGTGATCGTGCGACAGCCGGCCGCTTTCGCCTCGCGGAGCAGCCGGGTCTCGGGCGGATTATAGACCGCGTCGAAGACCACCATGTTCTTCCGCAGAACTGACGCGGGCACAGGCGATTCCTTCACGTTCGGGCTCATGCCGACGGAGGTGGTGTTGATCAGCGCGTCCGCTTCAAACGCGCCGATTTCCGAGAGCGCGCATGAGTCGCACCCGAGTTCCTTCGCGAGTCGGATGGCGCGCTCATAGGTCCGATTCGCGACCATCACTTTCGCGCCGCGCTCAACCAGGCCGAATGCCACCGCCCGCGCCGCGCCGCCCGCGCCGATCAGGAGCATTCGCTTTCCATTCAGCGCGGAGCGTTCCCCGGGTTTTCGCCGCGCCGGAGCGCCGGACAATGCCGCCTCCAGCGCGCTCACGGCGGCGGTCACATCGGTGTTCGCGCCGAGCAGCCGCCCGTTCCGATTCACCACCGTGTTCAGCGCGCCGATTTTCCGGGCGAGATCATCCACTTCGTCCATCGCCCGCAGGATCGTCTCCTTATGCGGCAGGGTGACGGAATAGCCCTGCACGTCGAGCGCGCGGAACGCCTTCACGAACTCGACCGGGTCCGTCTCGACTTTGAGCGGGACGTACACCGCGTCGAGGCCGGTCTCCTCGAACGCGGCGTTGTGGATCGCCGGGCTCATGCTGTGGGCGACCGGGTTGGCGATGACGCCGTAGATCGCGGTGTTGCGGCCGATCTTCTTGTACCGGTAGAGCTCGCGAAGTTCCGCCGCGGTAATCTGGCCGGGCGCGGATTCGCTTCCGGGCCTGAGCGAGGCGTAGGTCAGAACATTTCCGAACTTCCGGCCGAGGACCCGGCTGATCAGGCCGAGTTCGCCCATGCACAGGGCGATCGTGGGATGCTCAGAGGCGCGCAGCAGGTCGAAGATGCGGAGATTGTCGCGCAGGTCGCGCGCCAGGCAGGCGATCTTGGCGATGTCGGCGCCGGAGCGGACGATCTCGGCGTGCAGCCCGACGAGGTCCTCCGGCGTGCGCTGGAAATCGTGGCGCGAAACGATGAATTTTGTTCGAGGGCCGCGCCGGATGCGGCCGACGCAGTCCCATTCGACATCCACGTACTCCGCGCCCAGGTCCACTGCCCGCTGCAGCAGCGCCAGGCGCTCCTCTTCGGGGCCGTTGAAGGCGCCTCCTTCGCGGACCGGGCGGTTCGTGACGATCACCGGCCCGGTGCGTTTTTCGAGGAGCCGGCGCAAGTCCGCGGCCGGGGCATAGTCCATGCGCAGCTCGACGACGTCGGCGAGCTCCGAGGCCGACGCCATGTCGGCCTCGATTTCGCTCTGCGTACGGCTGACTATCGGTATGCAGATCATGCGTGTTTCAGCGCTTCAAGTCCATTTTGAACATTGACAGGAAATCACAATTCCGCCCGGCAGTCAACCATTCTTGACAACTTCCGGCGGGCGCTATATAGTTGGGGAACGGCAAGCTGAAGCAAGACAGACGGCAAAGGGGCGTGAATACGCAGGCCGCGCGCCGGCACGCGAACTACAGGAGGTTCCAGCAAATGGGCAAGATCGTCGGTATTGACCTCGGGACAACGAACTCCGTCGTCGCGATCATGGAAGGCAACAAGCCGGTCGTCCTGACCAACGCGGAAGGCAGCCGGCTGACGCCATCGGTGGTCGGGTTCACCGGAGAGGAGCGCCTGGTCGGGCAGAGCGCCAAGCGGCAGGCGATCACGAATCCGCGCAACACGGTCTTCTCGATCAAGCGCTTCATGGGACGGCGCCACAACGAGGTGGCCGAAGAGGAGAAGCTCGTCTCCTACCACATCGTCGGCGGGCCGAACGACCTGGTGAAGGTGCACATCGAGAAGGAGAACAAGGACTACACGCCGCCGGAAATCTCGGCGATGATCCTACAGAAGCTCAAGCAGACCGCCGAGGATTACCTGGGCGAGAAGGTCGTGGACGCGGTGATCACCGTGCCGGCCTACTTCAACGACAGCCAGCGCCAGGCGACCAAGGACGCCGGCGAGATCGCCGGGCTGAAGGTCCACCGCATCCTGAACGAGCCGACCGCCTCCGCGCTGGCCTACGGGCTGGACAAGCGCAAGGACGAGAAGATCGCCGTGTTCGACCTCGGCGGCGGCACGTTCGATATCTCGATCCTCGAGACCGGCGAGGGCGTCTTCGAGGTGAAGGCCGTCAACGGCGACACGCATCTCGGCGGCGACAACTACGACCAGGTCCTCATTGATTACGTGGCCGACGAGTTCAAGAAGCTGAACGGGATTGACCTGCGCAAGGACCAGATGGCGCTCCAGCGCCTCAAGGAAGCCTGCGAAAAGGCGAAGTGCGAGGTCTCTCTGCAGACGCAGACGGACATCAGCCTGCCGTTCATCACCGCCGACCAGACCGGACCGAAACATTTACAGATGACGCTGACGCGCGCGAAGTTCGAGCAGCTCACGCAGCATCTGACCGAGCGCTGCCGCAAGCCCTGCGAGCAGGCGCTCCGCGACGCGGGCATGAAACCCGCCGACATTGACGAGGTCATCCTCGTCGGCGGTTCGAGCCGCACGCCGGCGGTGCAGCAGATCGCGCGCGACATCTTCGGCAAGGAGCCGAACAAGAGCGTCAACCCCGACGAGGCGATCGCCGTCGGCGCCGCGATCCAGGCCGGCATCCTTTCCGGCGAAGGCCCGACCGACATCGTGCTCCTCGATGTCACGCCGCTCTCGCTCGGCATCGAGACCCTCGGCGGCGTGATGACGCGCCTCATCGAGCGCAACACGACGATCCCGACCAGCAAGAAAGAGATCTTCACCACCGCCGCGGACAGCCAGACCGCGGTCGAAATCCACGTCCTCCAGGGCGAGCGCGAGATGGCCTCCGACAACCGCACGCTCGGCCGGTTCCAACTCGTCGGCCTGCCGCCCGCGCCGCGCGGCATGCCGCAGGTCGAGGTGACGTTCGACATTGACGCCAACGGCATCCTCAATGTCTCGGCCAAGGACATGGCCACCGGCCGGCAGCAGGCCATCCAGATCCAGTCCTCCTCCGGCCTGACCAAGACTGACATTGACAAGATGCGCAAGGAGGCCGAGGCGCACTCCGATGACGACAAGAAGAAACGCGAGCTGATTGACGAGCGCAACAAGGCCGACTCGCTCCTCTACCAGACGGAGAAGACGCTCAAGGAGCACGGGGCGAAGGTGCCGGAATCGGACCGGAAGAAGATCGAGGACGCCGTCGCCGCGCTCAACAAGGCCAAGGGCGGGGACGACCCGGAGGAAATTCGGCGTCGCGCGGAGCAACTCATGAACGCCTCGCAGGTGATCGGAAAGCTCCTCTACGAGGAAGCCGCCCGCCAGCGCGGCAAGGACGCCGGTCCGCAGGGGCCGAGTGAGCCGAGCGCCGACCGTCAGCGGCCGGAGCCCGGCGCCGGCCGCCAGTCCCGCCAGGGCGGAACGGGACAGCCCGGCGACAATGTCGTGGATGCCGACTTCGAAGTGCTCGACGAGGACAAGGACAAGGATAAAAAGTAAGTTCCAATTCCCGATTTCCAATGGCCGGGGATGGAGGAATCATCGCTTTTTCCTCCGTCCTCGGCCATTTGCATTGCTCGCGCATTCGCATGCCCGTTCATTGACACCGGCGCGGCGTAGATAGACAATGGCCGGCGTTTGCGAGGGAATTGACGACGAAGACCGAACATCCAATTTCCAACACCGGACATCGCCGCGTGCAGCCACGGTCTGCGCAGGACGCGCCTGATGTTCACGCCGAAGCGAAAATCGGAGGATGGAAATCAGTCGTCCTGGGGCTGGCCATCGTAGCGATCACGTTGGCGACCTATGTGCCGGCGCTGCACGGCGGCTTCGTGTGGGACGACTACGGCTTCTTCATTGACAACCCCCTGGTCGAAAACCCGCACGGCCTGCACGACATTTGGCTGAGCACCGAATCGCAGGATTACTTCGCGCTCACCTCGACCATGCTCTGGGCGGAATGGCAGGCATGGGGGATGAACCCGGTCGGGTACCACGTCGTGAACGTCCTGCTGCACGCCGCCGCCGCCGTCCTGCTGTGGCGGGTCTTGCGGCGACTGCGTATTCCCGGCGCGTGGCTGGGCGCGGCGCTCTTCGCGGTGCACCCGGTGGCGACGCTCTCGGCGGCCTGGATCACCGAAGGCAAGAATACGCTCTCGCTCGCGCTGTATCTCCTGGCGCTCTGGGCCTTCCTCGATTATGACGAGCGCGGCGGAAAGGGCCGATACTTCCTGTCGCTCGCGGCCTTTCTTCTGGCGCTGCTGGCGAAGGGATCCGTCGTCGTCCTGCCGTTCGTGCTGCTGCTGTGCGCCTGGTGGCGGC
Organism: Candidatus Brocadiia bacterium; assembly: GCA_052139675.1. Classification (GTDB taxonomy): domain Bacteria; phylum Planctomycetota; class Brocadiia; order CAIUPP01; family CAIUPP01; genus JBEKCB01. Next base: position 6,221 of record JBKQWE010000138.1, read on the forward strand.
GCGACCGGATCACGCGGAAGGATGTCGCGCGCAGTCTGCCGTTCTTCGCGCTGGCGCTGGTGATGGGCTTGGTGACGACCTGGTTCCAGTGGCACAACGCCATCCGCGGAGGCAACGTCCGGCTTCCGGGCGAAGGCGCCGACTCGATCATCGCCGCCAGCGGGTGGGTTGTCTGGTTCTACCTCTTCAAGGACCTGCTGCCGGCGGGCCTCACGGCGATCTATCCGCGCTGGGAGGTGGACGGGTCGAGTCTGCCGGCGTGGCTGCCGCTGCTGTTGCTCATCGGCGGGCTGGCGTGGCTGTGGATGCGCCGAAAAACCTGGGGCCGCGCTCCGTTGTTCGCTGCGGCGTACTTCCTGATCGGGCTGTTGCCGGTCCTGGGGTTCATCAAGATGTCGTTCATGCCGCTGTCGCTGGTCTCGGACCATTTCCAGTACGTGGCGATGATCGGCATCATGGCGCTCGCCGGCGGCATCCTGGCGCGGGCCGTGGCCGCGCGCGGCTGGATGGGGCGCATGGGAATCGCCGCGGCGGCCTGCTGTCTGGCGGTCCTGGCGTGCGCCGCCTGGGATCGAAGCAGGCTCTGCGGCGACGAGGTGCGTTTCTGGCAGGATAACCTCGAAAAGAACTCGAGCTGCTGGTTCGCCTGGAACAACCTGGCCTGCGCGTACCAGCGCGCGGGCCGATACGCGGACGCGCTCAAGTCTGCACAGGAGGCGGTCCGGTTCGAGCCCGGCTTCGGGTTGAACTGGTACGCTCTCGGCAACGCTTACGCCGGCCTCGGTCAATACGACCGCGCCATAGACTGCTATAAAAAAGGGATTGAGACGCATCCGGTCGAGGCGCCGCGGATCTACGACAACTGGGCCGCGGCTTACGTTCACATCGGCCGCGACGATTTGGCGGTGGGCTATTTCGATAAGGCGATCAGCGGGCGGCCGAAGCTCGGCACGGCCTACAACAACCGCGGCGCCGCCTACGCGCGCCTGGGCAAACGCGACCTGGCGATTCAGGACTATACCAAGGCGATCGAGTTGAAGCCGCGCTTCCCCGAGGCGTATTTGAACCGCGGCAGGGCGCTCGCCGACGCGGGCCGCCTCGACGAGGCCCTCAGCGACTACAGCCGCGCCATCGAACTGAAGCCGGATTCGCCGGACTTCGCAGAGCCCTATTATTACCGGGCGGTTATCTTTTATGAGAAAAAGGAATACGGCAAGGCGCTGGAGGACATCGGGAAGTTTCGGAAGCTCGGCGGCAAGCCGTCCCCGCAATTCCTGAAGGACCTCGACAAGGCCGCCGGCCTCGGCGAGAGCGGCCGTTGAAGGCGTCGCGCCGCGCGGTCATGAGCCTTCAGGCCACTTCAGCGTCTCCATGAAGGCTTTGATATCCCTGGCGCATTGCTCCGCGTGCGCCTCGGGATAAGTCAGCCGGTACTTGATGAACCACTTGCCGTGCGTGAAAAGGAAGGCTTCCGAGCGAGACATCTGCGGGCCGGCGGTCGTGGGTTGCGTGAGTCGAAACAGCGCGTGAAGACCGGTCTTGGCGACCTTGCCCTGTGTGACTTTGACTTTGTCTTCCTGGAGCAGTTTGGCGTCCGGATGCGCGGCCATGATGGCCTGCTTGACTCCTTCGAAATGCGCGGCCGGAACATCGGTCGCCGGATCGTTGCTCTTGGGAATCGGGTACACATACACCGTGGCAACGATCGTGTACGCGTCGCGCTCCAGATTGTACCCGCCGGACACGTCGAGGCCCTCCTTGTCGTAGCGGATGAGCTCAACTCGTTTGAAGTCCAGGACGGACTGTGGGAACACCATGCCGGACGGCTCATGGACGTAGCGTCCGGCAGCTTCGATCTCCGCGGGCTCGGCGAGCTCCGTGCCAAGGGCCGAGCGGTCAGCGGTCCATCCCAGCGCCAGAAATGACATCACGAAAGCAAAAAACCTGATCCCGGCGCTCATGTTTTTCCTTCCATGGGTCAAATTGTCCAGCCGGTTCCCATAACGCATAAGTACAATGTACGCTTCCGCATACGTCGAATCAACCATGAGGGCACAACCCGCCGAAGCTGATCTCACGTTTTTTAACCCTGCAGCCCCTATTGTAAATGGAGTCAAAGTGGGATAAAATAGCTAGAGTGGTGATGGCGTCTTCTAGGGGCAAAGCGCCTCGACTTTGGCGAATGAATTTCTGCCATGGGCGCCGCGCGAGCGGCCATTGAGGAGTTGAACAGTGGCCATGAAGAAGACGATCGGGCTGTGCATCGGCGGACTTCTGCTGTGGGCGGCTATCTGCCAGGCGCAGACCGGCAGCGTCCAAGTGACCCTCTCGCCGGCCGGCGCGATAACCGCCGGCGCAAAATGGAACGTGGACAGCGGCGGGAATTGGAGCGCGGCCGGCGGCGGCTGGCAGAGCAGCGGCGCCACCGTCACTGGCCTCAGCCCGGGCACCCACGACGTATACTTCATGACCGCCGCCGGATGGGCCTCGCCGGTGAGCACGGCGATTACCATTAAGGCCGGCGCTACGACGCCCGTGACCGGCACGTATACCCAACTGGCGGGCAGCCTGACGGTGGAGCTCAATCCGGCGGCCGCGATGGCCGCCGGCGCGCAATGGAACGTCGGCGGCGCCGGGCAGAACAGCGGCGCCAACGTCGGCGGGCTCACCGTGGGCTCCGGCTATACGGTCAACTACAACTCGATCACGAACTGGGCCTCGCCGGCCGGCACGCCGGTCACGATCTCCAGTAACAGCGCGACGACCGCCGCGGCGAATTACATCCAGACGGCGGGCGCGCCCTTCATGACGCTCCAGCCGTTGTCCCTCGCGACGTGGCAAGAATGGTTCGACCTCTGGTACGATAACATATACGGCTCATACCAGTGGGTTTACAACTCTGAAATACCGTACCTTCTTGCAAATGGGGGCATCGGCGAGAACCTCGATTGGCAGGTCGCGCCCGTCCTGACCGGCTTCTACTACGGCTACATGGCCACCGGCGACCCCACGTATGTGCAATGGACGGTGACCTATGTGGACTATCTCATCAGTCTGGAGACGATCGAGCCGGACGGCTACCCCGGCTGGCCCTCGTCGGCCCCGGCCGGCACATCAACGGATGAACTGGACTGGTACTACGCCGACAGCATGCTCGGCGATGCCGCGGCGTTCCGCCCGATCGTCCTGATGGCGTACCAGATGATCACGAACCCCGCGCTGAAGGCGACCTACGGCGCCAAAGGCCAGACCTACCTCGCCCTGGCCGAGACGCTCTACCAGAAGTGGGTGTGGCGTGGCGGCTGGCGAGATACAGATCCTGCCTACTACCCCGGCGGGATGACGGATGTGGTCCTGCCGGAGGGAATGGACCCAGCCCACGGCTACACGACCTGGATCACCAACCCGCTGACGAATACCAGTGTCAGCCCGACGACCCAGTGGCCGGACTCGCCCGGCCAGAATTCCTACACCTCCGCCAACGAGTATGGCCCCACATGGATCGCTCAGGGTATCAATAATGGAATGTCGCACCCGACGAACAAGAACGACGAGGTCGCCCTGTGGCTGCTCGCGATGTGGGACGCAACGGGCAATCCGGAATATCAGCTCCGCGCGAGCAAATGGTTCGCCTACCTGAAGAACTACCGGATGACGATCGAGGACAAATACACCCCCGGCCTGGACGGCGCCGGAGACTTGATCTGGGACTACTGGGAGCCGGCCGGGTCGTGGGATTTCGTCGCGAACGAAGGGCAGAATGCTCTTTACGGCGATTGGGGGATAGGCGATACCAAGACGTGGGATAGCGTCCATCCCAACAACGGGTACTACTGGGTGGACACCCAGTGCATCGTCAACGCGTTCGAGCATGGAGTGGTTTTCAACGAATCGGACATCACTACTTTGGTCCATGACGCCAAGACCAGTTGGACTCCCTCGTCGGGGCTGGGGACGATACAGTATTATTTCAATCCTTCCAGTCTGTTGCCGGGAATGTCCGTTTCGGCCTACCCGGCCAGCGGTACGGTCACACAGGTCGCCGGCTGCATCCCGAACTCGTTGACCTCGGTGGCCTCCGCCGCCTGGCCGTCGGTGGTATGGTGGAACGGCGGCTCATACCCCAGCCCCTTGAACGGCACGATCGTGAGCGCGACCTGGAACGGGAGCACAGGCACCATCGTCGTCAAGCCCGCCGGCGGCGGGGCAAACGTAACGCTCGACACCAACACGAGCACCGAGGTCTGGCTGCTGCGGATGTGGAACAACTTCGACGCCTATGATACGCAAATCCAGCAGGCTTTCGAGGAAAACGAGGACACCAACCCGGCGACTGAAAATAGCTGGGGTGCGACGTACGACTCGTACTTCCTCTGGCTGCACAGCACGCTGACCGTGCAGTCCACGCCGCTGACCGGGGTGACCATCGGCTCCACGATGGGCGAAGGCTACCCGACGAACTACACGATTCCCGGTGCCGAGTGCCCGACGAACATCAACCTGCAGGCCCCGGCGACCGACCCGGCCGGGTACACCTTCGAGGGGTGGACGGTGAACGGAACGGCCCAGACAGCCGGCCTCAAGACCATTTCGTTCGTGAAGACGGAGCCCACAACCGCGGTGGCCGGATACATCCCGAACTACACGCTGACGGTGCAGTCCACGCCGCCGACCGGTGTAAGCATCGGTTCGAGTACCGGCGACGCCGGGACGACGAATTACGCGGTCCTCGCGATCCTGCAGGGAACGAGCGTGAACCTCGTGGCCCCGGCGACGGACCCGACCGGGTATGCCTTCTCGCAGTGGACGGTGAACGGCGCGCCGGAGACCAGCGGGCAGAAGTCCATTTCGTTCGCGATGACCGCCGACACAACCGCGGTGGCGCAGTACACGCAGACCGGCAATGTGCTGACCGTGCAATCCACGCCGCCGGCGGGGCTGGGCATCGGCTCGAGCACGGGGCACAGCGGCACGACGGACTACACGATCCCGGGGATTGAGCCGGGCACGAGCGTGAACCTGCAGGCGCCGGCGGCGGATGCCGG